>NZ_CP043930.1:600000-1200000 GCF_009720525.1 Gimesia benthica
AACAGATTTCTCACCTGGGGAACACAGAGCACCTGATCAATCCTGAGTTCGGTGATTTTTAAGCCGCGTCAAACCAGTTGCTGGAGAAACTGCTCAATGCGGGGCAGCATGATTTCATGTGCGTCTTCAAAGACGTAATGCCCCGCGTCTGGAATTCGCAGCGTCTCTGCCTGCGGGAACCGACGCTCGAATTCATCGAGAAAATTCGTGGTAAAGCACCAGTCCTTTTCTCCCCAGATCAACAGCATCGGCTTATCTTTGAACTGCGCTAGCCCATCCTCTACATGCTTCAATGTCTCATAACTGGGGTGTGAAGGCTTCAAAGGAATATCCTGCACGAAACGGTGCACAGCAACTCGATTCTGCCAATTGTCGTACGGCCCCAAAAAACCGGCTTTGATATTCCCGGTCAGCCGCTCATGTTTCTCCACGGCCATCCGAATCGCAGCCCCGGAAAAGAGATTGAGACCCCGGACGCACCAGGCACCCAAAACAGGGATTCTGCAGACTGCAATTCGCAGGGGAATTTCCTGTGAGCGAAAGGCGGCTGTGTTCATCAGGACGAACTTTCCGAACCGCTCAGGAAGATCGACCGCAGCCCCCATTCCGATGGCGCCGCCCCAGTCATGGGCAAACAATGTGATGTTCTTGAGATCCAGTGCCGTGATAAGGGTTTGCAGATTCGCGATGTGAGTCGCAAGAGTATAGGAATAATCCTGGGGCTTATCTGAGAGTCCACATCCCATGTGATCGACGGCAATCACACGATAAGAGCGGGAGAGCTGCTTCACCAGCCGCCGCCAGGCGAAGCTCCAGGTAGGATTTCCGTGCACCATCAGCAGAGGCTCTCCCTGGCCTTCATCCAGATAGTGATATTGATGACCGTCAATCTTCAGCCAGTGCGAAGCAAACGGATATTCTTCTTGGATCTGTTCACGAAAATTCATGTGGGTTTCTTCAATCGTAGTCTCTGACAGCATTTCTAGCGATGGCTCTCTATTACTGGTTTTGCATACCTTATCGGGATTCCCCGTTTCTGGCGAGTGAACCATCCAGTGCTTTTAAAAACCGCTCCAGATCTTCCCTCTGATGGGCACAGGTCAGCGAAATTCGTAATCGGGAAGTCCCCTGAGGAACAGTCGGGGGCCTGATCGCTCCCACCAGAAAACCATCTGACTGCAGATCCCTTGCCACCTGCATCGTTAAGGCAGGATCGGACAGGATCACAGGGATAATTGGCCCAGTGGAGGCGGGTACCGTCAGTCGAGAGCGTTCCTTCAGGCCTAACCTCAGATAGCGGGACAGCTCATGCAGTCGGGCGCGTCGCACCGATTCTGTCTGGATGATTTCCAGTGCAGCACAGGCAGCAGCACAGATAGACGGGGGCAGGGCAGTGGAGTAAATCTGGGTTCGCACGCGGTTCCAAAGCCAGTTTATCAAAGCTTCAGAACCAGAAACGAAGCCTCCCAGGCAGCCCACAGCTTTACTGAGTGTACCAATCCGAATGGTCACTCGGTCTTCAACCCCCAGTTCTTCAGCCAGACCGCGCCCATTACCTCCGTACACGCCGGTGCCGTGTGCCTCATCAACGATCAGGCTGGCCCCAAATTCCTCTGCCAGATCACAGAGATCACGCAAAGGGGCGGAAAGGCCGTCCATACTGAATACGGAATCGGTAACAATAAACTTCCTGCCTGCATCGGTGTGTTTCGCGAGCTCGCGTTTCAGTTTCTCCAGTTGATCATGTCGAAAGACACGAAACCGGGCTCCCGAAAGTCGGCAACCGTCAATCAGGCTGGCATGATTTAACCGGTCACAGAAAATGGTATCTGCTTCCTGAGCGACCGCCGAAATCACCCCCAGGTTGGCAGCATAGCCACTCGGAAATAATAGAGCCGCCTCAGCCCCTTCAAATTTTGCCAGTTGCTCTTCCAGACGAGCATGCCAGATGGTTCGACCACTCACCAGGGCACTGGCGCGAGCCCCTACTCCCAACTCAGACAGTGCGACAGAAGCTGCAGAGACCAGTCGTGGATCCTGTGCCAGATCGAGATAGTCGTTACTCGACAGATTGACCAGAGTCTGGCCATCAAGGAGACAACGTCCACCTGCAAGAGGCTGAAATATTCTGCGCGAACGAAACAGCCCCGCCTCACGGATCTGCCGGAGATCAGTTTCCATCCATTCCGGGAGTTCTGAGGACGCCATAAATTCGTCTACCTGACGGGAAGAACTACGAGAGTCCGACTACCTGAGTGCAATTACATGATTGCTGAGCCGTTCAAATCCATTTTCCGTGATCAAGTAATTATGCTCAATCCGCATGCCACCGATACCTTCCACATAGACACCAGGCTCCAGAGTCACCACGTCACCTGCCAAAAGAGTATCGATGCTCTCCGGCACGAGAATCGGTGCTTCCGGATGTCCCAGCCCGAGGCCATGACCGGCGTGATGCTGGAAGTTTTCCTTATATCCAGCATCCCAGATTGGGGCTGCTGTTGCGGCATGCACATCAGCACATTTGGTTCCCGCTTTGAGAGTCGACTCCCCACCCTGCATAGCAGCCTGGCAGAGACCAAACAGTTTTTCCTGCTCCGCACTCGGTTCGCCAACCGCAATCGTATTGGTAAAATCGCTACGGTATCCGTGAATCACGACCGAATAATCGAGAACGAACAGATCACCGTTGTCCAGAACATGACCGGAAGGTAGTCCGCCTGCCTTGGGGACCTGAGGCGTTGAAGCCCGGAAGTCACCATAAATAATCACTGGCAGACCTGCGGCCTGCAGCACCGCCGCTTGCACTTTACGAAAGACATCAAACTCACTCTTACCAGCCTCGACAATTTCTCGGGCACAGGCGTGACCTGCGTCACAGGCTTGCATGCACTGTTTCAGCAATGCGATTTCGTCATCGTGCTTCTGACGACGCAAGTGACGCAGCACGCTACCCAACTCAAGTGTCGCATCGGTCTGAGTGATTTCCAGTTCCTGCAGCGCCCCTACCGGCAACCATTCAGCTTCGATGGCACCGGGACGTCCATTTAATTGCGGGACAACTGACGCAAGTGCTTTAAACAGGGCGTGATCTCGATTTTCGACCGAATGTTTGTGGTCGTACCAGGTTTCAACGGCCTCGCGATCTACATAAAACTCGGCAGCAGCAGATCGGAGTGTAAAATTATCTCCGATCAGGGTTACGCCTTTTTCCCGATCCAGCAGTAACAGAGCCCGTTCGCCCCGAGAGAAACTGCAGGGTTGCACCAGAAAATTCGAGAGGTACAAGACGTGACGCGGGTCTGCAATCAGAATCCATTCCAGATGATCGGGAACTGCATCCCACAATCGTTTCTGTCGCGCCTGACATCCTTCTTTTGTCAACATAACGATATAGCCCTTCAGACAGATTAGTTTTCAGCGATTTTTCAGATCTACTTCTTATTCGTAACCGTTGGCAACCAGCCAGCGTTCCGCATCCAGGGCTGCCATACACCCACTACCAGCCGCGGTGATTGCCTGCTTGTAGTTGTCATCGGCCACATCACCGGCAGCGAACACTCCATCCACATTTGTATTCGTGCGGAAGGGAACCTGCCACTGGATAAAACCTTTGTCGTTCAGGTCGATCTGACCTTTCAGAAAATTGACATTCGGCGTGTGCCCGATGGCAGCGAAGTAGCCGGTGGCTTCCAGTTCTTCGGTCTGGCTTTCATCGACGGTGCTGCGAATCCGCACACCGGTCACGCCCTGTTCGTCGTTCCCCAGAACTTCATCGATGACCGAGTTCCATTTGACTTCGATCTTTTCATTCGCGAGTGCCCGGTCTGCCATGATCTTACTGGCCCGGAATTCATCACGACGATGCACGATGTAAACTTTGGAGGCAAACTTGGTCAGGTAGGAGGCTTCTTCCATCGCGCTGTCACCACCGCCAACCACCACCAGGGGATGATTGCGGAAGCGGGGCATCGCTCCATCGCAGACCGCACAGGCGGAAACGCCCATGTTCTTAAAACGATTCTCTGAGTCCAGCCCCAGATAATTAGCCCGGGCACCTGTTGCGATAATTACCGCCAGGGCTTCTACGGGTTCTCCATTTGACGGGGTCACCTTATAGGGATGTGATGAGAAATCGATGTCGACCACATCATCAGTGACGACCTTGGTGCCAAAGTTTTTGGCTTGTTGCCGCATCAGTTCCATCAGTTCCGGACCACTCACTCCATGACCAGTGTGAGGAGCCATATATTTGCGTTTGGATTCCTCAATGGAATCATTCAGGTACGACTCCAGATTACCCGCAGGAAACCCGGGATAATTCTCGACTTCGGTTGTTAATGCCAACTGACCGAGGGGAAGTGTTCCCTGCAAACGGTTTTCTTCAGTCACTGCTCCTTCAAAGCACAATGGCTCGAGATTGGCACGAGATGTATAAATGCAGGCTGCCCAGGCAGCGGGCCCTGATCCGATCACGACAACTTTTTCTGGCACGATTGATATCCTCCTGAGATGCATTCTTCCTGACTGAAGAGTTTGAAACAAACTTTCAGTACATGAATCTGCCAGTGGAATGGGGTTGGTAAATACAGCCAGCATACGAACCTGGCGTGTGTCACAATCCTACTGAAGTTGGGGCAGGAATTCCAGAAGCCGGGAGGACAGGATTAAGTGCTCAGACGGAAAAGAGGAAACAAAAAAAGGTGCTCCAAAACACCGAAGTGAATGGAGCACCTTTTCTGTGCTGAATGGAGCAAGTGCGGGCCAACGCTTGCCACCATCGCTGCCATAGGTATATTGCACAAGCTGTACCACTCAATATTTTTTCCTCATTTTTATCTCTAAGAGCCTGTTATATAGTCTTTTAGAGTTTTAAATAATTTTTAGCCGTTTGGGAGCCACTCTTGAACCCGTTGCATAATGCAACAATAGTTGCAAAATAAGACAGTGCAAAATGCAACACACGCTACAGCGGAGCACTTTTCTAAGTTTTGGCGATCAGAGTCTTGCTATTCCGGAGCTGGTTTTCATATTGTGAACCACAAACTGGCCTGATCGGTCTAGAATCATATAAATAAATGACTTATCTCCTGGCCTGGTTGCCAGGGCTGCTACATGTTTTAAGGAGAGTTCCGTGTCGAATGCGTCGCCTGCACGGCCGAAAAAGTTTACCGTCCCCCGCTTCATCGCCGCCAAACAGAAACAGCAGAAAATTACGATGCTGACAGCCTACGATTATCTGTCCGCAAAAATTCTGGATGAAGCAGGATTAGACTGCCTCCTGGTAGGAGACACTTTAGGAATGGTCGTGCAGGGCAAGAGCACAACACTGCCCGTGACCGTCGAGCAGATGATCTATCATGGTGAAATGGTGGTCCGGGCCGTTCAGAGGGCAATGGTGATCGTCGATATGCCTTTCATGTCGTTCCACGTTTCTCCCGCTCAGGCATTGGAGAATGCCGGCCGGATTCTTAAAGAGACCGGTGCAGACGCCGTCAAACTTGAAGGCGGCGTGAACCAAGCGAAAACGATTGAAGCGATTGCCGCCGCCGATATCCCTGTGATGGCCCACCTGGGGCTGAAACCTCAATCAGTACGTGCCCTGGGAGGTATGGGGAAAATTCAACGGGACGAAGACCAGTTGATTGCCGATGCCCTGGCAGCAGAAAGAGCAGGAGCGTTTGGGATTCTACTCGAAATGATTACGGCTCCCATTGCCAAACGCATCACAGAAACCGTCACAGTGCCCACTATCGGTATCGGGTCTGGAGCAGGTTGCGACGGACAGGTGCTTGTCACTCCGGATATGCTGGGCATGAATGCCGAATTTCACCCGCGATTCCTCAAAAAATACGCGGATCTGGCAACAGATATCACTACAGCAGTGCAGGCCTATGCCAGTGAAGTTCGGGAAGGCACCTTCCCGGATGAATCACACAGCCATACCTGATATCTTTTAATCCATTTATTTGGCGGATTCAACGGGTAAAACTTTTACCCGCTTTCCCAGAAGATTGTCGATCCCCAGCACGAACATGACCCAGAGAGCTGAAAAAGCCTCTTTCATGTTGATTTTGGAACTGCCATACCGACGCTCTTCGAAGGTGAAGGGAACCTCCTGAAAGGTACAGCCAACCCTGCGGCAGCGGTAAAGAATTTCTTCCTGAAATGCATATCCTTTAGCACGCAGCAGTTTAAAATCGATTTCAGCCAGTTTCGGAACACGGTAACAGCGAAAACTGCCGCTGCAGTCACGTGATTTCAAGCGTAGCAGCAGTCGAGCATACCAGTTGATCGCACCACTCATGAAATAACGCTTCGGCCCCCAGCCCTCAATTTTTCCGCCGGGCACATACCTAGAGCCGATCGCCACATCTGCCTGTTCGGTTGCAGCCACGAGATCAGGCATAAATCGAGGAGGATGGCTGAAGTCGGCATCGAGATTCAACACCAGATCATAGTGGTTTTCAATTGCATACTGAAAACCGGCAATCGTAGCAGTTCCCAGGCCCAGTTTGCCGCTGCGGTGTATCGAATGAATTCGCGAATCCGTCTTTTTGAGCGATTTGACATAATCGCCTGTTCCATCCGGCGAGTTGTCATCGATCACCAGAATGGCAGCATAGGGGAGATGATGATGAATCTCCGGAATCAGCTGTTCCAGATTTTCCTTCTCATTGTAAGTACATAATGTCACCAGCAGGCGCGGAGTAGCAGATTCATTCATCGGTTTCAGTAGCCCAGCATTCAAGCAGTCAAATCATTTGGGGGGAATCAGCAACGGTGTTTGTTGACTTGTAGCAGGCTCAGGAGCAGGAATCAACGGCGCCCCCGGTGTATCTTCTGCCTGGGGAAGGGGAGGTAACCCAAGATTGTTGATCTCAGGAAGCGGTTTGGGGGCAGTTGTTTTGTTTTCAGACTCTTTACGAGTGGGTTGCTGCTTCACAGCCGGAGGTGGTGGTAGCGTGCCTGAGATAGGAGCCGAACGCATTGGTCCCAGAGGTTGAATTTGGGGTTGAGGCTCAGATTTCTTCGATTCAAATGCCGGGGGACGCGTAATTGCCGGATTGACGACGTGACCACCGGAAGCTTGATTCTTCTGCGGGACCACCTGCTGAACCTTGGGATCCAGAAAAGCGAGGAAGTGATCCCCCCGTCCAGCCAGTCGGGCTGCAGTCTCAAAAACATCATGTGCCTGTTCGGCCCGACCATTGAAATGCAATACGACGCCAAATACGAATAAGCGTTCCGGATCGCGAATATCTTCCTTTACCCAGTCCGCTACCTGGTGGACCAGGGAATCTCTGGCAATCGCATTGTCGGGACCAAACAGTTCACTCAAGCTTTCTCCCGTCACAGGCCAGGAGGGATCCAGAGCCAGCCCCTGCTTAAATTCATAGGCTGCTCGATCATACTGTTTCAGTGCCACCAGAGCATAACCCTTCTTGAAATGCGGAGTGGCCAGATCTTTTGCCAATGAGGCTGCAAATTTGTAGCGTTCGTAGGCTCTACGGTAATCCAGCTTCTGGAAGTACTCATCTCCCTTTACCTGATTTCGGAGGCTCAGTTCTCGCGCATGCCGTGTGGAAGGGACGATGTATTTTTGAATCTTGCGTGAGGGCTCTGGTAAATAGTTCGGATCATTCCACCGCTGAAGATCCTGCTTAACAGCGTTATTGAGTGGCTGATTACTGACAGTTCCCGGATTGGTTAATGGCAGCGTCCCCGGAACATTACTGTAGGGATAGACCGTCGGCGGTGAAAATCCCTGACCGGGCAGGATCGGATACATACCGTTTAAGGAGTACCCATTGGAAAACAGCACAGGATTGCCAGCTACAAATGCATCAGTGCTGTAGTAACCGAAGCGGTTGTAAAAGTAAGGTCCCCAAGGATTTCCATAGTAAGTATTCCCGGGAAAAGCGAAATTGAAATAGACGCTACCATTATTCCCGCTGACCGACCAGCCGGGGCTGGCCCAGTTCCGGCCATAATATCGAGGATAAGAATGGCTATGGCCGTGATGAGAATGATGATGCCCGTGCGCACCATGGTGTCGATTTTGCGCCCAGCCAGGAATGGCAAAACCTGAAAGCAGACAGGCCGCGCTCAATATGAGAAAGTATCGCATTCATTCTCTCCTGTGGCCCAGAAATAGCGAGATGCATTCATTATGGTCCCCCGTTTGCGGAAAAGCAAGAACGGTTCAATCACTATAAACGAAAGCCTCTGACAGAAAACTACCTCTAAAATCAGAACATGAGCCAGGGTCATAACTCATCAATGCGGGAGAATATCTTTTTCACGCACAATTCACACTGTAGAGGCAAACGAATCAGCAGGCAGACTGGAAAAATCAGTTGCGATCGGAGTCATCAGACCTGATCGATAAATTCTCTCACAATCCAGGCAGGCTGGCAAAGTTTTAACGCTGATATTTCGAGGAGCCTCGAGAGTCACCTAATGCAAACCCTTCAATAAAAACAGCTCCCGGGAACAGGTCTCTCCGCACATTAGGCATAGCCGAAACGGTCAACTTCAACTTCTCTTCTAACACACAGCCCTCCCAGTTTGACACTTTATAAGGGTAGTTCAGCCGGATTTCACAGCATAAATCTACCCTAGATTATCCAACCGTTACGACGCACATAATCGTGTGTAAAAATGACGTAACCTTTTTATCTGATAATGACTTGAGACATTCAAGCGGTAATTACAGCACGCCGATAGATTGTACCAGTCGCAATGAGAATTCATATCTGAATGATCAAAACAAACAATTCGGATGTGAATCAGGACGGTGCTGGAGAGCATCGCCCGCAATCGAAATTACTAGAAGTTTATCGTAAGGGTATCTGACCTCGGAACGATGCCCTGAGAATCAAGCCAGCGCGAGTTGACGATTTCAACTTGGACCAATAGCAGTCCCAATAGGAACAAACCAAAATTCGCGCCGTAACCACTGTGATGTGACACAAGAGGCACATCAATCTGTCTATGATGGTCAGAAAACGACCCAAGAAGGAGACGCTGTTCTATGAAATGGATTAGTCTGTTCAGTGCATTTGTTGTGGCATTGGGGATGAATGCCGTTGCACAAGCAGATCTTTTTGACCTTTCGCTTAATTGCGGGGCTGCAAAGAGCTGTGAATGTGCCTCGACCTGTCAACCAGAATGCTGTAAACCCACTATTACCAAACCTTGTGAGCCTAACGTTTATACTTATCAGCGTCAGTGCTCCAACATTAAACCGCCTTGCTGCTGTGAATCTGCTCCAACCTGCTGCAAACCGCTTCGCAAGAAGCTGCGTGGCTGGTTCAAACGGAACTGCTGCAGCACCGATTCCTGCACTCAGGATAACTGCTGTGCACCAGCTCCAAAAGCTTGCTGTGCTCCTGCTCCCAAAGCATGTGCCGCACCAGCCCCTAAGGCTTGCTGTGCTCCTGCTCCTCAAGCATGTGCCGCTCCGGCTCCAAAAGCCTGCTGTGCTCCTGCTCCCAAAGCATGTGCCGCACCGGCTCCACAAGCCTGCTGTGCTCCTGCTCCTAAAGCATGTGCCGCACCGGCTCCTAAGGCTTGCTGTGCTCCAGCTCCCAAAAGCTGCTGCCCCGCTCCTAAGACCTGTGCTGCTCCGGCTGCAGATTCCTGCTGCAACGAACAGCCTTGCTGCAACGCTGATCCTTGCGAAATCGCTGAACTGATCTACCAGTCTCAGACTGCTTGCTACGCTAAACACCGTCGCAAAGCTATCCACAAACTGGGCGACAAGTTCCGCTGTGACTGCAACCCGGAAATCATGTGTGCCTTCATCTACGCTCTGAACGACGCTGACGAACGCGTTCGTGCTAAAGCTGCTGATGAAATCGGTGACCAGCTCCGCAAAAACTGCTGCTGCTGCTCTCCTGAGCTGACAGCTGCTCTGACCTGTGCTCTGGGTGACTGCGACAAGAAAGTTGTTCGCGAAGCTATCCAGGCTCTGGAACTTTGCGGATACGAAGTTGTTGAAGGTTGCTGCGAACAGCCTTGCTGCGACAATGGATGTGCTCCTGCCGGATGTGCTCCTTCTGCAGCTCCTGCTGCTCCTGCTCCAACTTCTGATCCTAAGGCTTACTTCCCAAGCCGTCTGCAGGATCAGCAGAAGCAGACTCGCCGCCTGAGCGGTAACAGCCTGTCAAACCTGTTCGGTCTGATTGACTAGTCTTCAATCAACCGGTCAGCTTGACCGATCTGAAAAACGAAAACGGCTCCTCTGGATTCAGGGGAGCCGTTTTTTTGTGTTTATAACCTGAATTCCTGCATTGAAACCTGGCCTTTCTGGACAGTATAATCCAAAATACAATAATAGATTGCCTTAAAGACCTGAAACAAATAGACTTAATTTATCGTTCGTATTCTGTGACCTGATTTGTTAGGATACTCCTAAGAATCAGGATAACAATCAGAAGTCACGAACTTATGTCGGGCTTGATCGATTGGAAATACCCACCAAACATGCGACTCAAAATACGGGTTGCATCCTGCCAACTATATCCTGCTGAAGACTACTGTCCGAGAGTAAAGAAACTTACCATGACCCTGTAAGTCACTCGTTGTCTGATTCCGGGAGCACTCCGATTCCTCGGACGGCTGATCTGAATCGACGATCCAGATTTGAAGGTTCACACCAATGCGACGTCGTAAATTCCTCAAATACTGCAGCGGTATCCTGGGATCTGTCTACGCCACCATTCTGGCGGTTCCCGCACTGGGCTTCCTGTTTTCGACACTGAAACGGGGCCGAAAGACTGAACAGACTTACCAGCTGTCCCGGCTGGATGATCTGGAACCCGGGGTCCCTCAGCGGTTCACTATTGTCGATCAACGAGTCGATGCCTGGACGAAATACCCTTCCGGCCCAATCGGTTCTGTCTGGATCACCAAGAGTCAAGATGGAAAAGTAACTGCATTCTCTTCGACCTGCCCCCACCTCGGTTGCGTGGTCGACTATGTGCCCGGCGACGAAGAATTCTTTTGTCCCTGCCATGCCGCCACCTTCCAGACAGATGGTGCCGTAGTCAGTGGACCTGCTCCCCGCGGTATGGACGAATTAAAGACCTCGATTGTAAAAGTGCGAGGAGAGCAGTGGGTCGAAGTCGAATTCCAGAAATTTGAAGCAGGAATTTCGGAAAAAGTTTCCATTGGCTGATTCAATGCCCTTAATTTTTCACACCGCGACTTAATCACCTTGACGAATTAATCTGTGTCCCCTGGGGAGAGATTTCCGTGCTGTCAGAAAAAACAAAACAGTGGATCGATGAACGAACCGGATACAAGAATTTCTTTCATGCGATCTTCCTATTAAACTTTCCGACCAAACGACGCTCTCGCTGGCAGTTTATCTGGGGAGGAGCTCTGGTCTTGATGATGCTGGTGGAAATCATCACCGGCGCACTCATGATGACCGTTTACAGTCCCTCTGAAGCCTCGGCCTGGGGAAGTGTGCATTATATGGAAACCCAGGTAGACCTGGGCTGGTTTGTCCGCGGATTACATCACTACACGGCGCATATGATGATTGTCGCGATCATCATCCATATTTTCCTGGTGATTATCTCAGCTGGCTACCGTAAACCGAAAGAGTTCATCTACTGGACCAGCCTGCTGATTGGTGGAGTGATTATCGGACTGACGATTACCGGGAACGCGCTTCCCTGGGACCAGAAAGGGTATTGGTCATATCAGATTGAAACCGGGATCGCCGGCACTATGCCGGTCATCGGTTCCACTTTGCGTTCTCTGGTAGTAGGCGGAAGTGAATTCGGCAATCTGACCCTGACACGGCTCTACACTATTCATGTGATGGCACTGCCTGTCATTGCCATCATGCTGTTCGTATTTCACATGGCGTTGATCCGCCGCGAACGCTTGCGAACCGCTAAAGTCAAAGAAGCAAACGATGATCCTAATGTGGATTTTGAACTGGATGAAGACGATCCAGTCAAAGACGAGATTACGCAACCTTACTGGCCTTACCAGACGACTCGTACCCTGGTTCTGACTCTGATCCTGGTCGGAATCGTGATTCTGCAGATCGTTGCCTATCCCGCATTGAAAAACAAGCATCTGGACGTTGGCATTGGAGACTGGCAAGCAGATCTACCCGCCAGTGAAATTAAGCTCGAGGCTCCAGCAGACAGCGCAATCCCTTATGTGGCACGTCCCGAATGGTTTGTTCGTTTTCTGTTCGAGTTACGGCACATGGTTCCTAAGGAACTTGAGGTGCTTGTCACCGCAGTACTTCCGGGTGTGATCCTGGCGATTCTGGTACTGGTTCCCTTCTATGAAAAAGTCTTTGGTGAGCAATGGGGACAGCGTCTGGCGATCGTGGTTTATGTCGGTGGTCTCCTGATTATTTCCGGTATCAGCTGGTACGGAATCCAGGCAGAACGCAGTGCACCGGATTATGAACTGAATCGTTCACAGGAACTGGCATATGCAGCACGTGCTTCCTGGCTGGCCAGCAAAAATGGGGTGCCGCCAGAAGGACCCGCATCTCTCCTGCGAAATGACCCCAAATCGATGGGACCGATAATCTTTGCCCGGCATTGTGGTATCTGCCATACCTGGAACGGACATGATGGAACCGGTCATAATATCATGGAAATGAAGGATGGCAAAAAAGTCATCGCTACGCCTCGTGCCTCTGATCTGGCTGGCTTCGCAACCACAAAATGGTTAACCGAATTTCTGCTGGATCCACGCTCCCCCAAATTCTTTGGGCACCTGGCTACCGTTAAGGGAGGGGATGCGATTCTGAACGGCGACATGAGCGACTGGGCAGACAGCTATGTCGGACCGGAAGGGATCCTTACGAAAGAGGATGTCGAAGCGGTCGCAGCTCTCGTTGCGCGGGAAGCGAAACGGCGTGATTATGTGAAACCTTCGCAAGAAGTTATTCAGCGAGGTATTTCCGTCTTCAGTGGAGTCGACTTTAAAGATAAGTCAGGAAAAGTCGTCGAGTTCTATGGCTACTGTGCACAGTGTCACGCAATGAAGGCTGGCGATCCCAACGAAGAGGGCGGGGGAGCCGCTCCAGATTTCAACGGATATGGTTCTGAAAAGTGGCTGATTGACTTTATCCGTAAACCGGGAGCCGAGCATTTCTACGGCGAGAAAAACATAATGCCTTCCTTTGAAGAGTCCAAAATCTCAGAGCATGATATTAAACTGCTCGTCAAGTGGATGCGTGGCGAATGGCAGCGTCCGACGGAGGAAAAATAACAGAGATGCTCTCCCGCTTATTATTGCCCGTTGTTTCCTGAGCGGGGAACGAGAACCACATCTGATCTCTCAAGATCGGATGTCTGTTTTCGTAAGTGTTTCAGGGCCGCTGTGAGGACAGGATCAGCGATTCTGATAAACTCCTCGGGGGCAGCCTTCACGGGTACGTCAGGTTGAATGCCAACAGTATCGAAGGGTTTCCCGCTCACATCCCGGGGAATCCAGCGGGGCAGGTTGACGATGATTTCCGCTCCCGCGTCCAGCTGGCGAGGGTTGCCGCTGGAGCCTGCAGTCCGATCTCCCATCGTGGTGACATGCGGACAGGCCGCCAGCATCAACACAAAGGCCTCGGCAGAACTCATCGTTCGCTCTCCCTGCAACACGATTACGGGCCCCCGGTAAAACAAGTTCTGATCGGGTGCGAAGATCCGCTTCTGCAGGGTTCCCAGATCGGTGTGCCTGGGGCCACTGCGATACTGATGCATGGCATACAGTGTCGACTCTTCGGCAAAATACCCTGCCATTTTCCTGGCCAACTGTTCTGCACCACCTCCGTTAGTGCGCAGATCCAGAATCAGGCCACGGGTCCCCTGCATCTGCTTCAAAGCCGCTTCAAACCGATCCGGCAGACTGGGAATAGACAGCGTATCAACGGCGATGTACCCGATCTGGTCCTGAGTCCGTCCCCAGCGCAAACCTTTGATCTGATTCAGCAGTCCAATCAGTATGACCGCAGCCGCAGGACTGGCGTTAAACAGTCGCTTCCGCTGATAACCATTCAGAAAACTTCCAGACACCCTGACGTACACGTGCAGATCTTTTAATTCCGTCAGCATCGCATTCAGCGTTTCTGCCAGATCCTGATTGGTTTTCGTATTCGCTGCCCCAGGCCGGTACTCCTGTTTCAACTGTTGCCAGTCGATCTGCTGTTTGTCTGCAAACAGAGCATACTCACGATCAAAGGCATTCCAGACCTGATCGAAGATCTGCTCCCCCTGTCCCTGTTCCAGTGGCTGGGGCACGGACACTGTCTGTCGATGAAAGGCATCCACGTACCGGGCGGTCTGTTTAGTCGTATCGATGGCATAAAACCGCCGTTCTCTTTCTGCGGTTTCACAGTCGAGCACCACCGATTCCCGGGAGGGCACCATCGGTCTGGCTCCTGCATGCCAGCTGGAACGGAGTTTGTGATTTACAAGTCGGCGAGCCTGTTTGATCAGATCTGCGTCTCCCTGTTTCCCAACCGTATCGGCGGGGAACAGCTCTCCCACGCGGGCGGGATGAAAGCGAAGCCAGATGCTGGTTATATGGTCTCCCTGACCGCCACTCGCATTGAGTATGTCCCCTGGTTGATCCGGATAGACGGCCGCCCAGAGGACATTCGAGCCATTTTTCCCCAGGACGACCTGGGATGGTCCGAGCTTGATCTGAAACTGATTCCTCAGCTGGTACTCGAATGACTCGAGCCGCCAGACGTCCTGCGGACCTGTCTGCCAGTCATAGCTTTGATTCTGTTTTGAGAAATCGAGCGTTGCTGGATACTGTTTTGCCAGGTCGGTGGCACCGACCGGAATGGTCCGCGCTGACACCAGGCTCATTACCAGAACGGAACAGACCAGACGAAACGTCCAACGTCGGCAGGCAGTTACAGAATGCATCATAGTACCTCTTCTCAGACGAGAAAGGATTCCAGTTTGATGAACCAGGTGCCTGCACAGCGGGGACGGGACGGCCGCCGCTGATCCGTTATTTTGACTCGAGTGACTCAGGTAATTTCACTTGCGAATGGCCAGAGAGATAGGCTATCAAATCAGCAATCTCCTGTTCGCTCAGCTTATCCAATTGCCCCTCCGGCATCAGTGAGAGATTTGACTGACTCATCTCTTCGATCTGACGTCGATCCAGTACCATCAGCTCTGTCTGTGTTTGCAGGGTGAGCTGCTGATCAGTCTTGCGAACGACATTCCCATTCAATACCCGACCATCTTCCAGAGCGACCACCACCATCTCGTATCCCTTAGGAATCAGGGCAGAGGGGTCGACCATGTTTTCCAGCAGATAATCCATGTTGGTCCGATTGGAACCCGTCAGATCCGGTCCAATATTACCGCCGCTACCGAAGAGACGGTGACATTTTGCACAAGTCTTCTCATAAAGTGCCCGCCCCTTCACACGATCGGCATGCTGTAGACGCTCTGCCGTGAGAAGAGTTTTATAACCCTCGATCTGGGCTCGCTTTTTCTCTGGAGTTTCCCGAGTCAGTCCCCAGACCTGATTCAGTTTTGCCTCTACCGCTTTGTCTTTAAAGTTGCGTAACTGACGCACATGAAATGCGGAGACATCTTCCTGGGGAACCTGTTTCTTGTCGATGGCAGCCAGGAGGAGTAGTACGTATTCCTTCCGACTGCAAAGCGTATCCATCAGCGCCAGACGCCCCTGATGTTTAATGTTGCGGTAACGCCCCAGCATGCGTTCTACAGTTTTGGGATCATAGAAACGTGAGAGCCCCCGAAATGCCAGGACCTGCAATTCGGTAGTGTAGGCAGCCTGCTGAATCACAGGCAGGAGATCTTTATCCTGAGAATTATTTAACAGGGACTCTAAAGCCTGATAGCGGCTCTTCATCGGCTGATCTTGATCCATCGCAATTTTCTTGAGTACTTCCATCGTCTGGCCATCACCAAAGACAACCGACAATCCAGTAACCAGCTCTTGCAGTTCTTTTGAATCTGTTTTCTTGGCCTGTTGTTTCAGTGTATTCCAGTTGCCAGGCGTTTCTGCCTTGAGACGACCTTCCAGAGCTGCCTGCATCCCGGTTAACAGATCCTGTTTGACTTCATTGTCTTTCGTGTCAATTACCTGCTGAACCAGACTCTTAACATATTCAGGATGCTGATCGATGTCTTCGGTCAGCCTGCGGGCAACAAGTTGACGGACCAACGGACGAGTTGCGTGTTTCAAATAATGAATTGCTGCGTCGCTGTCAGCCATTACAGCAGGTTCGATTCCGTACCAGAGCATCAGCGTAAAGTTACGATCCTCTGTATCCTGGTGATGGGTATCCAGAGCTGATGCAATCTCCCAGCGATCAGACTCAGGCAGCGACTGTAGTGCAGAAGCCAGATAGAGCCGCACCAGGCCTGATTTTTCATCCTTCGCCAGTCGGGCAAATTCCTTCACAGCTGAAGCAGGTACCTGATCGTCATCGACCAGATATCGAATGGCCCAGATCCGCACATGTTCGTTCGGATCCTGCAACTGTTTGGTAAGCCAGGCATCATTCACCTGATTCATACAAAAGAGAGTCCACATGGCACGCAAACGACGGGAGACATCTCTGTTCGTCTCAAAGATTTTCAATAGTTCCGCCTTGGCCTGGTTCCAGTTTTCCGACTCACCGGCACGCTCCATGAGAATGCGACGCGCATGGCGTACATACCAGTCGTTGGGATGTAGTTGCAGCTTAACCAACTCGCTGTCGGACAGTTTGTTGAGATCGATTTTTCCGGGGAAAGTCGGTTTCCCATAACTGACCTTATAAATACGCCCGCTGGTACGATGCACGCCATCATGGTCATGACATTCTCCCAGATCAGACCAGTCCGAGAGGTAGACTGCACCATCCGGACCATACTTCAATTCGATGCCACGAAACCAATCTGAACCAGTTAACAGAAAATCGGGACGGTGTGTCCCCTTGTACCCTGAACCTTCACGAACCAGCGAGTCATTATTGACCCGATGCCCGTGTGTGTTACACAGAAAGATCGAGTTTCGATATTTGGCAGGCCAGTTATCACCCAGATAGATCATGCCGCCACAATGACTGTGTCCGCCCCCCAGTTCACCGTGAACCCCCGATGTATCACGTGAATCGGTCCACTTTCCAGAGGAGCTGTCCCAGTGATCATGGTCGGCGCACTTCGTCATCAGTTCATACGCGTAGGGATTGGGATCACTGCCGTGTCCGGACATGCGAATATAGTGTGACCCGGGAATCATATGCCAGAGATGGCCGTTGACGTTGTTGGTGAAAAACATCTGGCCGTATTCATCATAGTCAAACCCCCAGGGATTGGTGGTACCGGAGCTGACTTCCTCCACGATCTTGCGATGAGGATGATAGCGCCAGATCCCACAGTGGATCAGTGTTCGCCGGGAAGGTTCCGTTTCGGGAGTCCCAACCAAAGACGAATCAGTAATTCCGTGCCGACCGTAGAGCCAGCCGTCCGGTCCCCAGGTCAGTCCGCTGACAATGTTGTGTCGAACGGTTTTATAGTTCCAGCCTTCGAGTAGCACCTGCGGTTCACCATCGGGCACGTCATCGTGATTTTTATCCTCAATGTAAAGCAATTCACCACGGCACAAAGCCCAGACGCCGTTAGATCCGACTGATACGCTGGTCAACGGCCCCTGTCCCTGCCAGAACACCTTCCGCTGATCCATCTGGCCATCACCGTCGGAATCTTCCAGAATGACAATTCGATCCTGATACTGATCCTGATAGACTCCATGGGCTTCATAGGTGAAACACTCCGCCACCCAGAGACGACCCCGGTCATCGATGGCAAAGCCGATTGGTTGATGCACATCAGGTTCACTGGCAAACAGATCTACTTTAAAACCCTCGGGGACAGTCATATTTTTGACTGTCTGTTCGGCAGAAGTCGCCTGATCCTTGGGATCCTGAGTATTTTCTATTTTGAAGTCATCAGCTTTGAGCAGAGACAGAGCGCCCAGGAGCAGGGCAGAGACCAGGAAGAAGAAACAATGGGGGCGTAGATCGAATAAGCGCATCGATAATCCTTATTAACTTCATGTCGGTGAGCATAGACAGTTAAAAATATGATTATCAATGCTATAGCAGGCTGGAAGCAAGAGCAATCAAATCGGGTTTCAGATCCCCGATTCTGTCAGAAAATCAGACTCGCGAATTTTCGCTTGTTTCAAACATCTCGCGAAATTTACCGAGCACCTTGGTAACCGCGGAAGAGAGGGGGCCATTCAGCATGGCACCAGAAGCCTGACGATGCCCACCACCGCCGAAGGATTCGGCAATCTTTGAGACATCCCAGTCAGTGCGACAGCGAAAACTGACTTTTACCTGTCGACTCCGTTGCTCCACTGCAATGAATGCTGCCTGCGTCCCAGCCAGGGTCAGACAGTAGTTAACCAGCCCTTCAGTGTCCACGGGAGTCGTCCCTGTGGCACTGAAATCTTCACAGGTCACTATGGTGTAAGCCAGCAGCCCATCAAAATCAGACTGGACTTTTCCCAGCACACGACCCATCAGTTTTAATTGAGGCAGGTTGTTCTGTTCGTACAGATTTTCATAGATTCGATGCGGTTCTGCACCGGCCCGAATCAGTTCGCTGATTATCTGCATCGTGTAGGCAGTAGTGGAGGGGAATCTGAACCACCCTGTGTCCGTGGCGATTGCAGCATAGAGAAATGTGGCGATTTCCGGGGTCAATTTACAGTTCAAAGCCTGCCCCAGATCAAAAATCAGACAGCCGGTCGCGGGAGAGGTCACATCTTTGAACTCGTCTGCCCCCAGAGAATCAGAGCTGACATGATGGTCAATGATGACTTTCCGCGACTTTGTTTTACGATAAAAGTTCGCCAGTCCCGGCAGTTGTGACCAGGCACTTGTATCCAGGATAATATGGATCTCTGCCCATTCGAAATCTTCGGTGGCGACCCCATCGCCGACATGGTGAACTTCATGTTCTCCCACCAGAAAATCCATCCCCTTCGGTTGAACCGAAGGATTAATGATACGAACCTCTTTTCCCAGCTGCCTCAGGAAACCGGCAAGGGCCAGTTCTGAGCCGAGTGCATCCGCGTCAGGACGAACATGACAGGAGAGAAGCACCTTCTGATGCGCACCGATCAGTTCACAGAGGGGGCTCCAGTCAATCTTGCTCATTCATGATTCCTGATCTAGTTGTGTGTTCCTGCTGATTACCTGAACTGACACCAGCTCAGCATCTGAACATCATAGAAGATTATTCCAGGCCCTTCCATTCAGTGGCCTGCTTTTTTGCTGATTCAACATCAATCGTCAATTGTATTTTGAGCGCCTCGACATTAGCAAAGGTTTGGACGTCTCTCAGTTTGTTTAGAAATTGTACGCGCAACTCCTGATCGTAAATCTCTCCTGTAAAACCAATCAAATGGACTTCGACTTTCGCGTCCTGGTTTTGGAAAGTTGGATTGCCTCCCAGATTGATTGCCGCGGGGAAACGTTTTCCCTCTGTGATGGCAAATCCACTGTAGACACCTTCCCCCGGAAGTAATGTCGGCACTCCCGAAAGATTTGCGGTAGGAAAACCAAGCCCCCGTCCCCGGGCATCCCCATGACCGACTGTCCCCTTAATCTGATAGAGCCGTCCCAGCATCTCTGCTGCCAGATCCACTTGTCCCATCTGGATCGCTTTACGAATTTCCGAAGAAGAAATCATCCGCTCAGCGCACATGCTGGGTTCAACAACCTTGAAAAACATACCCGCCTCTTCACAGAGAGACTCCAGCAGTGTCACATCTCCTGCACGATCTTTACCAAAATAAAAGTTGGGACCTTCCACGAGTCCTTGAGCACACAACTGATCACACAGAATCTGCTGAAAAAACTCCTGTGGACTCAAATTCAACAGCTCCCGACTGGTGGGGTAGGCGATGACACAATCCACGCCCAAGTGTCCCAGAATCGCGGCACGCTCTTCAATTCCCATCAGTTCGGGTGGGGCGTGTTCGGGGCGGAGCAGGTGAATGGGATGGGGATCAAATGTGAAGACCATCGGCGGCAGCTCTCTCTGGCGGGCATGATCGACCAGCGTCTGAATCATCTTCTGATGACCCCGGTGGACGCCATCAAAGTTCCCGATCGAGATCATTCCGCCCCGACAGGCATCGAATCCTTCTGTACCACGTATTAACACCGCTGAACCCAATATTTATTTGTCTTTATTTAGTAATTCGCCTGAATCGGGACAGATCGTCAGAAGTACCCCTTGAATCGACACGAATTCAGAAAATGTAGAGCGATAAGTACCATCTGCTCCCAAATATTGCTACTATTAAGCGTAGGAAAGGTGTTTCCTCGCTCTCCCCGATCTACGTCAGGTCTTGCTCCACATCTCTGGACCAGCCTGCATCCGGAGGGTGCTCACCTGTTTTTTCAAGCATGCTTTTGGTATCTCAAAACTCAACATGATACCATCCAGTAACAGATTCACTTTATTAAATAACTGGAGATAACGAAATGGATCAAAGCCCCATCAATCGCAGAGATTTCCTGAAAACCTCTGGAACGACCGCCGTCGCCGCCAGTGCGATTGCCGGACTGACCACAGCCCCCGCATTGGGAGCTGGAAACAGTAACGAAGCCATTCGCATCGGATTTATCGGCCCCGGGGGACGCGGTTTTGGTGCTCACGTCAAAAAACTCGTCCAGTTGAAAAAAGATGGTAAAAACATCGAGCTGGTTGCTGTCGCCGATGTCTATTCCGAACACCGTGACCGGACTGCCAACTACATCAAAAAAGAACTCGGCAACGATGTCGCTAAATACACTGACTACCGCGACATGATTGAGAAGGAAAAGCTGGATGCCGTCGCGATCGGAACTCCCGACCACTGGCATGCCAAGCAGACCATCGATTCCATGAACGCCGGCTTGAACGTTTACTGTGAAAAGCCGATGACGAAAAAAGTCGAAGAAGCCCTGGCAGTCGTTGATGCCTGGAAAAAGACCGGCAAAATCATGCAGGTTGGTGTGCAGTCTACCAGCCTCCCTGTCTGGGATGACGTTCGGGCCCGTCTGCAGGATGGCCAGTTGGGTAAGGTGCTCCAGTTCCAGACAGAATATTTCCGGAACTCTTCCATGGGACAGTGGCGTTACTACGCTCTGAAAAAAGAAATGAACCCCACCAACATCGACTGGAAACTCTGGTTGGGCGTTGATGACGGTCTGGCCGAGTATCAGCCGTTTGACCGCGCTGTCTACGCACAGTGGCGTCGCTTCTGGCCATTCGGGTCAGGGATGTATACCGACCTGTTCGTACACAGAACCACTTCCATGTTGAAAGCCACCGGACTCCGGTTCCCGGGACGCGTCGTTGGTGCAGGGGGGCTGTATCTGGAATACGATGGTCGTGACGTACCCGATGTCGCTACCGTTGCTGCTGACTTCAATGAAGGCGTGCAGGGATTGATCAATGCCACCATGTGTAACCAGGAAACCCGGATCAAACAGATCATCCGCGGACATAATGGTTCCTTCGTATTTGGCAACGGGGAAGGTTTTGATGGGTACGACTTCATCCCTGAACGACCTCAGGTCACCCGTGACAGTTCGCTGAAGCAGCAGCGGATTGACGTTGCTCAGATCAAAGACACGACCTACGCCCACTTCAAGAACTGGATTGAAGCGATGGAAGCCAATGATCAGAGCAAGTGTAACAACCCACCTGATCTGGGTGCAGCTGCGATCGCGGTGGTCAACCTGGGCTCCAACAGCTACCGACATGGTAAGGTTTACCACTTCGATGGCGAGACAGGCCAGATTTCGGATGGCGACGGCAGTTGGGCCAAGAAATGGGAAGCCATGTCCGAAGCGCGACAGAAACCCAAGCACATCCCCGGCTGGAAAGCAGGGGATAAGGGAAGCCTTCTGGAAGAGCCCAGCTACATGGCTCTGGCAGGCCCCTGGATTGACGGAAAGCCTCCGAAGAACAATCCCAATAATAATGCCGGTTAATACTCCGGTTTAATTTCTCAAATCCCGCGTTCCCTACCCGGAACGCGGGATTTTTTTTACACTGAGAGCATGAGTTAACCGATCTCGAACTTCGTATTCTTACTGACCAGACTGGAAATCAAGATGAAACATATCACCTCTCAACTTGCCTGCTGTCTGTTTTTGATCATTTTCACCCAGTTGAGCGTTACTGCCGCTGAAAAGAAAGGTTTCACCTGGAAAGATCATCCGGATCAGAAAGTGGCAGACCTGTACTATAACGGTCAACCAGTGCTGCAGTATGTCTACCCGTTTGATAAATCCACCCCGGAAACATTTCACGACACTTACAAAGTCTTTCATCATGTTTATAGTCCCCAGAGCGGAACGGTGATTACCAAGGGCCCCGGTGGGAAGTACACACATCATCGTGGATTATATGTCGGCTGGAATAAAACCAGCTTTGATGGCAAAACACTCGACTTCTGGCACTGTAAAAACGGAGCCCATCTACGTCATGACAAGTTCATATCGATGCAGGGTGGCCCAGATGCGGGGACAATGACTGCGGAGATCCACTGGGAGGATGGCGACGGGAAGCCCGTGATTATTGAAACACGCAAAGTAACGGTTACTCCGATCAAGGTTTCCAGCTCTGAAGCACCAGCCTGGCAGATCGACTGGCAAACTACCTTACAAAGTAAACGCGGCGAAATTACTCTCGACGGCGATCGTCAACATGCCGGTTTCCAGTACCGTGCCGCCCAGCCAGTAGCCGAGTCCAATAATGCGACCTATGTTCGCCCCGAGGGATCGCCTCAGCAACCGGCTCCCTACCAGGTCTCAGACCGAACCGATCCCGACAAGCATGTGAACCTGGGCTGGCTTGCCATGTCTTATGATATTGATGGCAAGCATTACAATGTGGAGTACATGGAAGATCCGAATGTACCGAAACCATCGCGATATTCCGAGCGTCCCTATGGTCGCTTTGGTGCCTTTTTCGATACGAAAATCGACGAAAGTCATCCGCTTAAGATGAACTATCGATTGATTGTGAGTGAAGGGAAGACTCCTTCCCAGTCCGAGGTTCAGAAACGTTATGACCAGTTTGTCTCCTCGTTAAAGAAACAGGACTCCTGATGAGTAAACCGACAGTTGCAATCATTGGTGCCAGCACAGACCGCCAGAAATATGGAAACAAATCGGTCCGCGCACATTTGAGCCAGGGATACGAAGTTTATCCTATCCATCCCAGTGCAAATGAAATCGAAGGCTTGACCGCCTATCCCAGCCTGCAGGCTGTACCTGCGGAGAATCTGGACCGAATCAGTGTCTATGTGCCACCATCCGTTGGAATCCAGCTGCTGGAAGAAATCCAACAGAGAGGAGCTAAAGAGGTCTGGTTTAATCCGGGGAGCGAAAGCCCAGATCTGCTGGAGCGGGCACGGGAACTGGGATTGAATGTAATTCAGGCGTGTAGCATTATCGCCATCGGTGAGTCCCCCGCGGATCATGCCGACTAAAGCGATCTCAAAATCGCGATTGAGCCCCGCAACTGGTTCGTATAGAATGAGATCAGGCACGCTGCAAAGCGGTCTGGATTGATTAACCCTCACTCGGTAGGCAATGAAGCATCGATCATGAAAAAATGTAAAGTCTGTAACAAGCCGGCAGTCTATCACCTGACTGAGATTCAGAATGGTGAGGCACAGGCACTGCATTTCTGTGAAGAACATTTTCAGGAATATATCAGCGGGCAGACATCGCAGGACGAATGGGAGCCTCAGGATGATGCGACTCTGATTGAACTCAGTTCTCAGGAACTGCAGTTAGACGAAGAGATGGAATGTCCCAATTGCGGAATCACATTTCAGGAATTTCGTAGTGAAGGACGACTCGGCTGCCCGCATGATTACATCGCCTTCCGAGAACCGCTGATTCAATTACTTGAGAACATCCATGGTGAGTGCGTGCACATTGGGAAATTCCCCAAGCGAGCCCCCACTTCCAGTCAGCAGCAGTACAATTTAATCAAACTCCGGCGAGAATTGACCGCGGCGATTGCAGAAGAAAATTACGAAGCGGCCGCCTCGCTAAGAGACGAGATTTCCAAGCTGGAGCAGGAAGAACAGGAACAGTCGGAATCAGACACCTCTGCCGAGTAAGCTGTCATCCCCTGTTTTAATGTCCGAAATGCTGTAAATCTGGCTGAAACCCCGTAAAGTCAAACTTTTTTCAGTCAGTCGATTTGTGTCTCCTCCCTGAAATCGTTAGTATTCCTGCAGATTCGCAATTCAACCGGGGATGTGGTGGAATTGGCAGACACGCTAGATTTAGGATCTAGTGCCGCAAGGCGTGCAGGTTCAAGTCCTGTCATCCCCACTCAAAAGCACTGACGCTTCTGGCATCAGTGCTTTTTTATTGCGTCGACTCCAGAATTCGCACTACTTGCGCATAGGTGTCGACTTCGATCAAATCGCCATCCTGGATCATTTTCGTGGCTCTGCCTGTGCCGATGAGCGTCGGCTTTTTGAGTTCGCGTGCCAGAATCGCTGCATGACAGGCGATGCCGCCATCGTCAGTGACAATCGCGCCACAGGTTTTCATGAGCGGGAGCAGGGCAGGATTGGACTGGATCGAAACCAGCACTTCATCAGCCTGAACCGTAAAACCTTGAGAATCCAGGCTCAGAACCACCCGGGCCCGACCGCGAAAGATTCCCGGCCAGGCGGCCTGCCCAGTCAACTCATTAGAATCTCCCACAGGCAGACTCTGTCGCTGTTTCGCAAGACGAGTCAACAGATAACCAGTCTGGGAAACCAGATGAAAGCTCTCCTGTCCTTCAAGCAGCTGAAAGATGTAGCGTTCTCCGGAATCGATCGACTGCAGACGCGTTTCCAGTAGTTCCCGAGTGACGAGCCCCTGTTTCAGTTCGCTCCATAACACCAGATCACAGGCGCGATCTGGCTGTGAAAATCCCAGCCTTTCAGCAGTCTGTTTCGCCAGAGGTTGAAGCAGTTTTCTTTCAATCACGGGGTAGAGAGAATGAGAACGAATCTGCTCTGCCAGAGAGCGTACCTCAGGATCATCAATCTGATGTAATTCAATATACGTCAGTAACCAGGCTGGAAAAACAGTTGTATGCTGGGCAACATCAGCGAAAAAATCCTCCAGTTCTGTTAGATCGGCGAACCCATTTACTCCCTGCTCAATGACGGCCGGGCCCTGTGCATAAATTCCCAGTCCATAACGCAGGATACGAATGATTTCGTCTCGATCATTCTGGAACAGATATCCAATTCGATCGAGGAACTCATCAGCCGATTTTTGAGAACTAAACAGATTCATCATACCCGTTTCGTCTTGTATCAGCAGTGCTTCATTGAGATGTGTCCCTAACGTATGATCCGCATGCCTGGCATCCATCCAGTAGGGGAGAATCGAAGCAGCCAGCAGGAAAAACGGACGCCTAACACAAAAATGCCATTCCAGACTTTGATCAAACAGACTTTGATCATATTCAGCAGCCAGCGTGGTGATGGGACGTGCCTGGAGGATCTGGAAGTTCCCATTCTCGATGGCCCATTCCGTGTCGATTGGATGCCCGTAATGATCATGCAATCGTGCGAGGATCCCGGCATATTCGGTAACCTGTGAGGTACTGATTTTAGGTTGGCTGCCTCGACCATCCAGTTCCTGCCAGACAGGCTTCGTATTTCCATCCCCCAGCCAGAGAGCCTCCTTCTGCTCACCGATGACCGACTCCAGTATCTGAAAAGAGTCACGCTCTACGATGAATTGGTCTGGAACAATCCGTCCGGAAACAATGGCTTCCCCCAATCCCAGACACGCCTCGATCAATTGGATGTCCGGTTCCTGAGTTACCGGGTGGACAGAAAAACCAATGCCCGAAATTTCGCTAGCTACCATCTGCTGTATGACGACCGCTACCGCGATCTCCCCTGAGGCATAACCGTGGGTCGCTCCATAGGCGAGAGCAGATTCGCTGAAGAGAGAGAGCCAGCAGTCGCGAATCCGTTTTGTAATTTCGTCTGGTGACACGTCCAGCCAGGTTTCCAGCTGGCCGGCCCAGGCGCTCGTAGCGCTGTCCTCACAGGTGGCACTGGAGCGTACGGAAACACGTTTTAGCTGCATTTCATCAGTTGCCTGCCTGACAGCCACTTCGAGTGGTTCTGGAAAACAGACTTCCTCGAGACAGCTCTGAATTTCAGCGCGTGCCTGGGCCAGGGACAGTTGATTCGTATTTAGTCTCTGAATGACATCAACGACAGCACGTTTAGGCTCCCCCTGGAAAAAATATTCTCGAAATGCACAACTGGAGACCACAAAGCCCGGAGGAACCGGGGCCTTAGCCTGAATCAGTTCTCCCAGGGATGCTCCTTTGCCTCCGGCTTCCGCCACGTGGGACGCATTGATTTCGGATAGTCGATAGATCAGCTGTGGCATCGCTCTGGTTCTCCTGGATCAGATCTTTTTTCAGACCAAAGCTTACCGAGTTCTCTACTGCCAAGAAATACTATTCATTTACACATATCTCAAAATAATAAAATCCTCATTTCCTGCTGATTTTCAGCACCTGGCTATATAGAGTGATCTGTACTTCAAATCCATTTCTACTTATGGTTCCCCCTGAACTTGAACTCCCAACCTGAGACTGAATGCGCCTAACTACGCATCGCAAGTCGGTCTTACTTAAAGCCTTTCTTCTTGTTAGTCAGCAACGGACTGTAACATGAGATATTTTCTGCTCTTACTTCCACTGCTACTATTTGAGGGGGATGCCGGTCTTTTTGAGTATCGCACCAAAAACTTCACCGTATACTGCCGAGACGCAACACTCGCAGTTCAGGTGGGAGAAGCAGCCGAACATTATCGCGATCGACATGCGCGGGAATGGCTCGGGCATCCAATACCCAACTGGTATGCTCCCTGTCCGATTCGAGTCAATGCAGGAGACTATGCAGGGGGAGGAGCAACTACCTTCTCCTTCGACCAGGGACAGGTATTTGGCTGGGATATGCAGGTACAGGGAACTTCCCAGAGCCTGCTGGAGAGTGTTATTCCGCACGAAGTACTGCACACAGTCTTCGCATCCCACTTCCGTCGTCCCTTGCCACGCTGGGCAGACGAAGGGGCTGCGACCTATGAGGAAGCAGAAGCCGAGAAACGACCGATCCGTGAACTGGCTCGTGAAGTCGTCGGCACCGAACGGCAGATCCCGATTCGGCGGTTGCTGGTCATGCAGAATTATCCCGACAATCTCGGCGGAATCGCTGTCCTGTACGCTCAAGGTTTCTATCTGGTAGAATACCTGATCGATCGGGAAGGGAAGCAGGAGTTTGTCCGTTTTTTGGATACTGCCTATCAGACGAACTGGGATACCGCGTTTCAGACCCACTACGGTTTCCAAAACCAGGAGACGGCATACACTGCAGCCTGGCAGAAACATAATAAGATCGACCAGCAAATTGCCAGCCGATACGAAGTCAAAATGTTTACTGGCGCTGACTGCCGCCAGTGCGAAGAGGATCGCAGGACCATTCTACCTCAACTGCGCGCTCGAGGACTGGTAGTAAAGGTTCTGGATTATGATCGCAATCTCGAACAGGCACGTCAGGAAAATGTAATCGGACTTCCCACATATATCATTTATGAAAATGGGAAACGGATCGCCAAACTGCGAGAGAGTCGCGCCCTGAGTTCACTGCTGCAGCGTCGCCATTGAGATTGATTTTATTCTGGGAGATTCGACTACCTGTCGACACTCTCAGAACAAAGCTCCCAACATCTATCTCGCGAATCATTCCCAGGAACGCCGTTCGATTCCCACCGACAGTTCTGTTGCCTGGTGACAGCCGGAATGCCCACAGTGCTAAATAAGCACCTGTCAGGGAATTACTGTAGATCTATCTACCACATCTAATCAAGATCGATACATGCAACTGTGTAAAGTGTTCAGCGGTTACAGTCTGTTTTTTTGAGTCCTCAAAAAATATAGCCCTGGATCCACAAGATTAACAACATTTCTTAATAAACAATCTTGTTGCTTCTCTTTACTCAAAGCATAATGAAATCAGCTATGTGCATCATTGATACACACAGCCTTGGTATTCTCGCGAAGAATCAAGCGCTCTGATTGAACGAAATACTAATCACTTCAATTCTCCTGAATTCTATTTCGTTTTATCAATTATCTTTGAAAGGCACACTCATGCGCACGCGCCCTCACAAACGTGGTTTTACCCTGATTGAATTGCTGGTCGTTATTGCCATCATTGCAATTCTAATTGCTCTCCTTCTTCCCGCAGTTCAACAGGCCCGCGAAGCAGCTCGACGCAGTACTTGCAAAAACAATCTTAAGCAAATCGGGCTGGCACTTCACAATTATCATGACACACATCGAGTACTGCCTCCGGCAACTATCAACGCAGGTTTATCGTCGTGTGATGCAGTCCATGGCTCAACTGGTAATCTGTTAAACCACACCTGCTACCAGATGATCCTGCCCTTTATCGATCAGGCAAATATTTACAACCAATACAACTGGAGCCTGCCCAGCGGCCGTGCAAATCATGGATCGGGATGCACAGGAACTGTCACGACAGACCAGTATTCGATTGTGACATCTCCCGTCCCGGTCTTTCTGTGTCCCTCAGATCCGGGAACTCAGCAAAATTCAACAACCTCTGGTCCATACTACGTCAGTCCCGGTTGGCGAACGAGTTACGGAGTCGTGAATTACACTACTGGAGGAAGTGGCGGCAGTTGGAGAGCAAACAACAGCACACTCAAAGGTGCGATGGGACCGAATGGTGCTGCTCAGTTCCGTGATTTTAAAGATGGTACCAGTAACACGATGGTCATGTGTGAAACCCAGTTGAACAAGACATCGACCAGTTATGGTCCTTACTGGAATGCCGCTACACATACATTTTTCATTATGCCGGGTGTCACAGGTTATACTCTCAACTTTGACAACACGAATGGAAAACAATACGCCTGGGGAGCCGGCAGCTTTCATGTGGGCGGTGGTCACATTCTGATGGGAGATGGTGCCGTCCGCTTCCTCAGCGAAAATGTAGACCGTGTCGGAGTAGTACAGGCATTGGTCTCTATCGGTGGTGGCGAAGTCATTCCAGAATTCTAAGTCTGATCTCCATGCTCTGCTTCTGATTTAAGTCGATCCAGACCGCGGTGATCGTCATCGCCGCGGTCTGGATTCTTTTCCAGCGACGCTCGCAATTTTACACTCAACTTTTAACTTTCTGACTGGATCAGATACATGTTTTTGTCCCTGAATCTTCCCAAATGCATTCTCTTCAGTTCATTGCTCCTCTTACTTACCGGTTGTTCAAGCGGTAGTGGTGAAGCTGTCCCTGATCTAGCGGATGTAAGCGGTGTAGTGACCATGGATGGTTCACCACTGGTTAACGCCAAAGTTATTTTTGAACCTCTGGAAACCACCGGCAAGGCTAGACGCCGAGCCTCCAGTGCTACAACTCAGGAGGATGGTTCATACAATCTGGAATACAATGAAGACGCCTCTGGTGCTTCCCTGGGTAAACACAGAGTTATGATCATTAAACTCACTGACAATCCGGAAGACGCAGGCAAACAACTGGTTCCCACGAAATATAACGACAAATCTGAACTTACGGCAGACGTAAAAGCAGATGGGAACACAATTAATTTCGATCTCAAATCGAAGTAAGTCGTATCAGATCTGGACTGGCTGTTTGACAGGAGCAGTTTTTGGTTCAACTTTCTCTGAACTGACGTAGTGACTGCTCCGCAGCAGAAACCGCTTTTCGACCAGATTCCACATCAGGATTGCCCCGAGCAACGTCAGGCAGACCGCTGTCCCCAGGAAAGACCAGGCATGCTCTTCAGACCAACCGGCGTTCAAAAGAAACTGGATTAGCGGGAAGTGCAGGATATAAACCCCGTAGGAGAAATCTCCATACTTTCCAAAGTTGCCTGCATACAGAAACAGACCGAAAAACAGGACAATCACTGCCAGCGCAGCAGGTTGCAGCCAGGGCAGGGGAGTCCAGTGATGCGTCAGCAACACGACAGTCGCCAGAGTGACCCAAAGTCTGATATGACGTTCGAAAAAAAGCAGGTAATAAAACAGAGCTGCTCCTGCGATGAAGAAACAAAGCTGCCCGGGTAGTTGGCGTGCCAGCTGTTCATAAAACGGATTCTCTGTCCGGATTGAAGCACCTAGTAACAGTTGGGCATATCCGATCGACAAGACATAAACGAGAATCAGCAGTGGCAAGCGGGGGACACGCCGCAGGCAATATACCAGCACTGGAACGGAAACATAGAACATCACTTCCACTTTCAGTGTCCAGAGCGCGCCATTCACCGCCGGCATCCGATTCGCTTCAAAGACTCCCGGTAGAGTGGATTGCAGAAAATTCAGAAACGTCAAATTAGCCAGCAGATATTTTACCCAGGTAAAAGAAAAGTACTCAGTCAGAGGTAGACGGCTTACCAGAACCAGTCCAAGGGCTGCCAGTAATATGACGGTAACGTACGCTGGATAAATCCGTCTGATCCGTTTGCTGGTATAAGAGGAAAGCGAAGAGGAACGTTCGTAACTCATCACGATCAGAAACCCGCTGACGACGAAGAATGCCTGGACTGCAATCCGCGATGAAAGATATTCAGGCAGCGCAGCTAACGCGCTAAATCCGGAAAGTTCCGCTGCATGCACCAGACAGACTGTCAGGGCCAGCAGCAGCCTGAGCAGATCAAAGTTATTCTTCTTGAGGCGGGGATGATCGAGTGGCAGTAAATCCATTTTCTGACCCGAAATTGACAGTGTGAGCGGCGAAGTACCAGCGGGGACTGTCGCAAAACAGGCAAACTCTGTCAATATGGGTCATTAACGATACTACTTTTAAAGCGGTTCAGGTAGTCAAAACGGCTTGCATACGGGAGCTTAAAACCGAATCGGAACCGATCTGCGTTCTAGCGAAGTCGCTTTCAGCTCCTTACAGGCATTCAGTTCCTCAATATGAGCTCGACACTGTTGCTGCAGATATCGAACCATCTCTTCCCGATGTTCCTCAGAGATCTGCGGAGACTCAGGGGGTGAGAGACGAGTCGGGGCCGCCTCTTCCAGAGACGATGCCAGCACCCCAACCAGCCCGGTGGCAAGATTCAGGGTCAACAACACCAGATAACGTGTTCTTTTATCGGTATTTACTTCTTCTTCTGAACTTGCGAGCCGCGTGTCCGGTTCGTGAAAAGCAGGTTCAAAATCGAATTCACAATTGCAGAATTCACAACGACTACTATTACGATCGATGTCTGCTCGACAGCTGGGACACACATGAAATTGCGTCCGAGGATCGTCCTCATGATATCCAGTCATCACGACTCCTTTACTGGTTTGAGGAGAAAGAGCGCGGGTAGCTCAGTCCTTTAGTCGGCCCACGGTTAATTGTACCTCCTCGAAAACTGCTGGCAATGTCATTTCAGGAGAGTGGTTCTTCAATCAGAAAAATCGACTGATTCAACAGGAGTGTACTGACCAGCACCCGAGGTGAATGGAAGCCACCTGACTTGTCTGGAATAATTCTTTTAGATCCAAAGCCGCTACTCTTTAGCGTTCTTCTCTCTCAACAGCTTGTCGTTGAAATCAGCCGGCTTTGATCCACTCTCAAGTCGCAGGTTAGCGCCCATACTCCGTTTTTGACTGAACGGAACCCGGTTCGCCTCTGACTTCTCCAGGATCGCATGCAGATCGGCCCGCATCTTTCTGATCTGCTTCTGATACTCAGGATCAAAAATCAGATTGTGCTGTTCCAATGGATCTTTTTCCATGTCGTAAAGTTCGTCAATATCCCAGATACCATGATACTGGATGAATTTATAACGTGGTGTCCGCAGTGCGAAGGTCGTTGGCGTCTGAGGGAAATTGAATTCCCAGTAATATTCATACAGAATATTCTTCCTCCAGTCGGCAGCCGGTAGTTTCCCTGCCGCCAGTTCCAGGAAACTTTGACCATCCATCTGAGGCGGTGTTTTCAAGCCGGCAGCTGCCAGGCATGTAGGGCCGATATCGATGTTGGCGACGACTTCATCTACCACGGTGCCTGGTTTCCAGAGACCGGGACAGACGCCGACCAGAGGCACCCGCATGGACGCTTCATACGCGGTCCGCTTGTCAATCAGGCCATGTTCGCCCCACTGAAAGCCGTTATCCCCCATGTACATGACCAGTGTGTTATCACCATAGCCATTATCTTTCAGCCACTTCCGCACGCGAGCGATCGATTCGTCCACGCTCAGCAGGGCTTCACAGTATAGACGATAATGCTCTTCGATATCCGTATCCTGGTGATAGGCAAAATCAACACCGTGCCAGCTGTTTCGTTGGTTCTTCAGCCACATCGGCTTGTTGAAGTAATTCTCAGAGGTATTGGCCATCGTTTTAGGGATCGGCATCGATTTATCTTTGTAGCGTCCCGCATGACGTTCCGCAGGATGGAACATCCCATGCACTCCCTTGTGTGAGAGATACATGAAGAAGGGTTTATCCTGCGTTTTGACACTTTCGTTCAACCAGTCGATGGCATAGTCCGTCAGTTCGTCGGTAATGTAACCTTTCTGCGGAACTCTTTTGCCATCGACATTCAATGACCATTTCTTCAAATGTTCGGGCGGGTAATAGTGCCCCTGACCGCGAAAGGAAACCCATCTGTCGAAACCGGGCCGTGGGTCATCAGAGTGACCGCCCATGTGCCACTTTCCAAAGAATCCTGTCTGGTAACCAGCGGCCTGCAGATACTGGGGAAAGAATTTCGTCCCGGGCGGGGTCAGCACGTTATTATCGACCACACCATGATTGTGCATATACTGTCCGGTCAGAATCGAAGCCCGACTGGGAGAGCAGAGGGAGGTGGTAACGACTGCATTCTTGAAGTAAACCCCCTGTTTGGCCATCGCATCCATTGCAGGAGTCTCTACCCAGGGATGACCGGCAAAGCCCATCACGTCATAACGATGATCGTCCGCGAGAATAAAGACCACATTACGCGGTTTGGCACCTTTGATCTTTTCCAGTTTGAGACCTGCAGGAGCGGAATCTGCGGCGGACAGGGAAGTGGTCCCCAGCAGGACCAGTAGACAGAGCGTCGAAATCAATCGCATGGCAACACCAGTATAAATTGAGAGTAATTCTTGGTTAGAGACGGATTGTCACACAGACGGGATTAAACTTATACACTCCCAAGTTAGCAAAGGGCACAATCCAATACAATAATAGCGGCTCGGGAAACAACGCCTACTCTGGCAACACCTGTAAATCTCCGCATAATACAGGCTGTAAATCCATACGTAATTTTCCACAAAGGGAGCAATGGAATGTACGATTGTGTCATTATTGGAGCAGGGCATAATGGACTGGTCTGTGCACATCAACTCGCACGACAGGGTTGGAAGGTGCTGGTACTGGAACGCCGCGAGTTTGTGGGCGGAGCCTGTGTGACCGAAGAACTCTGGCCCGGCTTTAAGGTCTCTACCGCGTCGTACCTGGTCAGCCTGTTGCTGCCTGAAATTGAACAGGAAATGGAACTGGCTCGTTATGGTTATCGCGTCCTGCCACGCAATCCGAGTTCCTTCACCCCCTGTACTGATGGGCGTTCTTTGCTGCTGGGACCGGATCTGAAACAAAACCAGGAACAGATCGCGCAGTTCAGCCAGCGCGATGCAGAGCAGTTCCCCCGCTATGAAGCGATGCTGGAACGAATCGCCGAGTGCCTGGAGCCTGCACTGATTCAGACTCCTCCCGACCTGCTTCCTCTCCCCGCATCCTGGAGATCAATCGGCCTGGGGAAAAAACTCCGCGACACGAAAACAGCCTACCACCTGCATCAGTCTCTGAAACGACTGGGAGAAACAATCCCGGAAGCAATCGAACTGCTCACCGGACCAGCTCTGCCGATATTGGACCGCTGGTTTGAATCAGACGTTCTGAAGTCAACACTGGCAACCGACGCGATTATCGGCACCTTTCAGCCCCCCTCCGCCCCCGGAACCGCATACGTTTTACTGCATCACGTCATGGGTTCTGCCGGTGGGGCACGTGGTGTCTGGGGTTATGTCGAGGGGGGAATGGGCGCACTCAGTCAGGCCATGGCCGCCTCTGCCCAGGCATCCGGCGTCGAAATCCGTACCGGTGTCACCGTGGATGAAATCGTGGTCCAGGGACAGCAGACAACCGGCGTTCGCCTTTCAACTGGTGAGACGATCGCAACTCGTAGCGTGGCCTCCAATGCCGATGCACATGTGACATTCGAAAAACTGATCCCTGCCGGCACGCTTCCTCAGAACTTCTCTGATGCGGTCAGCCGAATCGACTATAGCAGCGCCAGCATGAAAATTAACGTGGCTGTCAGTGAACTCCCCGATTTCACTTGTCTGCCAGGTCATAATGAACCAGGCCCACAGCATCGTGGAACCATCCACATCGGCGCCAGTTGCGAGGAAATCGAACGGGCCTACGATGATGCCAATTATGGCATGCCCTCACAAAAGCCGATTATCGAGATGACGATCCCCACTGCAGTCGACAACACCCTGGCACCGGAAGGGCAGCACATCCTCTCGCTTTTCGTACAATACGCACCCTACCAGCTTAAGCAGGGAAATTGGGACGAACTCAAAGAAGAGTTCGCCGACCGCTGCCTGCAACGGATAGCGGAATTCGCCCCCAACGTTCCTGCATCAGTCCTGCATCGCCAGGTTCTCTCTCCCCTCGATCTGGAACGAACTTTCAGCCTGACCGGCGGCAATATCTTTCAGGGAGCAATGCCCGCGCATCAGCTTTATAATCTACGCCCCGTCGCCGGCTGGAGTGATTACCGTACTCCGATCAAAGGACTGTATCTGTGCGGGAGTGCCGCGCACCCGGGTGGCGGTGTGATGGGCGCCTGCGGTCGCAATGCAGCACGGGAGATGCTTCGCGACGGGAAGCCCTGATCAGGGACTGACCAGTTCGACCGGCACGTCATGGAACAATGTCTCCGGTTGAGTTCCCAGAACCTGTCGAATCAACATCCGGGCAATCTCCTGTCCATATTCTTCCGGCGACAGTTGTGCCTGAATGTGCGGAAACTGGCAGGGGGTTGTATTGCGGGCAAAACGGTCAGCGACCACAATCTCGGGCTGTTTCTTTTGAACCCGCTTCTGCTCCGACAGGTAAGTCGCAATCGCCCGGGCCGCTGGTTCAGAACGACAGAGAATTCCCAGCTTCACTGAGGACTGCGACAGGACGTCTTGCGCAGAAACCTGAATCGCCCGATCGTCAGCCGGAAGACAGCGAACCGTCAACCGATCGATTCCCCAGCCTGCGCCGTGCATTTCCCGCTGTACGGCATCCAGCAGACAATGATCGCCGGCTGTCACTTGATCGCGAAATACGATCAGTACCCGCTGGCAATTCTGCTCGAGCAGATGTTGAAACAAGAGCCGACCAATCTCCCCCTGATCCCGGTCAATATGAGCCAGTCCAGTAATCGATGGTTGGAGTAACCCATTTACCACTGTCGCTAGTCCGCTCTCCTGCAGGATCCGCTGCACCTCCACCTGTGCTCGCTGCAAAACAAAGCCCTCAGTCTCGCTCGACTTGAGCGCCCGGTTCACAATCTCTTCCATATACGCTTCTTCATCCCGATGCGGCAGGAAGTTGAATTCAAGTTCTGCCTCGGGGAGTTCCCGCTGCAAGCCGATCAAAATACCGTCGGCCAGCAGGCCTTCCCGTTCTAGGTATTTCTGGTGTACCACCAGATGCACGCGTCGCAGGGGCCGCTCAGCCAGGTTCGATTCTGGATCAGCAATGAACGTACCGGCACGTTGTTTACGCACCAGAACCCGTCGCTGGGTGAGCAATTGCAGAGCCCGGTTGGCAGTCGTTCCACTGACCTGAAACGAACGTGCTGTTTCACTGGTTGTGTAGTAGGGATCCCCGGGCTGCAGCTTCCGCTGTTTAATATCGGACTGGATTCGCTCGGCCAGATCCACAATCGCTGGTTTCATTGAGAATCTACATTCACTCAAAAAAGGACGGTTTTTGCTTTGATTTCCAGATCCACTTTTATAATATTACGACATAGATAATAATATCGCAACAATAATATTATTAAACCTTTTTACTGGAAATCAGCCCATGCCCCCTTTTATCCTGCGCCCGGCGAAAACCTGTTCCCTGTTCCTGTTGATAATCTTAAGCCTGCTGCAGACCACTCGAGCAGGCGACCTGCAAAAGACAACGCTGTTTTCCGCCCGGGATGGTGAATATCACCACTACAGAATTCCTGGCATCATCGCCACCAGCAAAGGCACACTGCTCGCTTACTGCGAAGCCCGCAAGACAGCTGGCGACTGGGCCGATATCGATATTTTGATGCGCCGCAGTACCGATGGGGGACAGACCTGGGCAAAGCCACAGGTCATTCACAATGCGAAAGAAGAAACAGTCAACAATGTCGTTGCCTTCAACGATGCCCAGACCGGACAGGTGCATCTCCTCTATTGTGAAAACTATGCCCGCTGTTATTACACCCAAAGTAATGACGACGGACAGACCTTCAGCCCTCGCGTAGAAATCACCCCGGTCTTTGAAGAGTTCCGCAAAGAGTACGACTGGAATGTCATCGCCACCGGTCCCGGACATGGTATTCAACTGCAGAATGGGCGGCTGCTGGTGCCGGTCTGGCTGTCGACCGGAGGGAAGAAACATCGCCCTTCCTGCGTCTCCATAATCTTTAGCGACGATCACGGCAAGACCTGGCACCGCGGCGAGATCATCGTCAACCAGGGGGATCAGATCGCAGCCGAGACGATCCTCAATCCCAGCGAAACGGTTGCAGCCCAGTTGTTTAATGACAAAGTCCTCGTGAATATCCGCACCGAATCGAAGCCGCACCGTCGGTTGATTGCCGTCAGTGAGAACGGCGCGACCGGCTGGTCTGAAAAGCATTTTGACCCACAACTGCTCGAACCGGTCTGCATGGGCAGCATCCTGCGCGTCCCGGCGGGCAAGTCTCAGCCTCAGAATGCCATCGTGTTTGCGAACCCCGATAACCTGGAAGGTTCCAGCAAACGCAGAGGCCCCAACCGGGACCGCAAAAACCTGACACTGCAGGTAAGCTTCAATGACTGCCAGTCCTGGATCGGCAAAAGAGTGCTCGAATCGGGGATCAGTGGCTACAGCGATCTGGCAGCACTTCCGGACGGTACCATTGTCTGCTTCTACGAAGATGGCGGCCTGAAAAATAACGGTTACGACACAACCGGCTTGACAGTGGCTCGATTTCCATTGAAATGGATATTGGAGGATTGAGCCTGTCTGTTGTGATTCATTCGTCCCTCCTCACCGGTTACGCTCACCGAACTCGATTGAAAGTTGATCATGCCTCGTTCCCTCATACCAGTTGTTGTGCTGTTCTACAGCCTCCTTGTAATCCTGTCTCCTCTCTCTGCTGCAGAACCAGACCACAAAGTCGACATCTGTGTCTATGGCGGCACCTCTGGTGGTGTCGTTGCAGCTGTGAAAGCAGCCCGTCTTGGTAAGACCGCCATCCTGATCGAACCGGGCCAGCACCTGGGCGGCATGAGTTCCGGTGGACTCAGCTTCTCCGACATGGGAAAGTCAGCCACAGTGGCTGGCATGGCCCACGAGTTCTACGAACGGATCGGTAAAAAATATGGCAAGCCACTGGAAACACGACTGGAACCGCATATTGCTGAAGCGGTCTTTGAAGAAATGATCAAAGAAGCCGGCGTGAAGGTCATCCGGGGAGAACCACTACAGAAAGTTCAAAAGCAGGGACCACGGATCGTGGAACTGACCACAGAGCAGGGGACTCGCATCGCGGCAGAGATGTTTATCGACTGCACCTACGAAGGCGATCTACTGGCCGCCGCCGGCGTGTCGTATTCGCTGACCCGTGAAGCCAATTCACAATACGACGAAACATTGAACGGCGTACAGTTGTATGAAATTCCTCAAGTCCATTTTGGTAAGTATGACAAAATCGGCCGCCGCAAAGATCGGCGGGGGCTCTGGGATCGTGCCATCCCCCTCGATCCATACAAGATCCCTGGTAAACCGGAAAGCGGTCTGCTGCCCCTGATCGAGGAAGGAGAACTGGGAACAATCGGTGAAGCTGCTCCTGGAGTGCAGGCTTACTGCTTCCGTTTATGTGTCACCGATCAACCGGAGAACCGGATCCCGATCGCGTCTCCTGCCAACTATGATCCGGCCCGTTACGAGATCGTGGCCCGCTATATCGCTGCCTGTGAGAAAGCAGGCGATGATATGGACCTCCGCTGGTTTACCAAGCACGATGCACTCCCCAACGGCAAGTTTGATTTCAACACCGCCTATTTCGGTTTGAACTATGTCGGAGGCAACAAGGGGTACAGTGAAGCCTCACACGCTGAGCGTCAGCAGATTATCAAGGAACACGAAAACTATGCCCGCGGCCTCTTCTACTTTCTGAAGACGGACGAACGCGTTCCGCAGAAAGTACGTGATCAGGTTAGTCGCTACGGGCTCTGCAAAGACGAATTCCAGGACAATGGTGGCTGGCCTCACCAGCTCTATATTCGCGAATCGCGACGGATGGTCTCCGACCTGGTGATGACCGAACATTACTGTCGCCACCAGGTGGTCGCCCCTAAATCAGTCGGCCTGGCCTCGTACGGCATCGACATCCATGAAATCCGCCGAATCGTTCATAATGGAGTGATGGTGCGGGAAGGCAAACTGCTGGGGCACCACAGCACCCGCGGTCCCTATCCGATCGGTTTTGACGCGATCGTCCCCAAAGTGGAAGAATGCGATAACCTGCTGGTCACTTTCGCAATCTCCGCCAGCCACGTCGCTTTTGGCTCAACCCGCATGGAACCGGTGCTGATGATTCTCAGCCAGTCCGCCGCGACCGCCGCCAGCCAGGCCATCGATGTGGGGTGCGCTATTCAGGATGTCAATTACCAGCGTCTCCGCACCCAGCTGCTGGCTGATGGGCAACTGCTCGACTGGCCCTCACCTGTGCAAAACGGGAAGTCGACTGCACGAGTGATCGTAAACGCCGAAACATTGCCTGGCATCGTACTCGACAATTCCGACGCCAAATACACAGGTAGTTGGGCGGAGAGCAACGGTCAGCCTTCACCAATCGGCAGGAACTATTCCCACGATGGAAACAAGGACCGGGGCCAGAAGTCGGCCCGGTTCACTCCCGCGATCAAACAGTCAGGCGACTATGAAGTCCGGCTGATTTATACCTGGCATCCGAACCGTTCCAGTAAAGTTCCGGTGACGATTCAAAGTGCCGACGGCAAGAAAACCATCATTATCAATCAGCGTCAACCAGCGCTGGTCAAACAGGTGCCAGTCTCACTGGGAACCTTTCACTTTGAAGCAGGGCAGCCTGCCTCCGTCACAGTTTCCAACCAGGGGGCCGATGGCTTTGTCGTCGTCGATGGCCTGCAGTTGCTGCTGGTGAAACTCGCTGAAGCAGAACGGGCGGGGAAACGAAAATCGGGATACCCTCAGCTGACGATGGAAGCCAAACCGAAATTCCGTCAGCCCAACGCAGCCCAGGCAGCACAGGTCGCCTTCTCCCCACTGGCGGAAAAAACGCTGCCCCGTACACCCGGTGAATCGACGCGTCACTCCAGCGAGCCGGTTCAGCTGGCACGGTCTGCGGACGCGGATGAAGTCGCCGGGAAATCGTATGACATCGTTGTGGTCGGCGGCACCGGGGGCGGTGTGGCAACAGCCGTCCGGGCGGCCCGCGAAGGGTGTTCGGTCCTGCTGGTACAGCACAACGGGCATATCGGCGGAATGATGACCAACGGTCTGATGCAGTGGGACGCCCTGTATGGCGGGCCGCGTTCCCCGCTGTTCAGCGAGCTGTTGGAAAACATCGAAAACTACTATATCGACACCTTCGGCCGCGACTCGCGCGATCATCAGACCATCCGTTATACTCACGAGAAATATCCGATCGGCTGGGCCGAACCACACGTCGCCGAGCGGGAGTACAACCGGCTGGTTGCGCAGGAGAAAAACATCACTCTACTCCTGCACCACTACCCAACGGACGTCGATCGCCAGGGCTCCCTCATTCAATCAGTCACCCTCTGCCGATACGGCACGCCCGAGACGATTCAGGTGAAGGGAACCACGTTTGTTGATGCCACCTATGAAGGGGATCTGTTCGCGCTGGCCGACGTCCCTTACCGCGTGGGCCGCGAAGCCCGCGATGAATACGACGAGCCACACGCGGGCAAAGTCTTCGTCAACATTGACGGTCATCGGCCAGAGAGCGTCGTGAAAGAGAGGCTCAACATCCGCGTCTATGGTGCCCGTGAGGGGAGCATCGATCCCACCAGCCCATTTTCAGCGGATGGCGCAGTGCAGGCCTATAACTACCGGTTCTGTGTGACTTCAGATCCCGCTAACCGGCTGCCGATCCCAAAACCAGCGAGTTATGATCGTGCAGACTACCTGGACTTTCACCGTCGGTACATCCCGGCGAGCCAGGGGTCAAACCACAAATCACACGTCAACAGCCCGATCATGCCTGGGCAGAACCACGCCTATCCAGAAGCCGACTGGCCGACCCGCGAGAAGATCATCCAGCAACACCTCGACTTCGGCCTGGGACTGATGTGGTTCCTGCAGCACGATGAATCGATCCCTGCCGCCAAACGACAGGAGTACCTCAAATGGGGGCTGCCGAAAGACGAATACGCCGACTATGATCACGTTCCTTACGAAATGTACGTCCGCGAAGCACGGCGGATCGTGGGCCGGCACGTCTTCAACGAAAATGACGGGATGCTGGCGGATGGCTACCATCGCACACCGATCCACCAGGACAGTATCGCGGTGACCGACTGGTACATGGACTCGCACTCCTGCACGACAGATAGCCGCCCCGGCTTCAAATATGACGGCAAACTGATACTGACCGAAGAGTCCCGCCCATCTCAAATTCCGTATCGCGCACTGCTGCCGCAGGGGGTCGACAATCTGCTGGTGCCGGTCTGCCTCTCCGCGACCCACATCGCCTGGGGCGCCATCCGCCTGGAACCGGTCTTTCTCTCCACAGGCGAAGCCGCTGGTTACGCCGCCGCCCTGGCAAAGCAGCAGGGAACCACGCCAGCGGATCTCAATCCCGACCTGCTACTGAAAACGCTGGTCCGCCGCCGGCAGCTGGTCAGTTTCTTCAACGACCTGAAAGTGAACGACTCAGATCCCGCGATCCCCGCCGCCCAGTATTTCGCCACGAAAGGCTTCTTCAACGACTTTAACGCCCGTCTGAACGAACCGCTGACCAAAGCGGTCCGCGCCGTGTGGGAACGCGGGCTGAGACAGCTGGAGCAGGGGACGCTGAATCCCCACCAACTGGCTGCAAAGGTTCAGCAGGCGGAAGAACAAAAATCGCCGACGTCAGGGGAGACGCGCGGGGCATTTTTATTAAAAGCACGGAGCAGAATTGAACCACGGTCTTCCTGAGAATCCGAAACCCAAGTTGACTGTTTTCGCAGTTGAAGTATGATCTGAACGTTTTGATCTTCATTCTCAGAGTGCTCATTCTTCAGGAAGCTGCCATGTTCGACTTCGATACCCCCACCGTTAATGAAATTGCCGCGGATGTGTTTCGGATTGGCTGTTATGCGCCGGCCCTGGATTTGCAGTTTAATTATTTCCTGGTACAGGATGACGCGCCGCTGCTGTTTACGACCGGGTACAAGTCCAGCTTTCCGCTGGTACAGAAAGCGGTTGCGCAGGTAATGGATCCGGCAAAACTACGGTATATCGCCTTCAGTCATTTCGAGTCGGATGAATGCGGGGCGCTCAACCAGTGGCTGGACGTGGCGCCTGAGGCGGAGCCGGTCTGCAGTCTGGTTTCGGCAATGGTGAATATCAATGACTTCGCGATCCGGCCGCCCAAAGGGATGGTCGACGGCGAGCAACTTAACACGGGCAAATATCAGTACCGCTTCTGCTCGACCGCACAGCTGCCGCACGGCTGGGACGCGGGTCTGCTCTATGAAGAGACGCAGGGGACGCTATTCTGTTCGGACCTGTTCCACCAGGGAGGGAATGTGGACGCGCTCACTGAAAGCGATCTATCAGAACAGGTGCTGACGGCGATGCAGCAGATGCAGGCGGGTCCACTGGCCGACTACATCCCTTACACGAAACAGACGGACCGAATTCTCAACCGTCTGGCGGACCTGAAACCCAAAACGCTGGCAATTATGCACGGATCCAGTTTCGCCGGAGACGGTGAACAGGCCTTTCGGGATCTGTCGTCCGCGATGAAAACTGTCTTCGGTTGATGACCGCGAACATTTTCTTCTACCACGAAAGGGATGAAAAACACGAACGTTTCTGTTGGTGAAGAGATCAGGCTGAGAGACGGCAGATTGAAAAAGTGTTTGCACCCTCGAATGAGATCAGTCAGAATGAACCGTGAGAGTCCTTTGGAATGTTTCGCGAGGTTCTACCCAATGCATTCGTCCTTTAAAAAGTTACTGATCCTGTTCTGCCCGTCCGTCGTTTTTCTACTGCTGATGATAATGCTGGTCTACAACAAGCACAGTGCACAGCATGAGCCAACTCCGCTTGAGATCAAAATGGCACAAATTCGACTGGGCACCAGTGTGGAGGACACTGATGCCATCATCGGGACGCCCCCCGACCTCACAAAAGAATCCAGGGGAGTGATTGTTAATTCCACTTTGATGCTGGATGAATCGAATCCAAAGTCAGCTGGTTATGGTCCGCCCCAGGACTATAAACTGCGAACCTGGAAGGGTGAAGAAGTCAGCGTGACAGTCGTGTTTGACCTGGACGAAAAATCTGTCTGCCACTGGTCCTGGTGGAACAACCAGCCCCCTCAGTCTCCCTACGGCCCCTATCGGGTGTTTGAGCGCGTCGGGCTGTTTTGAGTTTATTTCACCTTCGCGAACTGCCTCTGAAAGAACTCCAGCATTTCGCGTTTAGGATTGCGGCCTTTGGCTTCCGGTGTGTAGATAAAGACGTTTTCGATTTCGAGTTCGTTCATCTTTTTCACCAGATCACGCCCGAAGTTGGGATGATGGATACCCTGGCCGGGGCGAGCGTTTGCGGGCAGGGGGCCGTCTGCTTCGCTGTAGACCATGTAGAGTGGTGGATCGTCTTTCGTCAGATGCATGATCGCCGACGATTCGTCGTAGCGTTTCTGCTGTTCCGGAGTGGGATGCAGGGCCTCTTCTGCTGTGTCAACGCCATAAGCTTTGAAAATCGAAGGATGCTCCCAGGCCCGGCCACCTACCAGAGATTTGATTTTAATCGGATCGTATGTGCTCTGTCCGCCAAAGGTGCCCACCGCCTGAATGCGGGTCGATTCGCGTTCAATGGGGTCGTCGCTGTCCGGCTTGGCCAGGTCGTCGTGAAAGGCGATCCACATTGAAATCCCGGCGCCGGCGGAGCCCCCAAAGCAGGCCACCCGCTTCGGGTCAATATTCCACTCCTTGGCTTTACTACGGAGAAACTGCACGGCCCGGGCTCCGTCGCGCTGGGGCTCTGGGAGCAGGACTTTTTTACCGTCAATAAAGCGGTAGTGAATCGCAGCGACGCTGATGCCGGCGTCCAGACACTGCTGTAGAAAGCCGGGATTCACCCGTTTACTGCCTCCCACAAATCCGCCGCCGTGAATGTAGACGACCAGGGGGGTCGGCTGATCGGATTTGGCCTGGTAGAAGTCGAGTACGTTCCGTGCATGGACACCGTATTTCACATCGGCGTGGGTCGGTTTAACAGAATTGACTGGTCTCCCCTGACGTTTCTGCATTTGCTGGCGGTAAGCCCGCGCTTCGTCTCGGGTGAGAATACCATCTTTGTTTTTATCAGCCGCCGGAAAGCGTTTCAACAACTTCTGCAGGCGTTCGTCCGGCTGCGGTTTTTCATCGGCTGCCCAGACTGGATACGAGCTAACCCCAAAGACACAGATGGCGAGGACGCAGAGAGCGAGATTTGTGAAACGCATTTGTAGCATTGAGTCACCCGTTTTCAATAGTTCTAAGAGAGGGAAACGATTCAAGAAAATCGATGGACATTTTAAAGTGCCGTGCTGTTACTTCTCAAGCAAATTCTTTGGCACTATGAATAACGCATACTTTTTCTACCATGACAGACACAAAAAGATTGATTTAAGCCAACCTGGACCGATTCCTTCCACGATTTTGAGCCCCGAGTGAGAGTGTCAGTATTTACTCCAGAACAGAAACAAAATCTATACTAAAGATCGAAAAACGAATCCGGTTCTACCGGGCAAGAATCACAAAACAGGTCTGACTTCGGGGTATCTGGACTGATAGAATAATATAAATCCTCTGGAATTTGCGGGCCGCAATCTGGAACAGCCCTGACAGGGCGGAAAGCGCTGGTTGATGAAAGTCCTCTCTTACCTCCGAAATAAACGAAGACATATCCGGTTCGGAACCATGCTCTGTCTGATGATCAGCCTCACTTCAGTCAGTCTGGCTCAGACGAATAACGGGGGCAACAATAACGGTAACAACACCAATAACCAGAACAACAATCAGAATGCCGGTGGGATCACCATTGATGCGAATGGTGTCATTTCTGCGCCGTTTCAGATCACGTTGAACAGCAAGCAACTAAACCAGAAACGGTTACAGGCCCTGGCGGCCCAGGCTCTGCCTGCAGACATCAATCAAAATTCGGAGTTCCGCAAGGTTTCGCTGGTGCAGTTGGAGAAAGTCTGCCAGGAATATAAAAACAAAAATGAGCCACTGGCCCCCGAGGTGCAATATCTGGCAGGGTTGTGGCGAATTGATTATCTGTTTGTCGATCGGGAGAACCATGACCTGGTGATCGCTGGCCCGGCAGAGGGCTTTGCATCGAATGCGCAGAACCGGGTGGTCTGTGTGAATTCAGGGAGGCCACCAATCCGGCTGGACGATTTGGTAGTGGCACTGCAATCGCAGGAACAAGACCTGGTGACTGGTTGTTCGTTTGATGCGAAACAGGAAAACCTGGCGAGGATGCATGAATACATTCGCAGAACAAACAATGCCTCTTCGACGGCGACCGCGGTAACCCGTTTCCGCACCATGGCTCAGATCCTGGGAATGCAGGACGTGACCGTGACAGGAGTGCCGGCGGGTTCTCATTATGCCCGGGTACTGGTTGAAGCAGACTACATGCTGAAACGAATTTCGATTGGCCTGGAGCCCTCGGGAATTCGTGAGATCAAAAGTCATCTCGCGACCCTGCGGGGTGGAGGCAACAGCACTCAGCGATGGTGGTTCACCCCCCTCTATGATGCATTCACAACCACAGCAGACCGGGATGCATTTCAGTTCTCCGGACAGCGATTACAGATGATGTCCCAGGAGGAGTTCGTTAGCCAGGCAGGCCAGCGAACAGAAGCCTCAGAAACCCGAAATTCAACAACCCGGTATGCGCAGCAGTTTACAAAACATTTCGCAAAACTGGCAGACCTGCACCCCACATTTGCCGAACTCCAGTCAATCACTGACCTCACCGTGCTAGCGGCATTAATCCGGAAAGAACGACTCGACGACCAGGTGGGATGGAATCATCGGTTCTTTCTTGCTGAATCCGATTATCTGGTCCCCCAGGGAAATATTCCCACACAAGTACCAACGGCGATGAATTATAAGAAGGCAGGGCGTTTGATGATTTGCCTGGTCGGAGGTGGTGTGACGATCAATGCTCGATCGGTACTGCGTCAGACCGAGTTTGTAACGATACGGGATGATTCACTGACTGAACGAAAGCAGTCAGTCCAACGGGGGGCAGGTGACCTGAAATCCCGCTGGTGGTGGGATTGACGTTCGACATGTGATACGTTTTACTGAAACTGATTCTCCTCACCCTCCAGACTCTTCTGGCCAACTGAAATCAACACGATCTATTAAAAGAAACTGAATTCATAATGAGACGCGCTTACTTATTAACTCTATTCTGTTTTCTAGTCTGTTCCTTCGTTTTGTCGAACAGAACTCTCCTCTTTGCGGCGAAACCTAATGTGCTGTTGATTATGACTGATGACCAGGGATGGGGGGACGTCCAGCTGCATGATAATCCGTTGATTGAGACGCCAAACCAGGATCTACTGGCGCAACAGGGAGCCCAATTTGAGCGGTTCTTTGTTTCGCCCGTCTGTGCCCCGACTCGAGCCGCCCTCTTGACTGGACGCTATAGTCTGCGGACGGGCGTGCACGGTGTGACCCGCGGTTTCGAGAACATGCGCGGGGAAGAGGTCACGATTGCTGAGATTCTGAAATCAGACGGATATGCAACCGGTGCCTTTGGGAAATGGCATAACGGGCGACATTATCCGATGCATCCCAATGGCCAGGGATTTGACGAGTTCTTCGGTTTCTGTGGAGGTCACTGGAACAGTTATTTCGACACGAACCTGGAACATAATCGACAGCCGGTTAAAACACAGGGCTACATCACAGATGTGCTGACTGACAAGGCGATCGATTTCATCAAACAAAACCAGGAACAGCCGTTCTTCTGTTACGTCCCCTATAACGCACCGCATTCGCCCTGGATCGTTCCAGAGAAATACTGGAACAAGTATGCCGACAAAGGTCTGGATGACAAAGCACGTTGTGCCTACGCAATGGTAGATTGTGTGGATGAGAATCTGGGCCGATTACTCAAAATCCTGGATGAGTTGAAGCTGGCTGACAACACCATTGTGCTGTTTCTGACAGACAACGGTCCGAACAGCAATCGGTACAATGGTGATATGCGCGGTCGCAAGGGCTCGATCCACGAGGGAGGTATTCGCGTACCGCTGTTCGTACGGTACCCGGGAAAAATCGAGCCTGGGACAGTCGTCAAGCCGATCGCCGCGCACATTGACATTCTGCCAACGCTGCTGGAATTCTGTGACGTGGAGTCAACATCTGGAGTTCCCGTGGATGGCAAAAGCCTTGTGCCGCTGTTGACCAAGTCTGCTGAAGCGAAGTGGCCAGACAGAATGCTGTTTGTCGATCGTCTATTCCGCAACTCGATTCCGGGAACGGAGCTTCCCGTCGGGTCAGTGCGTACCGACCGCTGGCGAGCCGCATATGAGCGAAACAAGTGGAGCCTGTACGACATGCAAGCTGACCCAGGGGAGAAAATCGACGTCTCTAAAGAGAACCCGAAGGCTCTGGATCGTCTTAAGACAGCTTACAGTAAGTGGTTTCAGGATGTATCAGAACTCGGCTTTGAGCCGATACCTATTCCTGTAGGACATCCAAAAACATCGACAACATCTCTGCCAGCAAATGAATCATTTCTGAAGCCGGAAGCCGGGCAGGGAATTAACTACAGTGGCAAAGGACACAATGGTTACGCTAACAGCTGGATCGAAGACTGGACCGACACTGGAGCAAATGCGGTCTGGCACCTGGAAGTAATAACGCCAGGAACTTATACAGCAACTCTGAAATACACCTGTGCCAAAACTGATGTGGGTTGCCAGATTGCCGTGGAAACCGGTGATCAGAGTCTGAGTGCGACAATTTCCAAGCCTCACGACCCGCCCAAGGTTGGAAACCAGGATCGGGTTGAGCAGTCAGATAACTATCAGCGAAAAGACTGGGCGGAGCTCAAGCTAGGCACATTGGAACTGAAAAAAGGCACCTGCGATCTCAAGCTCACAGGCATCAAAAAGCCAGGCAATGAATTGATCGACGTTAAGGGGCTTGAGCTGATGCGTCTGCAGTGAGAGTAAGCATGAGCCGCTCTGCGGCGTCCTCTGCACTCTGAATCGAATCAGGAATGCCAACACCACGGTAGGCGTTACCGGCCAGTTCCAGCCCAGGATAGCGTGAGGCCTGTTGTTCGATCTGCTCGACCAGTTCCAGATGCCCAAGATGATACTGGGGCATGGATTGATTGTGCCTGAGCAACTTAGAGAACAGAGGCTTGCCCTGCAGTCCCAGGATATCGTCGAGTTCGCTGCGCACAATTTCCTGCAGTTCCTCGTCGGTGTGTTCCAGCATTTCTGACTGCATGGCACCGCCGATAAAAGTACGCAGCTGAATACAATCTTCCGGCGCCCGACCAAGAAACTTACGACTGGCGAATGCCACTGCGAATATTTTGCGTTTCTCTGCAGCAGGAATCACCAGACCAAAAGCGCGGAGCGGATGTTTGATATCCGAGAGCTTATAAATATTAACGAGGATTGCAGTAGACGCATATTCAATCTGCGCAAGCAGGCTGGAAAGTTCGGGAGCGAAACCGGTGATCATGCTCGCCGCCTGATGCGTGGGCGCTGCGATTAAAACGGCGTCGAAATGCTGCGTTTGAGCAGTCCCCTTTGAGGCCATGGTCACCTCATATCCCCCCCCGCCGAAGGCACAACATGGGTAACACAATGTTCATAGAGGATTGTTCCCCGCTCGGAGACACGCTCTGCCAGAGTGCGTGTCAGCGTTTGCATACCTCCTTTGAACGCAGCAAACAGACCATAACGGGCACCTGTGGCATCGGACTGGGAGCGGGCTGCTTTCTTCTGATGCCGGGCGGCTTTGATCAGGCTGCGATGATCCCGTTCCATGTCCAGGAAGCGTGGGAGTGTCGCCCGCAAGCTTAGCTTCTCCGGATCGGAGGTATAAATACCGGCCACCAGCGGCTGCACGAGACGTGTCAGAGCTTCTTTACCAAAACGGCGGGTTACGAAATGGGCAAGACTTTCATCGTCCTGGTCGAGACCGTTTGAGCTGTGTCGACGAGGCAGAAAGTATTCCAGCCCCATGCGAATTTTCCCCCACAAGCTCAGCAACGGAGTACGCAGCATAGGGAGCATGCGCGAGGGGGTCATCAGTTCGAACCCGAGTGGGACAGGCACTGTTAACCCTCGACTCAATACGAGTGCTCCACGGTAACGGGTATCAGTGGAAATCAGCTGATCTACCAATCCCAGACGCTTACAGAGATTGATGCCTGCCGGTTTGTTGGTAATAAACATGTCGGCACCGGTATCGATCAGGTAATCCCCCTGATCGATAGTCCCGATCCACCCACCAGATTCTGGTTGCGATTCGAAAAGGGTCACTTCCACAGGCTGCTGCTGCTCATCAGACAGTTCCAGAATATGATGTGCAGCAGATAGACCGGACACTCCACCACCAATCACGGCGATGCGTTTTACTGCTGTTGAAGGATTGGAGTCAGTCATGAGGTCGTTCAATATCAACAGGACAACAAAAAGAACTTATTTCAGGCCAAACAGTTATCTGCAGCCGAGTTCATGGACCATTTCAACAAGCGTTTTGACTTTGTCTGGATTCATATCAGGCATCACGCCATGTCCGAGGTTAAAGATATGGCCGTTGCGACCGCCGGCGGCATCGAGGACGGACTTTGCTTTCTGCTTGAGAACCGGCAGATCGGCATAGAGAGCAATCGGATCCAGATTTCCCTGAACGGCTACCTCTGGACCGAGGATTTCCCAGGCATCTGCGAGGTTAATTCGCCAGTCGAGCCCAAAGACCTGACCGCCGGTCTGCTTCTGCAGTGGGATCAGGGCGGGGTTCCCTGTCATGAAGTTAATGACAGGAGCATGATCCTGTACCCCGGCTACCAGCTTCGCGGTATAAGGCTGAACGTACCGCTGATAATCTTCAGGGGAAAGACAGCCAGCCCAGCTATCGAAGATCTGTACGGCTTGGCATCCGGCTGTGATCTGACGTTGCAGATAGATGATGAGGTTGTCAACGAAGCGGTTCATCAGGGCATCCCAGGCAACCGGATCGTTATACATAATCTGCTTGGTACGTCGGTAATTTTTTGAACTTCCCCCTTCGATGGCATAGCTCGCCAGGGTAAAGGGGCAGCCGGCAAAACCGAGCAGAGGAATATTTTTCGGCAAGTCGGCACGGATCAGCTTGACGGCATCAAAGACAAATTCCAGGCAGTTCATATCAGCGATATCTGTCAGACGATCAACCTGGGAAGATTCCTGAATCGGATTGTGAATGACTGGGCCTTCGCCTTTGACATATTCCAGATTCAAGCCCATCGGCTCGAGAATCGGCAGTAAATCAGCGAACAGGATGGCAGCATCCACCCCCAGTACACTCTGTGCAGTGAGAGTGACTTCAGCTGCGAGTTCGGGAGTTTTACAGAGTTCAATGAAGGTGACCCGATTGCGAACTTCCATGTATTCCGGCAGATAACGCCCTGCCTGTCGCATGATCCAGATGGGGGTGGTATCAACGGGCTCGCGACGGACAGCCTTCATAAACCGACTGTTTTGACAATAGGCTGTATCAGCCTGCGGCGAATTCATTCTATTTCTTTCCGGTACGTAACGTATTGAGTATATCTATCAGGTGGGAATATTCTATCAGGTAGGTCGGTCTTCTGAAATTCAGGGCAGCATCGATTCCGGAATCAGGTCAGGAGACTGGATGAGTCATTTTTTCCGGGCCAGGATTTCAGGAGCAGATTCTAAGGCCCCTTTAACCAGCGGCCCCATTTTAGGTGGGCTCGATTCGTAGTCGATAGGGAGCCCCTCCTGATTCAGGGCCTCAGAGCAGGCGGGACCGACTGAAGCGATCATGGCTCTGGCTGCTGCAATGAGCCATTTATCGCGGACTTGTTCCTCTTCAGCAATCTGCAGAACATGAGACACCTGCTGTGCACTCGTGAACATCAGGATGTCAAAATCTCCTCTGATCGTCGCATGAACTGCATTTCGTAGCCCGGAAGTATCTTCAGGAAGCGCCCAGCGATAGACGGTCACCGGCATCACCTGGGCTCCCCGGTTTCGGAGTTCGTCATAAAATTCCTGAACCGGCTTTCCGTATTCCTGAACGACAATGTGCTTACCGGTCACGGAGAATTCTTTTTCATCCCAGATCGAAATAATTTCGTGCCAGGTATTGGGTTCCGGGGCGGAATAATGAATGGGAACTTCCCAGTTGCGAAGTACAACAGTTGGCTTAGGCCCGCGCACCGTCACAATTGTTTTTCGCAAAGTGTCGAGAACCTTTTCCCGGGGATAATATGCCTCTGCAGCCTGAAGCAGAGCTGTAGCTCCGACTCCGGTCAGAAAGACAATCACATCGATTTCACCACGAAACAACCGTTCGCAAAACGCTTTAACCTGCGCATTGTCTTCCAATGGGATTTCATCCATGGAGTGCACCAGAGTAGGAATCCCCTGATTGCGTTTGATCAGAGCCTGCATGGCGTCCTGTTTTCGACTTTCAAAACTACAGACGCGTAAACGGGGAGCATTCATAGAGCGAGTTTCACTGTAAACGTAAACAAAAGAGGGTGGCTGTGCAGTTATTATAGAGCGCGCAACAGAGACATTGAATGACCGATTTGCAGTTTCTTAGAGAGAACCTGTATTTCGGCGACAGGATCCCAGCCACTCACGAAATTCTGCATCAACTGCAGAGAGATCATCCACGTTCAGGATCTGACACAAGGTCAGTCGGCCTGTGGGGTCAGAAGCCTGATTCGTTCTGAGTTTGCGATAGAATGGAGAGAGGAGATTCTTTTGTTGCAGATACAGACAGAAACAACGAGCGTAAGCATATGTCAGAGCTTCCCGATCCGTTCGAATTCTGGCCTGGACCACAAGATCATTGAGAGGTGGAAGCTGATTTCGCTCTAGAGCAGATAACAGGATCTGAACCCTCCAGTTAGTCGTCCCCAAAAGTCGATTACCCTGGTCGGAAAACTCACACTGCTCATGTAGAGAAGCGAGACCTTCGTCAAACCATTCCGGCATGTCAGGATAATCGACCTCGGCCAGTGCGTGGGTCAATTCATGTCCCAAAGTTCCGCTACCTGTGGTCAGGTTCAGGACAATCCGCAACTCATCAGCCATGAAGTAACCATAATAAGATCCGGTCTGCCGCTGATCCAGATCGCGAGCGACCTGCTGATACCGTTCCTGGCTGGAAAGAGCGACAATTGTGACAGGTTGATCTGGTTTCGTGTCAAAATATGAGACATTCAGTGCGTACTCTGTCGGCTGGATCGCTTTGCGGTAAAGTGCATCAAGAGTGCTGACCTCATAATCACCAATCAGAACATAAGGTGCGATGATTAGACAATTGGTCGGTAGGGAAATGCGTTTCTGAATTGCTTGCGCCTGTAACTCGCAAGCCGTCTGAAGCTGCAAGGATACTGATTCAGAAGGTCTATCTGGAAGGGCTTGCCAGGATTCTGGTGGGCTGAGGCGAACGACATTTGCCAGTGCGCGGTTCTCCTCTGTACCAGAAAATACCAGGAGGTAAAATCCGGCGATCAGGCCAAGTGGCCCGGCGATCAGCAGAGTAGTGCGATGAAAAGACAAAAGCAAACCTTTGACAAAGTCGGTCTGACATGAATTCAGACTGCCTCAAATGACAGATGGATCTATCAAAAAGATGACATGTAATTATAGATCACCTGCCGATGGTCCACTTGAGTAAAGCTTGCCGGTTTTTGAAATTTAGAACATGTTGCAGCCCGCTTGAATATATTATCTGCCTTGATCGCCGCGAATTGCCTAATCATCAAAACCCTCATGACTGGTTCAATTTAACAGATGGCCTAATATTGTTCCCGGAGATGCAGAAAGAACGCGGTAAAACCCCATCAAGGATCAGTAACAATCTAACCGAAATCTTGTTATACTGGACTTACCGATTATGATGACGCAGAGGCCGACTGTACCATCAGATACTGAATACAGACCCTTAAAACAGATCAAAATGAGCCAATCTTTTCATCCTGAAACAAACCCAAACCGCCCCAATGTTCCGTGGCGGCCCCAAAGCCTGCACAATAAGATTCAGACTCGTCGACCATTATTTACCTCCGCCGAACTTCACGCACTAAAGACAGGAATGCATTGCACCATGTACCAATCAATGGGAGCTCACCCCGACGAAGTTAATGGAATTAAAGGCACACGCTTCGCTGTCTGGGCACCAAATGCACAGGAAGTCTGTGTGATCTGTGATCGCAACCACTGGAAACATGGAGAAAATCACCTTCATTCCAGTGATGCAGGAGTCTGGTCGGGGTTTCTCCCGGAGGTAGGCCAGGGAGACGCTTACAAATTCAGTCTGCGAGGCCAGAACGGTGAGTTCTTCGAAAAGAGCGATCCCTACGCTTTTTACTCCGAACTGCGCCCGAAGACCGCTTCGATCGTTTATGATATTGAAAACTTCCCCTGGCAGGACCAGCAGTGGTTACGAAAACGCCTGGAGACCAACTGGCATAATGAACCTGTTTCAATTTATGAAGTCCATTTGGGTTCCTGGAAACGCCCCAAAGACGGGCGACAGTTCTTTTCTTATCGGGAACTGGCCAAGGAACTGGTCGATTATGTGCATCAGATGGGCTACACCCACATTCAGCTGATGCCTGTCACAGAGCACCCGTTCGATGGATCCTGGGGCTACCAGACGACCGGTTATTTCGCACCAACCAGCCGGTTCGGCACCCCGCATGATCTGATGTATTTCGTAGATTACTGCCATCAGGCGGGCGTCGGCGTACTTTTCGACTGGGTTCCCGGCCATTTTCCCACAGATGGTCACTCCCTCGGCCGTTTCGACGGCACCTGCCTATACGAACACGCAGACCCTCGCAAAGGGTTCCACCCCGACTGGGGAACCTACATTTTTAATTACGGGCGGAACGAAGTTCGCGATTTCCTGCTGTCGAGTGCCCATTTCTGGATTGATAAGTATCACTTTGACGGCCTCCGCGTAGATGCCGTTGCCTCAATGCTGTATCTGGACTATTCACGAGAGGAAGGGGAGTGGGTTCCCAACCCCAGCGGAGGCCGTGAAAATCTGGAAGCAATTCAGTTCCTGAAGGACGCAAACATCAGCCTGCACGGAGCCTATCCGGGAATTCTCACGATTGCCGAAGAATCTACCTCCTGGGGAGGTGTATCACACCCGGTTTATAACGGAGGACTAGGCTTCAGCATGAAATGGGATATGGGCTGGATGAACGACACCTTGCGTTACATGCATTTCGATCCGATTTATCGATCACATCACCAGGGCGAACTTTCTTTTCGCATGATCTATGCTTTTACAGAAAACTTTGTACTGCCTTTATCGCACGATGAAGTCGTACACGGTAAACGTTCTCTGCTATCCCAGATGCCTGGCGATCTGTGGCAACAATTCGCAAATCTAAGACTGTTGTACGGATATCAATACACAATGCCAGGCAAAAAACTGCTCTTTATGGGGGGAGAACTGGCACAGTGGACCGAATGGAATCATGATAACGAACTTGACTGGAAACTGATCGGTCACGAAAAACATGATGGGATTCGTCGCCTGATCGGTGACCTGAACTACTTATACCGCACCGAAAAATCTCTATATGAGACTGATTTTTCTCAGGAAGGATTCTCCTGGCTCCAGTGTGATGACTCGAAAAACAGCGTATTTGCATTCCAGCGAAATTCGACAGATGATGAGGAGCACGTCATTGTGATTGCAAACTTCACACCTGTGCCAAGGGAAGGCTATCGAATTGGGGTCCCCAAAGCGGGTTACTACCATGAAATCATTAATAGTGACGCCAAGATTTACGGTGGTTCCAATATCGGAAATGCAGGTGGGGTCTACAGCGAGAAAATCAGCAGTCATGGTAAGAACGACAGTATCACGTTGAATTTGCCCCCGCTGGCATTGCTGATTATGAAACCGGTAGCAGCACCGCAGAAGAAAATAAAATCGGACACAAAGTAGAATACGTGTTTTGGGGATGCCAGATGGTACTGAACATCTTCTAGTACCCGTGCAGATAGAGAAATTCTGCAAAGAAAAGGGTGGAAATTGCGGTTCCACCATTCTATGATGTTGAACTTATCAGCACATTTTGCGTGCTGATAAAAAAGGACGCCGCTGAGTGTATAGGCGCTCGCCCAAACAGTCCCGACGAGGGAAAGTTCGGCTATACTCCCCAGCAGCGTATCCTTTGGTGAAGTTCAAGTCAGAGTGAGGAAGTTGCTCGTTTCCTCACTCTGTAGCTGAGAATAAAGCAAACATCGTACCAGCGACAATCCCATCTCAAACGCATTTCCATAAGTCCATATCTCAAAGCGACTTACAATATAAAAATATTATTTCTTTTTTTACAACCACCCTCCAAACTCCAAATCTGCCCTCCTCGAAGGCATTTTGCTGCTTAGATACACAGCAGATGGTTATCAAATGTGCTGCCAAAGATTCAGATAGAGTTATTCCGGGTAATCGTCTACTATGAAGGTTAAATAAAAGAATCAGGGACTTGCTGAGGATTGATGATTGCATAATCCCTCGACTGGTCCAGTCAGAATCATTTCTTGTGCTGATGGTGATTTCTTGTCTGACTTAGAACTTCAAGAATGGTCGCGTTACACGGGACCTGCGTGTTGGTATTCACTATCCTATCCCGGTGACTGGGTCAAAGATGAGAAAGATGGGATTCTGCAACTCAGCCCCCCGGAAGGTGAGTCCACTCTTACTATCAGCTGTCACTGGAAATCAGTCCTGCCGCAGACCTCTACAGTTGCTGGTATGGAAATGGATTTCGATCAACTGTTTGTCAGGCATCGTAATATCCAGCAGCGCACCCCGTTAGCAATCGAACATGAATCGAGTGCCTATTCTGGTGAAGCCATCATTCAAAAGAAACAGAGCTGGTGGCAAAACCTGGTGTCGTGGATCCCCGGTTTCCCCCAGAACTGGCAGTTCTGGAACCTGTGGTTGATACGTGAGCGATCAATCCAGATGGTCGTCACCTATTTTTATGATCCGCGAATTAAAGACGAACATTTTAACATCGTACAGCAAATCTTACACTCGATTCAGATTACTCTCGATCCTGCACAACCTCCAGAACTATTCGCACGGGAAGTCCTGACTCTGGCAGAAGCGAAGTTCCCACTGATTTCTTCACATTTATTACCGGGGTTCCGGCTCAAATTTGGTGAAGCAGAGTTGAATCTGAGCAATTTTTATCGAGCCTATCTGAATTCCCGATCTGAATTCGAGAAAAATATCACGACAGCCCTCGCCACGATTCTGCAGATCAATGAATGGGGAACCGATCAAACGGAACCGGAATTTGAACAGGTGCGGGATCGAATCATGCCGATCCTGTTATCCCGAGACTCTTGGCAGAACCATTTTCCCAATTTTGTCGGGGAGAACTGGATTGCGAATCTGGCCATCCTGTATGTGGTCGACGAATCGAACGCGTACTGGTATATTCATGAGAAGCTGCTGGAAAAGTGGGGAATCAACTGTGAAGAAATTCATGAGTTGGCCCTGACAAACCTGGACCGATATTTTGAGTATCACCAGATCGAGTTAATCTGCATGTCCCGGGAAGACGGGCCAGACATGATCATTCAAAGTAAACCTGATGCTTATAATGCATCTCAGGTACTGAGTCGGGGCTTTTATCAGCAGGCACGCCGGTTTCTGGGAAGCGAATTTCTGGCCGGAGTCCCCAACCGTGACTTTCTGCTGGCGCTCAGCTTAAGTGAGTCACAGATAATTGAAAAAATTCAGCACAATATTGCCTGTGATTATTTGAAAATGGACCACCCGCTTACGGATCAGTTACTGGTTGTCACTGCGGATGGAGTCAGCGAATATTGCGGTGTAGGCTGATTCTGGATTTCTAAAGTGATGAAAGAGTAATGCAACAGGAATTAAATATCTTCTCCGAGAGACCGGGTGAATTCATCACAATGGGAACTGGAACCAGCGTGGGAATTCCCATCGTTGGCTGTGACTGTGAAGTCTGCACATCCCCCAATCCGAAGAACCAGAGAGGACGCACTTCCGTATATATAGGCGCTCCTGAAGGTGGCTTTTTAATAGACACACCACCTGAGCTAAGACTGCAAATGCTACGGGAAAATATCCCCTGGGTTCACGCGGTACTCTATACTCATGGCCATGCCGACCATCTATTCGGTCTGGATGATGTCAGAATCAGCGGTTATCGACTGGAAAAATCGGTTACGCTCCACTGTGAAGAAATCGTGGAACAACAGATTCGCCGTTCTTTCAACTATGCTTTTGAAGAACCTACCCACAATCTTCACCACATGTCGAGGCCAAGGCTGGATTTCCAACGTGTCACCTTGGAACCTTTTGACCTCCTGGGCTTGAGAATTCAACCTATCCGACTGATGCATGGCACACTGCCAATCCTGGGATACAGGATTAATGACATCGCTTTCTGCACCGATGTTAGTCAGATCCCGGAGGAGAGCTGGCAGCACCTGGAAGGTCTGGAGTACCTGATTATCGATGCCTTAAGAATCAAACCACACCCCACACACTTTAATCTGGAACAGGGGCTGGAAGTCGTTGAGAAGGTAAAACCCAGGCGTGCTTACTTCACGCATATCTCTCACTCGCTTGAGCATGAAGAAACGAACGCCAGTCTGCCTGAGCATGTCGAACTGGCATTCGATGGTCTGTCATTGCCCTTAAGTGCGGCGAAGTGATTCTCCAGTTACGGAAGCTGGAGCTTCATTCCCGGCATGATGTAATTTGCATTCTTCAGTAGATCACGGTTTTTCTGGTAGATCTGAAACGCAGCGGAACGTTTACCATAAATCCGCAGAGCGATTGACTCCAGTGTATCTCCCTTCTGAATTACATAGGTCTTCGCTTGTTCGCCGTGAGTGCTGCTTTTAGACTCATCAGGTAGACGTTCAAACAGATCTTCTACAATTTCATCCACATTTTCAGGTTGGATCTGAGAGAGTGAATGCCCAATACGTGTTCCCTTATCTGTGGTCCCTGGTGTCAGAGGCGAGCGGGGGACAGGAATGAACTTACGGTAACTGTCAGGAATTGAATTCATTCCAGTTGAGTCTTCCAGCTGTTGAGAACTCAATGAATTTTCGAGCTGCTTAACGGCTTGCCCAACATCCTGCGCATCAGGAACTCCTTTTTCTGTTGACTGAGACAGTGACTCGATCAGCCCTTCAAACTGAACCGAGCCATTCTCTGATTTGAGCTTAGGCTGAGAAACCATCTGCCCCATTGTTCGTTTGCCTGAAACAGCAGGAGTTCCAGTATTAGTTTGCCGACCTGCTGACTGTGGTTTCATTTCAGAAGTCGGATAGACAGGAATCCGTAATTTCATACCCTCTCGAATGTCATTCGGACTACGAAGCTGATCGCGATTGATATTGAATATTTCCCGATATTTGCGGCTCGTCCCCAAGTAACGAATTGAAATTTCAGACAGAGTTTCGCCTGATCGCACTGTATGAACGCGATACTGCAGCGGACGTCTCTCGCCACTGTTTATTGGCTCTGGACTCCGCTGAGCCGGATTCACCTCCCAGGCATTATTATGCGCGGGTTTACGTGTTTCGTTCTTGAGAGGATCTGAACCTTGCGTTGAATCAGGAGCCTGCGGTTGTGTGAATGTTTGATTCTGGTTGGGCTCAAATTGATCATCTGCAAGATCCGAACTGGTAAACTGATTTTCAATCGTAACTTCTTCTTCCGGAAGTTCGATCTCTTTCAGAAAATCAGGCATTTCTCCCCAGCGTTCGGCGTTGCCGGACTTAGCTTGTCCGCCTGGTTTTGTATGAGAAATAGTTGGAACAGCAACTCCGGTTTCTTTCGTGCCCCGAGGTGAGTCCGAAATTCCGGTCAGAGTCTGCTCACTTCCGAGCTGAGTATCCAGCGGGTCTTTAGTCGAGGAACCCAGATAGGGCGTTCGATCTTTATCAGCGATCTGTTCATCCAGATAGTGGGGGTCATTGAGTTCTGGAATCTCAACGGTGGTATTCTTTTCCTGGCGTAGACAAAATGCGCCAACGAAACCAATTACCAGTAACGCTAAAGCTAAACCGACTTTTTTATCTTGATGCATTAGAACCTCGCCTCGAATAAACGCAGTGTAGTAATGCGTATCGGGCGAAGTTCTTTAAAAGAAAATCAGAAATTGAGCAGATCGGCTAAGCGCAGAAAGATCCTCCTTCCAGTATCACACTTGAGTGGATCATGCTGAAAATACGGAGAACGGTCAGAACAGCCCCATCAGTTGATCAGGCTGTAGTGATTAAATTGATCGGCGAAAAGAGCGTGACTCTGACGTGCCATCTCATCCGGGGGAAGACTACACCTCTGATCAGGTATGCGACTCCTGTTTGCGTCTCAACCGGCTGAATAGATTCTTGTATCTGCCTAGAGCAGGGCCTCTCAGATGGGCAGTCGCAGATGACTCTGATTTTTCTGTTGCTGGCGAATCCAGTCGAACAGAAGTTTTTGATGCAGTTTCAAGCTGACTGTCATGCTGCAAGTCATTTTCCCACGCTGGATAATTCGATACTGCTGAAATCTCTTCCGTCTCAGGCTGAACAATATCATATACGTCTGCAGGATCGGTTTCTTCAGGAACTGAATAATTCCGGATCTCATTCAGTGCATTGAGCAGCCCCTTACGAGTTTCCGAACAGACTTCATAAACCTGGGCAGCCAACAGCTCCTCAAAAGAGCCCTCACCACGTGAAGCCTCTGAAGCAAGTTCCTGGAATACGTCGGGCTCCAGTTGATTCAGTGCCGCTTCTTCAAATTCCAGTTCAGAAGTTTCATTCTGCTCAAGGGGATTTCCCGCGGAAAATTCAACGGTATCTTCAAGATCACTCTCTGATGCTTTAGTTGGCAGCTTCAGCGACTCTATGTCAGATACTCCCTGAGCCTGGAGCTGTGGTACATACTGGAATTGAGGCGCACGCAACTGAAAGACGGAAGTCGTGGACTCAAAACTCTGATGTTTTTCACCAAACAGGGACGCAGGATCGAATCCGCCATCGATGGCAGCATATCGATCAACGACATCTACAAAATCGCCGTATGTTTCTCTCACTGCCGAGAGAACCGGATTTAAATCAGCTTCGGACACCGGTTCCTGATTATCAACCGGAGAATTGATCTCCAAGTCTATTTCTACGTTCGTTTCTACAGGTGTTTGAGAAGATACGGTTTCACTGCCAATCTCGATCGCTTCTAATCCTTCACCAAACGAGAACGGGTCTTCGGTTGAAGCACTCTCCTCGGAGGTTGCCAGCTCTTCAAATATCTCCGAGGGTTCATCTACCAGCTGATGGAGTCGCTCCTCGATTGACTCATCAATGTCATGTTCCAGTAGAACATCATCATCAATAAACTGATCCAGCTCTGTAAGTGCTTCTTTTTTGCGCATTTCTTCGAGGGGGGAGGGAACCGGCAGGGGGTCATTCCAGTGAAGAGGTAATTGCTGCAAGTCTGCAAATGCTTCACGGGCGATCGCCTCATCAACTTCTTGAACATCCTGCATATAGGCCAGCATCAGGCTGTGATCGCAGATTTGATTCAGACAGCGAGGCAACCCGTCACTTACGTGAGTAATAAACTTGACTGCTTCGACAGAAAAACAGCGTTTATTCTGAGTTGAAACGCGATTGATGCGGTATTCAATGTATTCTTCAGATTCCTGTCGAGTCATTCGGTCCAGATAAGTCTGACATCCAATTCTCTGGTTTAACGAAGACAGCGCTGGCTGGATGAGCGTCTCTTCCAGCACCGTCTGTCCGGAAAGCAGCAGTTGTAGAGCAGGCTTTCCGTCAAAAGCGATGTCTGACAGAACCCGTAATTCCTCCAGAAAAGGAGTTCCCAGCAAATGAGCTTCATCGACAATCACAAGTAATGGCTGTCCGTGAACCAGAAAAGAGGAACGGATTTCTGCGGTCAAAGCCAGGCGTAATTCCTGCTCGCTGATTTTTTCATAACAGTCAGTCAAGCCATAGAGCAGTGTCTGCAGTAATGCCCGGACAGTCGGAAAATTGCAGTGCTCCAGAAACTGAATCTGGAACTGATCCTCAAGCCGATTAATCAACTGACGGCAGATAGCCGTTTTTCCAGTTCCCGCATCGCCGGTAAGAATCGTGATTCCATTTAAGCTGGAAATCGTTACCTGGATTTCGTCCAGTACATTCTGGTGTTCTGCTGCCTTGAAAAAACATGCAGGGGAGGGTGAAACGCTAAAGGGTCGATCCTTGAACCCAAAGAATGTTTCGTACATTTCCGATTGCCTTCTGGATGATTTTGACTCAAGAAAAGGACACTCAGAACCTGAAGCGCATCCTGACATTACCGGTCCCGCGTCCTATGGAGAATTCATCGAACAGGCTCCCCCCACTTCTTGAACATTACCATTACAATCGGCAGCATCTGAGCAGGGTCACAGGGGCGCATTACCCAAACGCTAGATCTTGACACTCCCTGGTATTGAAAATCGGAAATATTCCGATTGTGAAGAATGGGTAATCTTACCTGTTCGAGGACTCAGAGGTTCCTGTAAGACATGCGTCTCAATTCCTATCTCCAGCCACTGGTAAACCCTGAGTTGACGACATTTTCACAAGAATGTAAGTTTTTTCCTGGTAATATTTTATGAAAACGTAAGCAATTATACGTAACTCTCTCCTTTTTCTTCCCAGTTTGCTGGAGTAGACTTTATAACATGCTCGAAACTGAGGCCGTTTTCCCTAGTGTTCCGGTCTCTGATTTAATTGCAGTTTTAGCGATTTCAGTGTAGCGAAATTCAAAAATACCTGTCATTATTTCCAAGCTCTGAATTGTTTTATTCCTCATCTCAGGAGGCACTCGTAGAATTTCTGATGTCAGAAGCCACACTTTCTTTCTCTGATCCTGATCAGATCCCGGTTCTGCTGGGAACCCATGATTGTCACATCAGACAAATTCAGAATGCACTGGGTGTGAACGTCGTGCATCGAGGCGACGAATTACGAATCATCGGCGATGATTCGCAACTCCAGAAATCACTTCGCATCTTTTCCGAGTTAAGAGCCATCATCGAAAAGACCGGCCAGCTCAAAAATGAGCAGGTACAAACAGCCCTGTTTGGTGGAAACCCGAGTAGCAAGCAAGAAAAACAGACCCCGGACTCGACGCCTTCGGCTATTGATCTTTATGAAAAGTCCCGAAAAGTACATCCGCGAACTCCGGGGCAGTCTGAATACATCAAGTCGATCCTGGAACACGACCTGGTATTTTGCACAGGTCCAGCAGGGTGCGGTAAAACTTTCCTGGCGGTCGCAATGGCTATAAACGCCCTCCGCACGGAGCAGGTCCGCAAAATCGTGCTGGTACGCCCCGCAGTCGAAGCTGGCGAAAAGCTGGGATTCCTTCCGGGCGATATGCTGGCCAAGGTCAATCCATTTTTACGTCCGCTTCTGGATGCTCTGGGCAGTCTGCTCGACTATGAGCAGGTCAGTCGTTACATGGAAAATGATATCGTAGAAGTAGTACCGCTGGCATTTATGCGTGGTCGGACTCTGGACAACACATTTATCATTATGGACGAAGCTCAAAACACAACAGTGACCCAGATGAAAATGTTCCTGACCCGTATGGGAATGGGATCCAAAATTGTGGTCACAGGTGACGTCTCTCAGATCGACTTGCCCCCCGATGTCTCATGTGGCATGACGGATGCCATCAATCGCCTGCGAAACATAAAAGGCGTCGGACTTACTCAGTTAAAGAATGAAGACATTGTGCGTCATCGACTGGTAGGCGAAATTGTCAAGGCTTACCAGAACGAAGACATCTCCTGATACTGATTCTGACCGCGTTTTCTCAACTTAATCTCATCTTTTCGAACGACTCAGGTTGCTTCCATGGCTTTTTTTGGTCCTAAAAGATCCCGAACGGCGCTTGCTGCCAGTTTGCGTGATTCTTCCAAATTAAGTTCGAGGCTGCGCGAATTACTGAGCAACCGGGGTACACTGTCCCGTCTCAGCGTCTGTCTGCTGACTATCCTGATTCTGATGGTCGCAGTCGAAAGCTGGAAAGCACCTTTTCCCTACCGATTAGGCATGTACTCCGAACATGGGATTCTTGCCAGTGTTTCGTTTGAGGTAGCTAATCCCATCGAAACCGACCGGGAACGGACGCAAAAAGAGTCTGAGGTCCCGTATTACTTCATTCAGAACCCCATCTTGATTGATAACCTTCCCAAACTTCTGAGAGAAGACCTGAAAGCCATCGCCGATGCCAAATCTTTGGATGAACTGAATAGCGATGCCCGTGCTGAACTGGGTTTGACCCCCTCACGTCGGCTGGAACAGTTTGTAGATCAGTTCCCGGAAGAATCTGAGCAGACCTTTGCAGAATTGAAGTCACAGGTCTCCAGTCCTGACTCCAATGATACAAAAAAAATCGACGCAATCATTGAGGATTTTACAAAACTCATTGCACCACTCAAGACCTATGGGATTGTTAACGAAAATGATCTGACGAAACACCAGATTCGCCCCGGTGATAAAATCGAAATCGTTTACAAAGACACGGGAGAACAGAAGAAGGTAACCACCTTTGATATCCGGCTGCCTGACCAGCTCTCTGCAAACAGCGTGATCGGTCGTGAATGGAGTAAATTCCCCAAACTGGATTCCATGAAGTCGGCTCTGTCTCACTGGATTTACTTCCAGGCTCCTACAACACTGGTTTACGATGCTGCCCGAACCCAGACAGAACGAAAACAGGCAAGGCAGGACGTTGAAGAGGTCTACGACACTTTCCAGAGGGGCACAGTTCTGGTCGAACCTGGCCAATTGATCGAAGACAATCAGCTGGCTCTGCTACGAGCAGAGTACGAAACTAAAGAAAAAGCGGTCCCCTATTATGAGCGGGTTGTACGAGTCAGTTTCATTTTTCTGATGTTTATCGTACTGGCAGTCTTAAACGGATATCATCTGCTGAGAAATAAAAGGGCTGTTGCCAGAACCGTCAGCAGATTGAGTATCTATCTGAGCGTCATTGTCTTAACCGTGTTTCTGGGTAGGATTCTTTCCTACGATCCCTGGCGTGCAGAAGTACTGCCTCTGGTAGTCACCGTAATGGTCTTCGCAATCGTCTATGACCAAATCATGGCGATTCTGACAGCGTTGTCGTTGTCCTTGATCCTTTGTCTTTCCACGGGAAGCTCGCTGGGGCATTTCGTGGTATTGATGAGTATTTCTTCAGTGGCGGTTACTTCGCTGGCCACAGTCTCATCCCGCTCCACTTTAATCAAACTTGGTTTCGGCATGGGGTTGACCTACTTTCTGGTCTACTGGGGAATCAACCTGATCAACAGTCAGGAGCTTTCCAACGGCCTGATTGATCAGCAGGTCCTCTGGGAAAGCCTGCAGGGAGCAGGGTGGTGTCTGGCAGCAGGTTATCTGGTTGCCGGCAGTCTTCCCTTTATTGAATCCCTGTTTGGCGTGGTAACGGATATCAGCCTGCTCGAGATGAGTAATGTTTCGCACCCACTACTGCAGGAACTGGTCCGTCGAGCACCAGGTACCTATAACCATTCCATCTCGATGGCTACAATCGGTGAAGCAGCAGCAGACAAAATCGGTGCAAATGGATTACTGGTCCGGGTTGCCGCCTACTACCATGACATCGGCAAGATGCTCAAACCCCAGTACTTCATCGAAAACATGGTCGTTGGGAGTGAAAGTCTACACGACAATCTGGCCCCGGCGATGAGTACCCTGATCATTATCGGCCATGTCAAAGATGGCGTCGACCTCGCTCGTCAACACAATCTACCACAGCCCATCATCGACTTCATCGAACAACACCACGGCACCACGCTGGTTGAGTATTTCTTCCGCGAGGCAGAAAAACAGGCCGACCAGAGTCCAGATCATAAAACCGATGCAGAAGAGTCATCCTTCCGCTATCCCGGCCCTAAACCACAGACTCGTGAAGCAGGGGTCATGATGTTAGCCGACGCCGTGGAAAGCGCCAGTCGAACCTTGAGTGACCCAACTCCGAAACGGATTAAGTCTCTGGTCCATTCACTGGTGATGAAACGGCTGCTGGATGGGCAGTTTAACGAATGTTCGTTGACATTGAGTGAAATTAATATTGTCGAAGAATCCCTGGTGAAATCTCTGATTGGGATCTATCACGGACGCATCAAGTACCCCGAAGAACGTTCTGCATAATCGAGTAATCAACCACGGAATGAACACAACCGACCAGTATCAGATCGATATCCAGAACTCTCAAAATTTGCTCGCGATTGATGAGTCCCAGCTTCAAGACGCAGTCCGCTACCTGCTGGAGTCAGAACAGGTAATCCAGGCAGAGATCAGTCTGGCGATTGTGGATAACCCCACAATCAGGGAATTGAATCAGCAATATCTGTCACACGATTACGACACCGACGTGCTCAGTTTTCTGCTGGAGTGCTCCCAGGATGAGAGTGTGGACCAATCAGTCATCAGAGGAGCAGGGAAGTCGCTAGAAGGTGAAGTCATTATCTCGGCAGAGATGGCAATTTCCATGGCCGAACAATACCACTGGTCCGCTGCAGATGAATTTCTACTGTATGTAGTGCACGGGTTGTTGCATCTGTGTGGTTACGACGACCTGTCGGAAGATGAATTAAAAGTGATGAGAGCCCGCGAACAGCAGATTTTTGATCGCTGGAAATTACAGATTCCTCGCCGTGAAGAGTGAAATATGATCAGAATATTCCCGAGTTACCGATTTATCTCTGAGTTTCCAAAAGGTACACTCTAACCTGAACTGGCCGAGTTCCAGCTTCAACTTCTTCCCCTGATATTTGGTTATTTAATCGACAAATGGTCCCGCTGGTTATTACCGTACTCATCGCCTTGATCCTGTTTTCAGGGTTACTGGGCTTTTCTCTGAGAGATTTCTCACGCAGCCGACTGGAAACACTTTGTACTGAGGCGGGAGTCCCAGATCGATTCAGCGAAATTCTACGTTCACACCCTACCGTCCTGCTGGCCGCTGATATCTGCCATCTAACTGGTGTTATTCTCCTCTCAATTATCCTGACGCGACTGTATATACACATACCGGCCGAATTCAATTCGCTGGTTGTCACCGCTCAGTTTGCGGCTGAGTTGCTGTTAGGACTTTTGACTGCCATTCTGGTTATGTTAACTCTCCCTTGGACTCTGTCCCGCATTGCGGGAGAACAGTTCCTGCAGCGTTCCTGGCCACTGGTTCGCTGGATCCCCATTTTCCTGAGCCCAGTCACGTGGCTGTCCTGGAAAATCGATGAATTCTCACACCGCCTGGCAGGTAAAGAAGAGAACAAGAACGGCCGCGAGGCAAACATCAGTGAAGAAATCCTCTCGGTAGTAGAAGAAGGAGCCCGAGGAGGCATTCTGGAATCGGAAGCTGGCAAGATGATCCAGCGGGTGATGGAACTGCAGGATGAGGACGTTGGAGCTATTATGACCCAGCGAATGGATATGGAATACATTTCCGTAACTGCATCTTTGGATGAAGCTCTGCTCAAATTCATCGATGTAGGACATTCCCGGATCCCTGTAATTGGAGAATCTACAGATGACATCGTCGGCATTCTCTATGCCAGGGAACTTCTTAAGCATTACTCCAAAGAAAATCAGAACCTGAACTCAGCGGAACAGCTCACAATAAAGGATCTGATGTTTACCCCCTTCTACATCCCTGAAACAACCGGAATCGATTCACTGCTGGAAACCATGCAGAAAGAGCATGTCCACATGGCAATTGTCATCGATGAGTACGGCGGAGTAGCAGGTCTGGTCACCATGGAAGATGTTCTCGAAGAAATCGTCGGGGATATCGTCGATGAATTTGATGAAGAAGAGGAGCAGATGATTTTTGAACTGGGTGAAAACCTGGTGGAAGTCGATGCCCGTGTCCACATCGATGACCTGAATGAACAATATGATTATGGACTGCCTGAAGGCAAAGACTTCGATACGATCGGAGGATTCGTAATCACCCAGTTCGGTAAAGTCCCTCTACCGGGAGAAACCATGACCTGGCAACAGTTGCGTATTGAGGTCATTGAATCGGACGAACGCAGAATCAGTAAGCTACGTATCGAACTTGACCCCTCTCTGATGGAAGAAATCGACGCTGACGCCTAGTCATATACTTACCAGCGTTCCACCGGCCCACCAGGCACGGGGATATGCATAACAGGTAATGTGCCTGTCCGCGATCCAGAAGTAGGTCCTTGCGACGCAATATTGCGGATCGCCTGATCAAAGTCTGCCAGTGTCTGGGCACACTGGAATTCATGCCGCAATGCCGGTTTGACGCGCATCGATTTCAAATACCAGTGCCCCATTTTGCGAAACATGGAAATCGCCCGATTCTCGGTGGTCATCTCCAACAGATAGCGAAACTGCCTTAAGAGGAGTTCAAGCCGCTCATCAAAATTACCCGGGGGATCACAGTCTCCTGTCTGCTCCCATTGCACGAGTTGCCGGAATATCCATGGGTTTGCCAGTGCTCCGCGACCAATCGAAACCCCCGCACAACCTGTCGTTTTCAGCATGAAATCCGCATCCGCGATCGAGGTGACATCACCATTGCCTATTACGGGAATGGACTCTACAGCTTCTACGACTTGACGGATGCCATCATGATTTACATTTCCCTTAAACCCCTGCTCGCGAGTACGACCATGGATGGCGACTGCCACGATTCCCACCTGCTCGAACTCCCGGGCAAAGAAGGGGGCTGATAAATCAGAATCATCCCAACCGAGCCGCATCTTGACTGTGACGGGAATTTTGACAGCGTCTACTACAGTCTGCACCAGGGCGACTGTATCACTGGGGCGACACATCATACTGGCCCCGGCGCCCCCCTTGACGATCCGATTCACGGGACAGCCCATATTGATATCGATGGAATCGACCCCGCGGGACTCAAGTAACTGTGCCGCATCGCGCATGTATTCCGGCTTACTGCCGAAGATTTGCACTGCAAAGGGGGAGTCCTCTGGACAGGTCTGAATCAACTGAAGTGTTTTCTCACTTCCAGCCAGCAGGCCCCGAGCATTCACCAGATCGGTGGTTGCCAGCCCGACACCACCCAGTTCCCTGACAATCCGTCGAAAGGGTAAATTTGTGTAGCCCGCTAATGGAGAAAGCAGATATCGCGACTCGAGCTTCAACGTCCCATAACAGACGGCAGGACGAGACGCGGGTTTAGGAGGTAAAGTTTGATTCATGATCATTCAAATTGAAAATATGACAAAGCTTAGATACCAAGTTTTTATTTTAGCAGGGGATCAGACAACTGAAAATACTGACCAAATCAGGCTCTTACTCGCTTAATGACAGCAGAATGTTTCAAATCAACAATGTCAAAATAGGGAGAATAACAAAATATTTCTCATTGAAGTCACCCTACCGATTATGCCGATAAAGTCGATATCGCTTTATTCTAACCTCCACCGCGGGAAATGATCTGGTGCTGATTCGTATTTTGACAATATTGATTGGTTTGTCGAGCCTGACAGGGTGCGTGATCATGCGGACCACTGTGACCAATCCAAATCCGAGGCTCAAAACCGTTGCTGTGGTTCCTTTTTTTAATTTGAGCCAGGAGCCAGAAGTCGACGGACGCCGGTTTGCCCTCGCCTATTATTCAGAACTACAGAAGGTCCCAGGTTTCCAAGTCTTACCAGTCGGTGTTGCTGAAGTGGCGATGGTGGAACATCAGCTGCAGATGAATAATCCGGATGACGTGCTCAAGCTGGCGAAAGTTCTTGACGTTGATGCCGTTGTGATCGGTGCAGTCACTGATTACTCCCCCTATTATCCGCCTCGAATTGGATTGCAAGTCTCCTGGTACTCACCTCATGCCCAGGAATTTACTCCCGGAGTTCCACTCCTGGTCGAAGAGCGGCGTGAGAAAAAATCGGTCCTGAACCAGGTGTTTAAACTGGATCGGATTGTAAATCATGAAGCCAAAAAAGAAGTCCGGTATTCCAATCATCTGGAACGGAAACACACCCGTCAGGAGATGAAAGCCAAGTTCAAATCATATAAGGAATCCGCATCGGCTGAATGTCCACCTGAATCCCAGGTACCTGAGCCTGCTTCCGAACCAGTTTTCAGAGGTCAATCCGATGAGATGCTTGCTGCCTGGCCGCATACACAAAACCAGCAGCAGGTGATACAAGCCTCTGCTCAATCGAATCAGAGCGCCAATTCAACATCCCCCTTTGGTCAGCTTCCGTTGAAAGCTAATCCTGCTGTGAATTCGCCAACTGTTCAAAAATCAATGGTGGCTCCTTCCCCGACCTCACATTCCCTTCCCGAAACAAATTCCACCACAACTCCTTCATACACGAAGCAGTTTGGTGAATTTTGCCCTCCCACCACTGCGACTGAAATCGGCGTCTGTGATCCTCGCCAGCCATTCATGTCTTATACACGGTTGTTTGACGGTTCTGACGCCGCTCTGGTTGCCAACTTACGTGATTACCTGGAAGTCAGCGGAGACCGCCGCAGTGGAGGCTGGGAAGCTTACCTGCATCGGAGTGAGGACTTTATACGGTTTACAGCACATTTAATGATTGTAGAGATGTTAACACTACATGGTGGTCAGGCTGAGCACCAGATGATCTTCAAGGTCAGAAAATATCGATAACCCCACCTCTTAACCGCCGATATTAATTAGTGCGGTTGCTTGAGCACTTCCAACCAATCCTGTCTCTGACATAAGTGCTCTGATGAATAAAAAAGGACTGCTACTGTGAAACAACAAATGAATGTCGTTGCATTGGTAAAAGATTCAGAACGCTATGTTTTTCTGTATGACGATGCCAGTTCTTCCCAGATGCTTCAGACCCTGGGACAATACGCAGCAGATAAAGAGTTGAGCTTCACCTGGTATGATGCAGCAGTCATGAGTCAGAAAGTCAGAAAACTGAGACGGGAAGCTGAGCAGGAACAGCAGACTGGCAGATTACGCAAAACTGCATGAGAACGATGCTGACAGCACTTCTCTCAGACTCTGAAATCCACACATTCATTCAGCCAGACCAGCAATCACATGATATCCTCTGAGCATGTCAGGCCAGTTGAACTGCACGATGCGATTGATAGTTTCCTCAGGTACCTCGATATCGAGCGAAATGCATCTGAACTGACCTTGAAATCGTATTCAGAAGACTTGGGAAGCCTGCTGGAATATCTGACCGAGTACGAAGAGACGCTACTGTCGCCCGATCAGATCGGAATCAGCGAATTACGACGTTACGTCGCGTACTTACATGAGTGTCAGTACGAAAAAACTACGATTGCCAGACGTCTGGCGTGCCTGCGGAGTTTTTTTCGTTACTGTTGTCGCGAAGGATTCACTCAAACGAATCCGGCCAAGCCGCTTCGAACTCCTCGGACCGGAAGAAAACTGCCTCATTTTTTAACAACAGATCAGATTGGTGCGCTCCTGGAAGCGCCACCTGCCAATCAGAAAATGGGCTTAAGAGACAGAGCCATTCTGGAAACCCTGTATTCAGCAGGGCTGCGTGTTTCCGAACTCGTGGCACTCAATGTAAGCGACTGGGATCAGGATGCAAATATCATCAGAGTGCTTGGAAAAGGCCGCAAGGAACGTATTGCTCCCATCGGCAGTTATGCCGCCAAAGCACTCCAGCGCTGGACAGCAGAACGTGAGGGTAAGCCAGAATCTCATCCTGATGCGGATGCTCTTTTTCTGAACCGGCTAAAGACGCGACTGACATCTCGTAGCGTCGGCCGGATGCTGGAGAAATACCTGCTGCAGACAGGCCTGGACAAAAAGACCAGCCCACATACACTGCGGCACAGCTTCGCTACACATCTGCTGGATGGCGGTGCCGATTTGCGAAGTGTTCAGGAAATGCTGGGGCACAAAAGTCTGACAACCACACAGATCTATACTCACGTCAGCACCGCCCGCCTGCGTGAGACCTATGAAAAAGCCCACCCGCATGCTCAAAAGCAATATAAGAAACGCTGAGCGGCACTATTAAGACTGCTGCTCGGATCCAAAGAATCAGGCAGCATTTTAATCGACCTGATATATTTGAGGCGTCCCTGATTCCAGACTGCAACGGGCCAGTTGAACCAGCCGGATCGCCTGACAGACATCTCTGATATTCGCTACAGGGATAATCCCGCCCACAGCTCTGCGACAAAAGTGATCCAGCATGACTTCCAGTTCCTGACGGTCACTTTTTAGTGATTCCGTGATCGTTTCTGTGTCATTTTCCCAATGGATCTCATCCGGTGAATGAAATTCTGCGTGACCGTTCCGGCAATGAACCTGATGTCGGGGATAAAGTGAGTCAGTCGACTGCTGATGTTGTTTAATATCAATTAGTGCAAAACGCTCGGCAGCAGTGACCGGATCTGGTAGAAATTCGATTTTAATTCTCCAGTGATCCTCTGACTGAATACTCGAGTCTGAATGGAAACTGGAATGGACTTTAACCGGCTTGGTGCGCATGACGTAACAACACCAGTCGATTAATCCGACCAGAAAATCAGTTTCATTTTTCTGCCCCGGAATCTCCACCTGTTGATCAGCTGCAGGCCGACAGGTTTGCAGATGGATCGAAACCGGCTTACCAAGCCGTGTGACAACCAGTTCAAAAAAACGACTGGTGGCCTGGGAATAACGACGGCTGAATTCCGGCATTAATGTTACCAGTTGATTGGTTGCCCGCTCATGAATTTCCCCCAGGAGATTCAGATCTTCTCCCAGACTGCCGGCAATATACACGGGGCGATGCTGCTGACTCAGCACCTTCAATGGATAGTGATTCATCCATTCTGAATTTAACAGCAGGAAAGCGTCAACGGGATACCGGGTGGTCAATGCCTCAATCCCTGAGGCGACCGCTGCATTCCATTGAGATGAAACCTGTTCCGCTCGACTGCGCACCGGATCATAGACGGCTTTGATCTGGATTCTTTGATCCATCATCCGCAGGACGGGTTCATAGCGCTGCTCCCAATATGGGCCGAGCCCTATTATTCCAATTCTGACCATACCAGGAACATTACAATTTGGGAAACAGAATGAAACAGATTACATTCTCCAGACAGAACCTGATCAGAAATTCAGAATCCTCTACCCAGAGATCCAAGTGCAGAAACAGATATGATATTCATTAAATATGTATAGAATCAAGACTGTATGAGCCGGTCGCCATCGATACCATGAATCAGTGAGCTACATTCAATCAAGCTGGCCGATAATTCTTATATACATTTACCAGGATGACGCTGACAGATCAGGCAATCAGCCCCTCGACGTGACAGAGATTCTCTAATGAGATTGAATTCAGGCAAAGTCAATCGAATGCTGTTTTCCAGATCTCAGTGAACTCAGCAGCCATCACCTGAAAATCGAATTTCCCGCTCGCATCGTGTCTCTCGCGAAAAATTCCCATCTTACTGCAAAATCTTAAAAAGACAGCAAATAATTTGATAGTCAGGAGTTCAAACAAATTTTGGGTGTATGTTTTTTAGCTGAATTACGTAGAATTATGACTAGAGATCATTCCAAATCCAGTATTAATCAGTCCTTTTCGCCTGTCAAAAGGACTGATTCAGAAAGGTGAGCCAGTTATGGGTGATAATACCGATAAACCATCCGATCTCCAGAAGCAGAGTTCACTCAGTGTCAGCGAAGAAATCGAATTACAGGGCCATATAATCGATAGTCTGCTCCTGCCCAAGATTCTGGATGAAATTACGGTTTTGGGTGGCGATTTCTCGATTGATGAGATTTCAATTGGTCATTCCCGGTCTGACAGCAGTCGGGCCCAGATCAAAGTCACTGCCCCCGATGAAAAAACGCTACAGACAATCCTGACTCAGATTGCCCAACATGGGGCAGTTCCTCTGGAACAGCATGACTGTCTTCTGGCACAGGCTGACATGGGTGGCGCATTTCCGGAAGGATTCTATTGCACAACCAATCAGAAAACCGAGATCCGTGTTGATGGAAACTGGATTCCGGTATCGCTCCAGGAAATGGACTGTGGCATCGTGGTGAGTAAAGATCATAAATCAGCTCACTGCCTGCCGATGGCTGATGTTCAGGAGGGTGAACTGGTCGTGCTGGGTACCCGAGGCACACGTGTCTTTCCCATAGATCGAGGTGCACCAGAAGTTGCGGGTTTTTCATTCATGAACAGTACTGTCTCAAGTGAGAAACCCAAGGGCGTTACAGTCCGTGAAATCGCCGCCGAGATGCGACGCGCGAAGCAGGGAGCCGGAAAGATACTGGTGGTCGCCGGTCCTGCGGTAGTACATACCGGGAGTAGAGCCTATTTCAGCGAGTTAATCAGGGAAGGGTATGTCAATCTGCTGTTCGCCGGGAACGCTCTGGCTACCCACGACATCGAAGAATCGTTTTATGGGACCAGCCTGGGAATCTCTATGGAACATGGTGGATCCAGTGAAGAAGGACACGAACACCATTTACGTTCAATCAACCGGATTCGTCGTCTGGGTAGTATTCAGAATGCAGTCGAGCAGGGGGTCTTAACATCAGGGATCATGTATGAATGCGTGAAGAATCGGGTCCCCTTCCTGCTGGCGGGAAGTATTCGTGATGATGGTCCCTTGCCGGATATCATCACAGATACGGTCGATGCGCAGCGAAAAATGCGTGAAATGGTAGAGGGAGTCTCTTTCTGTCTGATGATCGCTACCACTCTGCATTCGATCGCTGTCGGGAATCTGTTACCGGCCAGTGTCAGAGTGGTCTGTGTGGATATTAACCCGGCTACTGTCACTAAACTGGCAGATCGCGGCACATTTCAGACAGTAGGGCTGGTTACTGATGTGGAACCTTTTCTCAGAGTGCTGCTCGATGAAATCAATAAATCATCGTAAGGATTTTGTTAGCCGGATCGCCTTGTTATACTATAAGTAAATCAGGCATTATTTGCCTCTAATTCAGCCTGTTTCCTCCGAAAGGGCATTCGCCATGCAGGAATCGACTCAAAAAAAATATCACGTTGCTGACTTCGCTCAGATCGAAGGGACCGCTTGCCCTTGTGGGACTGCCCGCCGCGCATTTGCTGATGTAGATGAGTTTCCCGGAACCCTGCACGTTACCGAGATATCTGAAACAGCAGAGCTGCACTATCATCGCAAACTGACAGAAACATACTACTTCCTGGAGTGTGGTGAAGATGCGCAAATGCAACTCGATGAAGAAATCATCCCTGTACACGCCGGAATGGCTATCGTAATACCTCCCGGGGTCCGTCACCGTGCTATCGGCACCATGAAAATCATCAACATCGTTTTTCCGAAGTTTGACCCTGCTGATGAATGGCTCGATTGAACCACTTTCTCGAAATACGATCAGCAGTTAAAAAGAGGCGGCGGTTCTTTATGTATTCACCGTCGTTTCACTGCAATAAGGGCAGGACTCTCCGTAGATAATTTTCCCACAATTCGTACATTCGTGTGCACCGTAGGATGGCTTATCGGGTGTTACCCAGCGCTGGTAAGCCAGAAACACGAATACGGCTGTGACGAAGATAGCAAACAGAATTGCTAATCCACCAGTACCGTAAGAAAAGAATATTCCCAGATCGATCACGATTCCGCAGACAAGAAAGACGATCGCATCCCGCAGACGCTCCCTGCGGTTATCCGGGGAATCGACAATTACCTGCTCCTGGTACTGCAGGATCTGATACAGCAATTGATCACGTTCTTTCTGGAGTTGCTGTGCTTCTTTCCTCGCACCAGCGGCGGACAGCAAACGGGCAGCGGTATCCAGAATACGGAGTGTATCGTCAGTGTTAATCTGGCTCTGATGAGCCCAGCGGTTTCGATACTCTCTCAGTTCGCCCACAAAGCTGCGTTCCAGAGGAGTGAAACGGTTACGAAAGACGCTGTTCCAGTGATCCCATAAAATCAGGAGTGTTGAGTGCGCGTCCCAGCGGATTGCGTCACCTTCAGGCTGTGAAGTCAGGGGAGAGTTACGGAAGCTCTCTTTGGCACGGTCAATCCAGCTGTCCTGGTAAACCGCTTTCATTTCCTGCTCAATGACGGGATAGAGTCCTGTCCCCAGTAACTCTAGAGCCAGCTTGATGCGCTCATTATCACCTGCCACGCAATTCCCCTCTTCCGCCTCACAGAATATTTCCCTAAAGCCAAACTCGTGAATCCTTTCTTAAGTTTCCTGATACCAGAACAATACTTCCTTTTTTTAGGGAACAGGTCAAGCACGCAACCGGCAGATTCAATTAAAGCAGGGGATTTCTTTGTCCACTAATCTGGTAGAAACGATTTAGCAGGCCTTTGCGGTGGTTAATTGCAAATGAGATTCAGGCAATCAGTTCATCCACCACACGGCCGTGAACATCAGTTAACCTGAAATCGCGACCTGCAAAGCGGTAGGTCAGACGCTCATGGTCAAATCCGAGCAGCTTCAAGAGTGTCGCATGCAGGTCATGCACATGCACCTTATTTTCAACAGCAGCAAATCCGAATTCATCGGTCGCCCCGTAGGCTTGCCCACCTTTAACTCCACCTCCAGCGAGCCACACAGTGAATCCGTGATTGTTGTGGTCACGACCATTCATTTTGCCAGCATTAGCTCCGGGTGTGGGGAGTTCCACAACCGGGGTCCGTCCAAATTCACCACCACAAACAACGATCGTATCCTGCAATAATCCACGCTGTTTCAGGTCTTTGAGTAATGCTGCAATTCCCTGAGAACACTCACCAGCCAGACGACGATGATTCTTCTCAATTTCATCGTGGTTGTCCCAGGGCTGACCGGCACCATGCCAGAGCTGCACGTAGCGAACACCACGTTCCACCAGCCTACGTGCAATCATCATCTGACGGGCATGCACTCCGGAGCCGTACATATCGTGGATGTGCTGTGGTTCCTGGCTGACGTCAAATACATCTGATGCCTGCATCTGCATACGATAAGCCAGCTCAAAAGACTGAATCCGGGACTCTAGGGCAGACTCCTGTGCCCGAGCTTCCTGGTGACGGCGGTTCAATGCCTGCAACAGGTCAAGTTGTCGACGCTGCTCTGGCAGGGACTGCTTCTTATTTCTGATATTGCTGATAAGTTTCTCAATATCAGTATGTTTGGTATCAATGTGCGTTCCCTGATAGGCACCCGGCAGAAAAGCAGAACGCCAGTTAGCAGATTCCGTAATGGGATATCCCCCCGGGCACATCACGACGAAACCGGGGAGATTCTGGTTTTCGGTCCCCAGACCATAAGTCACCCAGGCTCCCATACTCGGACGTGGCTGAATCAAATCGCCACAATTCATCATCATCAGGGAAGGCTCATGGTTCGGCACATTGGTATACATCGAACGTACGAAGGCGATATCGTCGACACAGTCTCCCAGTTCGGAGAACAGCTCGCTGACTTCCAGACCACTCTCGCCGTATTTTTTAAATTTAAACGGTGAGGGCAGGGCGGCCCCGGTTTTCCGTTCTGTCCGCAGGTTTTCCGTCGGCAGCATCTTACCAGTGTACTTCGCCAGCGCAGGCTTGGGATCGAATGTATCGACTTGAGAGGCCCCACCATTCAGGAAGATATGAATGACGTGCTTGGCTTTACCCGGAAAATGAGAGGTTTTCGGTGCCATAGGCGATTCTGTATTGACCCCAGAAGCTCCCTCAGCAGAATTCAACATTCCTTCAGAAGCCATCAGTGAGGCGAGTCCGAGCGAGCCCAGACCGGCACCGCACCGCTGCAACATCTGTCGCCGTGTTAAAATCGGATCAATATTGAAATGTGGGTTAATATCAGCCATGAGTTCAGGCTCCCCATTCTATTCGAATCTTTTGAAGAATGATTTAGTCTACAAACATGAATTCATTTGAAGTGCAAAGCACCTGGGCATATTTTTCCCAGCCACTCATTCGGGCAGGAGTTTTAACCTGATCCCTATGGTGTTCCAGAAACTGTCGCCCTAATTCAATTTCTTCCAATGCAGGATTTCGTGCCAGCACCCGATGGTAGAGCTGTGTAATCGCAGCCTCAATGCCTTTGTCGGCAGCCACCTTTTCCAGGTCGAGATCCTTGACCAGTAAAGCCGACTGTTCCAGTAAAAGCGGACTGTTCATCGCAAACAATGCCTGCTGTGGTACTGTCGTGTAAGGCCGTTCTGCGGTACTGGATTCTACGTTGGCAAAATCAAACGTCCGAAATACGTTGGGCAAATTATTTCGGTCGATAAAACTGTATACCGTTCGCCGGGGTTCCGTCGGTATCTGATCGATCTGGAAACTCCGCCCCCCTCGATCATCCGACAACTGTCCGGAGACAAACAGGATGGAGTCCCGCATTGCCTCAAAACTCAGCCGTCGAGGAACATGTTTCCATAACAGACGGTTGTCGGCATCAACCAGAATGGCCTCTGGATTATCTTGTGCTCCCTGCTTATAAGTCGCAGACAACATGATCAGTTTATGGAGTTTTTTTACGGACCAGCCCTCATCCATGAAGCGGGACGCCAGATAATCTAACAGCTCCGGGTGTGTCGGAGGATCACTGCGGACGCCAAAATCACTGGGAGTACGAACCAGTCCTTCCCCGAAGTGATGCATCCAGACCCGGTTCACGAAGACCCGCGCTGTGAGAGGGTTATCAGCCGAGGCAATTGCCTGAGCCAGCTCCAGTCGACCGCTGCCTTTCGCAAATGGCTTCCGATCCTCGCCTGCCAGAATCCGGAAAAACTGTCGTGGCACCTTATCACCACGACGGCCAGGATTTCCACGCAGATGTACGAAGGAGGTAACCGGCTGGTCTTTATCGTACATCACCATCGCCCGCGGTGGCGCACCTGGGGAGGTAACATCCAATGTGGCCAGCTCTTTTTCGAGCTGACGGATACGATTTCGCTGCGCCCGATTGAACATGCTCAGAGCCACTTCATCATTGCTGGCAGTGGGGGTCTCAGAGTCATATAAAATCTGTCGCAGTTCTTCAGCAGCCGGATCGTCCAGCTTCTCAGGTGCGGCAGTTTTGGCTTTGGTAGCGTCAGCAACCGTTTTCAACCAGGCCTCTTCAACCTCCTTAAAAACGCTACCATAAACCCGGCAGACGTCGTACATCGATTGCGGTGGGTTGTTTTTGAGGGCATGGATCACCAGGCGATTAATACGTTTATTCGGATCAGTCTCAGCTTCCGCTTTCGACAGTTTTTCAATGATTTCAGCCGACTGTCTGGCAAAATCACCTTTCTGTTTTTTCAGACCAGCAAATTCCGACCAGGGAGCAAATACCGAACGATAGTCCTTGGATTTCTTTCCCAGAAAAGCACGCCAGAGGTCCACATACCGCCGATGAGGTGCTTCTTTAGAATACTGAGGCTTTTCATCCCCTTGCGCCAGGTTCTGTTTTTCAGCAACCGCCTGTAATACCTCGCCGACGGACAGACGGGCTAGTGCGCGGAATTTGTCTGCTTCCGCATGTACATAATCGTCTACTTTTTTCTGGCGTTTGGCCCGTTCTTCCTGATATTTCTCATAAGCCTTCTCTGACTTGGGCTTGCCGATCAAAGGCAAATCTTTTTCTTCGGGTTCATAACTGCTGACAAACACGCTGTAAAGCGAGTAGTAATCTTTAATCGGCACAGGATCGAATTTATGGTCATGGCAGCGGGCACAGGATGCGGTCAGTCCGAGCAGTCCTCGTGAAACCAGATCGATCCGGTCATCTGTAATATCGTGGATGTTTCCGCGGTAACGGCGTCCAACTGTTAAGAACCCTAAAGCCGCCAGAGAACGATCATCACCTTTGCGATCTAACTGGTCTGCAGCCAGTTGTTCGAGGATGAACTGATTAAAGGGCAGGTCTTCATTAAACGCCCGAATTACATAATCACGATAGGTGTAGCTGTATGGATAACGTCGTTCGGATGTAAAGACATACCCTTTGGTATCGGCATAGCGGGCCACATCGAGCCAGTGTCGCCCCCAGCGTTCTCCATACTCGGGAGAAGCCAGTAGCCGATCGATCAGCTTCTCATAAGCCTGTGGGTCTTTATCATTGACGAATGCTTCTACTTCTGCATAAGTAGGAGGCAAGCCTGTGAGATCGAGACAGGCACGTCGAATCAATTTTCGCTGGTCGGCGGGCGGAGAGAGCGACAGTCCTTTTTCTTCCAGCCTGGCGAGTACAAAATGGTCTACGGGCGATAATGCCAGCTGATCATTTTTGACTGGTGGTACAGACGGCTTGGACACAGGCTGAAACGACCAGTGACTGCTGGATAAGGTTTCGTAATCATAGGCACCATCGCCGGGAACTGCTTTCGCGTCTTTTTCCGAGTAGGGCCAGGGGGTTCCCATTTTGACCCAACGGGTCAGCGCGGCAATTTCCTGGGGAGGCATTTTTCCTTCGGGAGGCATCTGACTGTCATCGTCGTGATATTGAATCACCTGAATCAGACGACTTTTCTGAGGATCCCCGGGAACAACCGCAGCACCGGTGTCGCTCCCCTTCATCATCCAGGCATGTGAGTCCAGACGCAAACTGGCTTCCTGTTTTTTGGAACCGTGACAGGCATAGCACCGCTTGACCAGAACAGGACGGATTTCTTTCTCAAAAAACTCAACCTGTTCCGCTGGGATTTTTTTGGTATTTGCAGCGTTTGCTTCAAAGGAAGCTGTACAGCTCAGGTAGACACAAGCTGCCAGATAGAAAGCTTTGGGAATCAGATGGGACTTCACAGTGGGAGAACTGCAAATCGGAAGTCGCTTCATTTCTAAGCTCTTTCTCAGTAAAACGCGGTGGGAACAATCAGGAGGGAAGGGACCGCCACAGATGGTGAGCATGGCAAGCCCGCTATATGTATTTTACACTGCCAGAAACGCAATGTGTAGTCTCTTTTTTGCGTTTAAGGCTTGTGAATCTTAGAGTTAGTTCAATTCTAATTCACGCGTATTCTTAACATTGTTGTGTAAATGGGCAGCGGTGCCATGTTTAATTAGTCCCGCTAATGTATTACAGTAGGACTATTGTCACTATCGACTGGATCTAAGGTCGATTCCACAGAATTCCCTGAACTCATTGCTCAGAAACGAGGTACTACGATGACTGAAGATCAGGCTTTAACTGAAGAGCAGATCCAGGAATTCCTGAACACTTACTCTGCATGGGAATTACGCGACGGATGGTTACGCCGAAAATTTGGAACCCCCGGCTGGTCTCATACTCTAATGCTGGTAAATACGATAGGTTATCTGGCAGAGGCTGGAAACCACCATCCCGATCTGAACGTTGGCTATGCTGCTGTCACTGTTAAGCTGCAAACTCACAAAGTTCGTGCCATCACAGCCAAGGACACCAGCCTCGCACAAAAAATTGAAGAGACAGTTCTCTGGCAACCAGCCGAGGATTCGGCACTTGATGGTTTCCCTAAAAAGTGGGTTCACTAGGAGAAAACGGACGCTTGAACAAAAACGACTCAATCGGGCATCCGGAACGGATACTGTTTGTCACCGGTAGACTGGCTGAATTTTCGCTTCGGGAAGTTCTGGAAAAACTCGCTCCCCAAGTGGGATTTGAGTATGAAGTCGCCGTTTTGAATGTGCAGGTCGCTGCCTTGTTGCACGTTCCGCTGATCAGACGCCGTCTGCAGGTTCCGGAATCTATCGATTGGGTTATGCTCCCCGGCATGTGTAAAGGAGACCTGCAGGAGCTGACCGATCACTTTGGTGTCCGGTTTGAACGAGGTCCCAAAGACCACTTCGATCTCCCCGAGTTTTTCGGTCAGGCGGACCGTCCTCCCCGGGATCTCTCAGGATTTGATATCGAAATTCTGGCAGAGATCAACCATGCGCCGCTACTATCGGATGAGGATATTCTGCGACAGGCAGACCTTTATCGGAACAAAGGTGCCGATCTGATCGATGTCGGCTGTATTCCGGGAGAAAGCTGGAGCAGAGTGGGAGAAGTCGTGCGACTTTTGGTCGAGGCTGGCCACCGGGTCTCTATTGACAGTTTCGACCAGGCAGAAGTCGAAGCCGCAGTTAACAATGGAGCCGAACTGATCTTGAGTTGTAACCATTCAAATCTTGACTGGGTTTCCAGGCTGGGAACAGAGGTGGTGGCAATTCCCGATCTCCCCGAAGATTTCGATTCGCTCCATAGAATAGTAGATCAATTACTGCAGTTGAACACGCCCTTTCGCATCGACCCCATCTTGGAACCGATTGGTTACGGCTTCGGTGCATCGCTAGAACGATATTACCGGGCAAGGCGTGAGTTTCCTGATTTTGAAATCATGATGGGGATTGGCAATCTGACAGAACTGACCGAGGTCGACACCGCAGGCATGAACCTCGTCCTGGCTGCCCTCTGTCAGGAATTACGGATCAAGAGTGTTCTGGCTACGGAAGTGATCAACTGGGCACGGACCGCAGTGACAGAATTTGATCATGCCCGACGACTGGTCAAATATGCGATTGAGAATAAAACTCTCCCCAAGCACATTCACTATCAACTGGTGATGCTCCGGGACCCCAAACTGAAACAACTGGGTGCCGAGGCACTACAGAATCTGGCCAGTCAGATACGTGACCCCAACTATCGCATTTTTGCCGAAGAGAATGAAATTCACGTCATGAATCGAGATGGGTACTGGAAGGGGACAGATCCCTATGAACTGTTCGATCAGTTCCAGGCAGTCGCCTCTAAATCATTGGATGCTTCGCATGCGTTTTATCTGGGTTACGAGATGTGTAAGGCTGTGACCGCACTTACATTGGGAAAACAGTATCAGCAGGATCAGCCGTTAAGCTGGGGCTTTTTGACACAGGAGGAAGTCAGTGCTCAGGAACGCAGGCAGGAAGAGGGAAAAGGACCTCAATGCGGGCCCCGCTGATGATTCCTTAACTTAACGGGTCCTGATATACTAAAGTCGGTTTCAGCGATTCTTACAGTTGCTCTATTCGCGTTTTAGTTCGAAATTGTTCAATTATGTCCGGTAATGTCTCTCAGGATCTCTCACATTGCTCCCCGGTGCAGGGGACTGGGGATACGAGCGAGCTCCCGCTCGTCGAAGAGCTCACCCCCTGTCCGGACCTCGAATCTCTGCTTCAGGAATTTACAAGCGAAAAGGGGCTCCTCGTCCTGGACAGCGCCCGTGATGCCGGATCTCTGGGCCGCTACTCCTACCTGATGTGCAACCCTTTGAAACGTTTTCAGATTCAACAGGCCCGATTGGGAACTGATCCCTTCGAGACGATCAGAAGACTTCATAGAGACTTGTGGAGACCAGCGATTTCAGAACTTCCCCATTCCAGGGAGGCTTTGCAGGACTGCTTTCTTATGAACTTGGACGCAGTTGGGAACAGTTTCCCCGGGCAATCAATGATGAATTCGGGCTCCCTGATCTCGCTGTCGGCTTTTATGACTGGGTCATCGCCTGGGATCACCAACAACATCGTGCCTGGTTGATCGTCCACGGATTTGATGGCGCCCTGGACTCACAATGTACCGATCAGGCTGCCCGGAAACTCCGTGAAATCAAACGACGAATTGATGCGGTTGTACTTCAGCAACACAATCATGTCCCAACTCAATCGAATCAGGGAATGCGGTTGGAACAAAAGGATCTCTCTGCCTGCCACGGGGTCGATGGATTTCCAGGGATCTTCAGCAATTTCAGCAAAGATGAGTTTCTCCGTCGTATTGAGCGAATCATTGAATATATCTACGCAGGTGACATTTTTCAGGCGAATTTCTCACAGCGATTACTCAGTCCGGCTACGATGCCAGCCGCAGACCTCTACCTCAATTTACGATCACGTAATGCGGCTCCCTTTGCTGGCTATTTTGCCTGGGATAACTGGACGGTACTCAGCGCCTCCCCGGAACGCTTCCTGCAGCTTTCGGGCAATGAAGTTGAGACCCGCCCCATCAAGGGAACCCGCAGGCGTAAGACAGTCCCCGAAGCCGATTTACTCACACGTGATGAACTGCGGGAAAGTAAAAAAGATCAGGCGGAAAACGTCATGATCGTCGACCTGCTACGGAATGATCTGTCCCGTGTTTGTCAGCCGGGTACCATTCGTGTCCCCCATTTGTGTGAAGTGGAGACATACCAAACGGTCCAGCATCTCGTTTCCGAGGTACGTGGAAAGCTCAAACCAGAACATAGTGTCTGGGATCTGCTGGCAGCCTCATTTCCAGGCGGTTCGATCAGCGGCGCTCCCAAAGTTCGTGCCATGGAAATAATCGCCGAACTGGAACCTACGGTCCGTGGCCCTTATTGTGGCTCGCTCTTCTATGCAGGACTTAATGGTGAATTTGACAGCAATATTCTGATCAGGACCTTTACAATCAGAAAAGGCTGGATTCAATTTCCTGTCGGGGGAGGCATCGTAGCTCAGAGCCAACCACGACTGGAGTATGAGGAAACGTTGCACAAAGCAGCTGGTATGCTCGCCGCTCTGAAACCCTGATCGTTCTCTTGAGAAGAGACAAATGATTCTGATTATCGATAACTACGACAGTTTTGTGTTTAATCTGGCCCGGTACTTTGAAGAACTCGGGCAGCAGACTCACGTCGTACGTAATGATCAGATAACGATTACGGAAGTCACTCAGCTGGCGCCGGCAGCAATTGTTCTCTCTCCTGGTCCCTGTACTCCCCAGGAGGCTGGTCTCTGCCAGGATCTGGTAACCCACTTTGTTAATCAGGTTCCAATCCTGGGAGTCTGTCTGGGACATCAGGCTATTGCCGCGAGTCTCGGAGGAGAGATCATCCGCGCACCTGAGCCGATCCATGGTCAGACATCGCTGATACACCATCAGAGTTCCCGACTTTTAGCTGGTTTACCTGATCCGTTTCCAGCCACACGCTATCACTCACTGATCATTGATGAAACTACTTTACCATCTGAACTGATAATCACAGCGCGGACCAGTGAGGGAATACCAATGGCGATTGAGCATCAGACCGCGTCGCTCTTTGGAGTTCAATTCCACCCGGAATCAATCCTCACAGAATGTGGTTTACAGTTGCTGGAAAACTTTCTCTCTTTTGTTCAACCCTGTCTCTCTGAGTAAAGCACATTTCTTCCTGCGTTCTGCTTTCGTTCCGGTTAGTCAAACTGGTTGAAGTATGACTGTGCCTGGTTGATCTTATCCGTCATGACCCCCCGTTTTTCGCAGTTCCTTCCCACCTGATTCAAGAACTGCGTAATACTTCAGAACAACCACCCCTCAATCAACCGATAAAAATGAAGTTATCAGAACTCAATCGAACCTGATATCCGCTTCTCTGCGCGCACTGAAGGCACAGGAATACGGGAAGTCTTGTAGGGGCTCTTAAATGCGATTTACCATCGTCAAACCAAACCGTCAAAGTTTATCAATCTTAACAGTCACGTTCTCGCTATTCGTGATCTCCATCAGCCAGTCCTCTGCTGGTGAATGGTTGCATGATTTTGACGCTGCCCAAAAACAGGCCCAGACTAAAGACCTGCCTATCCTGCTGCATTTTCATGCTTCATGGTGTGGCCCCTGCCATCAGATGGAACAAACGGTATTGCGAACCGCTGCCGTTAAGAATCTGTTCGGTCAACGAGTGATCGGTGTCAAAATTGATAGCGATCAGAACCGTCATCTCGTCGATCGATTCAACGTCCGTTCCTTACCCAGTGACATTCTACTGACTCCCACGGGGACGATTATCACTCGTACGGACGGATTTCAGAATCAAAACGTCTATCTCAGTTTCCTGGGCCGTGGTGCCTCCCGCTATGAAAAAGATCGACGGGTATATCTTGCTCAGAAAAGCAAACAGGAGCTGATGGAACGCAAGCGTCAGGAAATGGAACAGCAGGCAGAGGAAGAACCGGAACCTGTAAACACTCAGAAATCCTACGTTGCTTCAGCTCCAGATCGCGTAGGGCTGGAAGGTTACAGCCCGGTCGCCCTGACCAGGGATCGGGAATGGAAGAAGGGACATGAAGAATTCAGTTGGCCTTACCAGGGAATCACTTATCATCTGGCAAGTCGTACTGAACTGGAAATCTTCAAAGTCGACCCGGGGCGATATGCCCCGCAGTTACTGGGTTGCGACCCAGTGATCCTGAACAAACAGGATCGGGCCATTCCAGGTGATACCAAATACGGTGCCTATTATGACCGCAACCTGTACCTGTTTGTAGATCTGGAATCACGTGAAGAATTCAAAAAGAATCCAGACCGTTACAGCCGCACAATGCATGTGCTGAAAATTGAAGATGTGGGTGGCAGCATCCTGCGATAAAAGACACTTAATTCGTGTTAGCAGGCTTTTTCAAGGCATCTGTTTTTTGAGTTTCGAGGGGCAGGGGAACCGCTTTGTCTCCGGAAGACTTCTGAAATTCCTGCAGACGTTGACGATATCGCTTGTACAACCGGGTCTGCTTGCTTTCCGGTGGCATGATTTGGCCTGCCACACAGACAGCTTTAATATGTGAAGTCTGCTGTAGAGGTGAGCCGTCAGTGATAATCAGATTGGCCAGTTTCCCTTTCGTCAGAGAACCAACTAGTTCTTCGATACCGAGAATCTCAGCCGCAGACAGTGTCACAGAACGAATCGCAGCTTCTTCAGGCAGACCATAAGCAACCGCCATAGCAGCTTCAAAGGGAGTATTCCGCGAGTTCCAGGCACTGTTAGAACGAATGCAGAATGGCACTCCAGCATCATAGAGGTGAGCCGGATTTGTGTAAGGTGCATCGAATGGATCATAGCTTTCCTCAGGACGATGCATGACCGGCCCGACGATGACTGAGACTTTTCTCTCTTTAAGTTCTTTCGTCAGTTTCCAGGCATCAGCGCCGCCTGCAATAATAATTTTGAGTTTCTGCTCTTCCGCAAAAAGTAATGCTCCGGCAATCGCCTCTCTAGAATTGGCCTCTATCAATACTGGCATTTTACCATCAAGATAAGGCAGCAAGGCCTCATACCGCGGATCTATCACAGGACGCCGAACCTCATCGGCTTTGGTTTGTGATTTCAGTTTCTGGTACAGGCGTGCCTGCTTGAAAAACTCTTTGAGTTCATCCTGTCGATCCTGTTTGGTCGACCAATTAATCTGCAGCCCCGCTTCCAGTTGCATGACCATCTCGGGAGCGGTCCAGCCGGCTGTCTGAACGATAGATGACTGTCCGGCGATCAGACCTGACTGGGGACAGACCAGCACAGTTGTAATTCCCCCCGCACGGGCAACGGGAAACAGCTCGGAATCCGGATTGATGGCGACTCCCGTACGCAGATCAGGCTGTAAGTCACCACTTTCGGAATAATCCCGCGTCTCTTTAACCTTATCAATCTCAGTCAACCCCAGGGTCGTTCCAGTATCAATCATCCCTGGATAGACATGCAGCCCCTTCGCATGAATTTGCGGAAGCCCCTTGGGCAACGTTTTTGCTGGACCAACATATTCAATCTTCTGGTTTCGAACTATCAGTATCCCACCGGGAATCACTTCGCGATCAATCGGATGCAGCGTTGCTCCTGTGATTGCGAATTCATTCACATTGGCAGCTGGTAATTCCAGTGGCAGATCTTCCTGCTCAATAATTACTGTGCGGGAATGTGCCGACCTTTTTTCCGCGGCTTCAGACATCGCCGTCGGTTGATTCAAGCGATCAAAGTAAACTTCGCCTTCAATGATGGTCATTTCACAACGGGAATACGCATTCAATGGATGTCCATTAAAAATGGCAAAGTCCCCATCCTTTCCGATCTCGATTGAACCAATCTGTTGATCGAGCCCAAGTTCGCGGGCCGGATTGATAGTGATCGTCTGCAGGGCATCGCCGAAAGACAGGTTTCCATAGCGCACTGTTTTAGCCGCTTCCAGGTAGAGGTGCCGAATCAGTTCCCAGTCATCACTTTTGATTACGGTATTGATCCCGGCTTCATTGAGCAGAGCAGCGTTATGCGGAACGGCATCGAAGGCTTCAACCTTGTACGCCCACCAGTCAGAAAAGGTACTGCAACTGGCGCCATGCGCGAGTATTTCCGGTGCAATTTTATACCCTTCCAACACATGCTGCAGCGACCAGACGCGGATCCCTAAGTTAGAAGCGACGCGGAGCAGCATCAGAATTTCATCAGCGCGATAGCAATGAGAATGAATAAATTTTTCGTGGTTGACGATATCTGCCAATGCCTCAAGTCTCAGATCGCGACGGGGAGGAACCAGTTTTAATTCTGGATCTGCTTTTTTCGCTCGCTCATATTGCTGCCATTGGCGACGGTAGTCAACCGCTTCCAGAAACGCCCGCTGCAGCGTGGCTTCGACCCCCATCCGCGTGTTGGGGAAACGTGAAGTTCGAAATTTCACATTTTCTCCCAATGCAAATTTCACCCCCTGCGGTGCATCATGGAGGACATGTTCACGAGCGGTCTTGCCATGCTTCAGCTTGACGACAGCATCCTGGCCTCCAATAACATTGGCAGAACCGTGGAACAGACGGGCAGTGGTCACTCCTCCGGCTAGAGCCCGATATTCGGAGGGGTCAGCGGTATTCACCACATCTCGTACGCGGACTTCGGGCACGATCGATTGGGAAGATTCATTAATCCCTTCGGTAATCATAATATGGCTATGTGTGTCAATGATGCCCGGCATCACGTACATTCCAGTGACATCGATTTCGGTCGTTCCCTCTGGTACTTTCAAATCAGTACCGATGGCGGCTACTTTTCCATTCTTTACGAGCACGGAGGCCTTGGAGAATGTCTTACCTGTGACGGTGATCACGGTACCATTTTTGAGCAGCAGATTCCCACCTGTCGATGGATGACGACTGATCCGGTCTGACTCCAGTTCCGTCTGAAACTGATGCCGACTGATGTCTGCTCCCTCAGACGAAGCGTGTTTCGGCTTTTCAGCAATCAGTACTTCTGATTCTGCTGGGGAGAAATCCAGTTCGTCGCCCCCCATTCCTTCAAGGGAAAGTTGAATCGGATTATCCGGAGCAGAGTCACTCTGTGGCGTTTTTCGAACGGCACTCCAACTTGTTTCTGTTCCAAAAGCAGATTTCAGCTTCCCGGAAAGTTTCTGGGGCTGTTTTTCAGCTCCCAGAGTCCCATTGAACTGAAGTTCGATTGAGTGTTCCCCCGCACCAATGGCAACGGTGATTGTCAGCTTGTCCTTCTCTATTTTTCCTGCAGTGACTTTACCATTCCCTTTTTCACTGGAGAATGAGCCACGCAGTTCAGACCGGTCCTGGGCCAGCTTCAATTCACCAATTACTTTGCCTTGAGCGGACTCGATTTCGACCCCCCAGTCGCCAGCCAGATCAACTTTGAGTGGCTGCTCTTTCATTTCGGTGGGTGTCTTTGTCGGTTCCTGTTTTTTTTCTTTCTCTTTTTCGGTGAAATCAAGCTTGAGGCCATCCACAAACAGATAGCGTACTTTCGAATCGTCCTCTTCCCAGGGGTGCGACATCACAACCAGATGTGCCAATTTTCCTTTTTCGATTGTCCCCAGTCGCTGATCCATTCCCAGAATTTTTGCTGCATCGACCGTCAGACTGCGCAATGCTTCGTCGGACGAGAAGCCTGCTTTCACAGCAACTCTCAACTGGGGAACAACGTCAGAAATGTGTTGTTTCAGTTTCTCTGAGGTAAATGCAACAGGGATTCCACTTTCTGCCAGTTGTGTCAGCCCCTGGATTCTTTGCTGCCAGAGTCTGATTTTCTCCAGTTGAACACGCTGTGGTTCTGAAAATTCAGTTGTCAGTTTCTCCGATTTACTCTCTTCTTTGATTTTGGGCTTCTCTGCAAAGTCGAGTTGGCAGATAACTCCCTGTGAGTTTTTTTTCAGACGATCCAGACAGAGGTGGGCCTCCGCGGCACCAAGGATCACCGGCTTGATTTTGACTTCTTGGCAAAAATCGAGCGCGCGTAAAATCTGATCTCGCGAGTCGGCTGCAAACACCGGAATCTGTTTACCATGCAGTGTCTCCAGCAGAGCAACATAGGTAACATCGGTCGGTGGACGTTTTACGAAGGCTTCCTTGTCCCGATAAATATCCCAGTGCTGTTCATAGTGACGTGTATCCAGAAATGACTGACGCAGATGTGCGACCGCCCCCATCAACGTAGTTGGGTATACATCTCCATGCGGTGCATAGAGACGAAATGAACCCAGGGTCGTTTCCAGCAGGGTCGCTTCTCTGACAGGCAATTCGCTGGTGGAGATCAGAGTTCCCTGACCGCTGGCGATCTTACCCAGTGGAAGTACATGGACTGCTGTGAAACCAGCCTTCTGATAGTCAGAAAAATTATTTTTCCTGGATGTGATAGCCCGATTCGCCAGAAACTCGGGGCTGAGATAATTTCGATTATCCGGGCGGGTCGCTGCCAGTGCATAACGGCCGAAGTCGACTTTGCGCTCTTCAGGCTTTGGATGCTTGATGTCTTTGTCCAGCAGTTCTGCGGATGCAGCATCTATGAATCCGGGATAGACCTGCATTCCCTGACAATCCACGACCTCTGCATCTTCAGGTACAGTTAGATCTGTTCCGACGGCTTCGATCAATCCATCCCGCACCAGCACCGTGGCATTCTTGATTGTAGTACCGGGACGCGTCGTCACAGTGGCATTCGTCAGCGCAAACACCTGCGGTTGAAATCCTGGTTGCCGTTGGACTTGAGCCTGTACAGGAATAACTACACCCAGCAGACAGATGAAAAGCAGTCGTTTGAAGTATTTAAAATGTTGCATGTCGGTTCCATAAAGCGAAAGCAGGCAAGACACACAGCAGAGCTGTTCTTAATAGAGCTTTCACTGTAGCAGGCAGGTGGGCTGCTGAGAATAGGGAAACCCTGCTGATCAGGCAGGAAAGCCTGTAATTTCACTTGTGGCTCAGGGCACTACTGAAATTCACTGCTTCGTTTTCTCGGGAAACAGTCGTTTTTCCCGCTCTTGCTCATAGTCTGAGGTATCCCAGACCGGACCTTCTTTTTGAACAGCAGCATACTTTTCAACCAGCTTCTGCTTCAGTTCCTTCAGGCGATCCGGTTCCTGCCAGACCAGATTATGCTGCTCGCTGATATCCTGCTTCAGATTGTAGATCTCGAATTTGGTTAGCTTTGCATTTTTGATGAACTGTTGTGAAATCGAGTTCACATTGTTCCCCAAAGGCAGAATCCCCTCTGGTCCATTCCAGTGGGCCACTACTTTCCAGTCTCCTTCACGCATCGCGACGCGGGGAGTGCTGTTCGCACGATAGTAGTTCCAGAAAAGAGGCGTTGTTCGTTGAATCGGTTTTCCAGAAAACAGCGGCAGCAGATTCGCTCCATCCAGTGGCCGTTCGGCGGGTAATGGAACGGCAGCCATTGCGCACAGGGTAGGTAGCAAATCCACGCTGCAGACGGGAGTCGTATTCTCCTGCCCAGGTGTAATATGACCGGGCCAGCGGAGAATGCCAGGAACCCGGATTCCCCCCTCATAGATGTGCAATTTCATCCCCCGAAGAACGCCCGGCGATCCCCAGGATCGACGTGATCCTTTGCCGTAGCGGTTTAATGTTTCAGGACCATTGTCAGACGTAAAGAAGACAAATGTGTTCTCCGCGAGTTGCTGTTCTTCGTCCAATGTTTTCATCAAGCGGCCCACAGCAGCGTCCATATTGGCCACATTGGCAAAATACTGAGCCTGATCCTCATAGATGCTTCGATTGAGATACTGTTTAACCAACTGGGGAGGAGATGCGACTCGCTCATGTGGCTCATGAAAACAGACATGCAGGAAGAACGGTTTCTTTTTGTCACGCTTCTCTGTTAACCACTGAATTCCCTCGTCCGCCACAATCTGGCAGGAAAAACCTTCGATTTCTCCGACAGGCTCCCCATTCCTGACGAAATTAACCGGATTTTCGTGAGTAGGTATCGCATTATTCTGGGTACTGAACCAGTGCCTGAAACCATGATCGCCCGGCTGAGGTTGTTTGCTGGAATTGAACAGTCCATTACAGTGCCACTTCCCGACATGTGCCGTGTCGTACCCCGCCTGCTGGAGCAGTTGGGCAATTGTGGTCTCTTCGCGTTTCAGGTGCATCGGATGCCCCTCTGGAATCCAGTCATAAACCCCAAGTCGATTGGGGGTTCGCCCTGTCAGTAATCCTGCACGGGAAGGGGAACAGACCGGGGCACTGGCATAGCAGTCTGTCAGTCGCATTCCCTGTGATGCCAGCTGGTTCAAATGCGGCGTTTTGATGTGTGGGTGACCGTAGCACTCTAAATCACCATACCCAAGGTCATCGCAGAGAATGATGAGAATATTCGGTTTAGGGTCCTGTTGTTTTTCTGCGGCCTGAACCTGATTACTGAAAAGGGAGATTGCCAGAATAAATAGTGAGACGCTTTTTAATTTCATACTGCTCAACCTGTATGGTAATATGGATTCTGATTAATTTGGTCCAATATAGCTTTGCAAGGCTATCATGTACGATCCCCAAACCTCTCGCAATTCCGAACTTCAGGAATGTCAGTGCTGAAACAGGAAAACAATTCCAGAGAGGTACGAATAATCTTCTCCTGTAACGAAAGTCTTTTCCATAACTTCGCTGTAGAATTTGGGATAGTTCCATGAACGTCAACCGGTAATTTCTGGCACTTGTCCCGCATGGGATTGCCAGGGCCAGCTTAGAAAACCAGAGGAACAGTTATCGTGACCTGTTATCGAGCACTCATTCTCACTTTCTGCGTATGTCTGTTTTCCAGTTCGACCATTGCCGAAGCCGCTGAGACAAAGGGGAAAAAAAACCACAGGAAGAAAGTGGTCCTGATCGCCGGCCCCAAAAGCCATGGTCCCGTGGGAAATGGAATCCACGACTATCCCTGGTCGGTCAAGTTACTCAAAGTCATGTTGGACAATTCCAATATACAGGATCAGGTTCGTGTTGAGTATCATCTTGATGGCTGGCCTGAAAATCCCGCCACTCTGAATGACGCAGACACCATCATGGTCATTTCCGATGGCCGGGACGGTGAGAAATTTACCGAAGCTCCTCACTTTGCAAACCAGGAGCACCTGCAGCAGATTCAGAGACAGATCGACCGAGGGTGCGGCTTCCTGACCTTTCATTTCTCGACATTCGCACCGGACCAGTACTCAAAACAGATCCAAAACTGGTCAGGGGGCTATTTTGACTGGGAGGAGAACGGGGTCCGTAAATGGTACTCTGCCATTAAAACCTTGCAAGCCCCCGTCGTGCTTTCTCATGCAGAGCATCCAATCTGTCGTGGAGTCCAGCCGTTTGAACTGCGCGAGGAGTTTTATTTCAATCTCCGTTTTCAGCAGAATGACCCGCGACTGACACCGCTGTTGGAAGTTCCTGCCCTGCAAGGTAGAGCAGAGCAGGGGAATGTCGTCGCCTGGGCAAAAGAACGTGAAAACGGAGGACGTGGTTTCGGGACCACCTGCGGCCACTTTTATGATAACTGGCAGAACGCTGCGTTTCGCAAATTCATTCTCAACGCGATTGCCTGGACAGCACAAGCATCAGTCCCGGCACAGGGTGTCGAAGCACGCTATTATACCCATGAGAAAATCACCTCGGCCCTCACAGGAATCAAGGGGACTACACCTGCGATTGTGGATGATCGCCCGATTCGCGTGTTGATGTTCGCAGGCAATGAAGCGCACACCTGGCATAACTGGAAAAAAACAACTCCTGCGATTAAACAACTACTGGAGCGGGATCCTCGTATCAAGGTCGATGTCTCAAATGACATTGAAGATCTCTCACAAAAGCCTCTGCAAGACTACCAGGTCATCATTCAAAACTATACGAACTGGCACGACGGAACCCCATTAAGTGAGGCGTCGCGAACCGCCTTTATGAATTACATCCAGAAAGGAGGGGGGCTGGTCCTGATTCACTTCTCCAACGGCGCCTTTCATTTCTCACTGCCCAAAGCGGGAGAATCTGACTGGCCGGAGTATCGTAAAATCGTCAGGCGGGTCTGGAACCATGACGGAAAAGGGGAACAGAAAAGCGGCCACGATGCGTTCGGAAATTTTGAAGTGCTGATCACCGATGACTCTCACCCGCTGACGCACAATCTGCAGAAATTCCCCGTAACCGACGAACTCTATTTTCGACAGGCTGGCACGGAGCCCGTTGAACCTATCATTTCGGCCAAATCTAAGGTAACCGGAAAACGTGAGCCGCTGGCCTGGACCTATCACTACGGCAAGGGACGCATTTTCCAGACACTGCTGGGGCACAGTGAAAAAACGTACGACACCTTCGAAGCTTGTGAAATCCTGAGACGGGCGACAGCCTGGGCAGCGGGGAGAGACATACACGAACTCGAACGTCCCCCGAAAAAACCAACCAGCCCCAAAACAATCTCACTGATTGGTAAGGGTAAGTGGGGAAAGGCACTCAATACCAATGCAGGTTCGATCTCCATTCCCGCTAAAACAATTCATAAATCGAAACATCTGAGTGCTGACTGTTGGGTCAAGTTGAATTCGAAATCAGGATTTAATGTCTTCCTCGCCTCCAGCAAGAAGAGCAACCCGGCCCACTGGGAGATGTATTCTTATGCCCGCAGCGGTTTCTTTAGCGTGTATCTCCCGGGGCAGGGAGGTGAATACAAAACCAGGATTAATATCTGTGATCAGAAGTGGCATTACGTGGGCATGATCTTGGAACCTGACCGGATTCAACTGTTTGTCGATGGTAAACGAGAACTCGAAGCTTCACTTCCTGCTCCAAAACAAACAGAGATCGCCTCGGGGAATCTTCGGATCGGCGGCCTGGTGGAGAAGTCAATCTTTAGTGACGGCCTGCTGGATGAATTACGGATTACCAAAGGGGCGCGTGATTTAACACAGGTGCCCCCCAAACCTCTCGAAATAGATGCCGAAACTTTGATTCTGTTCTCATTTGATGAGATAGGCAAAGACTTAAGCACACGTGAAGAAGCCTCTGGTAAGCTCATTCCCCTGGAAACTAGAACCCAGGTTTCTCAAAAGACACCAGTTAAAAAAAAAGAGGCCCGTGATCACTGGGGCAAAGAATCGGTCGGCTTTGAACAGCCAGTCCAGGCGACCGAGGACAACCGCTGGCAACAGACAGACATAGGAAACTGGCTGGCCAGTATTGTGCCTCTCCCCTCGGGTTCCGTTAAGAAGGGACTCTCAATCCGGGTCGGTAACCAGCAGACAGGAACCGCCTGTTATGATACCAGACACTGTAAACTGCGTGGTCTCTGGACTGGGGGCTTCCTGAAACCATATCCGGAGCGTTTCGGACTGATCCGGGCCCCGGCTCCGGAAGGAATGATTCACTTTTCGACACAGGAGGGTCCCGGCTGGAGTCCAGAATACCCCTGTCGATTTCTCGGCTCACACGTCAATCGGGATCGTGTCACGCTGGAATATCAAATCGGTGAGACAACTGTTTTTGAGTCCCCCTGGCTGCTGAAGAATCAAGGCCCCCATTGTTTCACCCGGTCATTTGAAATCGGTCCGGGTAACCAAAGTCTGCAACTGCACATTGCGGACGCCAGTCAGTTGAAAACAGTACCTGGCGGCAACCGGCTGTTTATTTCTAAGGATCCACAGTCTCCCTTTACCATTGGATGCGACGGTTGGGACCAAATCCTGCCCCGAATCATCGACAATGGAAAAACGCAAACTGCGGTCTTTGAAATTCCGCCCCGAAAATCTACACAAAATTTCACCATCTTCTATCAAATCAATACGGCTCAGGACACTCAGCAAAAGTTCCCCACTCCCAGTCTGACATCGGCTTCCTTACAGCCACTCCTGATACCGGGGCCGTCCCGCTGGAATGAACTCCTGAGAACACAAGGAGTGGTCAGCATGGATGACGCTCCCTATGTCGTGGATACAATTTCTATTCCCTTCGAAAATCCTTATCGAGCCCTCTTCTTCATCAGCGGTCACGACTTTCTGGATAATGGGGACCTGGCTGTCGCCACCGTACATGGCGATGTCTGGCTGGTGAAGGGGATCGACCAGGATCTGAAGAATCTGAAGTGGAAACGCTTTGCGACCGGTCTGCTTCAGCCCTTGGGACTCAAAGTTGTGCAGAATAAAATTCATGTGCTGGGACGGGACCAGATTACGATCCTGCACGACCAGAATCTGGATGACGAAGCAGACTTCTATGAATGTTTTCATAATCAGTACTCCACATCGCCCGGAGGCCATGATTACGTCACCTGCCTGGAGACCGACTCATTCGGCAACTTCTATTTCATGCATGCCCAACAGGGAGTGATGCAGGTTTCTTCGAATGGCCGCCAGTTGAATAGCATCGCTTCCGGCTTCCGTAATCCTAACGGGATGGGAATCGGGCCCGGCAATATCATCACAGCCTCTCCCCAGGAAGGTAACTGGACTCCCGCCTCAAACATCACAGAAATCAGTCCCGGGGGATACTACGGATATGGCGGCCCACGTATCACGACAGAACGTCCGCGGGGCTACGATCGGCCGTTATGCTGGATCCCTCGCCTGCAGGACAATTCGAGCGGCGGTCAGGTCTGGGTCACCAGTCGTGAGTGGGGGCCTCTCCAAAACCAGTTGCTACACCTTTCTTATGGTCAGAGCAAACTCATGCTGACACTTCGAGAGGTAATCCAGGGGCAATCTCAGGGGGGCACTTTAACGCTCCCCTTGAATTTTGATTCAGGCGTAATGCGGGGAAGATTCAGCCCCCGGGATGGACAACTCTATGTCAGCGGCATGAAAGGCTGGGTGACCAATGCGGTACAAGATGGCTGCCTGCAGCGCGTGCGTTACACTGGTCAGCCTGTCGATCTCCCTGTCTCTGTCAAAACGATGCAGAACGGGATCTCTCTGACATTTTCAAACGCACTGGAACAGAAAACCGCAGAGAATCCAGACAACTATGCGATCCAGCAATGGAATTACCTCTGGTCTCAAAATTACGGCTCTCCGGAATACCGAGTCTCCGCCCCACAGGTTGAAGGGCGAGATGATGTGGAAGTCCTTTCTGCGACTTTGCTACCGGATCAGCGAACTGTCTTCCTGGAACTCCCGTACGTCAAACCTGTAATGCAGATGGGCATCTCTTACCATCTGACTTCACAGACAGGCACAGACCTGAAACAAACTTACTACCACACAATCAACGCCGTATCCACACAGAAAATGGATTCGGACAAGTTAACTCGTCGTAAGAAAATGCGATTGCTGACACTCACGCAGCGTCAGCAACTGAAACCAGGTATTCTCTGGAAATTCCATCAGGATAATGCCACATCAGAGATAAACGATGACGCACGCTCATCCCGCATGCTGGCCCTGTCGGTCAATGAGAACGAACCGGTCACCCCTTTTCTTAAACCCGGAACATTCTCAGCCACAGCAGAAGGTTTTCTGCAGGTCCCCCTGTCTGGAAAATACTATTTCAGTATGGAAGGCAGTGGAAATTGTCGCATGGCAATCAATCAGAAACTTGTTCTGAAAGCAGAAGGAACTGATCTCAAACAAGCCCCACCCGCTGCAGTTACATTGGAAAAAGGCTATAACCGAATTCGACTGGATTACCAGAGTCCTTTAAAGGAGGGAGCCCATTTACGAATCCTCTGGCAGGGTTCTCAGTTTACCACCGAACCCGTGCCTCCCACGATTCTAACTCATTTAAGCGATGATCGGCTATTGGAGAAAATGCGACAGATCAGGGCAGGGCGGTCGTTATTTGCCGAATTCAAATGTCACACCTGTCACGGGGTTAACCAGGAAAACTCAACGGGCTTCACCTTTGATGCTGAGCAGTTGTCGTCAGCGCAATCTCTGTCGAGGATGCCTGAGCTGAACCAGTCTCCTCCCAACCTTGATAATATCGGAAACCGGATCAGCAAACGCTGGCTATTTCACTGGCTACGCAACCCGCACAGCCTGAAACCAGATACCCGTATGCCTCACCTGCTAGGCCCCCCGGATTCTAAACAGACGATTCAGCAGGCAGCAGACTTAACTGCCTGGTTTGTGTCGCGGGCTACTAAACCTGTTCGTTCCGAACCCGGGTTGCCCCTGAACTCGGACGCTCCAGCCCCTGAGCAGTTAGTAGAATCTGGCGCGAAACGCTTCGAGGTTCTGGGGTGTATCAACTGCCATCACTTCAATACAGATAACCCCCAAGCCGACGAATACCAGAGACACTCTCTGGCATTAATCAAACGAAAATTCAGTCACTCACAGCTGGCTCGTTTTTTAGAGTTACCACATCTTCACCACCCCTGGAGCAGGATGCCAGACTTTAGATTAACACCAATTGAGTCAGCAGAATTATCGGCTTTTCTGATCGAACGTGCGGAAGGCAAAATCCCGAGTGCCATGATCCCCCCGGCTGGATCAGCACAACGGGGACAAAAACTATACTATGAGACGCTGGGCTGTGCCCGCTGCCACGGCTCCCTGCCGGGAGATGATCAGCCACTCACCCTCAAACGCATAGTATTGACCGGTCAGCCAACTGTGAATGGCTGTCTGTCAAAAGAGAATGAAGTCGCTCGTGGAATCCCCAAATTCAGTCTCAATACAGTTGAAAAAGAGTCGATCCAGGCCTTCCTGCATTTTGGAACTGAATCCTTACAGCAAAGGAACTTCTCCGAAATCTCAGATCGCTGGACGAAACAGTTGAACTGTGTCGCCTGCCATCACCGCGATACAATCCAGAGCCCGCGGGCCATGATTGTCGTTGATGAGGGGGTGTCTGGCTTACCGCCAGAACCCTTACCATCTCTGACCTGGGCGGGGGAGAAACTGAAATCGGGATGGCTGGAGTCCTTTCTGGCGGGGGAAATCAAATGGCGTCCCCGTCCCTGGCTGAAATCGCGTATGCCCCAATTTCCAGCACACGCCCATCTGCTGGCTGCGGGACTACGAGAGGAACATGGCATCCCATCACAGACTAACTCCCACCCTGCTTCAAGCCTACAACCAAAGCATGAGACACTGATTGACAAGGGTAAGCAGCTTACCACCAGGCAGGCACTCGACTGTCGTCAGTGCCACGGTATAGGGGACTTACAGCCTTCGGGAGATGAGAAAACCAGAATCGCTCTCGGAATCAATTTTGTGCATATACGCGAACGCCTGACTCCGGAATATTACCATCGATTCGTCCTTGATCCTCCTCGATTTGACATCTCAACCAAAATGCCGAAACTTTCCGCAGACGGAGAAACGACAAAGATTTCCACAATCCTGAACGGCGACGCCCGCCAACAGTTTGAGGCCATCTGGCACTATATCCATAGCCTGGAAGAGCCTGCACGGAGCTATTCGATAACCCCGCGCCCCGACTGAAAAATTAATTAATCTCAGATGTCTTTTCTGAACTGCATGTTAAAATTCTTCTCACTTCCAACTCTATTTTAAAGTATGTATTCAGGATTTACTTTCGATGCCGCGGTATATTCGCACGGGACATGGATCACATGATTCTTCTCTGAAACTGCGACTGGTTGTCGCTGCGGGGATCGCGCTGTTCTCATTGATTTCGTTTTTGATGAAATCCGATGTCAATGAAATCACAGGTGAAAGCCAGCGGGTCGCTCTTACCGAGCAACAGGAAATCGCACTTGGATTACAGGCTCTCCCTGCGATTCTGGATCAGCATCATGGCGAGCATCCGGATCAGGAAGCACAGGCTTACGTTGATCGAGTGGGTGAAAAACTGCTGGTAAGTCTGAATGCGTCTTTGAGGAAACAGGGGCGCAGGAACCCCTACCGATTTGACTTCCACCTGCTCAATGACAATCAGGTAATCAATGCTTTCGCCTTACCTGGGGGGCAGATTTTTATTACCGCCGGCCTGTTTCGACAACTTGAAACCGAAGGACAGCTGGCAGGAGTTTTGGGACATGAAATGGGGCATGTTTTGTCGCGCCATGGAGCACAGCACATGGCCCAACAGGAATTCACGCAGGGGCTGGTAGGAGCCGCAGGCGTGGCGGGCGGAGATGCCAGTAGTGCCCAGATGGCACAAGTGATCGGCTCCATGGTAAATATGAAATACAGTCGCAGCGACGAACTGGAATCTGACCGCTGGGGGATCAAACTCATGGTCATGGCAGGCTACGACCCATACGCCATGACCGGCGTCATGGAGATCCTTAAACGCTCTGCAGGGGGAGGGAGGCAACCCGAAATTTTCAGTACGCATCCCGACCCGGGGAATCGAATCCAGCGTATTCGTGATTACATCCAACGCACCTATCCTCAGGGATTGCCTGACGATCTGGAACCTTAAACAAGAAGTCTATTTCTGAAGCAACAAATGGTCTCAACAATGAATAATTACTGCATTGCGACCTGACTGAACAAAACATTCGTCAGAAACAGAATAGTCAATTGACTTTAATTGACGATAAGTTATGATGTAAACAGACTTGGCTTCCAAACCGATTAGTATTGACGCTGCATGTAGGTTTTGATAAACACTACTAACTAAGCAATCTCTGGTAAGCCGTTATTTTCATTGAGGATCTCTCCCGCTTTTTGAGATCAAATTTCCAGCACCCAGTGAGTATTTAATTTCACTGGTTACCAATTTGGCTTTTAAGTGAGTTGAGTCGTTACCAGCGGGTCGTCAGTTCCTCAACAGCACTATTCTCGATTTACTCGGGAATGCTTCTTCTTGAAAGTTTTTCTCTTTCTGGATGCACTTTAAGAGACTTTGCGTATCTGCCCCTGAGGCAGAACAGCCTTGCTTTCTGTTGGTCTGAGATGCGACCAATGATTCAACCCGGGGGTTGATTTATGTTTGAAACAGCAAGCTGGCTCAAGGATTGGATCTATTTTATTCTCCCAATTCACTGGAGTCCTCTCACGAAATAAATTGAGATTGTCTCACAAGTAAAACATTTAAAAGTTCCGTATTAGCAACCATTTATCGGTTGACGGAGTTCATAAGAAACGATTGAATTTCTAGTATCAGTTTTGACCATAATTTTTGCCTGAAAGGATATCGGCAAGACCATCACCTAACAGAGGCTTGAGTCAACAGACATTGCAAGTTCGCTGTTCTCAACGCCAGGGCCTCATCTCTTTACAATAGCCTAAGCGATGACCCTCCTAATACGGGAAGATAACAGGCCAAGACGGCCGAGTCCTCAAGCGGGCGAACGATTTCCCAGTGTAAATCTTTCTTCATGAGATCAAGACCAGGTCATAATTGTAAGAATTGACTCGAGTCGGTTTCCGCTGAAAAAAGAATCGGCACATTCAGAAGAATGCCAGCTACTTTTCAGTCTCCCTGTGAGCTCCGCGCTGTCAGTGGTCTGATTTGAAATCATGTATCAAGCTGGTCGTGTCATGTGAGTGCCGTAGTTGTATCTCTAATTACTTCTTTACTTCTTTATTATCATTTGGTGTTTCTGTATGGCTGCAAAGAGTTCTGAAACTTCAGATAAACCAAAAACCACCCGTCGAAAAACTACCAGGACACGCAAAAAAGCGGAAAAACCTGCCGAGGAAAATGTCGAACAAAGTGAAACTGAATCACTGCAGGACGAATATCATCGTAAGGCAGAAGATAACCTCGAGCTTTTCGAAAACCCTCACTCTTCTACTGAAGCAGACACTGAAAGAGAAGATGAAAACATGTCAGATTTTCCTGCTGATTCCATAGACGACGAGCCCAGCGCCAACCAGACAGACAATGACCGTTCCGGCGATAAATCTGGAGGCAATCGCCGTCGTCGGAGACGGAGAAGAAAATCAGATACCCCCAATGCTCAGGGACGCCAGGGGCAGGGAGCGAACAATCGCGGTCGCGCTGGCAATAGTAATAACCGGGGAGGTCGGTCGCGTACCGGTGCCAAACCCCAACAACGCCGGTCCCGTTCTACATCACCTGCCGCCAATGAAAATGTCACAGGTGTTATTGAAGGTGTTCTGGAGCTGCACCCTAAAGCATATGGATTCATCCGGGACCCCAAAGCAAACTACAAAGCTCAGGATTCTGATGCTTTTGTTTCCAGTTCATTGATTGAAAAACACAATCTGCGTGAAGGTATCCTGATTCGGGGCGAAGTTGGTCCGGGCACCAGAGGGCAAGGGCCTCGCCTGAAGAGCATCGAAACTATCGATGGGCGCACCATCGAAGAGTACATGGAAATCAAATCCTTCGATGAGCTCACACCAATCAATCCATTCGAGCAGATCAAACTCGAAACTGGCCCCATGCCGATCACGATGCGGGTAATGGATCTCCTGACTCCCATCGGAAAGGGACAACGTGCTCTCGTTGTTGCACCTCCTCGAACCGGTAAAACAATGTTGCTCCAGGATATTGCTGAAGCCGTCAGTAAGAATCATCCTGAAATCCGCCTGATGGTCCTGCTGATTGACGAGCGGCCTGAAGAAGTAACCGAAATGGAACGCTCCATTAAAGGCGAGGTTATTTCCTCTTCAATGGACCGGGATGTTGAAAGCCATGTCCGCACCAGCCAGCTCATCTTCGAGCGGGGCAAGCGTCTGGCGGAAGCCGGTGAAGATGCCTTCATCCTGCTGGACAGTATCACCCGAACCGCTCGTGCCTTCAACAAATGGGTTGGGAATACCGGCCGAACCATGAGCGGTGGTCTGGATGTGAAAGCGATGGACATTCCCAAGAAAATGTTTGGAACCGCCCGCCGCTTTGATGAAGGTGGCTCACTGACAGTTCTGGGCACAGCCCTGATTGATACCGGCAGCCGGATGGATGAAGTGATTTTCCAGGAATTCAAGGGAACCGGTAATATGGAAATGGTCCTCAGCCGGGAACTTTCCGACCGACGTATCTTCCCAGCAATTGATATTACGCTGTCCGGGACGCGACGCGAAGAAAAAATTCTCGAACCGGAAGTTCTCGAAGGGGTCACCATGCTTCGCAGAAGTCTGATCTCTTTGAATCCAGTTGAAGCCATGGAGCAATTGAGTAGCACGCTCAAGAAGTTCCCAACCAACAAAGAGTTTCTGGAAAAGATCCGGGCGATTCTCTAGTTGATCTGAATTTACGGACTTTAAAAAGTAGTACAGTTCGACAAACAGCATCGCGATTGTTGCGATCGGGGTCAGAGTGATCAAGCCAACCTCTTTAGATCAGAGGGAATCTTTCAGGTGTACGCTGCGGGTCCTGAACCAGAACAGCCTGATCATCGATCTGAGCAACATCAGCCTGTAGTTGGCTTTGTTCGCCTGGTGGTGCTTCTGATTCTCGCTTGTGTCATCGGGCTGGGTTATTATTTTTTCCGGGACCGGCTGACACTGGAATACTTCGCTTCCCAGGAAAGTTACTGGAAACAGTTTGCAGATCAGCATCCGGTTTCAATCTACCTGGTCGCCTATTTGATCTATGCGGGGATTACGGGGCTTTCTTTACCTGGAGCAGTACCACTGACGCTGACCTATGGCTGGTTCTTTGGATTCTGGAAAGGACTTATTCTAGTCAGTTTTGCTTCCACAACAGGAGCCACTCTGGCATTTTTAACAAGTCGCTATTTATTCCGATCCTCGATTCAATCCCGTTACCAGAATAAATTTCAGCAGATCAATCAGCAGTTTGAAAAAGAGGGTGCGTTCTACCTCTTTTTCATGCGACTCGTAGTCGCGTTTCCCTTCTTTCTGATTAATGTCGTTATGGGCCTGACGACAATCCGGATCTCGACCTTCTGGTGGGTGAGCCAGACAGGCATGCTTCCCGGGACCGCCGTCTTCGTTTATGCTGGTACCAGCTTTCCCACCCTGCAGGAATTGTCTGAACACGGCGCGAAAGGCATCCTGACGCCTCAACTCATATTCGCATTCATTTTACTGGGCGCCTTTCCGTTTCTGGTAAAACTCATCGCTCAACGCCTTCAACAACGCAAATAGAACATTCTGACTCAGGACAGAGAAAACGAGTATGACCGATCGTATTCAGCTACTTCCCGATGATGAATTCAATCAGGATCTGATCAGTGAGGTTCATCCCTCCGACTGGTCCAATCCCACTCCCAGTGGGCGCTACAATCTGGTAATCATCGGAGCGGGAACCGCTGGTCTGGTAACAGCGGCGGGAGCTGCTGGCCTGGGAGCGAAAGTCGCATTAATTGAGCGAGGTCTCATGGGTGGAGACTGCCTGAATACCGGATGTGTCCCCTCGAAAGCGATCATCTCTTCTGCCAGAGCTATACACAAAATTCTAAATTCAAAAGACTTGGGGATCGAATTGGCCCCCGAAGCCACCTCTGTTAATTTCCAGGAGGTGATGCAGCGCATGCGGAAAATAAGAGCCGAGATCAGCCATCACGACTCAGCTCGTCGTTTTCAGGAACTGGGTATCGATGTTTTTCTGGGTGAAGGTCGTTTTCTTGACCGCAAAACAATCAAAGTTGGGGAGCAGACACTTAACTTCAAAAAGGCCGTTATCGCAACGGGAGGACGTCCTGCGGTCCCTGACATTCCCGGTATCAAAAACATCAACTACCTGACGAATGAGAATATTTTTTCTCTGACAGAACTTCCATCCAGACTGGCAGTCATCGGAGGTGGACCAATCGGCTGTGAGCTCGCACAGACCTTTGCCCGCTTTGGCTCACAAGTCACACTCATCGAATCTCATGCGCAGATTCTTTCCAGAGAAGATAAAGACGCTGCCCAAATCATTCAGCAACAACTGGAACGAGATGGTGTTAAACTCGTCTTCAATGCGAATACCTCTCTGGTCTCTGAGAACGTACAGGAAAAACTTCTGACGATTGAAACGACAGGGCAGACAATCAAGTTGGAGGTCGATGAAATCCTGATAGCAGCCGGAAGAACCCCTAATGTTGAAGGTCTGGAACTGGAACAAGCCGGAGTTGATTACAATTCACTAACCGGTGTGCTCGTTAATGACTACCTGCAGACCACAAATCCGGATATTTATGGTGCAGGGGATATCTGCTCTCACTTAAAGTTTACCCACAATGCTGATTTTCAGGCTCGGCTGGTGATAGGCAATGCTCTGTTTCCTGGTAGAAGCAAAGCCAGTCGCCTGATCGTCCCATGGTGCACCTATACCGATCCAGAAATAGCACATGTGGGACTCTATGAGCATCAAGCCAGAGAAAAAGGCATTCCCGTCAACACCTTTATCCAGAAGTTGGACAGCGTCGATAGGGCGATCCTGGACAATGAAACCGCCGGTTTTGTGAAGGTCCATGTCAAACGGGGGACAGATAAGATTCTAGGCGCAACGATCGTCGCAGCACATGCGGGAGATTTGATTTCTGAAATCACCCTGGCCATGCAGAGCGGGACCGGTCTCAAAAAGTTAGCCAGCGTGATTCACCCTTATCCAACTCAGGCGGATGCGATTCGTAAAATCGGGGATCAGTTTAACCGCACTCGTCTTACCCCATTTCTGAAGTCCCTTTTGATGAAATGGCTGAAATGGACGCGTTGAAGCTCTGTTTTACACGATTAAGTCTGTATTTAGATTAGAATCAGTAAATGCCATTTGTAGAACGCTCCGCTGCAAGATACTCTGAAGTGAGAGATTTTGATTTCTTCAAACAAAGCAATGCACAAGCGCCAAATCCATGATCACAGAATACCAGACATATTTCGGAGACCTACATAACCACAACCATGTGGGCTATGCCCAGGGCTCTCTGGATCGCTCCTTTGAAATCGCCCGGAACCATCTCGATTTCTACGCTTTCACTCCCCATTCCTACTGGCCTGATATTGTGGAATACGATGGCAAAATATCCCACAAATGGAAGAATGGATTTCATATAGCCCGCTCCCGCTGGCCGGAAGTGGTTGAGCTTGCCAGACAATTCGACAGACCGGGGGAGTTTGTCACGATTCTAGGCTATGAGCGACATGGCACTCAAGAGGGGGACTATCACATTCTCTATCCGGATCTCAAAGGAGATTATGAACTGATCGAAGATCTGGCTGAACTTCAGGAATTTGCACGAAACCGGGGTTGTCTGCTGATCCCGCATCACCCTGCTAATCGACTGGGGCACCGTGGTTTTGACGCGACGAAACTGGCCCCCGAAGTGTCACCTGTCCTGGAAATTCATTCAGAATGGGGTTGCGCTGAACATGACCGGGCTCCTTTTCCGTATAAAAGACATACAGAGGGGGGACGCTGGACAAAGCACACGCTGCAGTACTATCTCAATCAGGGATACCGACTGGGGGTCATTGCCAGTACCGATGATCACCTCGGACATCCCGGTGGATATCGCGAGGGTCTGGCAGCCATCAAAGCCACTGAACTGTCTCGAGAAGCCTTGTTTGACGCGATCCGCAATCGTCGCACGTATGCGGTAACTGGTGACCGCATTGAACTCGATTTCTTCCTGAATGACCAGATGATGGGTCAGGAGCTCTCATTCACCCCTGATCGCCGTATCAAAGTTCACGTGCGAGGCTGGGATGAAATCGACCGGGTCGAAGTCCTGAAAAACGGCCGTGTGATTCATCGTGATTTTCCAGTCGACAACATTCCTGATAACCGGTCCTGGAATCATCCGGTTGTACTCCGCTTCGAATACGGCTGGGGACCGTGGCCCGCCCTGGGTTGGGGAGGGACAGCAGACTGGAATTTTGCCATACATGTGGAGGGAGGCGAGATTCAGCAGTTTCAACCCTGTTTCACACCGGGGCCCTTCGATGAATTCCGTCGAGATCAAATCCTGGATGTTTCATCAAATCGACTGATCGTCCAGTCGTTTACAGCATTGAAACAACAGGTTGACGACTGGTCTCAGAAAGCGATTGTGCTGCGAATTCAAGGAAATGAACAGACCCAGGTCAGCATTAAATGCACCCAACCCAGTGATTGCCAGCTAACACAGACTCTGGGTGAGTTAGCAGTCAGTAATGAAATGTTGTTTACACGTCCATTCCCCTGGGAATCAGCGATGTTGCACCGGGTTGTTTTTCAGAATCAATGGGAAACAGACTTTGAATTCACGGACGAGGGTGACGGAAACCAGGCTGACTGGTACTATGTACGCGTTATTCAATCCAACGGGGAAATGGCATGGTCGAGCCCAATCTGGGTGAATTCAAAATAACCTCTCTGAGTCACTCTATTGGTAATTTGCCCAGCTAGAAGAACACTCTTCTTTCCAAAAATAGGGGACCAATTGGCAGGTTTCCCGGAATTGAATCTTAACCTTATTTTGTTTTACAATAACCAGTTATAGAATTTTGTATTTTCCTTTCATCATTCATTGAAAGCAGTCCCCACAATGGTTGACCCAGACAACCAGACCTCGCATCTTGTCGCTCCCGTATTGGAACAACTGGAGCGTGGTAGCGGCCCGTTTTCCTCACTGATTCAACAGCTGACACAAATCGTAGGGAAAAACAGTCTGCTCTACGACGCAGATGAACTACTCGTCTATGAATGTGACGGCTATATCGTTGATAAATCGGCCCCCGACATCGTCGTTTTCCCAACGTCTACAGAACAGGTCTCGTCGATCGTCAAAATCTGCAATCAGTTTAACGTTCCCTTTCTGGCTCGAGGAGCGGGAACCAGCCTCTCAGGGGGCTGCCTGCCTATCGGCGGGGGAGTCATGATTGTCCTGACGCGTATGAAACAGATACTTGAAATCAATCTACGCGATCGTTACGCAGTTGTTGAACCAGGGATGGTGAACCTGCATCTGACCAATGCCCTGAAAGGAACCGGTTACCACTACGCTCCGGACCCTTCCAGTCAGGGATCGTGCACCATCGGCGGAAACATCGCCACTAACTCTGGTGGACCGCATACGCTTAAATATGGAGTCACTACGAACCACGTACTCGGACTTGAGGCAGTTCTCCCCAATGGCTCGGTAATCAATCTGGGGGGGCCGACAGCAGAAACACCAGGCTACGATCTGCATGGAGTCTATGTCGGAAATGAAGGTACTTTCGGCATTTGCACGAAAGCGATTGTACGTCTGACACGCGATCCAGAGGCACATCGCACTATGTTGGCGGTATTCCAGACCATCTCTGATGCGACCCGGGCGATCTCGGAAATCATAGCAGCGGGTATTATTCCCTCTGCTTTGGAAATGATGGATCAGGGTATCATTCAAGCGATTGAGGAAGCTTTTCACTTTGGTTTCCCGCTAGATGCGGGCGCAGTTCTGCTGATAGAAGTCGATGGACTGGAAATCGCCTTAGATGAGGAAGCACGACGGATTGTCGAGATCTGTAATGCACATAACGTACGGGAAATTCAGCGGGCAGACACTCCAGAGGAACGGCTTTTGATCTGGAAAAGCCGCAAGCAGGCATTTGGAGCCATTGGTCGACTCAGTCCCAGTTACTGTACTCAGGATGGTGTCGTCCCCCGAACCCGTTTACCGGAAATCCTGGAATTTATTGAAGCCACCAGTCAAAAATATGGCATGAGAATTGTGAACGTCTTTCATGCTGGTGACGGAAACGTACACCCGATTCTGCTGTTTGATGAACGCGATCAAAATCAGATTCAACAGGTAATGGAAGCCAGTGAAGAGATTCTCTCCAAGTGTCTGGAATTGGGAGGCAGTGTGACCGGCGAGCATGGAATTGGTGTGGAGAAAATCAATTTTATGAGTCGGATCTTCAATGAAACGGATCTCTCCCAGATGGAGAAGGTTCGTAATATTTTCAATCCACGTCAGATCTGCAGTCGCGACAAGGTACTTCCTCCCCATGGAGAAAAATCGCAGGCAGCAGTCACTTTATCACACCCTGGTCGACGGGCTCCGCACTGATCAACAACTACTGCTGATGTCCCAGCAGGATATGCTGCTGTTATGCTCACAACCGATTGAAAGACCACTTATGACACTCACACATTCCGGTACTCCGGAAGATTTTGTTCCGACATCCCAGTCTGAATTGAGTCGATTCCTGAGTGACAATGCAACATCTGCCCGTAAACAGACATTTCCGGTAGGAGGCCGTACCTCGCTGGCTGTCTGCTGCCCGGACAGTCATTCAGGTCCTTTGATCTGTACCTCCCAATTGAATCGAGTCGTTGATTATCCGGTCCGCGACATGACTATCACCGTCGAAGCCGGAATGAGACTAAACCAGTTAAATGAAATCATCTCAGCCGAAGGACAGCGTCTGCCGATCGACGTACCTCAGTCTAACCGGGCTACCATCGGAGGAGTGATTGCCACCAATACTTCAGGACCACGACGCTTTTCCTATGGTACGATTCGTGATTACGTGATTGGTGTTTCAGCAGTCGATGGAGTAGGGAATCTGTTCAAATCCGGCGGTCGAGTTGTCAAAAATGTCGCCGGTTATGACCTTAGTAAAATGCTCGTCGGCTCTCTGGGAACATTGTCAGTTATCAGCCAGGTCTCTCTGAATTTGCGCCCCAGACCAGAGTGCATGCAACTGGTCTGGTTTGACTTCGATTCCTGCCAGAGTGTTGATCAGGCACTGGAAGCGATTGTGACTTCGGGAACCCGGCCAACTGCTATCGAATACTGCAACAGTAAAGCGGCCCGACAAATTACTGCCGAATCACGGATTGAACTTCCCAATGAAAATCATGCCGTTTGCATCTGCTATGAAGGTCCTGAAAATGTTGTAAAGTGGCAGGCGCAGCAGATTATTGATGAATGGCGTGCCTTTTCCTCTCTCGATGCTCAGATTATTGAAGGAGCGCAGGCCTCTCAGTTATATAACGCTTTGACTGAGTATCAAACGTCATCAGATGATCCGGTGACGCTGAAAGCCGTTGTCTTACCATCACAAATGATGTCATTCATCGAAACTGCCACCAGTCTGAATATCGCAGTCCAGGCACATGCAGCAGATGGAATCGTATTCGGACATTTACCCGATTCTGCCAGTTCACTGGAAAACGTGAATCAGATTCTCGAACAACTGCAATCTGTAATTGATCCAGGAACCGGCTACCTGACCATTTACCAGTGTGAATCTGACTGGGCTGAATCTCTGCCACTGTTCTGTTCGCCTCCCGCTGGCTGGGAACTCATGCAGCAGTTGAAACAGGCATTAGATCCTCTGCAGTTATTGAACTCACGACGATTTACAGAGCTGGTGAAATCCTGATCCACAAGTTCTGAAACAATCATAATTAGTAAGCTTCACCCCAGAAGAGTTATCCCATGAAACCTGGAAGTGCCTTTTCTCAAACTACCACGGCAGACAAAGATCCCGCAGAAATTCCTGGATCTGAGATTCCCTATGAGAAGTTTCTGGACTGCATTCATTGCGGCTTATGCACTGCTGCATGCCCGACCTATCTGGAAACAGGGAATGAAAATGACAGCCCCCGAGGGCGAATTTATCTGATGCGTGCGGTCGTTGATCAACGCGTTGAACTATCGGAATCAGTTCGAGGTCACCTGGATCTCTGCCTGGATTGTCGTAGTTGTGAAACGGCGTGTCCTTCCGGAGTTCAATACGGCAGATTAATTGAACCGTTCCGGGTAGACATGCAGCATCTGGACGCCAAAGAGGGCAGGGGAGCGAACAATGACTGGTTTCATCGCTGGATCCTGTACCGGTTATTCCCATATCCCAACCGGATTCGCCTCTCGCTGATGCCGGCCCGGATGATGCAGTTTTTAAAGCTCGATAAGCTGGTTGACATCCTCGGCATTCCACTGCTGTTGCCACAGAAACTGAAACGGATGCACAATCTGCTACCACGTCTCAAGCCTGTAGAACCAGCCTTACCGGCAGTCTTGCCTGCACAGGGAACGCAAAGAGCTCGCGTAGCTCTGTTTACAGGCTGTGTTTCGGAAGCGATGTACAGCCACGTCAACCGTGCCACAGCGCGGGTACTGCAAGCCAACGGTTGCGAGGTTGTCATCCCCCGCAGCCAGGTCTGCTGCGGCGCCATTCATTACCACAGCGGTTCAGACGACGAGGCTCTGAAATTTGCTCTCCAGAATCTGGCAGCCTTCGATCAAGAAGATCTGGATGCCATTATTGTCAATGTCGCAGGCTGTGGAGCCATGCTCAAAGATTATGGACATATCGCGGAGGAAATTTCGGGGCCCACTGCGGAACAGACGGCACGTCTGAAACAGTTCGCAGGCAAGTTTAAAGATGTTTCTGAATTCCTGTTTGAACTGGGACCGATCGCACCCGAGGGAGAAATCACCCTCAAGGCAACCTATCACGACGCCTGCCACCTGGTGCATGCACAGAAAGTCCAGAATCAGCCACGCAAACTGCTGGAACTGATCCCCGGACTGACCCTGATCCCCTTGAATGAATCCACCATCTGCTGTGGAGCAGCTGGCAGCTATAATCTGACACAGCCTGAGATGGCAGATCAGTTAGGCAAACGTAAGCTGAATAATATTGTGGATACGGGAGCAGAAGTGGTCATCAGTGGGAACGTCGGCTGCACGCTCCAGATTGATTCGCAGATACGTCAGGCAAGAAAGCCTCTGCATGTCTTGCATCCCATGGAGTTGCTCGACCTGAGTTATCGAAAGCAAAAACCGTTAATTTAGCCGGTCAAGTTGATCCACTGCGTTTGAAAAACTATCCTACGCTCAACGGATAGCTTGTTTTTAATAAATAACCAAAGAGTGATTTTATGTCTCAACTCCCTCCCATTCAGGCGGTTGCCTTCGACCTGGATGGCATCATGTTTAATACAGAACACGTGTTTTTCCTCTCAGGCGATGCCCTGTTACAGCGACGCGGAAAAAAAATGACCCCCGATATTCTGAGAGGGATGATGGGGCGACGTGCTCATGAGGGGTTTGAACACCTCACTCAGTTCCTGGATAAGCCGGAAGATCCTCTGAAACTCTGGGAAGAAAGCCAGGAAATTTTCCGTTCCCTGCTGGATCAGCATCTGAAACCCATGGAGGGTTTGTTTGAACTGCTGGATTTCCTGGAAGAACTGGATATCCCCAAGGGAGTTGCTACATCTTCACCTCGTCCTTACCTGGAATCTCTGCTGTCCCGGTTTGACATTATTCATCGTTTCCCGATCAGCCTGACTGCTGAGGATGTCACTCACGGCAAACCACATCCGGAAATTTATCTGACCGCTGCTGAAAAAATGGGGGTCAACCCGGAGAATATGCTGGTTCTGGAAGACAGTGAAACCGGCACCCGCTCTGGTGTGGCAGCAGGAGCTTATGTGGTTTCGATTCCTCATGAGTTCAGCAATTACGGAGATTTCAGTTCAGCAAAGTTTATCGCTGATCGGTTGACGGATGAGCGAATTCTCTCACTCCTGGCAGAAAATCGAGGCTAAAAATGCCTCATCTACTGAGTAATCCCATTTGAACTTAGATTTCAGAACAAAGGCGCGCTGAGGTGCCATTTAAGGCTTCCCTGACCGATGCCAATCAGGGAGTCGAATTGAATGCAGGCTGCATTTCCGGGTTTAAATGTGATTGCCCCCCTCCAATCAGATCGGAAGTGCAACGGGCCACGTCGGGCATGTGGGCTACAATCGCGATTCGTTCAAAGGCTGTTGATCTGACAAAAGAGATCAATGAATCCAGGCTCAGACCGAAGCCCAACCAGGGTTGGGCATAGCAGGCTTCATCATTCAATTCCATAACATCCTGCAGGATCTGAGCGGTCTGAGTCGTCCTTACCAGCGGGCTGTGTAAAATCAGCTCGGGACCTGCATCATGTTTAGCGATCCATTTAGCGACCTTACGAAACTGGTGAGTACCATGGTCTGTCAGGGGGCGGGCAGAATCTCCTCCTGGTACTACACCTGCCTGCTCAGCTTTTCCGTGCCTGATGATCAAAAGTTCCATCTATATTATTCCTACCTTAGTTGAATGCTCAAAGCTGTGATAAAGTTCTGCGTAGGCAGAAGTCAGGGTTTGACCAGTTTTGTCTTCGTTTCAGATTCGGGTTTGAGATGTGTATCCATCCAGGAATACATGAGAGCCCGTGATTCATGGGCAACAGAATGTCCTTTTCCATGAACAAAAAAAGCAAAATTCTGAGGTGCTTTCTCCAGTTCATAGACGTCCATCACCTTCATCAACATCAGCACTCTTTGTCGCTGCGTCAAAGGGTCACCGTCATTGAGTCCCGAGAGATCTAGAAATGCCCGCGGTGCGATCAGGGACATGATTTCATGAAAATCAATCGGAGGCAATTTGCCTTCCAGAAGATCCGGTCGGATATGATTAAAATATACATACCAGTGATCTCTCGCCCAGGCTTCGACACGCGCATTCTGTCGGAAAAATGAGGCACTGCAATTCCCAGCTGCTGCCTGTACTCGCTCATCATAGGCAGCCAGGAACATTGATCCATGGCCTCCCAGCGAGTGCCCCAGCACGCCGATCTTGTCGGGATTAACTTCCCGCAAAGTCTGCAGCACATCAATGGCGATGGAATGTTCGTAGGTAAACTTTCCAACCGAGGTCCAATGTGGATGTTTCTCATGAAACGCTTTGGTGTCATATGGCCCCGCTTCCGGGATCCGGTGTCCTGCAACAAAATGATCGGGAGCAATTACCACATAACCACGTCGACAGAGATGATCAAGGTAAGCCTTGTCGGGGTTATCGATCAAACCTGCTGCACGCTGTTTGCCGTATTTATAAGTGCCGTGCAAGGCAACGATGGCCGGGGCAGGTCCTCTTAAATTGAGGGGAACTCCCAGGTAGGCATGCGCCCGCTCATCTTTTTCAACCTGATAGCTGATCAACTGTCGCCGATAGATACCATCTACAATGACTGTATCATGAAACTGGATTTGCAGATCAGGCTTTTCTGGTTTGTACTGATCTCGGAGTAACTCCAGATAGCGTTTTCTCAGTTGCTGTTTATGTTCTGCCCACTCCTCAGGTGATTCAATACCATGGAGCAGGTCATCCCAGGATGACTCAATTTTTTCGGGTTCTGACCGTTGCCTGGAACTGGCTTCTTCCGATTGCACGGAGAGGCTGTATCCCAAAATCACTCCCAAACAAGAGAGGAAACACAATAAAGATGATCGCATGAATATACCCTTATCGAAACTGGATAGGAGCATGCATTATCATCAATCAAGAAAGGGAATCACAACTCTTGAATTTAAATTTCTTCTGTTTTTCAAAGGTGTAGACTCACTTAACGGCTGTTCCCCATCTGCCTTCTGTGTATGGGTTCAGTGTCTGGTCTTGATTGGCATTGATTTCAGCTCTGATTAATCCCGATAGGCGACGTGACACCGTTTGCATTGCATTTTGAATGCCTTTAACTCCCGGGCCATCTGCTTCTGGTCATCCTTCTGAAATACTGTTTGCAGCGTATCGACCCGTTTCTCAGATTCTCTCATCCATTTTTGAAACATCTCATCATAGTCGTCGGCATACTTACGTGCCGCTTCACGAAACTCTTCTTTCAGAAGTACCAGGGTCTCGTGATTCTTTTTCCTGACCAGGGGATGTTGATTTTGCGTCTGCATTTGATCCAGTGATTCGAAATGATGGCTGATCTGCGACATGGCTTTAACCAATCGGGAAACTGGTGTGGACTCCACCAGTTCCGGGAGCGGGGTATCAGCGGAAGGAACTTTAAAATTCCGGATATCTCTCCATAATCCCGCATAGTCTTTACTGGTACCTGCCAGCTTTAAAAAATCGAGGGCCTGTTGCTGATTGAAAGTACCTCGACACAATCCGACGACCGCAGTCGCAGTGGGTCCACGGTGTTTGCCATGATGACAATGGATATAAACCGGACCTTTGATCTCCTTAGCGACGCGTGCAAAAGCCAGTCCTGCATCATTTGACACGCCATCGTAGCCGATTGGAATATGTACATAGCGCATACCAGCACTCCGTGCCATTTCCAAATGTGGTTCGGTTCCATCGACACTGACGATGGTTTTGACTCCGAGTTTTTGCAGGGCGTCAAAACTCCGCTGCTCTGCCGGCCCACTACCAGAGTAAACAGCCTCATCGACCTGAAAGACATTATCCAGACCTGGCAGACTCATCGACTTTACACCAACGGGCTTTTGAGCGGGCGCTGTATCCGTCTGCTGTCCTGATACAGAACCACTATTATTAACCAGAAGAAGCATACTGAAAAGAGTTATGCTGCGGAAAAATGCCATGTCCTGTCGTACCTGTTTCGTCTTCACATTTCAAAGGATTGCCCGTCACCTATTAAGAATACCAGACAAGCCTTTTTTGTTCAGTAATCTAGACAAAAAAGGCGTAAAGAAATATTTTGTTTTGAGAAAGCAATATTCAATATCAGACAGGCTTAGAGGAAGCTGACATGGCATACGACGAGGCTCTCGCCGACAGAATACATCAACTGTTGTGTCGCCGGGCAGGATATTCTCAGCGAAAAATGTTTGGGGGAATCTGTTTCCTGCTCAATGGCAACATGTGCTGTGGAGTCACGGGGACTAATCTCATGTTACGGCTGGGAGAGAAGAACGCTGCTCAGGCACTGCAGGAACCATTTACTCACGAAATGGATTTCACTGGCAAAGTGATGAAAAGCATGATCTATGTCAAAGCTGAGGGAACACAGGAGGACATTGATCTGAAAGAGTGGGTCAATCAGGCCGTCAAATTTGTACGGACGCTGCCTGACAAAACTTAACTGCGGATTAACTCTGAGACTGATTCAAGTTAATCCAGCACTTAACGGATTCAAGGGAACACGTAGCCCGGGGCACCATACCAGTAACCATAATAGTGGTAGGGATCAAAATAGAATCCTGAAGACTCCTGCATTATCTGAGCATAGGTCGGAATCGGGCTCACATTGATATTGATTGTAGGCCGGCCAGGAGTGATCCCCATCGCTTTACGTGCAGCGATCCGCTCCATGCGCTGCTTGGCCTGCAGGAATGCACGCTGTTGAATCAGGCGCTGGCTGACAGACATTCTCTGGTAGGCTGGCCCAGTCTGCTTGGAAGGCCCCCTCGTAATATTCACTTTCCCCTGGTGCTCATCAGAGCTTTTGTTATCTGAGCTGATCTGAAGAGGAACCTGCTCCTGACTGAACGCCGGTGACATCAGACACTGTGAGATCAGAATTACAGTAACGGCAGAAGAGCGCATACCCAGCCTCTCTCTTCAGTAGAAAATGAATAGTCAAAGTCCGTTCTGCGCAATATGTCTGCGCATAGGTGCGTCCTGTCATCACAGGATCACTTATGGAGACTCATCGACTTTCACCACCAATGATCTGAAGCAATTCATCCAAAACTCGAACTGGAAATTATTTCAGATTGAATCAGGCAGTTTAGGGAACCTTTACGACCTCAACCCAGGACGGAGATTTCCCCACCTCATAGGTGTCAATCCGCGTCAACTTGCCGGTCTGGGAATCAATACGATAGGCAGCCAGTTTCCCGTTATTTTGTCCCGCGGCGTACAGGAAGTGTCCTTCCGGGTCGATGTTGAAGGATCGCGGCGTTTTCTCGGTCGCTGCCTGTCCCAGTGATTTCAGTTTTCCAGTCTGAGGATCAACTGCAAAACAGGCAATGCTGTCATGTCCCCGATTGGAAGCATAAAGGTTTTTTCCTGAGGGAGAGAGTTCGATATCGGCACAGGTATTCTTCCCTTCGAAATCAGCCGGCAAAGTGGAAATGGTTTGAAACGCCTTCAAGGTTCCAGATTCGGAATCAAGCTTACAGGCAGTGACAGAACTCCCTTTCTCGTTATCGAAATAGACAAAACGATTGTCTTTTGAAACAGCCAAGTGACGGGGCTCCATCTCGGGGGCCGCTTCGAAGATGGGCGGTTCATTCGCTTTCAGTTTTCCTTCAGCTTCATTCCATAAAAACTGATAGACGACATTCGGCCCTGTATGGGGCACAAACACGTACCGATTTGATTGATCGGGCAGAATAGCATGTGCATTTTTGTCTGTCGGAATTGTCTGGAGAATTTCGGGCAGGATTGTGCCATCTTTCTTGAGTCGATGCACGGCGACTTTCCCCTCACCATAATAAGCTGAAAGCAGGTAGCGTCCCTTACGGTCTGTGGCGATGTAAGCTGCATTTCCCCCCGCTGGTACCGCAGAGATCAACGTGAGTGCGCCATTTTCAGGATTGATACTGAAGCTCATGAACTCTTTGGCTGAGCGGATGGATGCAAACAGATATTTCTTCTCTGGATCGACTTCCAGACAGCCTGTCGCGCCTGGGACTTTAACGTCGGAAAGATGCGTTAGTTTTCCATCCGCCTCATTCTGCTGATAGATGGCAATCTTCTTCTCACCGCCCAGAGAAATGTAAACATAGCTGGCTGCTTGAGAGGGAAGAATAGACACAAGACAGACTCCGGAAAGAATCAGGTAAAATCGAAGCAGTGAGAACATGGCGGCTACCCTGGAAATTCAGAAGTTGATAGGGAAATAGTCAGACTCCATTCACTTGCGCAGCGTTAAACAACTGCAGGTACCAGTAGAGCCGGTTAGTAGAGAGATTTCAAGCGGCAGTCGATTGTAAAGCACGTCCCAGAGCTTCCAGCTCCCGGGCACCACCGAAGACAATGCAGACATAAACCTGATCTGCTTCGACCCATTTCACGGTCGCGTAATTCCCCTTACCCAGTTGAGTATACTCGACCTTGCCTGGATCAAAAGAAGTCAAGGTGGGCAGGGGGCTGACTCTACTGGCAGGAATCTGCAGCAGAGCACCATAGACAGTGCGAGTTTTTCCGGATGAAAGTCTGAAAAAACGAACTGCAGCGTCGTGCACGACTGACTCGCTGATGGAAAGTCCGTAGGTCTGACCAATAAAGTTCAACAGACCTTTTTGATGCCAGCCACCTTGTGCTGGAAATGAGGTTGCGAAATTTCTATCGAATTCCGACATGAAGCGACTGTCCAGATTCAGTTCTGGACTGAGCTTCGCCAGGGGAATTACCGGTTGTCGGGTTACCCAGAAAAACGCCAGAACTGCGGCAAACAGCAGGCAAGTCGATAGCCCCACCAGGGTTCCTGGTTTTTTGAGAAAAGTTCTCCGGGAAACAGGAAGTTGATCTGTAGAGATGGTGGCATCGGAGCCACTTTGAGCCAGAGCATCCAGTACTCCCTGCTTTCCATTTTCTGGTACATCTACCTCAAATAAAACACGCTTGAGCTCCGAATGAAAGACGGGACCATCAGCGAATGAATCTGAGACAGTATGATCTGGCTCAGAATATTCAGGTGATCTGGATGATTCGGAAGCGTTCATGGTGATACCGTAAAGGGCAATCTTTTTTATGAATGAATCGGACTTATATCTTCCCGGAGCGAAGCAAACCGTTCCTGCAGAAAAGCCCTGGCACGTGCCAGCCGACTCATCACGGTTCCCAGCGGGATAGACAACTCATTCGAAATTTCTTTGTAGGATTGTTCTTCAAAATAAAACATCAATAAGGGGAGTCGAAAATCCTCGGGTAATTCGTCCAGTGCAGTCTGAAGTTCTTCTGAGGTCAGTTCCGGTATCTCTGCAGGATCAGAGGCAACATCAGGACTGGATCCCAGTGAAACAGACTCGGCTTTCCGCGTGACTTTTTTCAGAAACAAATTTCGCAAAATCGTACACAACCAGGAACGGGCAGACCTTGCATCGCGTAACTGGGACAGTTTCTTCTGTGCGATCAGATAAGTTTGCTGAGTCAGATCTTCTGCATCAGCTCTGTCGCCCGAAAGGCGAAAAGCATAGCGATACAGCAGCTGATAATACTCGTCAACTAATCGTGTCAGTTCTTCCGAATTGTTACGACTGGTCCGTGACATAACCTGATTCTCTAACTAAACAGAGGCAGTAAGACATCTGGTTATTCCCCAGGAAGGTGAATTTATTAGAAGTTTCTCGTTTTTTCCCACTCCGGCTTGATGCCGCGGCAAAACATGAACATTCGGACCCACCCTAAACTGAATCTCGCAGAAACTCAAGCTTCAATTACTTTGTGTTGGAGTGTGAGTGCCTGCAGGCGATTCATATCCGGGTCTGGCAATTCATCAAACGCTTTCACTCCCGGGATTCCTCCTTCAAGATTGACGAGTCTCAGAGGCTCCTGGGCCATATCTTCTCGATAATATTTCTCGCTGGGGAAAATATCAGCGGGATAGGTGAAGTTATCCAGCATCGCCAGAGCAGTACAATGCGAGGCCCCTGTTGCGCTCTCCAGCATCCCCCCGACCCAGCAGGGGATTCCCGCAGTCTGACAGAGATCATGAATCTTGACGGCGTTTGTCAGTCCGCCCACACGGCCCGGCTTAACGTTGACATATTGACAACTTTTCAAATTGACTGCCTGCTTTGCACGATAGGGATGCGTAATACTCTCATCCAGACAGACTGGCGTTTTAATTTGTTCCTGCAGTTGAACATGATCCGTCAGGTCATCGTGTTGCAGAGGTTGCTCAATCATTGCCAGATCAAATTCTTCGATCGCCTGAAACAGTGGGAGATCGCTCAGGCGGTAACCGCTGTTACAGTCAATATGGAATACCTCATCTGGAAAAGCCGTCCGAATTGCCTGAAGCATGGGGATATCCCAGCCGGGACGGAACTTCAGCTTAATCCGAGGAAACTGTTCCGAAACGGCTCCCCCAACGGCTTCAATCAGATCATCCAGATGATCCATCACTCCGAAGTCTGCTCCCACGGGTACTTCATTGCGGGTTGCTCCTAAAGCAATGTGCAGGGGCGTTCCGCTGATGCGACTGTGCAGACTCCACCAGGCATTATCCAGAGCCGCCTTGGCAAATGAATTCCCCTTATACAGCGAGAGGGCATCCTGCAGCGAGGAACCGCTGTCAAAGCTTTGTCCGACGACTGCTGGTGCCAGCCATTCTGAGACAGTATGAAATACCCCCCCCGCCCATTCCGGACTGTAGCAGGGGGCAGCCAGAGGTGTGCTTTCCCCCCAGCCATCAACAGAACCACTGGTCATCCGGCATAACACGGAATGAATGGCTGCGTCTTCGCCGTAAGCGGTACGCCAGGGATAAATCAGTGGCATCGCCACATGGTAAAGTTCAATCCGGTCTATTTTCATCAGAGATCAGTTATCCTGTGGTTTTCATTTTATAAAATTTTGTCAAAGGCAGATCAGGCGTCTTCCAGTAGGTCCCAGAATTCGCTCTCAGCAGCATCCATCCTGGTGGGCTTGCTGGATTGCGGACGCGGCTTCTTTTGTGCCTGTAAAGCAGAGCCCTTATTTTTCCTCTGAGAACCTGCCTGTTTTTTACGGGTTTTCTGTGGAGCATCAGGTGAGGTCGGCGTTTGTTTTCCGACGCCAGTACGACGTCCCTTATTCGACCTGCTGGATGCTGTTCCTTTCGAATGCTGTTCCGGGGTTGGACAGTCAGACGCCGGTGCCCCCTGCAGGGGGTCACCGCACTGGTTACATAATGCCACTGGTCGCTCTGAACTGTCCAGTCCACGTGCCACAGGATTCGGTTTAGTGGTAAAAGATTCCCGGGGCGCGGCTTTCTGCTCCTTACGCTCCGCTTTGATGAATTCTGCCTGATCCAGTATTTCCTGCAGCATCAGAGGATCAGACTGGGAATCTTTCTGTATCCCGTCCGACGAAGTGGCCTCTGTTGTTGCAGGTGCTGTGGATATCAGGTTCTGCTCCCGAGAAATTTCGATCCGCGCCTCTTTTCCGCTTGTCACATCTTTAGCGGAAACGTGCACACGTGCCTCAGCATCATATTCCATCTGTACTTCGATCTTGGAATCGACCGGCAGATTCGGAGGCAGTCCTTCAATTTTGCAGTTTCCCAGAATGACAAATGGTTCATCCTGTGAAGCGCCACTTTCGATCAGCTTTAGATGTACCCGGCGTTGATCAGGGGAGACAGTTCCGTAAGTATGTTTGACCGCTGCCGGCAACTTTGTATTAGCCGGCAAGAGATAATGCGGGATCCGCTGTTGCCCCGTCTGGTCACGCACCAGAAAGCCCAGTGACCGCGCGTTGACGCTGTGCTGCTTCATTTTGGACAGTCGACTGGCGGCATCCTTTGTCAGGATTGATTCCGCGTATTCCCGGTTACTGAGCAACATTCCCGCATAATAAGCTGCACCATGGGCAATCGACTGATCCGGGGGTAATGACAGATTCTGTGTCGTACCACTGGCCTGTTTCAGAGCATCACGAATCATGGGCATGCGGGAGGATCCCCCCGTAGTCAGCACAACATCCACATGGGCCCACCCCATATTGTTGTCCTTCAACAGTGCCCGGGTGATTTCAGTAGTGCGATCCACCAGCCCTTTACTCAGTTGCTCAAACTGCGACTGTGTAATTTGATAAGTTTTACGCTGTGAACCAACCTGGCAGGCCAGGGTGGTTTTGGGCCTGACGGTCAGGCTGCGTTTCGCCTGTTCAACTTCGTTCGCGAGATACTGCAGGCTTTCCGGATCGTTGCAGGGATTGATGCCGAACTCATTGTAAAACTGCTCAGCCACTGATGCCTGCAGTTTACTGTTCCAGTCAATTCCCCCCAGCTTGAGATCACCGCCACTGGCAATCACTTCTACTTCATCTTTCTGGTACTTAACCAGTGACAGGTCGAACGTACCGCCCCCCAGGTCGTAAACCAGAATGCGCTGCTCTTCTGCAAGTTCGGCAAACCACATCCCCTCGGACCCCAGCACGTAACACAGGGCAGCAGCCACCGGTTCATTGATCAGATCGACCTGTGTCAGTCCTGCCTGCTTACCAGCCGCGATTGTTTCCTGTCGCTGCAAATCGCTGAACTGAGCCGGAACAGTGATGACGGCCGAATCAATCCGTCCGATACGTTCCTCAGCGGAAGCTAATAGCTTCTTCAGGATGAATGCAGAGATATCCCGGGGAGAAAAGTAGCGTCCGTCAATTTCCCATCGAAAATCCTGCTTACCCAGAAAGCGTTTCGCATGCTGAACCACATTCTGCGGATTAACGATGGCGTGCCTGAGCGCTTCAGTGCCAACAATCACTTCAGCGCCGTCAAACATAGCCACGGAGGGAGTAGATAGTTCACCTTCCAGATTGGGAATGGTGACCGGCTCTCCATGTTCATTCAGATGAGCGATGCAAGAATAGGTAGTTCCCAAATCAATGCCGACAGCCTGTAACTTCTGCATAGCGCCTTAACTCTCTTCAGATAAGTATTTTCGCATATCTCCCGCACAAATGGGCAGGCATAGACTCCTTTGATATGGTATCATGGAAACAAGTCACACTCCAGCACCTGATTTCCGTTTTCCTGCATTGGAAGACAGTCCTAATAGAAAGTTCTGAAAAGTGCGTCAGTCCGCCCCCCGGAATCTCCCGTTCATCAATGCCAGCCTGTTTTCGATGTGCCTGACAATGTTTATTACGCAATCGGAATTGATTGCCCAACTGACAACAGGATCCCCCGTCATTCTCAACCGGGATCAACCACTTTACCTGGTAGAACGCAATTTCAGGCATGCCCTGACTCAGCCGATCTCTGCCTCCTGGTCAAATGTGGGAATTCGAACGGTTCTGGAAAGGATTGAAAAAACACAACAGATTTCCCTGATCCTCGACCGCCGCATCGATCCATCCACGACTCTCAAAATTGATCTTCAGAACCAGAGCGTGGAAGCGGGGTTGGATGAGATTGCCTCGGCACTCCACGCTAGAGCAATCGTTGTCGGAAGTAACATCTACCTGGGACCTGATCAGGCCATGGGGACGCTCAAAACCCTGCTGGCACAGAAGCAGCAGGAATTGCTCGCTCTGTCAGACAATCAACCTGGTATGAAAACGAGAGCAACTCAGCTTTCCAGGAATAAGTCATTTTACTATCAGGATCTCGATACGCCGGCTGAATTACTCAATCAGATAGCAGACTCCTATCAGATTACCATCAGCAACCCAGAGCGAATTCCCCATGATTTATGGTCACATGGCGCCCTTATGGCAGTGAATGCCGATGAAGCACTGCTCCTGGTGTTAAATCAACTGGATCTGACCTTCCTTTGGGAAAAGCAGGGAACCGCGATCCGGCTTTTGCCTGTTCCGGATCATGTGACTGTTCAAAAAACATACTCACCCCGAGGACGTTCACTGAATGAAACCATTGAACATCTCAAAGAGTTGTTCCCTACAGCGATGATCACCAGGGAAGGCAGGATGCTGCTGGTTGATGCTTCTGCTGACCTTCAGGAAAAAGTTGAAGCAGAACTGAATCCCTCAAAGCGCCCTGTTCGTAAGATGGGAACTCCTCAAATTGACGTACTTCCCATTCAACGCCGTAAGTTCACGCTTCGGGCTCAGAAAGTCCCGGTACTGGCCGTCATGCAGAAACTGGAGCAGTCCGGAATTGAATTTGAGTATCAGCCTCAGCAGTTAAAACAGGCTGGCGTCGATCTCAATCAGAGAATCGATATTTCGGTCCAGAACGCGGATGCGAATGAGTTTTTTGATGTCCTGTTCGGCCCTCTCAATCTGTCTTATCAAATTGAGGGGATCAAGGTGACTTTGACACCTAATAATTAGAGACATTAACTTAAGAGCAGCCTTCTCCTAAGGACATTTGACATTCCCAACTTTCCCGGAACTTTCTCCATTGGCGCTAGGGTGATACTTTGAATTAACGCCTCAAATCGGGTAACATCCCGAATTAGTGAGTGAAAACAAGTCTTTGTGAGTCTTTTAACGAGATCACCCACACTGTACAGAGGCTATCTTCCGCCCGCTCAGGAAACGGAATTGTTAATCGCAACCTATTTCAGATTAACACTTTACCACACAAGCCTTCTGACATTCGCCTGAATAACTGTGGGAAGCGTTCGTAAACGCCTTAATTGATTTGTAAGGAATCGATCATTCTGACACTCGCGGAATTTTCCTGAAATTCAACACGACACTGCCGGTCTGTTTCCGACCGTAGCTATCAGAATGATCAATTCATGCGTGTTTAAAGTATCCGTCAGAGATACCCCAGTTCCGGTGAGGAAAGGGTATTTCAATGAATAGACTACAGCAGAGTGAGGAGAAAACGTGGCAAGTCCCAAGAATATGATCGTGGCCCAGTCTGGTGGTCCTTCACCGGTCATCAACAACAGCCTGAGAGGTTTAGTCGAAACTGCGAGAGATCTTCCCGAAATCGGCACAATCTACGCTGGCTGGCATGGCATCGAAGGTGTGCTCAAAGAAGAACTGCTGAATCTGAGCAGCCAGTCTCCTGAAGAAATCGCTCTGCTGCGGGTCACGCCTGCCGCCGGTTCCGTGGGAACCTGCCGTTACAAGCTGAAAGATCATCAGAATGAAGACTTCGATCGGATCGTTGAAGTTTTCAAGGCTCACAACATCGGCTATTTCTGCTACATCGGCGGAAATGACTCCATGGACACCGCCAATAAAGTCGCTCAGATGGCAACAGAGCGGGGCGTGGACGTGGTTGGCATCGGAGTTCCCAAAACCATTGATAACGATGTGGGAGACAGCGAATTTAAACTGATCGACCACACTCCCGGGTACGGTAGTACCGCCCGCTACTGGATGAGCATGGTCCAGATGGCCAATGAAGAAAACCGGGGCAGTTGTCCTGCCGACCCTGTGCTGGTACTCCAGGCCATGGGACGTAAAATCGGCTTTATCCCGGCTGCTGCCCGACTGGCAGACCCTCAGCGCAAGATCCCGATGCAGATTTATCTTGCAGAAAATCCGATCAGCATCGAACAGATCCATGCACAGGTCAACGACCAGCTGCGCAAAGACGGCCGTCTGATCGTAGTTGTCAGTGAAGGGCTCTCCCTGGGCGATATCGGGGAAACGAAAGACTCCTTCGGACACACCCAGTTCAGCTCCAGCCAGCTGACGGTAGCCCAGTTGCTGGTCAATGAATTAAATGAGCGGGGACTGGCTGTGAAAGGCGCTGCCCGGGCCAACGTTCCGGGAACTGACCAGCGTCATAACATCGCTTACGCTTCTACCGTTGACCTGGATGAAGCGTACGGTGCAGGTCAGAAAGCAGCCCTGCTGGCCGCCGCTGGAGAATCAGGTTACATGTCAACCATTCTCCGTGCTGAAGGCCCGGGATACAATGTCCGTTACGACAAGGTACCACTGCCCGAAGTCGCGAACAGCGAACGTACCTTCCCTAAAAACTGGATTACAGCCGACGGGATGGACGTGACTGACGATTTCGTCAAATACTGTAAGCCTCTGGTCGGCAACGACTGGCCCAGCATCCCCATGATCAATGGGCGGATGAGACTGGCTCAACTGCAGCCGCTGTTCTCGGACCAGAAACTGCCTAAGTACGTTCCCCAGGCAGACAGATAAACCTCTACATACACAAGCTATTTAATACATACGGGAGACAATTGTGTCGGATAATCCTCTGGATACCAAGTTTGAGAAGAAGAGTGAGTTTCTGATCGGCATCGACTCAGACGGGTGTGCCTTCGATTCCATGGAAATAAAACACAAAGAGTGTTTCATTCCTAACTTTATCAACTATTTTGGCCTGCAACCCATTTCCAAGTATGCTCGTGAAGCGGCTGAGTTCACGAACCTCTACTCCAAATGGCGTGGGGCCAACCGTTTCATTTCCTACACTCTGGCTCTTGACCTGCTGGAAGAGCGCCCGGAAGTCATTTCCCGGAACGTCACGATTCCGCGTCTCCAGGGTGTGAGAGACTGGATCGAACGGGAAACCAAACTCGGTAATCCCACTCTGGCTGCCGAAGTTGAGAAAACCAAAGATGCTGACCTGGAACTGGCTCTGAAATGGTCACTTGCAGTCAACGAGATGATCGCCGATATGGTGCACGATGTGCCCCCTTATCCAAATGTTCGCGAAAGCCTCATCAAACTGGATCCGGTCGCTGACATGATTGTCTGCTCTGCGACTCCCAACGAAGCACTCAATAAAGAGTGGGAAGAACACGACATCGCACAATACGTTGATGCGATTTGCGGCCAGGAGGCAGGCAGCAAAAAAGAAACACTGGGTCAGGCAAAGAACTTTGGATACGAAGAAAATAAAGTCCTGATGATCGGCGATGCTCCCGGCGACATGAAAGCCGCGGAAGCTGTAGGAGCACTTTTCTACCCGATCAACCCTGGCGCAGAAGAAGCCAGTTGGGAACGTTTCATCGGCGAAGCCTGCGACAAATTCCTGAACGGTGAATTTGCAGGAGAATATCAGGCGAAACTGATTGCTGAATTCGACAGTTACCTGCCGGAACTCCCTCCCTGGAAGAAGTAAACCAGAGACGATCCTGAGCTCAGGAATGACATAACAGTCACAGTATCATTTAATCACAGAACATCATAAGCGAAGAAGAAATTTCCATGTCAAAACACGATATCGGCCTGGTCGGCCTGGCAGTGATGGGACAAAACCTGGTCTTGAATATGGCCAATCACGGTTATTCCGTTGGTGTATTCAACCGTACCACGAGCACCACAGACGAATTCGTCAGCCAGAAAACAGATGAACAGCAGATTACGGGTTACCATACCCTGCAAGAGCTGGTCGATAACCTGGCTACTCCTCGTAAAGTCATGCTGATGGTTAAAGCCGGCCCTGCTGTTGATGCCATTATCGACGACCTGAAAGGCATGCTCAGCCCTGGCGATATCATCATTGACGGTGGAAACACACACTTTGATGATACCAATCGACGGACCAAAGAAGTCGAAGATGCAGGACTCCTGTTTATCGGCACCGGTGTTTCCGGTGGTGAAGAAGGGGCACTCAAAGGCCCCAGCATCATGCCCGGTGGTTCCCCCGACGGCTGGCCTCACGTCAAATCGATTCTGCAGGATATCTCTGCCAAGGTTGGTGAAAACAACGATATTCCCTGCTGTGAATGGGTAGGAGAAGCGGGTGCCGGCCATTACGTGAAAATGGTTCACAACGGTATCGAATACGGTGATATGCAGCTGATCTGCGAATCATACTACATTCTGAAGCATGCCCTGGGCCTCACAAATGAAGAGCTCTACAAAGTCTTTGATGAATGGAATCGTGGCGAACTTGAAAGTTACCTGATCGAAATCACCCGCGATATCTTCACCGTCCTGGATGGAGAAACCGGTGACTATCTGGTCGATAAGATCCTGGACACCGCCAAACAGAAGGGTACCGGTAAGTGGATGAGCCAGCACGCTCTGGATCTGGGTGTTCCCACCACACTGATTACCGAAGCTGTTTACGCCCGTTGCCTGTCAGCCCAGAAAGAAGCACGCGTCCGGGCTTCGAAAATCCTGAGCGGTCCCGAGAAAAAATTCGAAGGTGACCGGGATCAGTTCATCGAAGACGTTCGCCAGGCACTCTACGCATCTAAACTGTGTAGCTACGCTCAAGGCTACGTACAGTTGAACTCCGCCGCAGAACACTTCGGCTGGAAACTCAACAACGGCGACATCGCTCTGCTCTGGCGTGGTGGTTGTATCATTCGCTCAACCTTCCTGCAGGACATTAAAGCCGCGTTCGACAAAAATCCGGAACTGGAAAACCTCCTGCTGGACGACTTCTTCCGCAATGCTGTTGAAAAAGCCCAGCCCAGCTGGCGTCGTGTTGTGGCCACTGCTGTCGAACTTGGCCTGCCAGTTCCCAGCTTCACAGCAGCTCTGAGCTACTATGATGGCTATCGTCAGGCACGACTGCCTGCCAACCTGCTGCAGGCTCAACGTGACTACTTCGGTGCTCACACCTATCAGCGGATTGACGAAGAAGGCACGTTCCACACCGACTGGATTCGTGAGCGTCGCCTCGATTCGTAAGCCCCTCAGCGGGTCTCTTCGAATCACCTGGCTGGTTCCACTGTAGCCAGACTATCCATTTGCCCGTTAATAAAGCCATAATAACACTTTATTAACGGGCATTTTCATGATGAGTGGTGAGGGAGTAAGACAATGCGTATCGTGTTGCTGGGAACAGGCGGATACCACCCGAATGATCGTCGACATACCGCCTGTCTGATGCTGCCGGAGTCCGGGATCATCTTTGATGCAGGAACCAGTTTCTTTCGCGTTCCCCAGTACATGCAAACCCGCGACCTGCAGATCTTTCTGACACACGCGCACCTGGACCATATTGTCGGACTCTCATTCTTTCTGGTTCCCATGCTGACCGGACAGGTTGATTCTGTCAAAGTCTATGGCGAAGCTTCCAAGCTGGATGCCATTCAGACTCACTTGTTCAGCGAAGAAATTTTCCCGCTGCTTCCCGATTACGAATTCATCACCCTACCTGAACAGGTCTCGGTTCCGGAGCAGGGCACTCTCCGTCACATCGACCTGGAACATCCAGGAGGGTCCGTCGGCTATCGAATCGACTGGCCCGGTCATTCTCTGGCTTACGTTACAGACACATCCCATCCTGATCAGCATCTTGAATTTGTCAAAGGTGTCGACCTGCTCATCCATGAATGTTATTTTCCAGACGAGCAGGCTGAATGGGCTGATAAAACCGGACACAGCCACACAACCCCTGTTGCACAACTGGCACGAGATGCCGGCGTTGGAAAGCTGGTACTGACACATATTGATCCTCAGCAGACCGGCGATGATCCGGTAGGAATTGAAGTTGCCCAGAAGATCTTTCCGAATACAATACTCGGTGAAGATCTGATGGAAATTGATTTTTAAGCCACGTCTCACACATACATGTTTCAACAAGCCAACTAAGAAGCACCTGAATTCCATGAAGAAAGAAACATCCCCGCAATCATTTCTTTCTCAGGAACTCCTCGAAATCTTACGGGATCCAACAGACGGCTCTCCTCTGGTTCTGGATGAATCACAAGCGAACCTCAATTCGCCAACCACAGAAAAAACGTATCCGGTTATAAATGGGATTCCTCGCTTTGTAGAGCAGGAGCATCTCTCCAGCTTCGGTCTGCAGTGGAACAAATATGAAGTCGCTCATGATGATGAAGACCAGGCGACATTTACAGCCAAAACCGGAATGGAGCTCAGCGACTTAAACGGTCTTCGCATCCTGGATGCAGGTTGCGGCGGAGGCCGTTACAGCAAGGTCGCTGCCGAGGCAGGGGGGATTGTCTTTGGTGCAGACCACACAACTGCAGTCGAAAAAGCGAATAAACTCTGCAGCCACCTCGATCAGGTACACCTGGTTCAAGCTGACTTGAAGCACCTCCCCTTTGAACCGGAGTCATTTGATTTCGTTTTTTCAATCGGCGTGATGCACCATGATAAAGATACCCGGGCCGTATTCGACGCAGTAGCCCGGATGGTCAAGCCGGGAGGTAAGTACTCCGTCTGGCTCTATCGGAAAAATCAATGGTGGCAGGAAGGCATCAATTCCGGGCTGCGAAAAATCACTACGCGCATGTCCCCGGAAAAACTGGAGCCCTGGTGCCGCCTGGGAGCATGGCTGGGTGGGATTCCTGTGATCAATAAAACCTTGAACAAGGTCGTGAATTTCAGCAACCACCCCAACTGGGAAAACCGGGTCTGCGATACCTTTGACTGGTTCGCGCCTGCTTACCAGTACCATCACACTGTAGACGAATTACAAGGCTGGTTTAAAGAAGCTGGTTTTGAACAGCTCAAAATACTCCCTCCGGAAAAAACAGGGAGTTTCTACCGCTGGTGCTATGATCACAATTTACTGATCGGCAGTGGCGTGAATGTCCAGGGAACAAAATCAGGAGAAAATCAGGCAGACAACAAGCCGTCTTGATTTTTCCGATCAGTACAGAATACGTGCCTTCCCTGACTGGAGTATTCAATACAGCATTCAAACTCGATTCGCTTCAATTGTGACAGTCTGAAACTATCAGATTTGATCTCCCGTGCTCCCTGCAGAAAGGGTAGATCAGCCTTGACAATCCGTTTCAAAAAAGTGATAGAGGAGTGAGCCTTTAGTTGCTATATACATCATTTTATCCTGTTGCTCAGCTCAATGTATGCCGTTCTTTGAAGTTGCAGATACAGAGTCAGGCCCAGCAGGTAAAATCCAGATAATTCAATATCCCCCACCAGTTGTACTGGTTTGGAATTAAGCGCCACAGGGAGAGTCATGAATCCATCGAATCCTCCGACCGGGCAATCGAATGCTGAAATAGAAGAACTACGCAACAAGTATTACAACGCAACAGTCCAAGATTTGCGCATGCCTCACGCGCATCTCATGATCATGCGTGTGAAGCCTGATGCAGAGGTTCCCCGCTTCTCAGGGGGCCAATATACAACCCTGGGCCTCGGTTCCTGGGAACATCGAGTCGATGGCGGACCTCTCGCAGAATTAGCGAAGCAGAAACTGATCCGCCGCGCATATTCGATTTCATGCCCTATGCTTGACGTCCAGGGAGATCTCCTGGCCAATGACGAGATTGATTACCTGGAATTTTATATCACTCTGGTTCTGCGGCCCGACACTGATGATCCACCGTTGACTCCCCGCCTGTTCAATCTGAAAGAAGGCGATCGACTGCATCTTGGTAAAAAACCGGTCGGCACATACACACTCAAACCAGTCGAACCTGAAGATAACGTCATTTTTGCCGGAACCGGAACTGGCGAGGCCCCGCATAATTCCATGACGATTGAATTACTCAAACGTGGACATACCGGGCAAATCGTATCAATGACTTGTGTTCGCTATCGAGGTGACCTGGGTTACCTCGATCAGCAGAAACAGTTGCAGGAAAAGTATCCGAACTACCACTACGGATCATTCACGACCCGTGAACCGGAAAATATCGATTCAAATCATCCTCAATACGTGGGGAAACAGTACCTGCAGGATATGATCGTACCGGAGAAATTCGAATCGCAGTTTGGCTGGTCGCCCGAACCTGGAAAGACACACGTTTTTCTCTGTGGCAATCCTTCCATGATTGGTCTACCCGAGAAAAACGATCAGGGAGAGTTGGTTTTCCCTGAATCCAAGGGGATGGTTGAACTGCTTACCGAGCAGGGATACAAACTCTCAACCCCGAAGAGCCCGGGAAATATCCACTTCGAGAAATACTGGTAAGCAAAAAAAGGGTGTCAATTACACCCCAGCGCATCGAAAACGGGGCCTGTCAATTCAGCCCCGTTTTTGCTAGGCGCATTACACACCTGTTTCGAAAGAAAACAGGGGGCAGCAGATTCACTGGTATTTTGTGATGTGCTTTGAAAAAGCAAATATTCCAGAACAGCGAATCTTTTTTATTCTGGTCCAGCCTGGCGACTAGTCCTTGCGGTGTCTGATCTTAGCTCTTGCACGTCGTTTTTTACGACCAATTTTTCGACGTCCTTTACCGGTCTTCTTGGTTCCCATTCGAAGCAATGCCTTTCGTATCTACTTCTAAAACTTAGAAAATTGAGATATTCACTCTCTGAATGCCGCAATCCACTCTAATCGTTCCTGATTTGAAGTGATTCTAGATCAGCGGCTGAGTTGTAAGTCCAAGGTGGAAAATACTATTTTAACAGGCATTGATCAAATCTTCAACCACTCATGTAACAGGAAATCACCTGTGCCTTGAGAAATCTGTTGCAAAACTCGAAGATAGACCAGCAGAAGACTGGCATTAAAAACCCTATTTCAACTTCAGGAACGACAATTATGGATTACCGTAACTTAGGAAAAGCTGGTGTACGTGTCTCTCCCGTCTGTCTGGGCACGATGATGTTCGGTGGCCCCACCAGCGAGGCTGACTCCATCTCCATCATGCATAAGGCCATTGATCAGGGAATCAACTTCTTCGACACCGCAAACATGTACAGTACAGGTGGCTCCGAAACCGTTGTCGGTAAGGCATTGGTCGACCGCCGTGATAAAGTCGTTCTGGCCACCAAAGGACGGGCGCCCATGGGAGATGGGCCCAACGATGCGGGAGCCAGCCGAGTTCATTTGATGCGGGAACTCGATCGCAGTCTGCAGCGGATGCAGACCGATTACGTCGATATCTATTATGTGCACACCCCCGACTATCAGACTCCGATCGAAGAAACGCTCCGCACTCTGGATGACATGGTCCGCTCTGGTAAGGTCCGCTATATCGCCTGCTCGAACTTCCGTGCCTGGCGTTTAGCCGAGGCTCTCTGGACGAGCGATGTGCGCAACCTATATTCCTTCAGTTGTGTTCAGCCGCTTTACAACATCATGAACCGAGACATCGAAGTGGAACTGCTGCCACTCTGTCAGGAGAAGGGGATCGGTGTTGTCAGTTACAGTCCGCTGGCACGTGGCATCCTGACGGGTAAGTACCAGGCCGGCAAACCATTCCCGGAAGGCAGTCGGGCCTCCCGCAATGATAAGCGGATGAACGAAGCGGAACTTCGCGATGTCAGCATCGAACTTTCGCAGGAAATCTCAGCCTATTGCGACAAAAAAGGCGTTTCGATGACGAATTTCGCGCTCGCCTGGTGCCTGGCCAATCCTATTCTGACATCGATCATCATTGGTCCGCGCACCATGGAACAGTATGAAGATAACATGGGATGCCTCGACGTTGAAATCACAGCCGAAGACGAAGAATTCATCAACTCACTGGTTCCCCCGGGAGAACACAGCGGAAAAGGTTTCCAGGATCCGCAGTATCCGGTAACGGGCCGCGGCAAATAATCGATTCAGGGAAGTCCCCCGAACTGACGGACTGCTTCGTACATGACGGTATTCGCTGTACTGGCAAGATTGAGACTGCGGACCTCTTCATACATCGGCAGTTTCAGATTACATTCGGGGGACGCGTCCCTGACGCTGGGAGGCAGACCATTACTTTCGCTTCCGAACAGGAGGACGTGTCCTGGCTCAAATTCAGCATCCCAGAGCAATCGGGTTGCGAACTTGGTCAGCTTCCACCATGTCCTGTCAGAGAGCCGTTCCTGTACCTCCTGCAGGCTGTCAACAGCTTCCCAGTTCAGGTGTTGCCAGTAATCCATCCCGGCTCGCCTCAAATGTTTTGCGTCCAGTTTGAACCCCAGGGGACGAACGAGCCAGAGTTTCGCTCCCACCGCCACGCAGGTGCGACCGATATTCCCTGTATTTTGCGGGATATCCGGCTGATAGAGGACGACATGCATCAGGGGTTCAGAGGAAGATGACATTCAGGTACTCAAACTGGTAAAAAACTGACAAAACAGTTACAAATACGAATTTACAGCACTCGCAAGCCAGCGCTGACTATGTAATACTTAACGCATTCCCGTTATTATACTTCTGCTTATCGCAGGTACGCGTCAGCGTAATGAATCATTATTTGAAATGGTACTGACAGTAGTTCCTGCTGCTGATCTTTTTCCAAATTCCCACAAACCGATTTCAGACCAGAAAACACAATAAGATCTTCCGATGTTTCAAAAAGTTACTGATGCCAGCTTCATCAAAGGTGAACACGAAATCCTCAAATTCTGGGAAGAGAACCAGACGTTTACCCAGCTCCGCCGGAAGAATCAGGGAAAACCCAAATGGAGTTTTCTTGACGGTCCGATGACCGCCAACAACCCCATGGGCGTGCACCATGCCTGGGGAAGAACCTACAAAGACGCCTATCAACGCTATTACGCGATGACGGGCCATGAACTCCGCTACCAGAACGGCTTCGACTGTCAGGGGCTCTGGGTTGAAGTGGAGGTCGAAAAAGAGCTGGGATATGGCACCAAACAGGAAATCGTTTCTCACGGGATCGATAAATTCGTCAACGAATGTAAAAAGCGGGTACTGAAGTTCGCCGCTCGTCAGACCGAGCAGTCTGTACGACTGGGCTTCTGGATGGACTGGGACAATCCAGATCAGTTACGCGAGCTGGCGCAGTCCGTTGGTGAAGAGACCGAAGTTACCATCACCACCCCCAGCGGAAAACAGGTGACTGACCGGGCAGACATGCTGGTCTCACGTCTGGGGAATGCGGAATGGGGCGGAAGCTACTTCACCTTCTCCACGGAAAACAATGAAACCATCTGGACCTTCCTCAAGAAGTGCTATGAACGGGGGAAGGTTTATCGAGGACATGACGTGATGCCCTGGTCCGGACGCGGGGGCAGTGCCTACAGCCAGATGGAAGTGGCCGATGGTCGTAAGCTCTCTGTCCACAAATCCATCTTCGTCCGCTTCCCACTGAAAGACCGGGAAAACGAATTCCTGCTGATCTGGACCACCACCCCTTGGACATTGACCAGTAACGTGGCAGCAGCGATCAATCCGGATCTGGAATACGTCAAACTCAAGGCGAAAAAAGACGATGCGATTTACTACTTCGCCAAGGACAACCTCGAGTATCAGCGACTGAGTCGTGAGTACAAAGAAGGCTTTGGACGCCCCGAGTGGTCCTGGCCCAAAGATGTTCCCAAACTGAAAACCCTGGCTCAGATTTTCAAAGAGCAGGGGGGATATGAGATTGTCGACACCATCAAAGGTGCAGAGATGGTGGGCTGGGAATACACAGGTCCTTTCGATAATCTGCCTGCACAACAGACTCCCGGCGGATACCCCAGTGACGATAATCTGCTGAATCAAAGTGGAATTTCCTGCCACAAGGTTGTCGATGGTGGACGCGATTTTAAAGGAAACCCGCATGTAGTCGCCGGTGAGGGAACCGGGATCGTACATACCGCCCCTGGCTGTGGTGATGTCGACCACCAGCTTGGCAAACAACTCGGGCTGGTCGCGATTGCACCGCTGGGCGAAGATGGTCGGTTCGAGGAGGGCTTTGGCGAATTCACTGGAATGGAAGCCATCGATCCTGCGACTCCGGAACTGGTCTTCGAAAAGCTCAAAGAGAAAGGCCTGCTGGTTTCAGTCGAACAGTACCCCCACATCTATCCGCATTGCTGGCGGACGGGCGATGAACTGATTTTCCGCCTGGTAGATGAATGGTTCATTAACATGGACTGGCGCGAAGAGATCAAAGATATCACCCGCCAGATCGACTGGGTCCCTTCCAGTATCGATGGGGAGCAGCACGAACTCGAATGGCTGACCAACATGCGCGACTGGATGGTCTCCAAAAAACGATTCTGGGGCCTGGCACTGCCGATCTGGGTAGACGAGGAAACTGGTGATTTCGAAGTCATTGGATCCCTTGATGAACTCAAGGAACGTGCTGTAGAAGGTTGGGAAGCACTCGAGGGGCACACGCCGCATCGCCCCTGGATCGATCAGGTGAAACTGAAAAACCCCAAGACCGGGAACCTGATGACCCGTATTCCGGATGTGGGAAATCCCTGGCTGGATGCAGGCATCGTGCCTTTCTCCACAATGCAATACAACACCAACCCGGAAGAGTGGGAGAAATGGTATCCGGCTGACCTGGTCACCGAATGTTTCCCCGGTCAGTTCCGCAACTGGTTCTATGCCCTGTTATCGATGGCCACCATGATGGATGGGACTCCTCCATTCAAAACACTGCTGGGATATCGCCTGGTGTTGAATGAGGAAGGCAAACCTATGCACAAATCAGATGGAACCGCCATCTGGTTTGAAGAAGCAGCCGAGCAATTGGGCGTCGACACAATGCGCTGGATGTACCTGGCACATAACCCCGCCAGCGATCTGCGTTTTGGAATGCGGAACCCGGACGAGCAGGTCACGCTGGAGACTCCGGAAGGCCCGATCTCAGAGACCCGCGAAGGAGCACCAACCTGTCTGGTTGAGAGTAAACCTGCCGACGAAATCCGTCGCCAGGTATTAATCCCTCTCTGGAACTCCTACGCATTCTTTGTGAACTACGCACGGCTGGATGAATTTGATCCTTCACAGGCTGCCGTTCCTGTTGCAGATCGTCCTGAAATTGACCGCTGGATTCTGTCCAACCTGCAGGCTCTGCTGGTCTCTGCCAAGACCGAGATCGAAGCCTACAATTATGCCGGCTTCCTCAAGAATGCGACAACGTTTATTGACGATCTTTCCAACTGGTATATCCGTCGGAACCGTCGTCGATTCTGGCGTTCACAGGATGCCAATGACACAGACAAACTGGCTGCCTACCAGACTCTTTATGAAGTTCTGGTCACGCTTTCGCAGGCACTGGCTCCGGTCATCCCGTTCCTGACCGAACGCATTTATCAGAACCTGGTAACCAGTTGGGATAAGAGTGCTCCCACCAGCGTGCACCTTTGTGATTTTCCCACCTGTGACACCACACTGCTGGATGAGAAACTCAACTTCCGCTCAGCTCAGGCTCAGATTATGGTCAAGCTGGGACACAAGCTGCGGGATGAATCGAATCAGCGTGTCCGTCAGCCGCTGGCCGAGTTACGCTATGCCTGCCAAACCCCAGAACAGGCTGAAGCGATTGAAAGCCTCGCCAGTACTGTGGAAGAGGAACTGAATATTAAGCAGGTTACCCGTTGTGAAAACCTGGATGAACTGGTCAGCTACACATATAAACCGAACCTGAAAACACTGGGTCCCAAATTCGGAAAACTGCTCGGGGTGTTGCGTAAGGAACTTCCCGAACTGGGCGATGATGTTCTGGGCCCCCTGAGACGCGGTGAATCGGTTTCACTGGAACTGGCGGGCAACCAGATCGATCTGGAACCGGACGATGTTCTGGTGGGAACAGAACAGGCTGCAGACTGGGCTAGTGCCGACGAGCAGGGGATCCAGATTGCGATCTCGACGAAACTAACACCGGAGCTGGAACAGGAAGGGATGGCCCGTGACTTCGTTCGCCAGATTCAACAGCTTCGCAAAGAAGCCGATCTGGAAATCGAAGATCGGATCATTGTCACATATGATTCGCAGGGGGCAGCAGAGATCGAACAGGCTGTTTCCAACTGGACTGATTACATCCTGGGAGAAACCCTCGGAGATCAGCTGGATCAGTCTCAGAGCCTGACGGATGGCAAAGAAGTCACCATCGGAAATGTGAAGGCCCTGATTACAATTCAGAAAGTGTAAATCAGCTGAATAGAAGGAGTGTCAACGTTACATCGATTTCACGTTGACACTCCATTTTCGACTTATTTACTTGTTCTGTCCCTGTTGTTCCTGAAGCCGTTCGACCAGTCGTCCCACATAGCTTTGCAGTCGACGATTAACCTGATCATTCTTCACAGGCAGATTAGCGATCTGTTCCTTCACAGCAGCGACCTTTTTTGGTCCCAGTTTATCCAGTCCATTCAGAGCCAGCATCGCGACATAGAGTCCATCTTTCTTCTGATTCGCGAGGGAAATCAGTGTTTCGACGCCTGCGTTGACATCCTGCTGATTTCCGTAGCGTCCCAGAGCCTCCGCGGCGATGCACCGTACAGACTTCGATGAATCCTGCAACGCGGCTCTCAACTGCGGTGCAGCCTGCTGCACTGCCTGTTTGCCTCGAATCAGAAAGCCCATCGCGGCCCAGTAGCGAACGACATCATTCTCATCTTTGAGGCCAGCCAGCAGCTCTGCCTGGGCATTCGTTTTTTGCGATGAGGCCAGATCCGCCATCGATAGAATCTCGGGCAGAGGATACAACTCGGAACTATGTCCGATCAGATAGGGTGCCTTCCCATCCGCCAGTCGATGAATTTCCGCCTCCGGCATGAAGCCCAGATCACGAATCGCCAGCAGTTTCTGATGCTGTGCTTTGCGAAGTTCATTCAAGACTTCCTGATGCTCGTCAGAATCGACCAGGTTTTTGACTTCGTCCTGGTCGTTCTGTAGATCGTAAAGCTCATCAGATGGCTTCGTTTCCCAGAAATAAGTTTGAGGTGGGACAAGTTCTCCCGCATCATACATGCGTTTCCAGACCTGAGTGGTCGGTGTCTGGAACATGTAATTCAGGTACTGGCCATATTCCTTGTGTGGCATATAGTTACGAATGTAAACAAAACGCTTGTTACGCACGGACCGCACCAGATCGTAGCGTTCATCCATTCTGCCCCGAAACCCGAACAGGTAGTCCTGAGGCTTGGTTTGATATTGTCCCAGAAAAGCATACCCCTGCATGTGTTCGGGAGGTTCGATTCCAGTCAAACTTAACAATGTTGGTGCAAAATCAACAAAGCTGACCAGACGATCCGACTCTCCATCAGTCCGATAATCGGGGGAAGCCAGACTGCGGAACTTAGGAGGAATGTAGATCACCAGTGGCACCTGCAGCCCCGAGTTATAAGGCCAACGTTTGCTGCGCGGCATTCCAGAGCCATGGTCGCCGTAATAAAAGATGATCGTATCATCCGCCAGACCTGCTTCTGCCAGTTCCTTGAGGTTTTTCCCCACCAGCGCGTCCATTTCCGTTATACGATCGTAGTATTGCGCCCAGTCGTGACGCACTTCCGGCGTATCCGGATGATAGGCTGGGACTCGTGCTTTCGCAGGATCATGAACCAGAGTATGAGGCCGGTTCCGGATTTTACTCTCATGACTGATGGTGTGATTAAAGACGGCAAAGAAAGGTTGTCCGGGCTTACGATTTTTCCAGTGAGCCTTCCGGCTGGATTCGTCCCAGATCTTTCCCACAGATTCGACGTTATAATCTTCCTTGCTGTTATTGGTACAGTAATAACCGGCTTTACGCAGGTACTGTGGATACATCAGAAACTGTTTCGGAAGCTTGACCATACTTCGCATATGTTCGGCCCCCAGGCAAGTCGGATACATCCCGGTAATCAGCGTGGTCCGGGCTGGAGCGCAGACCGGGGCATTCGACCAGCAATTGAGATAGATCGTTCCCCGCGAAGCGAGTTTATCGATATGGGGAGTATCCGCGTATTCATCCCCATAACAGCCGAGGTGGGGACCATTGTCTTCACTGGTAATCCACAATACGTTGGGGCGGACGTTCTCAGAATCCGCTGCTGATAACGTGGTGACGGATCCCAAAACCAGAGCCAGCACGATCGCACTGAGGAACGCACCGATTATCATTTGCTGAGCACTTCTAAGCTGCATAGATCTCACTTTCAATTCTAAACCGGTAAAACAGACGCCCCACTTTCAGAGAGTCTGTGAATTCTTTTTCTTACTGAGTTATGTCGTGCAGTCACAAATAGGCTGCCGACTACTGACCACGTACATCGTAGCAGAGCAGTAGATCCTGATCGCGCAGAAAAAGCTTCCCGTCAGCGACGACTGGATGCGGCCAGGCTGGCTTTCCAGTCCGTTGCGGCTGATCAAAGCGTCCTTTTTCCACATATGCTTTAGTGTTCACCTCGACAAGGGCGACGGGCCCCTTCTCACTACGCATGTAAATATGGCCGTCAGCACAAGTCAGAGCCCCTTTTCCTACCGAACGATCCTGCCAGACGGTCTCACCGTTTCTGAGGTTGATACATGTGAGAACCCCTGGATCGCTCGATCCATAAAGATAACCGTCGATCTGGACCATCCCACCATGATGATTTTTCATATCGGGAGTAAAGAAACCCAACTGCGCAGTGACCCGATTCTGGGCAGCCGACAACTTAAGCAGCGCCCCTCCGGTTCCATAGCCTGAAGCGTAAAACACGGAACTCATCTCAGGATAAAAAACGGGGGCAGAACAGTTGGCGGTCTTATTCGCCGCCCGATCATTGCCCCAGAGAGGCGTTCCGTTTTCGGCCGCAATTCCCATGACTCCCGAGTGGGTGAAATTTACGTATTGCTCGACACCTCCAACATCTATTTTGATCGGTGAAGCATATCCAGCCTGTGGATTGGAGGGCACTGCCGATTTCCAGATCAGACTGCCATCCTGCTTTTTCAGTGCAACCATGGTCGCGCCCTGTCCTCCAGGTGTGCAAATCAGCTTATCGCCATCGATGAGAGGAGATTCGCTGATCCCCCAGACGATATTTCTGGCTGAAAACTCCTGCAGAATATTCTTTGACCACTCGGGGTTTCCATCCCGTACGGAGAGGCAGGCAAGATTCCCATTCGCTCCCAGGGCATAAACCAGGTTGCCATCAACAGTTGGAGTGGAGCGTGGTCCATTTCCCTGGTTATTCTGAAAGATCGGTCCATTGGACTGCGACCAGACAATTTCCCCCGTATTCAGATCGATAGCAAATACTGTTTCTTCGTTGGCTTTGGTTCCCATGGTAAAAACCAGATTGCCACTGAGTGAGACGGAAGAATATCCTTCGCCCAGCCCGCGAGCAGTCCATAGGAGTTTGGGTGGGTTTTGGCTCCAATCCTTCAGCAGCCCGGTCTCTGTGGAAATATTAGCCCGGTTCGGACCTCGAAACTGCGTCCATCCCTGATTTCCTGCAGGACTGGCGTCAGAAGTAGTTCCCTTCTGGCTGGTTTTCATTTCTTTACGGGGACGTTCCAACGGGGGTTTTGTTTTAGGCTCCAGAGACTCCCGAACTGAAAAACGAGTAATCTTGCCAGAACTGTCAGTAAAAACAGTGGCTCGCTGTCCTGTTTTGAACTGATCGAAAGCAGCATTTTTTCCGTTGAAAGTAATCGGAATCGAAGCAGGGACGGTAAAACTTTTTTCTTTTCCACCCGAATTTTTGATCACCACCTGTTGTTGATCAGCAGAGATTGACTGGATTTCCCCACTGAAAATCGCTGCATCAACCGGGGATTCCAGCAGCATCAAATTGAACAGACAACACACCAGACTAAACAGACAGATCGATCGCATGAGAAACCTCTTTGAATCGGGAGAAAGCGTCTGACTTCCGTTTGCACTGCTGACCAGCAGGCAGGATCCTGTATCGATTGTACTGAAATTAATTCACGGTATGAAGCAGGAAAGCAGATTTGTCCATGAATGGCAGCCTTTTCTGACGGCCCTGTAGGGCACAGGACAAATGGTCCCTTTCAGTCAGCAGGTTTACCCCAAGCAGGCGCTGTCTGTAGTAAAAGATCAGCAACAACAGGGCGATGATCCGAGTACCAGGTCCAGCGATTTTCAGAAGAACTTACCCGGAAAAACGAATTGACCCAGATCCCATCCAGATCCAGTACAGGCAAGGGCAGAGGCCAGGTCGCATTGTAACCCTCGCCGGCATCTTCGAATGAGTTTCGACAGAGTTTCCGCAGTGGATTGAAATGGACGGAGTCTCCGGGAGTATTGAAATCTCCCACTATTAAAACAGGATTTTCTTTCTGCTGGGCAACTTCCTCTGCGAGCTTCTGAAGTGCCTCTTTGCGGGATCTGAGAATATCGCTGTTGATATCCACCAGGTAAACCACAAAAGCCTCTGAAACCGCGGAAGCCCCAGACTGCGACACATCAGCCTTGAGATTAATTTTGAGATAACGCCCCATCCGGCCGAAGTTCCCGAATTCACTCGCGATCGTGGGGAAGCGAGACAAGAGCATAAAGCCATTTTTTCCAGCTTGAAAACGGTACCCCGGAAACGACTTTTCCCAGAACTCCTGATCCGTGGATGAATAAGATTCCACTTCCACTAATGCCACCAGATCCGCATCAACACGCTTGATCTCCTGAACCATATTTTTAATGCTCCAGAGCTGATCTCCAACATTCCAGAACAGCACACGCAAAGGCATTGAATCCGCTTCCAACACAGGATTCGCAGTGTGATGCTTCTGAAACTGTTTCTGGTAGCACCACACGCCGGTTAACGCTCCCATTAAGAGCCAGATCAGAGCCAGACGGTGCCAGCGAATCCAGAGAGTCAGTACTGAAAGAAAGACCGCTCCTGTGCTTATCAGAATCAGGGGAGAGATATAGAAAATCAAAGTAGAAATCGTCCCCCCCGAGTCTCGGAATGTCAGGCGTACGATCAAGGCTAAAACCCAAAAGACTGACATGACAACAGCCAGAGGTTTCATCAGCCATATTCCCCTGCAGGCTGGTCTCCCAGGCTCTGACTGACCTTCACCATCTTGCTCAACGAGCTTTTCTGAGTTCATGTTTACCTGTTATTCCTGACAACACCAAAAGATCGGAAAACAAATTCAATTGATTCTGTAATTCTGATTCTGGATGAATTCCCTGGAAATATGTTATTATCACGCTACTAATGACATCATGTAACGTGTCAACTTCGACCTTTTTTACCAGAGGGATTATTACAAGATGAGCCAAACCCCCGAAGAGCGAATTCAGGAACTGGGCCAGACTCTGCCAACTCCGCCAAAGGCTGTAGGATCATACATTCCAGCCACCCAGTTTGGAAATGTGATTGTCACCAGTGGTCAGCTTCCTTTTATTGGTTCAGATCTGATGTTCAAAGGGAAAATTGGTGGGGACCATCTACATGAAGATGACGGGGCCAATGCTGCCTGCCTGTGCCTGATGAACGCCCTGGCGCAGGTCAAAGCCGTAGCGGGAGAACTCTCCCGAATCAAACGGATCATTCGCCTGGAAGGTTATGTCCATTCTGTACCGGGTTTTGATCGTCAGCCTTATGTTTTAAATGCCGCCTCTCAGCTTCTAACCGATATTTTCGGAGATCAAGGTAAACACACACGTGTTGCTCTGGGGATTGCGGAGATGCCCCTGGAAGCAGCGGTGCAACTGGCGCTCTGGGTTGAAATCGAATAATCCCCTCAATCTTTTTACCGCCTGCCCGAATGAAGTTCAGTGCGATTGCTAAATGGAGTGAGCACAATGCCACGAACTGATGTCGATTTTTCTTTCCGAAAGACTGTCCCCACTTACTGGTTCCTGAAGTGGGGGGTTTTTCTGCTGCTCTGGACACTGGCTTTGCCGGGGCCCTTGTCTGCACAGTTACCCAAAATCTCTCCAGGCACAGCCAAAAAACAGGATAGTCAGTCTCGAGAGGAGCCAGACAGCCGCGCTTCTGCAACTACAGAGCAGGGGCGCTGGACCTCGTTTCTGGGAAATCAGCGAAATGGGATATCCGACGAAACCGGACTGAATGTGAACTGGAATGAGCACAAACCGTCTGTCCTGTGGCGGGAACCACTGGGAGGTGGATACTCCTCCATAGTGATCGCCGACGGGAAGCTCTGGACGATGGCGACACACCTCAATCATGATTACATCATTTGTCTCGATGCCCTGTCTGGTAAGAAGCTCTGGTCAACTCGAGGTGCCCCCACCTACCTGGATCATCAGCGTCAGGCCCGAGGACCGCGGTCTACACCTACCTGGCATGCAGGTAAACTCTACTGCCTGCTGCCTGCCGGTGATCTTCTCTGCCTGACCGCAGACACAGGCCGCATTCTCTGGAAAGTCAATATTTTTGATATCAGTGGTGCGCCGCGACAGGAGCAGAAAACCATCTATTACTGGGGAATGTCTGCTTCACCTCTGATAGAAGGGGATCTGGTCATCCTCCAGCCGGGTGGATCTGCCAACAATTCGGTGATCGCCGTCCACAAGGACACAGGCAAGCTGGTCTGGTCTGCTGGAACTGACCCGCCGGGCTATGCTTCCCCAATCGTGATAGAAGCCGAAAACCAGCGACAGATTATCGTTCCCACTGGACAATCCATTCTCTCACTTAACCCGAAAGAGGGTAGCCTGCTGTGGCGGGTTGTTTGGGGAAACAAATACAACTGCAACTGTGCCACTCCCGTCTGGAATGAAGATTCCCTGTTTATCTCTTCCGCGTATGGGACAGGCAGTATGCGGTTTGCTCTGATTCTACAGAACGAGGAACTCCGCCCCATCTCGCGGTGGAAGAACCTGTCCATGCAGAATCAGTTTGCCACCAGCATTATCAAAGATGGGTATATCTATGGTCCCCACGGAGATCTGGCGACAGTCACGTATCGCTGCCTGGACCTGCAGCGAGGGGAGGTGCAATGGAAATCACGGCGAGTGGGAAAATGCACCCAGATCGCAGCTCAGGGTCATTTAATCTGTCTGACAGAGCAGGGAACCCTGGTGCTGATCGAAGCGAATCCCACCGAATATCGGGAAAAAGGGAAATTGACCGGCTTACTGGAATTCAAAGCCTGGGCTCATCCGGCACTCGCAAATCACAGGCTCTATCTTCGTGATGAAAAACGAATTCTATGTCTGGATCTGAAAGAAAAATAGCCGCGAGGAATCAGGTATCCTTCACGGCTATGTAATGTCACGCGGTAAATTTAACTTACTTTTCAGCAGTCTGAGACGCAAGAGATTTTTGCAGCTGCTGCAGTTTTAGCTGCTCCTGAGCAACCCGTTTTTTCTGAGCTTCCACCTGCTGCTTGATGTTGGCGTCATTGCGAACACTGTTATCCTTGGGCAAGGGACGCTGTCCAGGCAGAACCCGTTGCGGCGGATGTCGTAATTTTTCCAAGGCCACTTTGTTCTCCGCTTTGACGCGAGACAAGATTTGATCCGCTTCAAAAATCGTTCTGCGGGCTTCCTGGAAAACGGTTCGTCTGTCGCCGTCTTTACCGAACAGCGCTTCCTGATCGCGGAGCTCTGCATTGTCCGAGTTATCGATATCGTTTTTGGCGCTCATTAATGCATCGTAAAATGCACGCGTGAGTCCTTCTTTCAGATCGTCCCGATCCAGGTCTGAGTAATCGGTATCCTTTGAATCAGGCGAATTTAACTGAGCATTCTTGTTTTGTGCATCAACTTTTGGCTTTTGTTCTGCAGAGCTGAATCCCACCATCGTGATATAAAACAAGCCCATCACAACAGTCAGTGTTGCAAGTCGTTTCATCGGTCTGCCTCATCTCTGGTTAAAGTCACAAAACAGCCACAGGCTGTTTATTCATCGAATTTATTATATTCAAACTATTCACTTTATTTCAATCTTTTTACCAATTAAAGCAAATCAATTGAAAAACATGACGTAAAAAAAGCCTGTGTCGGAAACACAGGCTTATTGATATCTTAAAGATCGAACTTATGGGGAGTTGATCGCGTTGATTGCATTTGCCAGATCCATCAGTTCACTGTGGAGAGCATAACGTAGCGTGTTTAAACCAGCCAAGGCACCGATACCGATGATTGTCAGCAGTAACAGATACTCAACGAAAACAGAACCACGGACTTTACGTTTCCATCGCTTTGTTTGTGTCCGGATTAATTTTAACACAGGATGCCCTTTCATGAAGTTCAGATAGAAATTCCTCTAATTGAACTAGAGCATACTTTGTACCAAATATCCTAATTTTTACACCTTACCCTGATAACCCTTGGAAACGCCTTAAACGGCTCTAAATCAAACGATTTCAGGTGTTTGAATCTGTGAGTTCAAAATGGTTTTTCCATCAGAGCATTGAACCGCATTAACAATGATTAGCAATGCTAACCAGAACTGTTAACGTTCAGATACAAAAAGCAGAGGTGAGCTACCGAAGAAGCATCCAGAAGCCTGGCGTTATGCACGAGGGCGAGAACTGACTCAGGAATTTAAGGCACTGAGAGCGGAAGCACGATCAGGGAAGGTTTCCCAGAGCTGATCCAAATGAGTGACTTCCAGAACCTCTGTGCAGTATTCGCTCAAACCGCAGATACAGAACTTGCCGCCTTCTCGATGATTGAGTCGATTCCACATCCGGAAGATGACTTCAATGAAAGCGGAACCGAAGAAGGATGTATGAGAGAGATCGAGTACAACCACCGGAGGGGACGCTGTTTCAGCAACCTGCAATAACACATCGGTTAAGGCATCCAGTCTTGGCTCATCCAGATTTTCGTATTCTGGACCCAAAGCCACAACTGTGACCTGACCTTCTTTGACTATTTCCGGTGGGTAATCTGCAGGCATAATTCAGCTGTCAACAAGATCATCGTTGGAGAAAGCCCGTATTGAGAAATCAATCGAGCATCAAAGTAACCTACACATAGTAATCCAAATCAGTAACGTGTCAACCAAGAAATCCGATTCCGGGAGTAAGAACTATTGACGCAAGTCCATTCCGAGTGAATATTTACCAACAGTCCTCGACCATCGCAACTCCCCCAGTCTCATAGAAGGGAGTCGGCGGAGTTCTCTCGACCGTTATTGATCATTTTTCCATTCCTGAAGCCGGGCCTTCAGTTTGATCTTTTTATTGTTTCGCATGACCACTAATTCAACCTCGTCTCCGACTTTATGCATTTCCAGGGCATCCAGCAAGGAATTGGCATCCGTAATCGAGATCTCATCCAGTTGCATGATCAGGTCGCCCAGATGCAGATTCCCGGAATCGTCGATTCTGATTTCTCTAAGACCAGCTAAGTCTGCAGCGCCTCCCTCCATAATACTTTGAACCATGACACCGGAGACATCTTTGGGCAGAATCTGATTGATTTTGAGTTTACGAATCACGAAGTCATCAACCCCCAGGAAATTTAAACTGGGAGTCTGAATGAAGCCAAAGCGGATCAATTGGGGGACAAAGCGACTGATCAAATCAACGGGGACAGCATACCCAATCCCCGCATAGACATGAGAAGAGCTGTAGATTGCGGTATTAACGCCAATCAGCCGTCCCGAACTGTCCAGCAGAGGACCTCCCGAATTACCAGGATTAATAGCTGCGTCTGTCTGAATCACATTGCGGATCGATCTGCCTGTCACTGAGATGATCTCTCGCCCGAGCCCGCTGATGATCCCCGTAGTCAGGGTTTGATCCAAACCGAAAGGATTCCCAATGGCAAGCACTGTCTGTCCAACCTGCAAATCGCCGGAATAGCCTATTTTAATCGGTTTGAGCTGATCGCGTGGCGCGTCGATTTTCAGAACAGCCAGATCTTTAGATGGAGCAATGCCAACGAGTTTCGCATTCCATGTTGTATTATCTGCCAGTGTGACCGAGTACTCATCTGCCTTCTGAATCACATGAAAGTTCGTGACAACATGGCCCTTACGATCCCAGATGAACCCGCTCCCCGACCCCTGCGACGGAGTTTGAGGATTCATACTGAACTGGTCCATCGGGGATGCAAGACCGACCGTGCGAATATGCACTACTGAAGGAGATGACTCCTTAAACAGTTCGATCGTTCTCAACTCAGACTGCGTCAGATCTGTCCGTTCCCGGACTCGAAAATCTGGCTGACCATAATACCGCTTAAGCAATTTGAAGGTCATAAAGACAATCAAAATGGTGAGGATCAGGATCAACCATTTCTGAATCAGCGAGGATTTACCGGAAGACCCCGAGTAGGCAGACGGATGTTCTGAAGGCATGACCTGTTTTTTCAAATGAAAATTAGCAGCAGGATTCCAGGTACAGATAACACATTATATCTGTACCCTTATAAAACCTTACAGTGAATTCTGTCCCGGTTTTCGTTACTGCAGTCGGGCAGCGGCCGAATTGAGTTCACTGATGGCTTTAATAAAACGCTTCTTCAACTTGGGAGACAACTCTGCAAACGAGGATTGTACTTCCGGAGTCAGCATTTTATGACAACGTTCCACCGCAGAACAGATGCGTTTTACGGCTTGTTCCGGAGTAATTTCCGGCTTGGCAACTACTGCAGTCTCTGATCCAGATCCCTTGGGAGCAGGGGAGGCCGCCCCTGATCGGAAGGGGCTGTATTCACCGCCGGAGCCTGAAACATCTCTGGCATGCCCTGCGACTGTAGCTGCTGCATCGGATGGTTCGCGCGATCCCGGTTCCATCCCGGCCCGCTCCATCTGCTCGTATTCGGAGGGATCTCTGACAGATATTGGCTCATCTGAAACGAAGGTGACTTCTGCGTCTGAGGGATACTCTTCAAACGGCTCTGAAATGGAGAGATCTTCACCGTTCACTGCCCGTCGCCAGGCTTTCAGTTCTGCAACAGTCGCCTGGTTTTCTTCGGCCCACTGGAGACACTCAGGAGCATCATCCCAGGTTAGAGCAACATAGTAATGGGACCATTTCAGATTCGAATACTGATCTTTCACATCGCCGAAGGTCTCCCAGACACGTCGACGCTGATAGATCTGATCGCCACTCAGCCCAACCATTGCTCCAAAATCGGCATCGGTTCTGCCTTTGGCATACTTTTCCGTCCACTTGGCAGCACATTCGCCAATGACCCAGCTGCTGTCGCTCAATGCCTCACGAGCACGGTCAATCAGTTGTTCTTCTGTCAGTTTTTCGGTGGATTCGGTATGTTCGGTCATTTTACTTCGCTGATTTCTGTGTAGAACTATGATTCGCATTCCGGAAAAAAGTGATCAGATCCTGAACCATTTCCGGCTGAACTGTTTCAAAATGATGAAGCGTTCAAACCCAATCCTGATGCTACACGGAATCTATTGAGAATACCACCAAGCAGACTCACTTCGTTTTCCAGAAGCAATGATCGTCAGGCGGAAATTCCCTAAAGTTTATCAGCTGTCATTTCATCTCCCTGCAATCGAGGAAGTTAATCTGGGGGAGATATAAAAAAAATTCCGATCAGCCCTCGAATGCTTGACCTAACTGCGATTGGTTATTAGGATTCGGTCAAATTCGTCTGAGAAATCGTCGAATAATGATTCTATCACTTCTGTTGATTAAATCATTAAGACTCTGTAAGCTCCCTTCTGACAAGAGCTTATTGGTCTGAAACAGAACAATAAATAAGGCGCCGTAGCCAAGTGGTCTAAGGCGGCGGATTGCAAATCCGTTATTCCCCGGTTCGAATCCGGGCGGCGCCTCTCGAAAGAGCCTCTCCTTGAATGAGAGGCTCTTTTTTTATACCTCAAGACAGTTGCGCAGAACAATTAGATCCCGACACAAAAAAACCTGACAGACTGCGGCCTGTCAGGTTTTGAAAGAGTTCTGTTTTTCTGTTTCAAGCTATTCCGACTTCTGCTTGAGCTGGGCCAGTAATTCTGCATCTTTCAGACAATAAACCAGTGAAATGTCGCTGGCCATACGACCTCTGCGATCCTGGATCTGTCCGGTCAGATTCAACATCTGGTCCAGTCCAGCCTGCAATTCTCGATCAGTCTCACTCGATTTTGTTGTCTCTGACTGTTTCAGTTCTGCATCTGCAGAGCGCCACATGATCCAGGCAGATGTCAGTTCATGCAAATCAGAAGTGCCTCGGGGGTAGTAATCATTCATTCTTACCTCCCAGGCCTCTTGTGCATGCTTCCGACTCTGTTCGAACTTCATTCGGCTCATCCGCTCGTCCTTCTGGTGACGATAAGAATTCCCCTGGACATATGCAAGCTGAGCCCGTGACAGTTCAACAAGGTCTTTTCGTCCCAGACCTGCGCCGCGTTCTGAAAGGAGATCTACATTTTCCTGAATCCTCTCCAAACGACGAATATAATCTGCCAGATTAGATCCGTTGTCTTCCTCACGATTATCAAATGAGTTCGTTTCGAGGTTCGCAACAAAAACGGACCGGGACGCACGGCGGTATTCATTCAGATCTGCGGCGCCTACCATGAGTTCCTGTTTTCGTACTGAATGATACTGGTCAGAAAGACGATTGATCTCCCGTAAGGCAAAACCCATCTGGTCTTTTTTTTCAGCTGCGACAGCAATTTCGTATTGATTTTGTGCCAGAATTAAGCGGGCATGTACCACATCTCCAAACCAGCCCTGGGCCGCGGGCTGATTCATCATCTGCAGTTGTTCCACGGCTTTCTCAAGCAAGGCCTGTTTTTCTGAGAGTATTCTGACCCTGGCATTCTTAGCGTCACGAAGGTCAGCCACATTAATTCTCGTCTGATAGGCTACATTCAGTGCCAGTTGATAATCCGAAAGTGTCATCAAGCCGCGAGAAAAAGAATCGTAACTCTGATCAATCAGATCACTGGCATTGGACTCGAACTGTCGCAGTTGTCGATTTTCCTGTGAGGAGATTCGTTTAACAACTGGAGAGGAGACTTGTGGCTTTTGGGCTGGAACCGCTGCTGAAGCAGAAGAAGGACCAGGATCCTGCTTTTCCTGCAGGGGGACCACATTCATGGGAATGAATTCCCTCCGATCCGGCTTAGATGGGAGTCTGACTGTTTTCACTTCTGCCAAATCCAGCTCAGCTGGAGCCAGTGATACTGTTGCCAAGCCTTCCTCTATCTCTAGAAAGCGATGAATACTTTCCAGCGATGTTTCCTGTTGGATGGTTAAGTTCTGTGCCGTGACGGGGGATAGAAACTCTGAAGGCTGGGGACGCAACGCCAGACTGACAACCAGAACCAGGATGCCACAGCTCAGAAAAAAATGAGTTCGATCATTCATCAGTAAAAGAATCGCCAGAAAAGAAGTAAGCAGATCAAATTGATCTACTGTATTTGTTCAGAGCGATCCGTGCTTTAACCGACAAGCTTCTCCTTAATCCTGTCTATCGACCGAATTCACACTTTGAGATTCCGAATTCCTCATCCGGTGCTGTAATGAGCATGAGATGTATTTCTGACAGTTACCTGCAAAATGGTACGACAGGACTAACTGGACCTGTGATGTTCTCAAGATTGTCTCATCACAGTGAATTATTTCTTACTAATTCGACCTGATCAAATCATTTTTAGCAGACAGCAGAACAGTCAAGATTTCCAAACAACACATCCCATACACCATAAACAATTACTATATAACACCTTATACCACAAGAAGCATTACAGCTCTGACATGACTGTTAATCGATCCCCAGTAACCTGAAATAACTCCTATTTCCTCAAGATTACATATTTGATTTTGGTGATAACGTTTGTTATCGTGAACCCAACATCGCAATCGCTATATTCCACCCAAACAACGCAAGCAATTCCATCTTAACTATAGAATCGCTGAAGCAAATTTTTGATTGCTATTCAAAATTGAATCCGGGCCATCCTCAAACTCACAGCCTGGGTCTATTTCCAAGAGAACAAAGGAGCTGTGATGCCATCTCTGGGGATTATTTATACTTTCGACTCCAAATTAGAAGCCATCCTCAAACCAGGCTTGCTGCAGCAGATTCATAGCCAGGTCAGTCTGGCGAAGTCGTTGCCTGAACTAATGGAGCGGATCCAGAATGCTTCTCCAGCAACTGTTTATCTGGATTTGAGACCTCACGACTTACCCTCTGAATCCGATGATCGCAGCTCCGTGTTATCGTACCTGAGAGAAATTTGTGAATTCCCAGTCAATGTCGTCACGATTCTTGATCAGTTTCTACCCGTCGAATACGTCGAAACTGCGAATTTCATTACGGACGCCTTTCTTGAATTCCCCCCAGTGCCTGAAGAGTTAAATTTGCTGGCAGAAGAACTCGCGCAGCTTGAGCCTAAAATTATTCCAGAGAGCCTGCCTGAATCACGTCAAATCTTCGATCATAATAAGCAGGTGACTACATATACTCCGGAAATGATTCCGATTGTCGATCAGATTTCGAAGATCGCCAGACACAATGTTACCTTGCTGCTGATTGGTGAGACCGGTACCGGAAAAACCACGCTGGCCTCCATGATCCATGAGCTCTCGCCTAGAAAAGATGAACCATTTCAGAACATTGCCTGCGGTGCGCTTCCTTCTGATCTGATCGAAAGCGAATTGTTTGGCCATCTGCGTGGTTCATTCACAGGTGCAGAGCGGTCAAAAATAGGTCGTTTCGAAGCAGCGGGGAAGGGAACACTGCTGCTGGATGAAATCGATATCCTGTCTCCCAAGGATCAGGCCAAGCTATTGAAGGTAATTGAAACCGGACAGTTCGAGCCGGTAGGATCAACCGAGTCCCGTATTTCTGAAGCGCGATTGATTGTCGCCGCGAATGTGGAGCTTGAAGAACTGACCAGAAATAATAAGTTCCGCTCTGATCTGTACTATCGGTTGAATGTTCTGCAATTCCGCTTACCTGCACTGAGAGAACGTCCGAACGATATCATTCCCCTCTCTTTGCTCTTTATCAAGGAATGCTGTCAGCAACATGCCATTTCGGTTACGAAAATTCATCGCAAGGTCCTGGACCTTCTCAAACAATACAGTTGGCCCGGCAACTTAAGAGAGCTCAAAAATCAGATTCAACGGGCCGTCCTGTTTTCAAGTAACGAAGAGCTGACCACACACGAATTTTCGCCAAATCTGTTCCAGGAAGTCCAGCGCGATCCTCAGATTCAGTCAGTCGCTGCAGAGAATCAAACCCTTGCAGATCAGGTTGCACACAATGAGAAGCACCTGTTGCTCAAATCGCTTTCTGAGAACGGATATCGCAAAACAGCGACTGCGAAAGCCCTGGGAATCAGTCGGGTCGGGCTTTATAAGAAGATGCGTAAATATGGGATGCTGGATTCTGGCAAAACCAAGCTGCAAACGGAAAGCTAGATCAGTCACTTGATTTGTCGTGCATTCCTACGGGTAGAGTTTACAGTGAGGAGTCTCGTGCGATTTCAGGTCGCTTAATCAGACGACTCTACTGATTACCGCCAGTTGAATTCTGTTCCAGAACGCTCTCTGAAGTAGCACTGATGGTCTCACCGTAGGTAGAAGGTTCCAGAATCCCGCCAGGACGATGCTCGCGAATCAGAAAGTTTCGTAATTCAAGCACGGCGGGGGCGAAGAACAGGATATAAATCGGTGGTGCCATGCAGAAGATAACCGGAAACAACAGCTTGATACTTGTCTTGCTGGAATGTTCTTCCGCCCGTTGACGATACTTTCGGCGAATCCCGTCAGCAAAATCAATCAATGCAGTAGATACATTGGTCCCCAGTCTTTCTGTCTGAGAAATCATCAGAGAGAGCGTGTTGACATCAGGTGCATCGATTCGTCGGGCGAACTGCTTCAAAGCATCGGCCATGGAATTGGCATCAGCGTGTCGCCGGATGATGTCAAACTCAACAGCGATATCAGGGTGTGAAAATCGAACTTCCTCGGTAACTCGTTTCAATGCAGTACGCAAGGGCACACCACCGGTCAGACACATCATGACCAGGTCAAGTGCATCCGGAAGACCTTTTTGAATCCGGTTTACTCTACGGCTGGCCTGGTTGTGCAATACCATTCGAGGCAAACCATATCCACTGCCTGCCACCAGTAAGCCTGCTACCAGAATAATCTCGGGGTAATTAGTTCCCGGATCTGCAAGTACACATCCAATACCAGTGCCGATCAATACCATTACGATCAGAATATTTCGGGTCGCCAGATATTCAACCAAGGCGGTCGACCTGTAATAACCGGCTCGTTTAAGATCGAGTTCAATCTTTTTGATTTCCTGATCTGACTGAGGAATTACCCCAGCCATGGCACGTTTAAACGCACCAACATGCGAGGCTGAATACGTCGAACCTCCAGAACCTTCTCCACGATTTAATTCTTTTTTTCTACCAGCACGATTTCCGGCTGCAATCGCATCCCCTACCAGGAAGAATACAAAGCAGACCAGCAAAAATGTGGCGATTGTGATGAGATCTAAAAACATGTGAGGCTCTTTAATATTTGGATCAGCTTTTCAGCAGATTGAAGTCGTAGTTTAATAGTCCGTTCTCAACAGGGCGGAGACCCAGAAAATACCGACCACTTCCAGCACAAAGGCGATCATCAGCAGAATATTACCGATCGGATCCGTATACAGATTAGAAACATGCTCAGGAAAAGCGACCAGCAGAACGACAAACGCGACAGGAGCAACAACGGTCATTAAAACTGCCGAAGCACGTCCTGCTCCCGTAGAAGCCCGCATCTGACGGCGGTAATTGATACGATCCCGGATGACATCGGCCATTCGCTCCAGGTTAGCGGGTAAATTCCCACCCGTCTTGCGATAAAGCATTAATGTGGATGTCAGAATTTTCAGATCAATTAGTTGAATTCGACTGGAGAGAGATTTCATTACTGCAGGAATCGACATGTTCATGTCAAGTTGACGGGCACATCGTCTGAACTCATAGCTGAGAGGACCTCTGGTCTCTTCTCCAACAATAGCGATCGCCTGCTCCAGACTGGCACCAGCGTGCGTTGACCGAGCCAGCAGGTCGATCATTTCGGGTAGTTCTTCCTGAATTCTCTGCATCCGTTTTTTCCGGCGGTGATGCAGAACAATCAGGACCGCTACCATCCCGGCACACATCCCGGCAATTCCTGCCAGTGGCAGATCGGTATAAACGAAGATCGTACCACCAATGGCCAGTCCACAGGCGACAATCATCAGGAAGGCAGAGAAGGGGGTAAACTCAGATCCATTTTCCAGAATGAGTCGATCAAAACTCTGGTCGATCTTTCCCAGCAGACTGCGGGCAGGTTCCTGGTCAAAAACGTTCGGAATTCTTCGCAGGCGGGGACGTCCCCCAAATCTACCGGAACCGGACTTGTTGACTCCAGATAAATCCCGGACGATAAGATAGACAGCCAGAACAGCTACTGTCACTGCAACAAAGCACAATAATGCTACCGATGAACTGTTCACTTCCCACTTTCTCCACTACCAGTAAAACTCAAACTCTTGTGTCAGAAACCAGGACAATCAGGCTTTGAACGTTTTTTGCTCAAAAATCTGATCGCTCAGCCTGATCCCGGATGCTTCCATTCGCTTCAGACATGCAGGTCGGTAACCTGTGGAATAAAAATAACCGATAGCGTTCCCCTGATCATCCAGGCCCGTTTGTTCGAAACCAAAGATATCCTCGACCTGGTAATCTCCCCGCTCATTCAATGAGATAATCTCAGAAACACGGGTAATACAGCGTTGCCCCCTTTCAGGCGGGACCCATGCAGAACGATGCCGATACCATTTGCGATATACTGGCGGATAACAGGAAGTGGTAAGTCGAAACCACTCATGGCAACCATCATTTCCAGACGAGCCAGGGCATCCCGAGTGTCATTGGCATGGATGGTCGTCATCGAGCCTTCGTGACCAGTATTCATGGCTTGCAGCATATCCAAGGCTTCCGCTCCACGAACCTCACCGATGATGATCCGGTCCGGACGCATACGCAGACTGTTTTTGACAAGTTGTCGCTGAGAAATTTCACCGACACCTTCGGTGTTTTCCGTTTTGGTTTCCAGACGAACCACATGCTTGTGCTGCAGCAGTAATTCTGCTGAATCCTCAATCGTGACCAGGCGTTCTTCTCGCGGAATGAAGTTGGATAACGCATTCAAGAGAGTGGTTTTACCACTACCAGTTCCCCCCGAAATCAGCATGCTGATCCTGGAATCCACGACAGCTGCCAGAAAATCTACAATCTCTGGAGTTAGAGACTTTTTCTCGATCAGGTCATCAATTTCCAGTGGAACAGTACCAAAGCGGCGAATGGACAGTGAAGGACCATTCAGTGCCAGCGGAGGAATGATTGCATTGATACGGGATCCATCAGGCAGACGTGCATCTACCATGGGATTCACTTCATCGATACGTCTGCCAACACGTGAGACAATTCTCTGGATGATCCGCATCAGATGCTGATTGTCAGCAAAGATGACATCTGATTCTTCGAGTTGACCATTCCGTTCGATATGAATTTCGTAGGCGTGATTTACCAGAATATCGCTGATGGTCGTATCTGCCATCAGTTGATCAAGTGGTCCCAGTCCGAAGACTTCGCTCAACAGTTCGTCGAGCAACCGTTCCCGGTCGATACCTTCCAGAACAGATGCATGCTCTTCACAGATTTCAGTAGCAACGGCTCGCACTTCCCCGGAAAGTTCTTTTTCCGAGATTTGAGCCAGCATTGACAGATCGAGGGAATCTACCAGCTCCTGATGAATCAGAACTTTCTGTTTCTGAAAGTTCAATTCTGCCTCTCTGTTTTCTGGAAGGTAGCTTTCGGGTTCCAGAAAAAGTTTTTTTGTGCGAAGTGATTCCATGTCGTAACCTACAGATATAGTTTCCCAGCACGATCAGTCTGGAGCAGAAACTCCTTCCTGAACGGACTTCAATAACAAACAGACTTCAAAACTGCGCCAATCACCCAGGAATTCTGAGAAATCAGACTATCATCAACTTATCGGTCGACGCTCTGATTCTTTTCTGGGTTTAAAGTCCACTGGCGGGAACAGAAATCTCCGAAGTCTTATTCTCGTCCTGCTTCATCGTTGTTGTTGCTTTGCTTGAGGGAATCACTTCTGAAGCAACAGGAGTTTCGATTGCGTCGATCCAGTTCTGGCTCTTGTAGGCACGGTTGCCTTTAAAGTGCACTGTATTCAATGAGCCACCCCGATAGATATCCATACTGGAAACTCGCTGATTTGGGATGAATCCCAGAATGTTTGACAATGTCAGTCGATCGCTCGAACGTCCAGCAGAAACCACTTCAGTGTTTTCATTGGGGTTCCGCAGAGCCAGGCTCAGTACGCCATGATCCTCAACGACCTTGAGGACTTTGCCCTGTTCGGGTGATACTTCGAGAGTAACTGGATAATCAGCAGAATCTTTATTTCCCATTCCTACTTTGTGTCCGGGAACAGAGGTCTGATCTACAGCCAGAACGCGTACTTTTTCGAGCAGGGTAATGGTAGTCTCGGGAATCCCATCTGTTTCATGTGAGCGGAACAGAACATCAACAATTGCTCCAGGACGTGAGAAACCGGCCACATTCCCAATTTTGTGGATGGAAACTGTGACAGCGCGATTACCAGGCTCAAGAGTATCGGACAGTCCCGGGCCCATTCCTGTTGCATACAGATCAACTGTATGGAACGGCTCTCCGGCTTTGATTTCCGATTTCAGCACCCGGCCCTGAATAAATTCAGTCGCCATGATTCGTTGCAAGCCGTTCGGTTTGAATCGCTTATCCACCTGATCGGGCAGCATCTTCAAAATGGAGATATCATCCAGTGACAAAGTCTGCCCTGGTACGAGGTCTCGTGAAGCGATGGGAATGAAGACCTGCCGTGGTTTCGCTGGTGGATCTTCTGCTAACACGACAGGGCCCGGTTGCTTATGCAGGAACTGTCTCACAGTATAAGCTGCGCCTAAGCCTAAAAGAATTGCGAAAATCGCTGCCGTCATTGTTCCTGGACTAATTTTTGCCACGTTAACTTCCCTGAAATCTTCGATTAATAAAAAATTTCAATTCACCAATTGCCGAATGAATGCCCCGGCAGTGATGATACACGTTGTAATATTAAAGCTTAACCAGCGAATGATCAGCTTTTCAGCTATTCTCCAGATGCAGAAATCGTCAGATCAAGGGCGGCTGGTGCTGAACCATCGCCCACATCCATTGCTGCTGGAGCGACACTTCCCTCATCAGTCAAAGTACCGTTAGCAGCCATGCCACCGCTGTTGGTGTCGATATACTTACTCTCCACGCCATTGATCGTATAACTATATGACTGATCAAGACTGACAAGAGCTTCTGCCAGATCACCAAACCCCTGAACAATATGATCACGAAGCGTGACTAGACCTGGAATGAATCCAATAATCAGTATGGTGATAATCAACACTGTAGATAAGGCGGAGACATTACCTCCTTCATCCGACCAAAATTGACTTAACAGTTTCATTCCTGCTGCTATCCTGACTTTGAGAGAATGCTGACGCGTGTTTTACTGTCACTGAACCAATAAGTGCATCTTATATGCCAATCCAGTACTAACTTCTCAAATACTGCTTTTCAGGGTGTTCCCGAGTGGGCGTCCTCGGGAACCAGCCTGAAAACTCAAACTGTATCAGTACTACTCACCAACGGGAGCAGCGATTGTGACGTTAATACAAGCAGGTTCAGATCCTGCGGTATCGACGTTGGTGTCACAGAAGTCAGTCTGGTCAACGAACTGAGATCCAGATACGCTGGAAGTGTGTCCTGTTACACCAGAAAAACTGTAACTTTGATTAATGTTTGAGATAGCTAAAGCAAGGTCACCCAGTTCCTGTACGACCTGATCACGAACGGTGGCCAATCCAACAACAACCCCTAATACCAGGATCGTTCCGATCAACACGAGTTCAGATGAGACAACAAAACCTGCCTCATCATTCCAGAACTTATTAAGCATGTTCATTCTAACTCCTTAAGTATCATTTAAACTGACATAGTCAGTTCTTTTGAACATAGTGATAAAAAATTGAAACAGAATTATCATGAGTCCTCCCTAAATAAACAACGGGAGAACCCTTGGCTGCTGAGCCACATGGGCTCAGATTAACAACTAAGGTGTTTCACCGGTTGTAGCTGCAATCACTGTGATGCAGTGAGTAAAGGTACCTGCGCCACCGTTGTCATCCTGGTCACAGAAATCCGTGTTGTCATCAAACAGCGACCCTGAGGTGCTGGATGAGTGGCCTGTGATACCAGAGTAAGAATAGCTCTGATTGCTGTTAGACATTGCATTGGCAACGTCTGCGAGTTCTGCGATTACCTGATCGCGCAGTGTGGTCAAACCGACAATCATGCCGAGAACCAACACGGTAGCGATCAGCACAAGTTCTGTTGAAACGACGAAACCAGCTTCATCATTCCAAAACTGCTGAAACATCTTCATTCGTACTCCTCACATTAATCTGATGGTTAATGCATACTGAATGCGTCACAAGATCATGTGACTGTTAACAATCCAGTAAATTAACTCGTCTGCATACGCCCGGCGCAGACGTTGCATAAATACAGCAGACCATGTGCCACTTTTACCACACATGCATATTTTTCTTATTTTCACACCAGGTCGTAATCCGTGCATTTTTCCAACGACCGGTTTTTGAATCACTCCTGCTCAATCCGCCAGTTTCATCACAATTCTCTTTTCTGTTAGTTTTCCTGACATTTACAGGCAAACGTCACTTGGCAGGTGATACAGCAACCGAAAGTGTTTACGCTGGTTAACACTTTAAACAGCGGTGTAACCAGAGGTGCACAGCAGGTGTTAACCCTGTTTCTAGCGAAGATTGAGCTAGAGCCTGTGGGAAAGAACAGCACAGAATGCAATACAGAGATTTGGATGGCCTACCAAAGAGACAAGATTCGTCAATCTTTGGTTAGCGGAGGCAGTGCGACCTGGGCCGGGAATTTACCTCTCCACAAAGCCAGCGCTCTACCAGCATGGGACAGGAAGGTGAAGCTGTTCTTAATCTCGGTTTCCGGCATCTTTTCAATGGTTTCTACCAGCCATTTTCCTGCCTTCTCCAACGTTTCAGCAGGAGGGAGGACCTCGGCAGGAGCCAAAGCCCACCATTCCATTGCATGACCAGTCGCCAGCACCCGCCGTGCACGGGGTGTGAATTTCTGCTCCGTCGAGAGATCCAGCTTGGTTCCATCCCAGTTTTTATCCCAGAAACCCTCTGGAGACTGCGATTTCACCAATCGATCCGTGATGCTCTTTAGATAATCTATGACCTTCTTTCGTCCTGCGTCTGACAGTATCGGAGTCTGTTCATCCACGCGTAAAATCATAACCAGGGCATGCAGTCTATGATTTCCATAGCAGACTCCCTGAGTTGGCTTTTGCCGCATAATTCGGTCGCTGATTACATCGAAGTTGATCCGCTGACCTTCGCTGGTCACCCAACTTTGAGGGTGATCCAGAAATAGAGCAAATACCAGCGCTGACCACTCATATTCCACCTGATTCAGACTGAACGATTTCAGAGATTCCTGAATCATTTCTGCCAGCGTTGTCTCTCCTTGGGCGAGGACAATTGGATAATCGACGGGGGTCCCCACTTCCGCCAATGTGGCCAATGTATGGTCTTCGTGGCTTGACGTTTCCAGCCCTTCCTGGACGCGCGCCCGCAAACCATTCTGGTTTCGAACCAGTAGAGGCCTGGTTTTGTCTCCCCAGACTTGGCCAAAGCGGCGATGATCCAGCAGGATATCGCGCATCTCAATTCCTGACAGGGATTTGGGATCATCAAACACCGCTTCCAGTCCCCAGAAGCGCAGTGCATGATCCACATAGTTAATGCGGGGTTGTTTACCACGAAACTGTGGTCGCAGACGGGAAAGGACCTTACCGAGGTCAGCATCCGAGACGATTTCGGGGCGATCGTACTGCGGCTTCACCGTTAAAGGATTGAGCCTCAGGGCCGGTAGCTCCTTGGCTCGCTCCCAGTCCTGATAGCGTACGGCTGCCCAGCCAATCACGGCTCCCACGATCAGGATATGCAGACATAAAAATGCTGCGACTTTCAGTTTTTTATTTATAGATGCTCGCTGTGAACTCATGGCTGATCCCCTTCTGTCGCAGCAGATTTCTGCTCAGATTCTTTCTCTTTATCTGTAGCTTCTGATGCTTTTGCGGCCTCAATCAGAGCCGGTTCACGCGACATGACTAATGTCAGATCGTCCTCATAGACAGGTCGAAAACCTTCAAGACGCCGAACCTGTTTTTCTAAAGCGACCTGCTTTTCTTTGTGCACGATGAAGGTCGATACGTTGTATCTCTCTGCAACTGATTGCCAACCTCGATTCGCACGCGCTATTCCCAGATAATCTCGCCAGACGCGTGTCGGAGCCAGATGCACAGCGTTGGTCGTCATAAAGACCTTAAGATCTTTGGGGCCATCCCAAACCAGCCAGTCCCCCCACCACTGGGGATTCCAGACCTGTTCCTGAGGTGGATGAGCCCTGAGAAACTCGGTCAGTTTGCGCGGCGTACCTTCACTGTAAACCTTGTTGATATCACGTGGTTTTCCACCAAACAGGGGGGTCGCTATATTTGAAAAAGCGAAGCCAAACCAGAGTATCAAGACACATACGGAAGTCATAACCAATGATCTGCGTGCCCAGAAAGAACCTGTTTTTTTCTCTCCGGAACCTGCTTTAAGGTACACAGGCGTCGTCCGGGGAATCACGGTTGCCAGATGATTCACCATGGCATAGACAAAAATAACCGAAAACCAGCCAATCATCCGCACGCCCATAATCACAGACAGTGAGAGCAGACCAATCCTCAGCACATCTGCCGTCCTGACCCGTTCCCGACTATGGCGGTAGAGCCCCAGCATGAGGACCCAGGCCATACAGAACCAGATTCCCTCTGCATCCCGAAACTCCAGTGGCTCCCATTCCAGCACATCCTTGAGGTTAGGATTCCGTGGAAAGAGCAGGGAATTGAGGAACAGATCCATATGGTAAGGATTAAGTAATGCGGTGCAGACTGAAAGCTCAGTCACAATCAGCCAGCGACGAACCCACGGATCCGTACAGACCTGAATCAGACTCTTCGTCCTCCAGAGTACTTCCAGTGCCCGTCCCAGGAACTGTAACGCCAGGATGGCCAGACCTACGACAAAAGAACCATGCAGATTTGCCCAAGCCAGGAAAATCAGAGGAATCCCCAGATAGAGACTGCAAAGCAGGGGAGTGGGAGTTTTTCTTGCAGAAACGTTCTCGTCACTGTCAGCGGAAGGGAGCCAGCGGTCGTATTTTTCAGACCAGGCCATGACCACCAGCAGTAACGCCACGCAGAAGGTTCCGAAAATTTCCGGTCGGATGATGGCAATTCGACTGGAGGAAATCAGGATCAGCAGGAATGATCCAAGCGTGCTCACCCCGACGCGTCCCGTTTTGATATAGAAAGCACACCAGAACAACACGTGTGTCGCAAACACTGTCAAAGCAAAGACATGCGAAAGCCCCCGCACACCCCAGAATTCATAGACTTTGGCAAACAGGACCTGAGATAACCATGCCGCGTCAATACTTTTTACCCCCTCTGCCAGCGACAGGAAGGGATCATATTGAGGCAGACCTTGATGGCTCAGGATCCAGTCACCGTACGAAACATGTCCCCAGATATCTGAGTAAAAGATATGTACGTTTCCGAAATAGAAGAACAGCCAGGCAAACCAGAGGCACGTAATCAGATGCGACCAGCCCATGGAAAAGGTTTCTCGATAGAACTGACCTTTATCGAGTGCCGTTTCAGGCTCCAGAGTGCCGGGGTGAGAGTCGATCGACATATTTGCGTCCACAGATTTAAACAAACTCAACTTCTGAATTGATCGTTCAATGACCGGAACCTGGGAGTATAGTTCCGCAGAAACTGAATATGTTACGCAAACAATGTTCCAAAGCAGAGAAGAGAACTGGATCGCGCGTAGTCAAGCTGTCTGTTCACGTTAAATTGATGAACAATCTGTAAAGCAGCTGTATGAGATCAGAAACGCAAGAAGCCCCTGATTCCCGGGTACATTTTAGACTTGTTAGACTTGGATATCCCGGGCCGCGAGATGCTGAATCAGAGTCGGTGTATCTGTAAATACTTCCGCCTGTATCCCCAACCCACGAGCGACATTGACATAATCTGCGATGTCATCCGTGTAAAAGGCTTCTTCCGGAGCACACTGGATCTTTGAGAGTGCTAAATCAAAAATCGGCCGTTCCGGCTTGATGGCGCCCGCCTTGTAAGATGTCGCGAAATCATCAAAGCGTTGCAGGACCTCATATTCGTTCCAGATGAATTCGAAATGAGAAATACAGGTATTCGACAGAAGTACCAGCCGATGCCCGCGGTCTTTCAAAGTATCCAGAACGGGAACGAGGGACGCATTCAGCTCAAAAATATCAGATGCAGCCCGGACCAGATCCGGATAGGAGACAGATTGGCCTGTGGCCTCTTCAAACCACTGATGAAATTCCTCTGCCGATAACTGCCCCCGTTCAAACTCCCACTGTTTTCCCGAATCGATCAGCAGAGCCTGAATCTCCTCGCGGGTACGCCCACAAAGCGCCCCCATCTGTTCACACATTCGATCATGTGAAAAGAAAGCGAGAACATTTCCCATATCAAACAGAAAGGTACGAATCACGTTTTGACTCCGGATTTCTGGTCAGAATGCAGTTAAACGCCCCAGTTGTATGATCTCAGCCCCAGATGCACAAGACGCAAATCGGCTCCTTTTTCACGTCTGTGCTGGTCGATCTGCTTTCCAAGCACTGAAGCGGGCACCTCTTATTGACGACATCGCATAATTTGCTTAAATTGCCTGAAGATAAGAACTTGATGAGAACGTAACACGACCTGGTTCCTGTCTGTACACAAACTCTGGTTCGGACGCTGTTTCTGTGCCGGCATTCGAACTGGCTTTGCAATACGTGGAGAAAATCAGATGGATTATGAAAATCAATCCTCTTACCCTTCGGGGGAACCAGGCAAAGAGTGGCCCTGCCTGCGTCAATTCTGTGTGTTTATGGAAAACCGAGTCGGGTATCTCCATCAGTTGCTAAAGCTTCTGGAAAAGTTTGACCTGAGAATCATTGCTTTGAGCACCGTCGATTCGGTAGACGTCGCGATGAGTCGTATCGTTCTCGATAACTACGAGCACGCCAGGGAAATCTTTGAGCTCTCCGGTTATACCTTCTTCGAAAAAGATCTCATCGGTGTCGAATTGCCGGATGACACGCAGCCTTACATGAGAATCTGTCTCTCATTGCTCCAGGCAGAGGTCAACATCGACTACACTTATCCGCTGCTCTATCGCAGACATGGTAGAGGGGCGATCGCTCTGTGCGTTGATGATATCGATCTGGGAATCAGAACACTGACAGAACAGGGGCATCGCATCATCACCGAAAAAGACCTCAAAGATGATGACGAATACCTGCTCTGATTCAGAACGAGGCTGACTTACAAACCGGGCACGGCTTGCCTCTTACCGGTACTGGCTGCCTCGTAACAGGCGTAGATCGTCTGAATAATTCTCAAACTCTCGCGGCTGGTGAGCAGTGGTTCTGATTCACCTGCCGCCGCCAGGACAGCCTTACGAACTGCGGGAGTATACCCGCGCGGCTCCAGTGGTTTTTCAAAACGATAATGCTTCCCGTTGTGATTGACACTCCAATCCAGGGGACGATCAGCAAAGGGGAGCATCTCCAGCCAGCCCTTGCTTCCCCAGATTTTAATCATGGACTGATATCCCTGCTTCAGATAGAAGCCCGCGGTCAAAGTCCCTAGAAATCCCACATCATAACGCAAGGCGAATGCTGCCGAGTCTTCAACATCAAGCGGTTGACCACCGGCATTCGCCGTAAACCCGCTCACCTCGTTGATCGACGCACCTGTCAGATACATCGACAGGTCCAGCCAGTGAATGGCCAGCCAGGACAGAAAGCCCCCGCCGGCCTGATCCTTGTGTGCGTACCAGCTTCCATGATAGGCGGGTCTGGTTAAGCGGGTCTGATCGGCCAACAGTTGCAGTTCAACACCGTAGATCTTTCCCAGCGTCCCCTCCTGGATCAGTGTGCGTGCATACTGGATCTCCGGGTTCGTCCGATTGGCCAGGGCCAGCGATAAGTTCAGATGCTTACTTTCCGCCTTCTGAACCAGTGGCTCGAACTGAGACACATTCAGACACGCGGGCTTCTCTGAAAGCACATGTGATCCCTGTTCCAGTGACAGATCAATCGCAGCAGGCGCCTGTCGGGCCTCCATCGTGACCAGAGCCAGCTCCGGTTTATGATTCTGAAAAAGTGCTTCTGCCTGAGGATAGACCTGGCTCAACTTGGTCCCTAGTTCCTTTCGCGCCAGATTAACCTGTTTTCCACTCGGGTCCGCCAGATAAACCAACTTCACAGCTTCGATTGTTTTCAAAGCTGAGAAATACGCACCCAGGTGTGCCCCGGTCTCATTGGTCAACACGGCCACATCGATCTGATTACTCATCGCAGAATTCCTTCAGTTTCTCCAGGGGCCAAGCAGTCCACCAGAGGTCAAGACTTTGCATTTGAATCGACATCGTATATTTTATATGAATATATCCTTTCCGCTTTGTTCCTGCCAGATGCAACTTTGATTCTGGAACAGGAAGCTGTCACATATTTCAGGACCAGTCCTTTGTTAGCAAGTCATCTCGTAGCGCCCGGTCAACTTGAACTCATTGACGTTCCCGAACCCGAATTACCGGCTTCTCCACCTGCAGACTGTGCGGGTCAGATTATCTTTCAGCCCGAGACCACCTGTCTGTGTGGCTCCGACCTCCCTTATTTCAATGGCACCGACGAATGGGAAATTGAGATCGGTCACTCGCTACATGAGATGATTGGCACGGTCACCGCGACCAATGGAAACCGCTGGAAAGCAGGGGACCGTGTATTGGCTGTTCCCGTGATGCAACAGGGCCTGCAGGAGCGATTTCTGCTGGATGAATCCCGCACCATTCCCATCGTGACCAATATTCCCGAGGAACATGCATTGATGGCCCAGCCCCTGGGGACGGCCCTCTTCGCTCTCAAAAAACTTCCCAATCTGCTGGACAAGACCGTCGCTGTAGTGGGACAGGGACCGATGGGACAACTTATGAATGCCGCCTTGAACAACATGGGAGCGCGCCAGATCATCGGCATTGATCTACTCGAATCCCGGCTGGAGGTCAGTCCCCGCATGGGCGCCACCGCCACGATTTGTAACAGGAACCACGATCCGGTTACCGCTATCCGGGAAATTTTAAAGGGAGAACTGCCCGACATCGTGATTGAAGCGGTTGGTCACGCCGATCAGCAAATCAATCTCTGCGTTGAACTCTGTCGCCAGGCTGGTCAGATCCTGGTCTTCGGTGTTCCCCCTGAGACGATCGACAATTTTCGAATACGGGATCTGGTATTTAAAAATATTACCGTTCATTCCAGCATCAATCCGGATTTCAACCGTGACTTTCCGCTGGCGATGCAATGGCTCTCTGAGGACCGAATAGATGTCGGTCCGATTATCACACATCGCTTCCCTCTCGCTGAAATTCAGCAGGCATTCGAACTGTTCCGCGATCGAAGGGAGGGGGCTATCAAAGTCATCGTTGATTTCCCTGCGAAACAACAGGCATAATCGAACTATTACATCATTGAATCCCCCTGACTCTAAGGTTCCATCATAATGATATCTGACAAGCCCTGCCGTGTTCTGTGTGTATTGATCTTCTGTCTGCTCTTAACGACTACTGGTCTACGAGCAGAGAATCGCCCCAACATCATTTATGTGATGGCAGATGACATGGGCTACGGTGACCTGGGCTGCTACGGTCAGAAAATTATCAAGACACCCAATATCGACCAGCTTGCCCAGCAGGGGATGCGGTTCACCAATCACTATGCGGGGCATACCGTCTGTCGTCCCTCGCGGCTGGTCCTGCTTACCGGTCAGCATTCGGGACACACTCCGATCAGCCAGAATGAACAGTATTATTTCCAGGAAAACACAACGACCGTCACCTCACTGCTCAAACAGCAGGGTTACGCGACAGGTGGTGTAGGAAAATGGGCCCTCGGTATTCCAGAGTCAACCGGTGTTCCCAGCAAGCAGGGCTTTGATTTCTGGTTCGGCTACCTGGACCAGGGCAACGCGCACAACTTTTATCCCGAGTTCCTCTGGAGCAATGAACAGGAAGTTTCATTGCCGGGAAACAAGGTGGGCCCTCACAAACGGGTCTCGATCTCGCGCGAAACCTATTCGCATGATCTGCTGACCCGCGAAGCATTCAACTTTATCCGGGCGAATGCAGATAAGCCTTTCTTCCTGCAGGCGCATTACACAATTCCACACGCGAACAATGAAGGGGGCCGCGCTACCGGTGATGGCATGGAAGTCCCTGAATACGGCGACTACCAGGATCGTGAGTGGCCTCAACCTGAAAAAGGCTTCGCCGCGATGGTGACCCGCCTCGACCGGGACCTGGGCCGGATGGTCAAACTTCTGAATGAACTCAAGCTGGAAAACAAAACCATCATCTTTTTCACTTCGGACAATGGTCCCCACCAGGAAGGCATGCATCAGGTGGAATTCTTCAACTCCAATGGACCGCTGAAAGGATACAAACGCGATCTGTATGAGGGAGGCATCCGGGTGCCGCTGATTGTCAAGTGGCCGGGGAAAATCAAACCGGGCACCACATCCGATCACATCAGTGCTTTCTGGGACTTCCTGCCTACGGCCTGTGAACTGGCGGGAATCCAGCCGCCGAAAAACATCGATGGCATTTCCTACCTGCCTGAACTGCTGGGCCAGTCGCAAGAGGCGCATGCGACGATGTTCTGGAAATATCGGGGCAAAGTGGCTCTGCGGGCTGGTAAATGGAAGGCCGTCCAGACTGGCCCCGGTAAACCTCTAGAGTTGTATAATCTCGATACGGATATCGGAGAGACTCACAATCTCGCTAAAGATCATCCCGATATCGTCGCACGCCTGCAGCGACAGATCACCGCCAGTCAGTCTGCAGACTAGATGATTTCCGAAATCGGTTCGGTATGTTCAACGCCAACCAGTTTCTGATCCAGTCCGCCGTAAAAGTAAGACAGACGATTCGGGTCGAGGCCCATCTGATGCAGGATCGTCGCGTGCAGTCGTTTGACATGGAACGGTTTCTCCACGGCGGCAGCGCCGAGTTCATCGGTTGCCCCCACGGAAGTTCCACCTTTGATTCCACCGCCCGCAGTCCACATGGTGAATCCGAAGGAGTTATGATCGCGGCCGGTCCCTTTCGCGTATTCTGCAGTGGGCTGACGTCCGAATTCGCCTCCCCAGACAATCATGGTCTCATCGAACAGGCCCCGTGCTTTGAGATCCTTGATCAGCGCTGCGATCGGCTGATCGGTATTCCCGGCATGATAGCTGTGATTCTTGACCAGATCCCCATGTGCATCCCAGTTGGCATCATTATGATTTCCGCCTGAGTAGAGCTGAATAAATCGAACTCCGCGTTCGACCAGACGCCGGGCCAAGAGGCAGCGTCTGCCAAAATCAGCAGTCCGGGGATTGTTCAGCCCGTACATATCCTGAGTCTGTTGGGGCTCTGAAGCCAGATCTGCTGCTTCTGGTGCGTGTTGCTGCATCTTGAAAGCCAGTTCATAGCTGGCGATCCGGGCCGCCAGTTCCGAATTCCCCGCCCGGGTTGCTTCATGTTTTTCATTGGCCGTTTTCAGCGCATCCAGCAGTTCTCGCTGGACGGCTCTACTCATGCCCGCGGGTCGTCGCAGGTCTACAAGTGGTGCTCCCTTGGAGCGCATTGTCGTCCCCTGATAAGTGGCCGGCATAAAACCGCTGGACCAGTTCTTGGCGCCGCTGATCGGTCCACCTGTCGGATCGAGCATCACCACGTAGCCGGGCAGGTTTTCATTCTCGCTTCCCAGACCATAGTTCAGCCAGGAGCCGAGGCTGGGGAACCCGCTCAAGATGCGTCCTGAATTCATCATCAACATGGCTGAGCCATGGATTGGTGAATCCGCGGTCATCGACTTGAGAAATGCAATATCGTCGACACAGGTCGCCAGATGCGGGAACAGATCCGAAACCCATTGCCCCGATTGGCCGTACTGTTTGAACTTCCATTTGGGACCAACAACGCGTCCTTCGTTCTTTTCGCCGCCGCGTCCCTTGGTTTTGACGGGAATCGTCTTACCATCCAGACCATACAACTTAGGCTTATGATCGAACGTATCGACATGACTCGGGCCACCGTACATGAACAGGAAGATCACGCTCTTGGCCTTGGGTTTGAAGTGGGGATCTTTGGGTGCCAGCGGGTTCCGGAACTGACTTACACCGTCAGCGGCAACCGCCTGTGAATTCAGAAAACCATCCGCGGACAACATCCCGGTTAAAGCGACGGAACCAAATCCGCCTCCCGCTTCCCACAGGAATTCCCGCCGTGTTCGTCGGCAAAACTGGGCATGTCCGGCAGGTTGTTGGGGTTGCTGTTCTAAGCTCATATCCTGATCCTTTATACGCTCTCAGGCTCTCTCAAACCCGTTATGTCAATATCGTAATATCATAATCTTAATCGAGATAAACAAACTCATTGCGGTTTAAAATCGTCAGGCAGAAATAGTCCCGGGCCTGTCTCTCAGATAACTGATGTTTGTCAATCAGGCTCTTAATAAGTTGAACTCCCCGGTCCACCTCACCAGGCTGGGGTTGACGACCATAGGCGAGGCGAATTGCCCGTGCTACGAATGCCGGGTATTCCGGTCCCGCATCCTTGAGCAGTCGTTCGGTCAGGTGTTCTGCCTGACTGTTGACGAAGGCGCCGTTAATCATCCCCAGAGCCTGTGCCGGCTGGGTCGTCACAAATCGCACCGCACAGCTGCTGTCCGTGTCGGCAAAGTCAAAATTGAAGAGCAGGGGAGTCAGCAGTGAACGTTTGACGAAAATATAGACACTTCGCCGCGCCCGTTCTTCTTCCGAAGAATCTCCCCAACCCTGTCCCGGTTTTGACTGTCCCTGCATGACCTCTTTAGAAATCTGTGGATAAAAGCCCGGACCATACATTTTTGAATTCAAGCGTCCATTGACCGCCAGGATACTGTCGCGGACTTCCTCCGCACTCAATCTTCGCATATTGAACCGCCAGAACAGATCATTGGCCGGGTCGATGGTAGCCGCTTCTTCGGAGAATTGAGAGGACATCTGATAGGTATTTGACAGCATGATCAGCTTGTGCAAGGCTTTGAACCGCTGTCCCTCATCGTTAAATTTCAGGGCGAGCCAGTCCAGCAGCTCTGGATGTGTCGGCGGGACCCCCAGCTGTCCGAAGTTATTGGGTGACTGAACGATTCCCCGACCAAAGTGATGCTGCCAGATCCGGTTCACAATGACCCGCGAAGTCAGCAGGTTATCCTGATCGGCGATCCACTCTGCCAGTACGCGTCTGCGGCCGGAGGTTTTCTGCTCCGCCGAGGGTTGGGGAATTATCGCCTGCTCACCGCCGAAGATCTCAGGAAAACCGGGCTGGACTGGTTCCCCTTTCACATGCGGATTTCCCCGCAGTAGAACGAAGGTTTCCCGGGGTTCTTTGAGGCTGCGTCTGACGCTGAGCGCCATCTTGCGGGGAGGCAGTTTTTTCCGCTCCGCATTCAGTTCCTGCATTTCGGACTGCATCTTCTGATACTCCTGCATTTGTGCAGGCTCCAGAAATTGAGCCAGTTTTTCTTCCAGAAGCTTTTTGCGTTCCCTAGTCTCAGAGCGCCGCTGATCGACGCCCGACATCTTTTTAATACCAGTCTCTTCAATCGCACGCATTTTCTGCTTCAGCTCACCCTGTTTTTCGTCGAGCTCTGCGTAGCGGGTTACCAGCTTCGTACCCGTGATATCGGTTTGATTAAAAGAGAGTTGATCGGAGCGGATTCCGTATGAGTTCAGACCATGGAAAAACGCCATAAAGCGGTAATAGTCTTCATGGGGAATCGGATCGATTTTATGTTCGTGACAGCGGGCACAGTTCAGTGTCAGCCCGAGGAACACCTGACTGGTTGTGGTGACGATATCATCCAGCTCATTGTAGTAACTCAAGAGCGGGTCAGCCGGTTCATCATCCCAGAGCCCCAGTCGATAATAGCCGGTGGCGATAATGGAATCATTGGTCACCTGATCCAGTTCGTCCCCTGCCAGTTGTTCTTTAATGAACTGGGCGTAGGGTTTGTCTTCGTTCAGGGAGCGGATGACATAATCCCGAAAACGCCAGGCATTGGGTTTGTTACCATCCCGTTCATAACTGTTGGTATCAGCATAGCGGACCAGGTCCAGCCAGTGACGCGCCCAGCGTTCTCCGTAATGAGGCGAATCCAGCAGGCGGTCAATTATTTTTTCGTAGGCATCAGGAGCGGGATTGTTAACAAATTGATCGACTTCCTCGGGAGTGGGAGGCAGACCGGTCAGATCAAAATATGCCCGACGAATCAGTGCGACCCGATCTGCGGGTGGTGCAGGGAAGAGTCCCTTCTGCTCCAGTTTTTTCAGGATGAACGCATCAATTGGATTTTGAACCCATTCCTGGTTCTGGGTGGAGGGTGGTGCCTGCTTCCGGGGAGGTTCAAAGGCCCAGTGTTTTTTCCATTCTGCGCCCTGGGAGATCCAGTTCTTCAGCAATTCCACCTGGGCCTGCTTGAGCTGCTCCCCTTCCGGGGGCATCTGCAATCCATCATCCCGGGGGGAAATCCGGGCAATGAGTTCACTCTGTTCGGGATGGCGGGAAACAATTGCCGTTGCTTCCGATTCCAGTTTTTTGAACGCTTCATCACTCTGATCCAGTCGGAGCCCCCCTTCCTGTACATCGGGACCATGGCAGGAGTAACAATGCTTTGCCAGCAGTGGTTGGATCTCCTGTGTAAAATCCACGGGAGACTGTGAAGGAGACTTAGCAGGGGTAGTCTTCGTTTCTGCATCGACTTCTGCAGTGAACCCCAAAATGAAACTGAGGAGAATCCCCCAGAAGAGTAACTGAATTAAACATGGTCTGTTTCTCAAGCGACTGGATTCCGGCATTTAGACTTCTCTCTCCCGACATTGGTGTGATCATGGAATGATCTCAGCATTTTCCAGATGTCATAGTAACTCTCAGTTCAATTTATTCTATTCTCAATCATTCCATAAATGAATGTCAATTCAACAATAAACTAACCTAAGTTATTTCCCTCGCAGTGATTTGTGTTCATTTTCTTCCGCAATCTGAGGCGACACCCTCGAAAGTAGTCTGTCTGTAACTCAAAGGATTGTGCTATAATGGTGTCATCTGTAATCACAGACGCGCTTTGACACTGGCATCTGTTTTTGCCCCCGAGGAGAATTTGCAGGATGAAACGAATCAATCCTCCATTCTCAGGGCGTTCTCCCCTGAAGAGTGTCACTGCCAGACTGCTTTCAGCAGTCGCCCTCCTGTTGATCGGGCCTTGTACATATCTTCTCTCACAAGATGAACCAGCCCGCCAGCTCCTGCTGGCGTTTCTGGATCCTCCTGAACAGGCCGTTCCTGAACAAAGCGAACCTGACCCCGACGCGATCTCCGAAGATCGGGAAGCCTTGATTCATCGGATCTACCGAAATCGAAGCCTGCGAACGCAATTCGAACGTGCAGAACAGAAATTCAACGAACGGGAATTCACCGAGGGAGCCCTGCAGCTGGAAAAGCTGCTCGACCATCAGGAAGACTATTTTTTCTGGCCCGATGATGCGAAACACCCGTTCAATTTTCGTAAACGGACTCGGGAACTCCTTTCCACTGCCAATCCCCGGGACCTCGCCGATTACGAACGTATCTCAGGCCCTCAGGCCAATGGGATGCTGGAGCAGGCACGAGAGTCAGACGACCTGCGCCTCTTTGAACAGATCGCCTTACGCTTTTATCCCCTCCGGGCCGGATTTGAAGCCATCGATTATCTGGGGACCCGGCATCTGGAACAGGGGAATTTCGAGTTTGCTTCACGCTACTGGGATCTGCTTCTGGAGAGCCGCATCCATCAGTCCCGCATGAAACCAGTTCACTTTCTCAAAGCAGCAGTTGCTTACCAGCAATCAGACCAACCGAAAAAGGTCACGCAGATTCTGTCGCGTAAAAGTAAAGCTGAGGTTACTCTGGGCGGCGTGACATACCGCTTACCGCAGGCGATGGAACGACTCGCTCTGAACCTGCAAAACAGCCCAAGTAGACCTGCCGATCGTGGCTGGTTGATCTCCCAGGGGAACTCGCAACGAAACCAGTCTGTTGAATCGAGCGTTCCTTACTTTAAGGCCGACTGGAGCCAGCCGATTGCGCGAACTGAAAAATATCGTGCACTCGAGTACCTGATTAATTGGGAGCGAAAGCAGCAACGAGAGAACCAGTCGACAGCTGTCGCGAATGTTCCGATTGCGGTCGATAATCTGATTATCTATCGTGATTTTAAAGGGGTCAGAGCCGTCGATATCGATTCCGGTGAGACTGCCTGGTTGTTTCAGAGTGCCGGCAGCCTCAACCAGTTGATCGATCAGGTCGACGAACGCACGCCCGGTCATGCCGCGTATTCACAAAATCTGTCGCTGGAGAAATTCTACGCCTGTAACTCGATTTACGGCACGCTTTCCAGCAACGGTCAGGCAGTTTTTGCCGTGGACTACATTCCCGACCAGCTCCCTCCAGTCGAGAGAAACCTGGGACTGCGTCGCAATACGACACATTTTCCCCTGGTCTCACAAAAGGGCAATCGGCTGGTAGCACTCCCCGTCAAACGAATGCCGACTGCAGCCGACGGGTTAACTGCAATCCGGGCCCCTTCAGAAGATCCTCAACCAGAAACCACCTTTCCGGTGAAACCACTGTGGAGTATTTCCGGCTATTATTTCCTCGGTGCACCGCTACCGGTTGGAAACTATCTGTATGCGATCGCCGAGCATAACAGCCAGCTCTCTGTGCTCTGTATCAATCCACATGACGGCTCGATTTTCTGGAAACAGGGGCTGGCTTACGTCGATCAGCCGATTTATTCAGATCGCGAGCGATCATGGCAACAGGCACCGCTGGCCTCTAGCGAGGGGATCATTGTCTGTACAACACAGATCGATACCGTAGTCGCGTTGGATGCTACAAACGGCGACCTGCTCTGGAGCTATTATTACGGTGAAGGGGATAACTCCCGTCGGATCGCTCAGAAACGCTATTATCGCCCGGTCAGTTTCGGACATCCCGGACTCACGAGTGCCCCGGTGATCTCCGGCAACCGTGTCTTCTACCTTCCCAGTGGCTCCCCCTACATTCACTGTATTGACCTGCAAACAGGACTCCCCCTGTGGGAAGAAGTCAATCGCGAGGATGGCGAACTGATCGCTGCCGTAGTCGATGAGACTGTGCTGGTGCTCGGGGCTGACTACTGCCGCGGTCGGCATATCGAGGATGGTCGAGAGCTCTGGCATCTGCAGGTAGGACCAGTTTCCGGCATCGGTTTTCTTTCTCAGGAGAACTACCTGCTGCCGACCAGAGCAGGGCATGTGCTCAAAATCCATGTTCCGACCGGAAAGGAAGCAGGCTTCTCCCTCAGCAATACGAATCAGATTTCAAGTATCTTGAACCACGAGTTTAAACAGGACCTGCAAGAGGGCGCAGCCTATGCTTATGAGGTCGTCAAGCGAAATGGGGAGCCATCTCCTTCAGAGCAGAAACAGTATGACTGGGCTCCCGGAAATATTATCGCCCATCGTGGGCGGATTATTTCGCTGGGTCTCTGGCAGATTGATGCGTTTCCCCAGGCCGAAGCGATGCTGGCCAGCCTGCCTGACAATCAGCAGTCGCTATCTCCTCAACAGAAACAGATCGACCAACTGCTCAAAGCCGAACTCGAACTTGCCCTGGGTAACCTGACCGGTGCCCAGCGTCGCCTGGAGTCTCTTCTATCCAACCAGGCAGTCCCAGACATCCAGAATCGTTCCACAGCCCTGCTGCGGGAACTGCTCTATGCGGAACTCAATCGTGGTGGTCAGAGTGAAGCGGAACTCCTGGGTAAGCTGGAGTCGCTGGCCCAGACACCTCTGGAACGGGGACGCTTCCTGTCTCGTAAATCGAAGTACCTGCTGGAGCAGGAGGACTACCATGGGCTGATGCAGGTCGCTGAGGACTTCAAAAAAATTGAGGTCAATCAGCCGCTGGCCATGGCAGGAGACACACATCATCTGGTCACCGTACAAAGCCTGATCGCCGGGCTGATGCAGCGGATCGCAGACAAAGCAGATCAGAATGACCAGGCAACTCTGAACTCCATTATTGTCGAAGATCAACAGACGGCCTTACAGGGAGCGAACATCTCAGAACTACAGGCTTTTCTCGACACCTATGGCAGCTGGTCACAGGCAGTAGCAGTACGGAGTACACTGGCCCAAAAAATGATGCAGTCCGGACAGATTCAACAGGCGGAATTTCTACTGATGCAGAACCACGCCGATGCGAATCCCCATGTTGCCGCGGAAGCCGCCCGGCAGTTGCTTGAGCTTTGGGAAGCAGTTGGCCTACCGCATGAGGCGGCGGGACTCCTGAAAGAGCTCAATGAGAAGTATGCAAACATCCCGTTGGAGAATGGACAGACCGGAGCAGAATATGTCGCGCGTTATGACCGAGGGTCTGCTGCCTGGTCGATCTATCAAGCCATGCAACCTTCGAGAGATAACGTAACCCGGGTAAATATTCGTCAAAGCGACGTCGCTGCTCCTGCGCCGCAAATCGCGGCTACCTACAGAAACTATGAACGAAAGTTTCTGCCGCCACCAGAGATCTCGCAGTTGTTACTGAAACAGGGCTCCCTACTCACCGTGGTTAATCGGCACGCCGGTCAATCAATCGGTCAGGTGAAAGTCTCTGACCGGATTTCCTATCCCTATCATTCGCGAAATACGCGTGTGGGTCATTTTATTCCCCTGGGAAGCAGTCATAAAATTCATGGTGTTTCACTGCTACAGCTGGAGGGTGATGTTTCAGAGCCCCTCTGGACTACCGAATTCGACGATTTGAACAATTCTCAATCGCTGTTTTATGTCGGCCCTTCCGGACCTCGTGTCTGTGTCTTTCAGTGGGGCAACCGTCTGTTCGGTCTGAATCCTGCGAATGGAAAAGTACTCTGGGAGCGGAAGAACATTCCTTCCAAATCCGGTTTCCTTAGTGATTCCAGCAAAGGGCTTGTTGGTGATCAGGAAGCGATCGTCGCTTTCAGCATCAATCGTACGAATTACGATGTTTACAGCGCCATCACTGGAGAACGGATTCGCCAGGGAGAACTTGAGCTCAACAGCCGCATTCGACACGTATTTGGTCGCAAGCTGTTTTATGAAACCACATCCACGACCGAAAAGCGAGTCCGTCTCTGGGATCCGTTGACTGATCGACTACTCCTCGATGAGCCGGTGGACAACTCCGGTTTCTCTACTCAGATTTCCGATACCGAGCTGGCAATTCTGCTGCCTCCGAACCGGCTGCGAGTTCTGAATGTGGAAACGGGCGAGACCATGATCGAGACTGACATCCCTGATGAATATCTCAAAAACCTCAACAAGTTCATCGGCTTTTCCGACCACGGATGCTATTACTTTAATTTCTCTTACACCACGCCGCGTCGTCGCACACCGCAGAATGATTTCTTCATCAGTGACTCATTCCTGAATGTCGTGCACATCGATAATGACCTGCTGAGCATTGATAAGCAGTCCGGCAATATCCTCTGGAACCGCAATCTGCCTAAACGCTCGTGGATCGACACATCTCAGTATGAGTTGCCTTTCCTGATTTTCATGAGCAAAATCCGTACGGAATCCCGGACCCGGAGTTATTCGTTCCTGTTCGAAATTCTCGATGCCCGGACAGGCAAGACCATCGGCTTCAAGGATAACATCCTCAAGGACACGATTTTGCAGATGCAGATCGACCCCCGCTTGCGGAAGATTATCCTGCAGGGGATGCACAGTGCCGTGGAAATTGATTACCAGAACCCAACCCGGGGACTGGAGAATCTGCTGGACTCTCCGTTGTAACAGAAACTGAACGCAGGCCGCCTTCAAAAGCCCTGTTTCCGGAACCCGTGGCCGGGAAATTCAGGAATACCGGAGCCTCGATCATCCGGATGCTTGACCCGAACCTCACTCCCGTTTAGTCTGTCATAATCTTGAATTCGCGGCTGTCGTATAATGGTATTACCCCAGCTTCCCAAGCTGGTGACGAGGGTTCGATTCCCTTCAGCCGCTTTTCTTATCTGACAGACTCAGGTACTCTACCAAAGCTTGCTTAGCGTTTAGCTTTTTACCTGCTGCTGATCTTCCCCGCGAATCTGTGCCAGCTGTTTGGAAACGGCAGAGAAGGGGACTTCGTGAGGCATTTTGTCTGAAGTCGCCGCCATTGCTGATGCGACTCCGGCTGCTTCCCCCATCGCGACCGCATTCCCTGTGACCCGGTAACTGCTGTGCGCGATAAAGTCACCGCTGATGCAGCGTCCAGCCATCATCAGGCCGTTGACATCCCGGGCGATCAGAGCCCGTAACGGAATGTCATAGGGTTTTGATTTGAATGGTTTCTTTTCAATCGCCTTGGTTTTACCCGGGTTGGTGGAATGCACGTCGATCCCAAATCGGACATGACAGATTGCGTCATCAAAGCGGGCACCATTTTTCAGATCTTCACTCGAAACGTAATAACGCCCCAGAATACGACGTCCTTCACGCGTTCCGATCTGTTCTGCGGTCGCGATAATCTCAAGGTTCGTCCAGGGATCCCCCAGTTTCTTGAGACTGTTGACCAGCTTGTGTACTTCTCGACGTGCCTGCAGGGTTGCGTCGGTAACGTGAGCAGCATCGATCGAAAGTGTTCCATATTCATGGTTGGCCATCATCGCAAACAGGCCGTCCCGCACCCGGAAGATTGTCGGTCCACCATAAGAGGGATCCACGCCGGCACGCTGAAATTCTGCCAGCAGGTTCTTCTTGGGATTCCCCAGTTTGCGGGGTTCTGCATCGCCGCGGACAAACTGGGCGATCCCGTCTGTCGTTACGCCGGTCAGCAATACCATCAGACTCATCGGCTGGGTGAGCCCGGTACCGGGCTGCCCGAACTCATAGCCACAACCGGCCTGTGCCGCCATGTCGCCGTCACCGGTACAGTCAATGAATGACTTCGCCCGCCAGGCCTGTCGACCCGACTTCGATTCAGTGACAATTACCGACAGACGATTGTTGATGTCTGTCACAGCCCCGACCACGCGGGTATGCAGCTGAATCTTGACTCCCGCTTCCAGCAGCATGTCTTCGAGTAACAGCTTGGTTTTTTCGGTGTCGTAGGCGACCGACCCGTTATTCAAGACATTACTGGCATCACGTTCTTCGAGTTTTTCCAGAATCTCATGCATAATGCCCGGCTTCTTCTGCGCATCGATAATCAGTGTCAACGCACCAGCAGTCCAGACACCTCCCACACAACCATTCACTTCCAGCAGACGGGTTTTGGCTCCGCTGCGTGCTGCTGCCAGGGCTGCGGCAAAACCGGCCGGGCCACCACCACAGACAATCACATCGTCTTCTTCCTGAATGGGGATATTCCGGGCGGCTTCGTGAAAGATCTTCCCGTCTGGGGAAATCCAACCGCGGGTACGAACATGTTGCGCCGTGGAGTTCCAGACCGATTGACCGCCTCCATCCAGAATCAGCGTATTTGAGGGCCGCGTCACACCATCGACGAGGGGTTGTTTGTCAGCCGCATTGGCTGCCCCCGTCAGGAAGGCGGCAGTTCCACCGGCCAGATATTTTCCAAAATCGCGGCGGTCTATCTTCTTGTCTGCCATGTCAGGCTCCTCATATATACTGATGTCTGGATGCAGTTGAAACGGGGCTGGCTCTTAACCGTGAATGCGCCGTTGAACTTCCGCCACGATATCATCGATGGGAATTCGCTCCTGTTTCAGCGAATCACGATCACGCATGGTCACACAGTTATCCTGTTCGGTATCCCCATCCACTGTCAAGCAGAAAGGTGTTCCGATCTCGTCCTGACGCCGATAACGACGCCCGATTGCTCCCTGTTGATCGTAGACGGCCTGGATCCCGGCCTTTTTCAACTTCCCGTAAATGTCGGCAGCAACTTCCGGCATGCCCGCCTTTTTGATCAGCGGGAATACGGCTGCTTTCACAGGTGCCAGTTTGGGATGGAACTGCATGACGGTACGAGACTGCATCTCCCCCTTATCATCGGGTTGTTCGTCTTCGTAATACGCTTCACACAGGAACGCCAGAGTGGCCCGGTCGGCCCCTGCAGCCGGTTCAATCACGTGGGGAATGAACCGTTCGCGCGTCTGATCGTCGAAGTAGGTCAGATCTTTCCCGCTCCCTTTGTACTTAGGCTGACCATGCTCGTTCTTTTCAACCACCAGCTGATCGCCTTCTCGTACCAGTTTTCCTTCCATGTGGGAACGCAGGTCGAAATCACCACGGTGGGCAATACCTTCCAGTTCTCCATATTCGTTTTCTTCCATGAAGGGGAAGGCGTACTCGACATCCGCCGTCCCGACAGAGTAGTGCGCCAGTTCTTCCTGGGTATGGTCGCGGAGAATCAGGTTCTCAGGATTAATCCCGTGCTGAATGTACCAGTTGTATCTGCGGTCGCGCCAGTACTGATACCATTCGAAAGATTCATCCGGATGACAGAAGAACTCCATTTCCATCTGTTCGAATTCGCGCGAACGGAAGGTGTAGTTCCGCGGCGTAATTTCGTTACGGAAACTCTTTCCGATCTGGGCGATCCCGAACGGCACTTTCACGCGACCACTGTCGACGACATTCTTGAAATTCACGAACATCCCCTGTGCGGTTTCCGGACGGAGAAAGGCGGTTCCTTCCTCGCCCGAGAGAGCACCGATGATTGTTTTGAACATCAGGTTGAACTCACGAGGCTCAGTCAGTTCGCCCCCGGTATCTGGACAGCGGGCTTCCAGCTTACCGGTCGCGGGGATGCCAGCGTCTGCCAGCATTTTCGCGTATTCCATCAGGTTACAGACTGAAATCTGCGGCTCTTCGCTGTTGGAAAGATTATTGTCTTTCTCGTATTCCGCAATTGCTTTTTCCAGCCGCTTGCGTTTGGTTTTAGAGAGACCTTCCTCACCGATGTCTGCCATATAAGTTTCACAGGCGACCGGTTTCTGATCGGAAGCATAAGCGACTGCAACCGAGACATGATCTACGCGGAAGCGGGCCTTGGACTCTTTAGAGTCCACCATGAAGTCGTGGAACAGATCGAAGTGCCCCGAACTTTTCCAGACGCTGGGATGCATGATAATTGTAGTTTCGACCCCGGTCATGCCAAATGGTTTGGGGGCACCTTCGGGCGCAATGAGTTCGTTGTGAGTCGTGATCATATCGGACCACCATGCTTCACGGACATTCCGCTTGAGTTCGACTCCTAATGGGCCGTAATCCCAGAACCCCTGCAATCCGCCATAGATCTCAGAAGACTGAAAAACAAACCCGCGTCGTTTACACAACGCTACAATCTTTTCCATCTCTTTTTTCATTGATTTGGTCTTTCCATGCTGTCTTATACAGACATACTCAACTTCGGATTAAACAGAAATCGGCTTGAGAATCATATTAGTTCAGCCGGCTGAAAACGTAATCAGGCCGGTCTGGTGATCAAATTCAGGGACTTGTGAAATCAGTCCACGCTGGCAACATAATTGAATATCCTCTTCAAAGCCACGCCGAATCAGGTTGCGGCCTCCCAGGCTGGCGCGAACTCCCTGTAACAGGCCATCTGGCTGCTGGATCTGTGTCCGGTAATGGTCGATCACGATCCGTGTGGAATCGTCCAATACCAGATCCTGCTCGCACTGCTCGACCAGTTCGGATGCAATCGCACCGGCACAGAGACAGTCTTCTCCCGTAACGACCCCATCCGTTCCGGCACAGACCAGATAGATCAGCCCGTCACTCGCTTTGAGAATTTTCAGCAATGCGTCCAGATTAAGAAACGCCCCGATCAGGATTCGTCGCGCCTGGATGGCTCGTTTCAGTGCCCGTGTACCATTACTGGTGGTGAAGACAATCTTCCTGTCCTGTACCACGTCAGCAGGATAGCGGGCAGGGGAGTTATCCAGATCGAAGCCTTCAATCTGAATCCCTTTGCGTTCGCCTCCGAGCAGAACCTGCTCGCCTGCAGACCGGAGTTGGTCGGCCAGTTCACGGGCTTCGTCGATTTCCTGACACGGAATGACCGCCTCGGCTCCGGAATTCAGCGCGTAGGTCATCGTGGACGAAGCACGCAGAATATCCAGAATTACAGCAACACTCCCTGAAAACTCTTCAGGTTGTGACAAGACAGGTAAAAAGCAGGTTCGTATCTCAGCAGGCATGGCTCGTACTGTCGGTCGCGCTTTCCTTCAGATGAACAACAGGACTCAGCGAGCCTTGTCGGAAATATCCTTGCGGCACCAGGCACCATCCCAGCGGATGCACTTTACGGCCTGGTAGGCTTTCAGCTTGGCATCGCTGATCGAATCACCAATTGCGGTGACTCCCAGCACACGCCCGCCATCGGTGACAACCTGCTCATCTTTCATGGTTGTCCCTGCATGGAAGACTTTCGTGTCCGCCAGTGCTGCCGCTTCATCCAGTCCGCGAATGACTTTCCCTTTTTCGTAATCGCCGGGATAACCTTCAGCGGCCATCACCACACAAACGGTTGGACGTTCGTCCCACTCCAGTGGCTCGATATCGTCCAGACGCTCTTCCGCGGCTGCGAGCAGGAGTTCTCCGAGATCGGTCTTGAGCCGCATCAGCACCGGTTGTGCTTCGGGATCACCAAATCGCACGTTGAATTCCAGCACCTTTGGTCCCTGGTTGGTGATCATCAGACCGGCGTAGAGAATCCCGTTAAAGGGTCGATCTTCAATTTTCATGACGTTGACCATCGGCACCAGAATCTTTTCGATGATCTCGCTCATCAATGAATCGGTAACCAGCGGAGCAGGGCTGTAAGCTCCCATGCCACCGGTATTGGGACCTTTGTCTCCATCGTAGGCCGCTTTGTGATCCTGAGAGGTTTCGAGAGGGATAATCGTCGAACCGCTGACGATCGCCAGAATACTGACTTCCTGGCCAATCAGCTTCTCTTCGATGATGATAGTTTTCCCTGCATCGCCGAACTCTTTGATTTTCATCAGCGACCTGATGGCATCCAGTGCTTCCTGTTTTGTGTCACAGATCAGCACACCTTTACCCGCAGCCAGACCGTCTGCCTTAATCACCAGCGGCTGTTCTTCGCGGTCTTCAACAAAGGCCTCGGCCGCCTCAAAGTTATTGAATGTTTCTGATTTCGCTGTGGGAACATTCGCCTTCCACATCATCTGCTTGGCGAACGATTTACTGCCTTCCAGCTCCGCAGCCGCTTTGGAGGGACCAAAGACCGGAATGCCTTCCTTCCGCAGAGCATCTGCCAGACCTGCGACCAGTGGAACTTCGGGGCCGATAATCGCCAGGCCGATGGCTTCTTCCTTCGCAAAGGCGACCATGCGGGGGATATCCGAAACACTGATATCCACATTCGTTCCATCCAGACAGGTGCCTGCATTACCTGGAGCACAAAAGACCTGGGAGACGGATTCGGACTGAGCCAGTTTCCAGACCAGAGCATGTTCCCGACCACCCTGACCAACCACTAACACTTTCATCGTTCTCAATACCTGCTTGTTATTCAACGTCTAAAAATAATCAGGGATCCAGTCCTGCTCCGACTGTTTCCTGCTGAAAGTCGCATCCTAAGATCCTCGAAACCACCTCACAAAGGAGAGACGATGACTCTGGTGCCATTGTCAAGATGCGCTCAAAATGAGGGTTTTAACAGCAGTGGAGTATATCAGCACTGTTTTGCCCCTAGTAGCATCGCTTCCCCAAATTTATATTTTGCTCCTAAAAAGCTGCTTTTTCCCAATAAGAGAACTGAGAATCCAATTCGATTCCGCATTAACTTTCTTCAGAAACCGTTTCTCAGATATCTGTACTCAGACAGCCGTTGGACGAATGCCCCTTCAGTCTCTATAATGGTTCATCCGAAACAGATTCCCCGTTGCGGGCTTCGACCAATCTACGGTCGATGAACCCACGCAACCTGCTGCCTGTCACAGCTGAGGGAGTCATGGTATAACGTACGCAAGCTGAAATTACTCTTATCGTACGATTCCTGCTGAGTATTGACTTAAAGTGAATCAGCAAAAAGACTTTTAACCTTTTTATTCTCTGGAGATTAAAGTGTTTGATACTGTCGCCATCATTGGTGCCACCGGTGCCGTCGGGCACATCATGCGGAAACTGCTGGAAGACCGGAACTTCCAGGCGAAACAATTTCGATTTCTGGCTTCGGCCCGCTCCGCAGGCAAAACACTCGAATTTCAGGGAAAAACATACACTCTGGAAGAACTGACCAAAGATTCTTTTGAGGGAGTCGAGCTGGTCATCGCGTCTACCCCGGATGATGTTGCCGCCGAATTTCTGCCCTCTGCAGTCGAAGCCGGCGCGATCGTCATCGATGAATCGGGTTACTGGCGGATGAAGCCGGAAGTGGCGCTTGTCGTTCCGGAAATCAATCCCGAAGCGGCCCTGGAAGCAAAAGGGATTATCGCCAGCCCCAACTGTTCGACCACTCAGATGGTCATGGCCCTGAAGCCGCTGCACGATGCTTCTCCTGTGAAACGGGTAATCGTCAGCACATACCAGGCGACCAGTGGAGCAGGGGTTGCCGGCACCAGCGATCTGCTGGAAGGTTCACGCGCCTATCTGGATGAAAAAGACTACGAATATCAGGTCTTTCCTCACCCAATCGCCTTCAATGCGATCCCTCAGATCGGCAGCGAAAAGGAAGACGGCTACACCAGCGAAGAAATGAAGATGGTCTACGAAACCCGTAAAATCCTTGGTGATGAATCCATCCAGGTCAATCCAACCTGTGTCCGGATTCCCGTTGCCAACTGTCACAGCGAAACCATTACGGTCGAAACCGAACGCCCGATTTCACCAGAAGAAGCCCGCAAGCTCTTCTCTGAATTCCCCGGAATCACCGTAGTAGACGACCTGCAGAAACTGGAATACCCGCTCCCCTCGAATTGTGATGGAAGCGATGAAGTCTTTATCGGACGGATCCGCCGCGATATTTCGAATCCGAACGGGCTCTCATTCTGGTGCGTCAGCGATAACCTGCGTAAGGGGGCCGCCACCAATGCGGTTCAAATCGCAGAACTGCTGGCGAAACACAAAGCCTGCACCTAAGCAGGCTTTCGCCACCTGTTTCGTCTTCGCTGCTTCGCGCGTTGATTTTCTTTCTGTTTACGATGATTTTAGCCTCGTGAAAGTTACGCAATGACCGCCTTTCATTACCAAAACGATGAACTGTTCTGTGAAAATGTCCCTGTTGCCCAACTGGCAGAAGAATTTGGAACTCCGCTCTGGATCTACTCCAAATCAGCTTTCCTGGGACGGTTAAAAGAGATTCAGGATGCGTTCGCCGAAGTCGATCCGGTCATCTGCTACTCCGTCAAAGCGAATGGCAACCTGAGCATTCTCAAGACCATGAACGACGCCGGCAGCAGTTTCGACGTCGTTTCCGGTGGGGAACTGTTCCGGGTAAAACAGGCTGGTGCAGACACGACACGTGTGGTCTTCGCGGGAGTTGGTAAGACGGACGAAGAAATCCGCCAGGCTCTCCAAGCCGATATTCTGATGTTCGATGTTGAGAGTGAAGCCGAACTGGATGCGATCGCTGCCATCGCGGGAGAGTTGGGCTGCGTCGGTCGGGTCGCACTGCGTCTCAACCCTGATATCGATGCGAAAACACACCACAAAACCACGACCGGTAAAAAGGGCAACAAGTTCGGTATGGACATCGAACGGGCCACCGAACTGGCAGATAAGGTTCTCAAAGATGATCGTCTCGAGCTGACCGGCATCCATATGCACCTTGGTTCGCCGATCCTTTCGACCGATCCGTATGCCAAAGCGGTTAAAAAGGGAGCTGAAGTCATTCAGCAGCTGCGGGATAAAGGCCATAACACCAACTGGATGAATCTGGGTGGTGGTTTTGGGATCAGCTACAAAACGGATGAAGGCCCTTCCGCACAGACTTATGCCGACGTGATCGTTCCTACAATCAAGGAGATCGGCTGTCGTCTGGCTCTGGAACCCGGACGTTTCATCGCCGGAAACTCAGGCATCCTGGTCAGCCAGATCGTCTTCACCAAGCGGGAAGGGGGCAAGTTGTTCTATATCCAGGATGGCGGCATGACCGATCTCGTCCGCCCCGCGATGTATGACTCCTATCATCGCGTCTGGCCCGTCAAACCCAAGGTGCCCATGCCCTTTGACTGTGAAGGCGAAATCGCAGGCTGCGAGCCTGCAGACGTCGTGGGTCCGGTTTGCGAGTCCTGCGATTATTTCGCCAAAGATCGCTATCTGCCTCCCATGGAACGGGGCGACTATCTCTGCATGTTCAGCGCGGGTGCGTATGGTTCTGTGATGAGCAGCAACTACAATGCCCGCCCCCGTAGTGCAGAAATACTGGTGGATGGCAGCGACTATCAGGTTATTCGCCGTCGCGAAACCTACGAAGAGCTGATCGCGCTCGAACAGGCTTAAGCTTCAAATGGGTTCCCCGACTCAACTTCCCAATCTGTTCAGAAGACCAGATTCCGGTGGTCGGGTTATAACAGTTATCGGGTTCATGCCTGCTTTGCTGCGCTGAGAGCAGGAAAGCAGGGGGGCTCCGCTTCCTTCGATTGAACCGTTATCGCCGTCAGAAACGATGATACTTGATACAGAAGCTGCCGTGGAGAATATGTCCATACGAATACCAGACAACAGATTTCTGTGAAGAGTCTATTGAAATAATTGAATTATGTTGTTTTGGGTAAGGTGATAAGAATAGTATATTAAAACTGTTACTATCATCTCGCTGAGAGATATTCTATCTATCAGTTCGACAGTGCCTGCTCAGGCTCTGTCTCGATAGCCGCCATGAATAGCCGACAACCACGACGACACGGAGTCGACTGAATGTCTTTAAATAACCGGATCCTGGCATTAATTGCTCTGGTATTTCTCTGCGCTTTGAGTACGCCTTCTTCCGTCTGGTCTCAAGAACCACCACCGGCCACAACTCCTGAAACAACAACGGCTACCGGCCTGACTGCCGATGATCTGCTGCTCTCCAAGCCTGAGACCCCCGAACAGCTGATGCAGGCTGTGGTGCAGCTGACAGACCTGGGGCATGCGGCTTCCGCCAAAGCGTATCTGGACCAGTTGCTGAAAGGCAATCCAGACGATGAACTGATCCTGAAGCTCCGTGACAAGTACGGTCCTGCTGCTTTTCTCCGCCTGGCTAATAACAAGAAACTGCAACCCGAGTCGATCACCCTGTTAAAGAAAATGGAATCCGCCTTCAGGGCGTATGCCACAGATCCCTCCCGGATTAACTCTCTGATCGATGCACTTTCGGGAACGCCTACGGAACGGGACATTGCCATCATTCAGCTCAAATCGGCTGGTGAGATTGTTGCTCCTCCAATTCTCAAGCAACTGAGCCAGAGCCAGGACCCGGCACGAAATGACGAACTGACATTTGCCCTGACTCAGCTTGGTGATCCTGTCGTTCCGCCACTGATTGCAGCCCTGCGGGCACCACAGGAGAAAATTCGTAAAATCGCAGCAGACGTTCTCGGCGATCTTGCCCGACCGACTGATGCCCTCTACCTCTGGAATCCCGCTTTTTCCCAGAGCCAGCCGCAAAGCGTTCAAGTGGCGGCCCGCTTGGCACTGGCCAAGATCCTGGGTAAGAACCCCCGCAAGACCTATGAGCTGAATCGCCATGAAGCGCAGCTTGTACTGAAAAATGCGGCCCTCAACCTGTACCAGAAACATGAAGCGAAATCAGAAACCCAGTCCATCTGGGTCTGGGACAATGCGGCTCAGACGGTCGTCAAGAAGGAACTCCCCGCCCAGGAAGTCAACCTGATTGAAGGACTCCGACTGGCCAAAGAAGCTCTGGAAATGTCTCCGGACAAACAGGACGTACAAACACTCTATCTGGCAATGGCGCTCGCCCTTGAAGCATACCAGGTTGGCTGGAATCAGCCATTACCCGAAGGCCCCGGCACGACCTTCAACCTGGCCCTGCTTTCCGGTCCCTCTGCAGTCAGCCGTGTGCTGGCCCTGGCGATGAAACAGGGGCATACTCCCAGTGCTCTCGCCGCCCTCAAGGCTCTGGGTCAGATCGGTTCGCGCACACTGCTGCACGAACAGCTCGACAAGCACTCATCTCTGATCGCCGCCCTGAATTACCCCGATCGACGGGTACAGTTTGCCGCTGCTACAGCGATTCTGCAGCTTGACCCGGCAAAACCTTTCCCGGGAGCCAACCGCGTAATCAGCATCCTGACCCGCGCTCTGCGGGGCGAGGGCACACAGGCTGCGATCGTGGTCGACAGCAGCATTCCCCGGGGACAGACCATGGCGGGTGTGTTCCACGAGCTGGGATATGAAACCACGCCAGTTCAAACAGGCATGGCCGGTTTCAAAGCCGCCACCGATCGCATGGATGTCGAATTCATCGCGCTGGAATATAACATTGCACGCTGGGGGCTCTCTCAAACCATCGCCAACTTGAGAGCCGATTCCCGGACTGCAAATATCCCAATCATCATCTATGGCCCGCTACGCCTGCAGAACAAGATTGAATACTCGACACGCTATTATCCGCTGGTCAAGTATATGGTCGAATCAGAAAACACAGACGATATCGGCTCACAACTCAAGCCGTTTCTGGAGGGACTGAAAACCCCCGAACTCACCGGCGAACTTCGCTCCGAGTACCGGGCGGCAGCCTTGTACTGGCTGTCACACATCGCTTCCAGCCAGCGAACGAACATTTATGATCTGAAACAGGCTGAGCAGCCTCTGCTGGACCTGGTTTCCGACCGCAGTCTGGCATCGAACGCCCTGATCACACTGGGTGGAATCCCCACCCGCACGGCACAGGAAGACCTGGTGCAGGTGATTACGACTCCGACCTTTGAAGCAGACGTGCGTGAAATCTCCGCATTACAGCTGGCGTTCCATATCCAGAAGTTTGGACTGATGATCGATACCATGCAGATCTCGGCACTGCAGAAAGCCTACCAGGCAGCCAAAGATCCCAAGTTGAATACTGCACTGGCATCGGTGATGGGAACCCTCATGCCGGATAGCAAAGTGGTCGGCGAGCGGCTTCAGAAGTTCCAGCCTGCTGGTGCACTGCCTTAAGCGAGGCTTTTGCGACATCCGTAAAAAAACTCCGCAGGCTTTAACGAGCCTGCGGAGTTTTGTGTTTTAATAAGCTTGAGAGATGCTACTGGGCACTCGCCTGTGTTTTCTTTCTCAGCAGTGATCGCAGAGGTTCTTCCAGCAGTTTCACATCGGAAGTAACCACTTCGGTAATCCCCGTGTGATCCACCAGCATCATCATTGGCACACTACGTACGCCGTAGTGCAGTGCGGCCGGGTTGTTCCAGCCCCGCTTGTCACGAGCTGAGTAGAAGATCTGACGCCAGTCGAGTGGTGACTTCTCCTGGAAAGCATCGATGGCTGGTTCCTCCAGGTCCAGGTTGACGCCTACGATTTCAAAACCGTATTTGCGGTACTTCTTGGAGAGGGCCTGGATCTCAGGCAGCTGTTCAATAAAGGGTTTGGCAGTTGTCGACCAGAACACGACCAGCACCACGCTCCCTTTGTAATCGTCGATGGAGACATAACCACCTTCAATGGTCTCTCCGGCCAGCTGAATCGGCTGTCCTTTCAGCTTCAGACGACGAGACAGTCCGGCGACCTGTGCGGTCTCATTGCTTTTGGGGAACCTGGTTTCCAGATCGAGACAGCAGTCCAGGGCTGACTGATTCAAACCGTACAGCTGACAGGTTTCTGCAGCGGCCTGCAACATCTGTGGTGCCCGGATATTTTCCTGGGGAAAACGGGTGGCGAACAGACGAGCCTGCTTGACGAACTCTTCAATCCAGCGCGGGTCCTGCTGCGCAAAACGCTGTGCACTGGTATTCGCAAATTTCGCGACGGTGAAGCCAGCTTCCGCAGCGGAAGGAGAATTCGGATCGCGTTTATAAAGAGACTCGGAATGATCATACAGAGCGTCGATACTTTCCTGATCTCCCTGCAATGCCATCTGTAAATGGGCATCCAGCAGATGTCGGATACAGACGGTAAACAACCGCTGTTTTTCTTTGTCAGCGTGTGTCTGCTTTACAGCTTCCATCGCCAGTTGAATGATTTTCTGATTGCGGGCGGCACGGGCCTGCTTCAGTTCTTCAACGTTGTCAGTTTTCGGCAGGGCCAGTACACGCAGACGCGTGATCTCGCGTACGTTCCATTCGGCGGAACCTTCCTTCAGCTCGGAAATCTTGACTTCCTCATCGGCCAGTGACTCATCGTCACCATCCAGATCGTCCATATCGCGTTTATCACGTTCCAGGCTTGCCGTCTGAATCGCATTTGCATTTGGCTTGAGTGCAGGACCGGTTTGTGAAACCTGAGTGATTTTGGCACTCGGCGTTTTCTGGAGAGGTTTTGCATCGGCCGGAGCCGCTTCCAGCTTGCCGTCCAGTTTATTGTCCGCCGTCTGTGGAGCAGGGGAATCTCCGCCACCACAACCAAATTGAGTCAGCGATAACAGGCCCGCTGCTATCATCATGATACCGTGTCGATGCCTCATGATCTGGGGCTCTCCTTCCTTTGAGAGTCGGTAGTATCTGTCGAACCGGGGACGGGGTATTTCGGATTCAGAACTGAGCCGTTCCCTCGGCATTATCGAAAGTCAAAACACTGAATGGGGCGTGTTTTACGACAAAATCCACTTTGAAGGCAAGACGAAGGTGGAAAAAATTACAATCCACGTCCGTTTTAAAGCAGGTTTCCTGTCAGCAATCCCTTTCCAGGGAGCAGCTGTCAAACTCGCCTTCCTGCGCAGACTGCCTTAGAGCTCACCGTGATACTGCTTGAATGCTTCAATCGCAAAGTATTCGGGCAGGCCCAGCTGATTGTAAATCTTTGCCGTATTGCGGGTTCGGTCCTCAGCACGCACCCAGAATTCACGTTTATCGCTTCCCGGGTAAAAAGCACTGTCCTTCTGTGACTCATGCTTGAAGATCGCTTCCCGTTTTCGCAGGACGACTTCAGGACTCAGCGGAACAGCTCGCTCAATTTCGTGCGGTTCGTACTCTTCCCAGGCACCACGGTACATCCAGAATTCGGGAGTGATTTCTTCAGACTTAACCACATCCACGGCATTGATCACCGCTTCGGCACAGACGCGGTGCGTACCATGCGGATCGGACAGGTCTCCAGCCACATAAATCTGGTGCGGCCGTACTTCGCGTAACAGATCGGCGACGATCGCAATGTCATCTTCGCCAATCGGCTTCTTAGAAACTTGTCCCGTGTTGTAGAAGGGAAGGTCCAGGAAACGCAGATGTTCTTCCGGTACTCCGGCTGCCTGGGCGCCCGCAGTCGCCTCTGTTTTGCGGATCAGTCCTTTGATTCCCAGCATCTCGGCATTATCCAGGTCACCCGCATTCTTGCTGGCGATGCTCTCTTTCAAGGCTTCGATGTGGGACAGAACCTTGGTGTCATCGGCATGGAACAGTTTGTGGAATTCATGCACGAAATCCAGGTGCCGCAAAGCATCGTGATCGAATACGGCGATATTTCCACTGGTCATGTAGGCGATATAAACTTCATGCCCCTGATCAGCCAGCGTGATTAAAGTCCCGCCCATCGAAATCACATCATCGTCCGGATGGGGGCTGAAGACGATCACCCGCTGGGGCTCGGTCCCCGCAGGCCGGGTGCAGATGCCTTCCAGGAGTCCGTCGAATACCCGTTGACGAATCTGAGCCACGGAACCGTACTTGTGGATCAGCTGGTGCAGGTGGTTGTGCAGGAAATCGTCAGTTTCCAGTTTCAGAAGAGGCTTGCCAACTTCGTTGGAGAGCCAGATGACGGCTTTCTTCTCCAATTGGGAGTTCCACTCAATATTTCCGACGATCCAGGGAGTTTTCACCGCAGTCAATTCAGCGGCTGCGGCACTATCGACCGCGAATAAAGAATTAGCATGTGTCTGCAGGAAGCTGGCGGAAACCTCATCAGTGACTTCCATTTCCGCGGCCCGCTTGACCACCGACGCCTTATGCTCTCCCAGCGCCATGATGATAATCTTCTTAGCCGAGAGAATACTTCCGACCCCCATCGTAATCGCATGATGGGGCACGTTGTCTTCGCCAAAGAAGCCGCTGGCGGCATCGCGACGGGTAATTGGATCGAGGTTGACCAGTCGCGTCAGACTGTTTCGCGCACTTCCCGGCTCGTTGAACCCGATATGACCGGAGCGACCAATACCCAGTAGTTGTAGGTCCAGACCACCGTAACTCTCGATCAGACGCTCATACTCTTCACAGAAAATGTCTACGTCTTCAGCGGCAATATCACCACGGGGGATATGAATATTTTCCTGTTTCACATTCACATGATCGAAGAAATTCTCATGCATGAACTTGTGATAGCTGTGGATCGAGTCCGGATCCATGGGCCAGTATTCATCCAGGTTGAACGTGATCACGTTCGAGAAATCCAGGCCTTCTTCGTTATGCATCCGGATCAGTTCGCGATAGACGCCCAACGGAGTCGAACCGGTCGGTAGTCCCAGGACCGCTGGGATATTCTGTTCATTCTTTTTGCGAACCAGATCCGCAACAACAGAGGCTACAAACTTCGCCAGATCGGAAGAGGTCTCGAAAATCTGAGTAGGGACTTTCGTGTGCCTGACAAATTTGGATTTCGGTGTGATGCGTGCAGAGCGTGAGATATCAGTGGCCATCAGACAATATTGATCCGTTAAGAAAAGAACTCCAGATGCAAGTTGCTAACTGAATCACGATAAAGCTTCGCGCCAGCCGGGACAACTCAAAAAATATAGTCACACGAACACTAGCCCCGTATACGTGCTTTTTTAATCAATGTTTATTATAACTATCTCCACGAAAAGCTCACTACCAATTGTTAGACCTAAATACAGAGAGAAAGAAATTTTCATGGCAAATCAGGCAGAATCTCTGCGAATTCTTGCGATTCACGCCCATCCAGACGATATCGAAATCCAGTGTGCGGGTACTTTGGCCCGGCTGAAAAACCTGGGATGTCATATTACCATGGCCACCATGACCGCCGGCGATTGTGGCAGTGCAGAAATGGGACCGGTTGAAATTGCCAACGTCCGTCGAGCCGAAGCCCAGAAAGCAGCTGACATGCTCGGGGCAGACTACATGTGCCTCGAATTTCGGGACCTCGCGATCATTGTCGACAACGAATCCCGCCGGCGGGTCACTGAAGCAGTGCGCAAAGCCCGGCCGGACATCGTCTTAACGGCTCCCCCAGTCGACTACATGAGCGATCACGAAATGACCAGTCGTCTCGTGCGAGATGCCTGTTTTGGTGCGTCAGCGCCCAACTACACCACTCACGAAATTCAGCCGGCTCCGCCCACGGAAAAAATTCCGCATCTGTATTATGTTGATCCGATCGAAGGTTGCGATTATTTTGGTAACCCGATCGAACCACAGTTTATCATCGATATTTCTGAAACTTTTGATCTTAAGATTAAAATGCTGGCCTGTCACGAAAGCCAGCGGGCCTGGTTAAGAAAACAGCATGGCCTGGACGAATATCTTGATGGCACCGAGCGTTGGTCCGCTTCCCGTGGCGAACAGATCGGTGTAAAATACGGCGAAGCCTTCGTACAACACTGCGGCCATCCATACCCTCACAGCAACCTGCTCAAGGAACTGCTGGAGAGTAAATAACCAACCTCACTCACTCCATTCAACAGTAAAGCTGACAAGATGAACGAACCCGCTAAACAGGAACTGCCTTACACCGAGTCAGAAATCGAAACCATGGCTTCGGAAGACGCCAAAGCAGGGCGTTTTCTCACCAAGATGATGGTCTTCACCTTCTGCTACACCATCTTCGTCGGTGCCTATGTCATCTACTGGAGTCTGCAGAACTGACTGGCAGATGCCTCCGCAGGAGAACCAACTCGCTCTGATCGGTGTTGCCGGTCAGAGTTTTTTTTACGTCTGTGCTGCTTCCCGTTTTTCTTTAAATACGGTTCCATTCGGATTGAGCAGCATCCAGCACAACGCGGCACTCACATAAATGCCCGCCATCAGAATCAGCACTGATTCATACCGGCCCGCATCAAACATCGCCCCTACCACAACCGGGAGCAGGGCGGCTCCCAGATTGCCCATCATATTCATCATCCCGAAGATCGGCGCCACATGCTGGCCCCCTTTATCGATCGTCACCGTGTAACCGCAGGCGCCCCCCAGCCCCGCGAAGAACATACTGATCGAAATCAGTGTCATCGCCAGATTCATCTCTTTCACAAAATAGGCACACAGCGTACACAGCCCGCAGCCCAGCATGGCGACTATCGCGACTCCCTGCCGACTCCAGCGACGGCTCCCGGTTCGTTGCAGCACCAGATCCACCACGATCCCCCCCAGAAAATTCCCCACCACGAACGTCAGCAGCGGAAGACTGGTCAAAATGCCGGAAGAGGCCAGGCTGATATCCCGCGCCTTCTGCAGATAGACGGGAAACCACGTCATATAGAAAATATTCCCTGCCGCCCGGAAAAACTGCTGCCCACAGATCATCCACATCGAAAAGCTGGTCAGGATCTGCCCCCAGGGTGTCGGATCGGCGTGTGTTTCCTTTGGAACCGATTTCGTCTCTTCTGTTGGCGTCTCCGGCTCATCCCCGCGAATGAGATGCAACTCGGCCGGATTCACCGCCGGGTGATCTTCAGGACGATCACGGAACCAGTAGTAAAACACGACCGCCCACATAAAGCTCGGCACCGCGCAGAGATACATAATCGTCCGCCAGGAAACCCCGGGTATATCAATGCCTCCAACATGAATCCCCGCCAGCAGCAAACCGATGCTGAATGCACCAAAGGCACTGCCGATTGACATGAAACTGCCCAGCAGACCACTGGCCAGACCGCGTCGGGCATGGGGCAACCACTTCGAAATCGTACTAGCACAACAGGGAAAGATCCCCGCCTGCGAAATCCCAAAGATCAACCGCACGCCAATCAGCATCCAGAACCCGGTTACCATTCCGGTCAGCGCCGTTGCAATTGACCACAGGACGGCAAACGCGGTCAGCGATCGTCGCGTTCCCCACACATGGGCAATCCAGCCACTCGGAATCTGTGACAGCGCGTAGCTCCAGAAAAAGGCACTCATCACCCAGCCCATCTGCGTCTGAGTGATATCAAGCTCTTCCTGGATCAGTTTGGCGGGCACCGAAATCGCATTCCGGCTGATGTAAGCCACCGCTGCCACCAGACACAATAGTGTCAGTACCATAAAGCGGGCACGCGTCGGTGTTCCATACGAAGTCAGTTTCGGCTCATCCTGATCAGTCACAGAGATCGTCCCTCTCGGCTGGAGTGTCTTACTCGTCTGCTAACGCCTGCATCAATAGATCAAACAGTCGATCCACTTCCGCCTGTGTTTCTTCATCCAGATCCCACGCATGCGGCGTGCAGCGCTGCGCCGAAGTAAAGATTCCCCGCTTCACCAGCAGGTATTTCTCAATCGCCAGAAACCCATCGAGCCCCGCCTGTAACTGCAGCGCCACCAGCGCACTGATCGGAAACGAAATCCGATACGTCGCCCGGTCATCTCCGGCCCGCAGCGCATTCCACAGCGCCACGATCCCATCCAGCAGATCCACCCCCGGCATCGTCCCCGTAATTCCCCGCCGATACGCGTCCACCAGCAGGATTCCGCCCGAACCGTCATAGATCAATGCCTGCCCTGCGGTCGCATCGCGGAGTGCCGACAGGTTCGGACCAATGGGAGACGCTTCCGGCTTGAACCGGATTTTTTCCGCTCCGAACTCATCCAGCAGTCGACGATAAAAGTCGATGGAAATCGCGTTCCCCACATAAGAAGACGCATCCTGTACAATCAGGGGCAGGGCACACTCGCGTGCGATCGTCGCGAAATAATCCCACAGCGCCGCTTCTGGAATCGCCGTCGTCACCGGGGGGATCGCCATCACCGCGTCGCAGCCTTCCTCTTCAGCCTGTCGTGCATAGACCAGTGCCTGACGCGTGCTCTCCGCTCCCACGCTGGCGACGACCACGCCGCGTCCTTTTGACAGTTCTGCCATCAGCCGCGTGAGTTCCCCGCGCTCCTCATAGGTCAGACGCAGTACCTCCGAAACCATCGCCCCACAGACACCGTCTGCTCCCACTTCATAACACCAGTCGATCTCCCGCGCCAAAGCGTCCCGATCGATCGTCTCATCCTCCAGGAGCGGCGTATGCAGTACCGGCAGCACTCCTCGAATCATTCCGGCCATGGATCTGTTCTTTCTGCTAAGTCTGTCAGTTTCAAATTTTCAGGTCGCGTCTCTTATCGTCGCTCAGTCCTGGATGATCTCTTCAATCGCCTCGGTCATCCCCGCGATCAACTTTTCCAGTCCGCCTCGGGCAAACGGCGTCTGCCACACCTGGTACAGATCCAGGTCATACAGTTCCTCCGGAGTCAGGTAACCGGTCGTTCCATTGATCAGGTTCAGACAGACAATCGTCCGCTCGGGAAACCGCTCTCGCAACGTTCGTTGCAGAATCGAATACGCTTCGGTCGGGCTTCCTACCAATATCGTATCCCCCATTCGCCAGACCCAGATCGGCAGCTCTAAAGTATCGCCGTCTCCGATCCCGCGACGAATATTCCGCCTGCGCCTGAGACGTTCCTCCAGCGCCCGGTCCGTACATGCCTGTCGCTGCTGCTCCAGTTCATCCGCGGTCGGCCAGTCTTTGATCTGCATCTCCACGGTGACTTTCTTCCGTTTCAACAGACTCACCGGCGTCACCAGGGCATGCTTCCACACCGCCAGCGGTGCGCCTGATTCCATTACGCCCTTGTAAGCCAGACGCGTGCCTGGAGGATCCATGTTCTCCAGCGTTGCCAGTGCCGCATACGCGAGTTGTCTCCCGTGACGATCCGCCACCGTAGGATCGCCCACGTACTGATACCGCGGCGCGAGCTCTCCCGATGCCCCCTGCATGAACAGGGCAGGGACCCCCAACGTCTTCTGAATCGTCTCGCGCATCGCACCGGGATAATCGGGCGAGATCGCCGTGTTCTCCCACGCCAGCGTCGTCGGATGACAGGCGTAATTCACGATCACCGCCTGCAGCCCGCCCTCCAGATCGCTGATTCGTCCGACCACCAGCGTATCGTCAGCGGGCTCATCAGGATTCCAGCCGCAGATCAATCGCTCCCCGTCCGGGTCGGACAGATCCCGCATCCCCGCCAGTTCGCAGCGTCCGGTCTTCCATTCCACCACCGCCTCGGTCGCGTTTTTCATCGCCTGCAGCGTGACCTTGACCGACGCTTCGTAGACCTGCTCCAGGAACTCCGCCAGCATGTCACTCGCCGGCAGATCGGGATCGGGGTCCGTCAACGGAGGCGACGCATGCGTGTGCGTGACGCCGAAGATCAGCGAAGCCTCATCCAGTTTGAGCGCCTCCAGCAACCTTGACTGAAACCGGCGAAACGTCGGCAGCGAGCGCCACCATCCCAGGTCCCCATCCAGAAACACCGCCGGCTGCTGAGAATCGGTTTCGCAGAGTACCAGCGCGTTCAATGTCAGTTTGCGATGGATCCAGTCCGCCACGTCGTGTTTCGCGGCTCCCCAGTTCCGGGCATAGATCCCCACCGGCGGGGTGATGTCCACCGTCGCCACTCCGATCCGTCCCCGAAAGAACGCCTCTGTTTTCGCTGCTAAAGCTCGTTCATTCATCTTCGCCTCTGCTTTCCGATGGAGCGCTGCTGCCAGTTTGAATCGTCCGCTGTGTTGACCTGCTTTGGCTTACCAGTCGCCGATGGCCCCGTCCTGGTAGAAGACCCGCTGCACCGTCTCCTGTTCGAACGGATGCTTTTTGACCTCTTCCTCGTTGATCGAAATCCCCAGGCCCGGCTTAGTGTTCGGCTTCACCGTTCGCGTCGCAGGATCAATCTCGAAACCTTCCTCGACCACATCCTGACGCCAGGGTACGTCCTCGTGCACCGACTCACAGATGATGTAGCTCGGCTGCGAAAATCCAAACTCCAGCGAAGCCGCCGTACTCACCGGCCCCTGTGGATTATGTGGCGCCAACGCAATTCGGTGCGCGTCTGCCAGCGCTGCGATCCGCCGCGCTTCCGTGAACCCGCCACAATGAGTCAGGTCCAGCTGACAGATCTCGCAGCCCCGCTTTTCGAACAGATCCCGGAACGCCGCCAGATGCGTCAAACGCTCTCCCGTCGCGATCGGCGTCGTCACCGCGGCGTTGATCCGCGCCAGGCTCTCGATCGATTCCGGCCAGCACGGCTCTTCGAAGAAATACAGTCCATACGGGTCCAGTGCCTGCGCGAACTGTAGCCCCATCGCCGGTGAAGGGCGGGCATGGCAGTCCACCATGATGTCGATCTCGTCTCCCACCGCTTCCCGCATCGCTGCAACGCAGTCATCAGCCGCTTTGACAGGCTTCAGACCTTCAATCGGCATCGTGGGAGGCACCGCCATCGACTTGAACGCCGTGAACCCGTCCGCGACCGCCTGCTGCGCCAGCTCTGCGAACTGGGCCGCGTTGTCGGTCGACGTCTGGTAGAACGACTCCATATTGCCGCCCCCCAGATGACAGTACAGCCGGATGTAATCCCGCACCGGGCCGCCCCACAACTGATGACAGGGCACGCCGTGAATCTTCCCCAGGATGTCCCACAGCGCCAGATCGATACCGGCAATCGCCGTCGACCGCGTGACGCCACTCCCGTGCCAGAAGTGCTGGCGCCACATCATCTGCCACAGATATTCCACCCGCCGGGGATCTTCGCCGATCAACAGCTGGGACAGATCCTCGATCGTCCCCACGATCCCCCGCGTGTGCCACTCCAGTGTCGCTTCACCCCAGCCGAACAGTCCAGGCTGATCGGTGATCACTTTCACAAACACCCAGTTTCTCATCCGGGCGTGACACACCAGTGTCTCGATGCGTTCGATTTTCATCCGGTTCGGTTTCCCATCTGCAGAAGTTTTATTTTGGCGTCAAAATAACAACATACTCTGCGGGCGACCGGGAAGCAAGCCAGAGGACTCCCGAACCAGACACGATTTTCCCGATCGGCGCAGCAGCGACAAGTCCAGTCTGTACTGTCGTTTCGCTATCGCAGCCGCGTCAGGGGAACGTCAGGTCCTCATCGTCGTCTTCGAATTCCTCCAGCCGCTGCCGGGCCATATCCGCCCAGGGGCCCATTTCGTCGAATTCGAGATAAATCTTCCAGTGGGGCACCGCCTCTTCCACGCGGTTCAACTGGTGCAACACTTCCGCAGTATGCAGATGCGCATCGGGATAGTCGGGGTGAACCTGCAGCGCGATCTCAAACGCCTGCAGCGCCGCTTCGGGATCGCCCAGCTCGTTATGCAGACAACCCAGCTGAGTCCACGCTTCGATGTAATCGTGATCCCATTCCACCGCCGCGTAATATCGCTCGAGCGCGCCCTCCGTATTTCCCTTCAGATAGAGCGCCTCGGCCAGATGCAGATGCGTTTCCGGCACATCGGGTTGCCCCAGCAGTGACAGTCGGAACGCCTCGATCGCAGGCTTCGCTTCTCCCGCGTCCAGGTACTGGCAGCCCTCCTGAAACCATTCTTCCGCACTCCGATCCTTCACTTCGGGCGTCTTCAGGTGCTCGGTGAACTCAATCGTCCCCTCGAACTCCTCTTCGCCCGCCAGCTCGGGAACTTCGGTCTCTTCCGTACCAAAGTCAAACACCCGCTGTCCCTGTTTCGGATCGATCAGACCCCGCTCATCTTTCAGCAGCAGCTGGGCGTCCTGTGAAAGCAGCGTCAGCTGCGAGAGCGGGGCATCGATCTCGTTGAAGACCTTCCCTAGGTGTTGCAGGCTTTCTTCCAGTTCCCGCGGATGCACGCCCGATTCCAGCAGCTGCGACAGTCTCCGCACACTCGCGACTTCCTGGAAGGAAAAGTAGGGCAGTCGGAAAATCTTCCGCACCGGCTTGATCAGTCCCTGGCGTTCCCATCTGCGGATGGTCCCCACCGGAATATTCAGCATCTGCGTCAGCATCGCGGGCGTGTAAAGCTGATCCATATTCACGCCGGGATCGCGGAGCTCAATCAGCGCCAGCCAGTCCGATTCTTTAATGATCCGAATCGGCGTCCCTTCCTGAATCAGTTCCTGCGCCTGGCTCAGATTGACGGAAGGCGAACCATCTGCTTCCAGCGGCCAGCCTTCTTCACCCACCACCAGCAGCGTCGTCTGACGGCTCACATGCTGGGCCGCCTGACCGCCGTGCTGCTCGACGAACTCCCACGCCTTATGGTGTGTCATGGAGGCGAGCGTACCGGTAAAAACCACGCGTTCTCCCTGCAGCGCCGGCGAGCCCTGCAGCAGTTGATCAGGTTGTTCTTCTTCTGTCTCAGCCATAGTCTCTGTAATACAGAATTTCTTCATAAATATCGAGAAAAAAGGGGGTTATCAGATGCGAGTTTCAAAATATCATACCCCTAGCAGGTAAACTTTCCTTGAGGATACTGATACGCGAATCCGTTGGGTAGCTTTCAGGCCGATCCTTCATTATAAGGGAGCAAAATAAGTCTTTTTCCTGCTCAGGGTACTGTTTGTACCCCGAATTTTGACAATACATCCATGGGAGTTGATTGGAATGTCCGTGCTCGAGTCGAATGACCCCGAAATCTGGAACCTGATTCAGGCTGAAGCCAAACGTCAGAAAGACGGTCTGGAACTCATCGCCTCTGAAAATTACACCAGTGCTTCGATCATGGAAGCAGCCGGCTCGATCCTGACGAACAAATACGCTGAAGGCCTCCCCGGACGCCGTTACTACGGCGGTTGTGAAAACGTCGACGTCATCGAAAACATCGCCCGTGACCGGGCCTGCAGCCTCTTCGGAGCTGAATACGCCAACGTCCAGCCGCACTCCGGTTCCCAGGCCAACATGTCCGTCTACTTCACTGTCCTCAAACCAGGTGACACCTTCCTGGCGATGGACCTCGCACACGGCGGTCACCTCACCCACGGCATGAGCCTCAACTTCTCTGGTTCGCTCTACAATCCCGTCCCTTACGGCGTACGGGAAGACAATCACCAGATCGACTACGATCAGGTCGCCAAGCTGGCCCGCGAACACAAACCCAAAATGATCATCGCCGGTGCCTCCGCGTACCCCCGCGAAATCGATCACCCCAAGTTCGCGGAAATCGCCGCAGAAGTTGGAGCCGTCCTGATGGTCGACATGGCCCACTATTCCGGCCTCGTCGCTGGTGGCGTGCACAACAACCCGGTTGAAGTCGCCGACTTCGTTACTTCCACCACCCACAAAACACTCCGTGGTCCCCGGTCCGGCTTCGTCCTCATGAAGAAGAAGTACGCCAAAGACCTCAACCGCGAAGTCTTCCCGGGTATCCAGGGGGGGCCGCTGGAGCACGTTATCGCCGGTAAAGCTGTCTGCTTCAAAGAAGCCGCTACCGACGACTTCAAAGCCTACGCCCGGCAGATCGTCGCCAACGCGAAGACCCTCGCCGATGCCCTGATGGCCGGCGGTATCAAGCTCGCGTCCGGCGGAACCGACAACCACCTGATGCTCTGCGACGTCACCGCCATCGGCCTCGCCGGTAAGATCGCTGAAGATGCCCTCGACAAGGCCGGCATCACCGTCAATAAAAACATGATCCCCTACGATCAACGCAAGCCCCTCGATCCCAGCGGGATTCGCATCGGGACCGCCGCACTCACCACGCGCGGCATGAAAGAAGACGAGATGAAGAAGGTCGGTGCCTGGATTCTCAAAGTCCTCGGCGCCCCCGAAGACGAAGCGACCATCAGTGCCGTCAAAGGGGAAATCGAGGAATTCGCTCAGAACTTCCCCGTGCCCGGCATCGCGTAACAGACAGAACTCTGACTCATGACACAGCACAGCGATCTTGATATCACGACCATCGACTGCACCCGCGACGATGCCACCGCACTCTTCAGCGAACTCCGTGAGAAGCTGAGCCCCCGCGGCAACGTCGTCTCCGAAGCCGGTCGTCAGCGGACCATCGAACTGTTCGGCGAACCTCTCTCTCCGCAGGAGGTCGTCGAACGGATCTGTAACGATGTCCGCGACAAAGGCCTCGACGCACTCCTCGATTACTCGGAAAAGCTCGATCGCAAGCAGCTCACCCCCGAGACCATGCGTGTCTCGGCTGAGGAACTCCAGGAAGCCCACGCCAAGGCCGACCCCGAGTACCTCGCCACGCTGCGCCGCATTCGTGACAACATCATCGAGTTCCAGTCGGCTCTGCTGCCGGACGACGTCAAAGTCCTCCGCGAGGCAGGGGAGTCCCGTGTCGAACTCCGCCAGCGGTACCTCCCCCTCAAACGGGTCGGTGTCTGCATTCCCGGCGGCGCAGCCGCGTATCCTTCGACCCTGCTGATGACCGCGGTCCCCGCACAGACCGCAGGCGTGAAAGAGATCGTCGTCGTCGTGCCTCCCACCGATTTCGGGGGCTACAACACCGACATCCTCGCCGCCTGTCAGGAACTCGGCATCACCGAAATCTACCGTGTCGGCGGCGCCCAGGCGGTAGCCGCCCTCGCGTACGGCGTGGAAGGCATTGAACGCGTCGACAAAATCGTCGGTCCCGGCAACCTGTTCGTGGCCCTCGCCAAGCGTCACGTCTTTGGTGAAGTCGATATCGACAGCATCGCCGGCCCCAGTGAAGTCATCGTCCTCGCCGACGAAACCGCCAACCCCGAGTTTGTCGCCAGCGATCTCATTTCGCAGGCCGAGCACAGCCCCGGGTCCGGCGTCCTCATCACCTGGCACGCACCGCTGATCGAAGCCGTCCGCACCGCGCTGATCAACCAGCTCAATGAACTCCCGCGCGGCGACCTCGCCCGCCAGAGTCTGCTCGATTACGGCGCGCTGATCCTCGCCCGCGACGAAGACGAAGCCGCCCGCTATACCGACCTGCTGGCCCCCGAGCACCTGCACATCTCGACCGCCGACCCCGATCAACAGCTCGCCAAAATTCAGAACGCCGGTGCCATCTTCATGGGACATTATACTCCCGTCGCGACCGGCGACTACTACGCCGGCCCGTCGCACGTGCTCCCCACCGGAGGCACCGCCCGCTTCGCCAACGGCCTCTGTTCGATCGACTTCCTCAAACGCTCCTCGGTGATCTACTACAACCAGGAGGGACTGCAGGGAGACGCCCCCGGCATCACGCTGCTCGCCGAAAAGGAAGGCCTCACCGCCCACGCCGCCAGCGTCACGATCCGCCTCAAGGACTGAAGCGTTTTCACCTGAAGACCCGGAACTGAAAACCGCTGCGCACTGCACAAACTGGACTGGAACCGCTCCCGCCGATCCGTATGTTGTTTGAAATCTGGCTCGCGCGCGAGACACCTGCCTGAGCACCGGCACAAGCTTCACCAGTGCCTTAACCCCACCTGAACAGCCACCGCTTTTCACCACGTCTGCACCTGATCGCAACGCACCAGTGCCCGATGTTCCCCGGACACAGCCGGACAGATTCCGGCCGGACCGAGACAAATTCCAGGCCACACCAGGACAAAATCCGGCCACATCAGGACAAAATTTTGTCTTGACTCCCCCACGCCCATCCAGAAGATAACCCCAAATCATGAGCGGCACGGCGCTAGCCGCCGGTAACAACCAAAGCATCAGTAACAATTCCCATCCATGAAAACCAACCAATCCCCAATACGCTCCAACCCCAGCGCAACAAACCGCGGGGGTGCCACAGTTGGCTCGCCCAACTGTGCCCCAACAAACCAGCAACCAAAAAGACCGGGTGGGCCCGAATATAATTCGGGCCGAGCGCAGCGAGCAGGAAACCAACAGTGCAGAGGAAGGATCCTTAAACAGCATTCAATACAATTAATGTAGGGTGCGGACCCACGTGTCCGCCCGCCTCGCGACTCCCCACCAGTTCATTCCCCCCAATGGCACAACAGAGCCGCCCACCAACCCTGGGCAGCAAGGCCCCAGCCGCCGGTAAAAAACCAACCCAGCCATCATACAGATCGGCACAAAGCAGGGGAGCTGAAAACAAACCACCAGCCAGCATCCATCCACCTGTAAAAAACCAAACCAGCCCCGGTCGTCCACAAAAACCAACCCCAGCCAGCGAACCAGAATTCTGACACACCAACAGCAGAACAGAAATGAGCCGCAGGGCATTAGCTGCGGTTGAAACGACAGAGGTCTGCACCACCCAAATCAAGAATCCCCCCGACCGCAGGTAACCCCAAAACACCAGGGTGGGCCCGAATGCAATTCGGGCCGAGCGCAGCGAGCAGGAAACCAACAGTGCAGACAAGAGATCCACAACCCGCCCCCAATTCAAATCAATGCAGGGTGCGACCCACATTCAACGTAGGGGCAACCCTGTGTGGTTGCCCGCCTCGCGACATTCCACCAGCTCCTCCCCCCAATGGCACAACAGAGCACCCACCAACCCTGAGCGGCAAGGCGCTAGCCGCCGGTAAAAAACCAACCCAGCCATCATACAGATCGGCACAGAGCAGAGGAGCTGAAAATTTAGAAGTTGTCTGACTGATTCCCTTATGCAGAATACAACTCCCATTTTTTCTCGAACGGAGAAACAGACAGGGATCTCAACACAAACAAATTTTTCTTTGCACTAAGGACCGGCAAGGATGACGCGGAAAAAGACAGCTGCCAAAAAACATCTTCAATTGGATTCAGTCAAGAAACGACTGGGAAAACCTTTTTTTGAATCAAAGGGTATCGCCATTTATCACGGTGACACACTGGAGTTGAGCTCGCAACTACCAGCAAACACTTTCGATGCCCTGATTACGGATCCACCTTATTGTTCGGGGGCACCAGGCAGTGCGGTAATGGCAGACCCTTCCCAAAAGTATTGTCAGAGTGGAAAAACTCTCGGTCGCCCCTCCTTTGGTGGTGACTTCCGTGATCAAAGATCCTTCAAATATTGGTCTTTACTTTGGATTGCTCAAGCATTCAATGCCTGTAAAGAGTCGGCATACGGCCTGGTTTTCACTGACTGGCGACAACTGGCCACAATGACCGATGCCCTTCAGGCAGGTGGTTTCTGTTTTAAAGGCCTGATCAGTTGGGACAAGGGTGGAGGAGCCAGGGCACCGCATAAGGGATACTTTCGACATCAGTGCGAATATATTCCCTGGGGAACGAAAGGCAAAGTACCTCGACTGATTGATCGGGGACCATTTGCTGGTTCATATTCGATCAGAGTAAGTCAGCCCGACAAACATCATATGACAGGAAAGCCAACACAATTGATGCAACAGCTGGTACAGTGTGTCCCACCTGGCGGACTGACATTCGATCCGTTTTGTGGATCAGGAACAACTCTGGTCGCCTCTGCTCTGGAAGGACGATCTGCAATCGGCTTTGAAGTTTCTGAGCAGTATTGTGAAATTGCTGCTCAAAGAGTCAAAGCTGCACAGCATGGTAAGCCATTGCACTTTCAAAAAACCTGAAAGACCTGTCATTTAAGACCACTCAATTTCAGATATGACTTCACCGCCAACCCCAGCCAACGAACAAAGATTCTGACACAACAACAGCAAAACAGAAATGAGCCGCAGGGCGTTAGCCCCGGTTGAAACGACAGAGTTCTACACCACCCAAATCAAGAATCACCACCTGGCCTCAATTCAAAGTAGGGTGCGGCCCCATGTGTCCGCCCGCCTGGCGACATCCCACTAGTTCCCGTCCCCAATGGCACCACAGATCCCCCACCAACCCTGAGCGGCAAGGCGCTAGCCGCCGGTAAAAAACCAACCCAGCCATCATACAGATCGGCACAAAGCAGGGGAGCTGAAAACAAACCACCAGCCAGCATCCATCCACCTGCAAATACCCCAACCAGTCCAGGTCGTCCACAAAAACCAACCCCAGCCAACGAACCAAAATTCTGTCACACCAACAGCACAACAGAAATTAGCCGCAGGGCATTAGCCCCGGTTGAAACGACAGAGGTATGCACCGCCCAAATCAAGAATCACCACCCGACCGAAGGTAACCCCAAAACCCCAGGGTGGGCCCGAATGCAATTCGGGCCGAGCGCAGCGAGCAGGAAACCAACAGTGCAGACAAGCGATCCACAACCAAGCCCCAATGCAATGTAGGGGCAACCCTGTGTGGTTGCCCGCCGCGCGACATCCCACCAGCTCAACCCCCATTGGCACAACAGAGCACCCACCAACCCTGAGCGGCAACGCCCCAGCCGCCGGTAACAACCAAATCACCAGCCAAAACACCCCACCACGCAAAACCCGTCACCCAGAACAAAATCAGCCCCAACCAAACCAGGCAGGGGCCCCCAGAAACCCAAACCCCGGCACAATCCCTCACTCAACGATTCAAAAACACCAGCGGTGCTGTTACATTGAAGCAAGCAGGCAAAGCACAAGACAACAGCAGGAGCAGAACCATGTCACAACACGGGCCCTTTGAGATCTGGGTAGAACTGGAAGCCATCACAGACGGCACCTGGAAAGAGGACGTGGAAGATCAGTTCTGCAACGCGATCATCAAATTCGAAAACGGCGATCGCATCGGCCTCAACATCTGGAGCGAAGCCCGGTTCAACCGCCGCCCCACGGAGCTGTTCTGGTTCAACAACAAAGTCGCCCACGGCCCGGACCTGATCGTCAAAGAGTTCACCATCGACTCTATCAAAGCCACCCTCCGCCAGCTCATCACAGAAAACAACTGGCTCACCGGCAGAGGCTTCCCGGCTCAGGAGGATTGAGACTATTTCGATTCAAATCCGCAAATCACTATCTGAGCAGATGAAAATTATCGAGCAAAAATACATAGAAGCTGACATTCCAGAGAATGTTTTTTCAATCAAAAGAGAAATTCAATTATTAACTCGAGCTTTAACTATCATTTCATCGATTGTTTGGAAAACTTTTCTAGCAATACTTTACTTGGGTGATTCGCCAAAGAGACTAATTTATTGACAAGTGCGACAGGAACGATGGCATCATCGTACATATCACATTTCAACTTTTGAATGTTGAGTAGTACCGGTTGTAAATTCAAATAATCATCAGTCTTAGGATTTCTATTGACATCCTTATCCGTCACAGGAACCGTCAAGACTAATACCTGCCCATCATTAGAATGAAAAATCGCCTTACCTCCATAATACGATGAACTTCCGTAATGCATTGTGGATGAATCTCCGGGAATAATATACTTGTAGATATAATCATTACTTAAAAGAAGATAATTCCCTTTAGATAGTACCGGTTCACCTTCGAAACGAGAGCATATTTCGCGGGCATGCTCTACGAAAGAACCACTTTTCTCTATACCTACAAGAAATAAATTTTTGTGACGACGTAGATGATTGCAAAGAGACCTCATTAGACCATTCATATTCGCCGTCTGCCCTGAAAAACTCAGAGGCCCATCAATGATATATAGAAATTCATTCAGCAAACTAGATTGATACTCATATATGAAACGTATGAAATGGACCAATATCAACTGCTCAATTAATCTCGTTAAATACCCAAGTATTTCTCCAGCTCCTTGTTCTTCATCAACCACTTCATGAAGTCTAAATACGTCTGTCAAATATATTTTTCCATCAGGTGTATCAAAGGTAAAATCAGACTTCATATCCCGGATGCTTAAGTCTACTCGACCACTTCCTGGATTGAGATTTGGATTACTTGCCAACTCATAAACATCTCTTGATTGTGTTTCATATTGCTGGAAAACAAACCACTCAAGAGTCTCCATAAACGATGAACTATCTTGTTTCCTCATAAAAAAATCATAGATCGATTTTCTAATAGAATCTTTCAACGATGCTTCATTTTTCGAAACTATATTCTTTATAGGGATGGCAAGTTTAAATCTCTGAAGATTATGCAATTTTTGCATATCCTCGGGAAAAATGAATGGTTTAGCAGATAGGCTCTTCAAGTCTGCGGTATTGAAGAGAACGGCCCCGAATTGAAAAAAAGCAAATTGTGCACTTGGAAATTTCTTGTTGACTTCAACAGTTGTGTAGCCTCCATCAACAGAGAGTATGTACTTTATAGGGTTATCGATATTATCAGCTAATAATTCACACTGATTACTAATATCATCTTGATTGATTTCAAATGCAGCCTTCGGTAGGCGACAGTTTTGTACAAATTCCTTGATATAAGGATCTGTTATCAGCTGGGTATGATTAATCTTGGCAGCCCACTCATTAGGCCTATGGCTTCTGCTTGTACTACCCATATTTCTTTCTAGTCTTTCTTATCAGCAAGAAATTTATCGATCTGTACTGGAACAACAAAGGGATTGGTATATGTTTTCATCCGAACAAATCCCTTATCGTTGCCTGCACTGAATTTTAAAAGAGAAGCAATAAAGTCTGAGAAATCATAATACTTGCGTAATTCCCTTAACTCGTCCTCATTATTTAAATGAGCTATAAACCAGTTCTGAGTATTTTTTAAAATGTTAGAACTTATGGAGCTTACTTCCTGAGTGGCGTACACCATTCCCAAATGCAACTTTGCACCTTCCTTCGCCAACCGATTGTAAATCTGACTGAGGTCCTTATCGTCTTTTTTGGGAAATAGATTATGAGCTTCTTCAAAATAGAACTGTATAAAATTGTTTGGTCTATTACCTACAAATCTTGACATCGACTGCATAAACACTGCTTTGCATATCCTCTCCGAAAATATCGACTGAACAGTGGGAGATCCCTGCGACAGGTCGACGATTACTATTTTCCCCTCTAATAGCAACTTGGGGATTTTAATTTCAAATGAATCATCTGCCATCATGGTATGAAGTTCATGAAGCTCTTTAACCCGAATTTTCTTGTAACCACTAACAGATTCTTTTTCATTTGGTTTTTTGAAACCGGTAAGAAATGCGAGCAATGCCTTTAAATCGTCATCAGCCCATTCATGACCGTTTTTGTTTTCATATGAGGTAAAATAGCTATCGTCTTTATAATTTTTCCAGACCCATCCAAACCAAGAACATGCATCCTCAAGACTAATTCCCTTAACAGGATCTAGTCCAGCTTGGTTTACCTTTTTATTAATAGCTGCGTTGCCCGGAAAAGTTACTTTAAAATTTGCAGGTGGTTTAAAACCGGCCTTATATAAACAACACAAGTAAGCGGCACTGATCCTATCGAATCGAGTCTTTATTGAACGATCTGAAGAATAGTTTTCTGGCTTCGAAAGACTTACAGCTGCAAAATTATTTACGTAATCTCCGGTGATCTTCTTGTCTTCAAAATAACTTCTTATTAAATCAAAACCATTCTCTACTTCCCTGTAAAAATTGACTTTCATCACCTCAAAACCAGGCTTCTCCAGAACACTATATCGAATTACATTATCTGCATATAATTCATATATCGCAGTACCTTCATCTTGGAGGTTAGCATTAGCATATTCACCATTAACGTCAAAAATAATTTGCCCAACAGGGAAAGTGGGTGCACCTTGCTTTGTGAATGGCTCTTCTGCCCCGACCTTTTCTCTAATATTTTGTATGGATGCTTTGTTAGATATTTCTGCTGTAGCTTCAACAATTTTTTTTACTGTATTTGACTTGCCAGTTCTTGTCATTCCAAACGCGGCAGTTCGCTTTCCAATAAAATCTTGCGGACTTATATAAACATCAACACCTAGTTCTGAATGCTGAAATCTTCTACTAGAACTATACCGAACTGAACCTATCTTGAATTCATTTTCGTTACCAACAATGAGATCTATATCTCGTTGATTAACAATTTTTCGCAACACTTTTCCGGTTGCCTTATAAACACTATAGTTATTGGCAGAATAAAAGTTTTCTAAATCGGCACCAAACTCAACTCTATAGCTTACTCCCATTTCACCATTCGGTATTGATTGATCCTGGACTTTGTAAAATGCCCCCAAGACACGACAACTCAAACCAGAAAAACTAAACTCATATCGAGTAAAGTCATCAAGTTTACTCTCCCTCACACTACCAGCCCTGCCGCTGATATCAGAGCCATCTTTGTAATACTCAATCATTGAGCTAACAACATCATTATCTGTAGGTAGCTTTGAAGGAGTTAAGGCGCGCAACAAAACTGCCTCATCAACGCCATCTTCACCATCATAAAATGCTAGCAAGAAAGCTCCTTGGGGTATTCCTTTTACTCGATGCTTCCAAGCATCTGAAACGAGAATTTGCGCATTCTCATAATCTAAATAAAAAGGCCTACCCACAAAAAGCTCTTCTTTTCGACCTTGTTCGAAAATATCAACATCCAGAATTTCTTTTAACTTTTGCTCTAACACTAAACCTCTCCCTGACTGGTTGCTATCACTTTTGCTTTTGGAGTTTGCAATCTAATCCTGGTTCTTCAAATCTCATCATTGATTGACGAGCATACGTCTTATTAGCTTCAATTGAGATCCAGCGTCGATTTAGTTTCTCTGCACAATATCCGGTGGTATTACTGCCAGCAAAAGGATCGAGAACTAAATCAGACTCATCTGTTAAAAACTCCACAAAAAAATTCACTAATCCTCCATGCATTCGAGCAGGATGCGGCGTCACCTTCTTTTTTCTACATCGCTCTAAATAATATTCAGACGAATTTGTATTCGAGAAACTGAGAACATTATGTGGAAGTCGAACCTCGCGATCTTCTTCTAATGATTCCATCTCAAAAAGATTATGCGCGATACTTCCCCCATTATTCTTTGCAAAAGCGGTAGGGCTAATGTCGTGCTCTGAAGGACGCTTACCAGAATTATATTTTTTGATTTAATAAGCCTCTGCATACTTTTGGAATATGCTCGAAGTACTTTTGAATTATCAGCTTTTGGGTAGTCATCTTTTGCTATCCACCAAACGTGGGTATAACTATCGACTGTTCGCAGCCTATTAACAGTGACCCATTGTGCTGGAGATGGAAGCTTTGAAGGGTTGTAACAAATAAATTCTTGGATCAAACGTAAGCCAGCATCAGGATTATTAACTAGCTGAAAGAGAGACTCTAAATGTAATAGAGACTGAACCGGGCGACCTGGCTCCCATGCATTTCCAAGCTCGATTACTAATGATCCATCTTCTGCCAGTAGATCAGAAAATATGGGAGCCAAGTTAGCGAACCATTCAAGATACTTGTCTCCCTGAAAGTTCCCATATTTCTTTTTCTTGTTCAGCGGGAATGGAGGAGAAGTGATAATCAAATTTATTTTGTTCTTGTAATATCTTCGTAGGTAATTTTCCGATATCTCAATCGAATCGCCGATAAATAACCGACCATTTCTTGTCCTGTATAACTCAGTTTTCATTATTCATTTACTCGTCTTAGATGTTTCGCAATACGTCAAATGATTTTTTATCGTAAGCCCTGAGTCATTCTCACCTCAAATAATGCGGTATTAGTTTTCTATAAATTTCTGTTTTATATTGATCTCTTGTGAGCAATTTCTTTCATCCGATCGATCAGATCCATCATTCTCTCCATTTTCAGCGCACAAAAAGAACCGGGATAACCTGCCTGCAGAAAGGGGGGCACTCCGGCCCGAAATCGAACCGGAGTACCAGAAGAGGGGTTACTCGTGCGTGCCGGGAGTGCTCGCACCTAATCACTTACACGAACACTCCCGGGCAGGCCCGCACGTCTAAACATTATGTCATATATGATCAATACGTCAACGATATTCATGCAAACAGTCCTGCTTTTCGACTGAACAGACCACAAAACCCAGGCAAAACCGAGGGCAGGGCGTCTCTCAGGCAGGCTGACGTTGATAATAAAACCGCCACCACAGGGCGCTGATGCAGGCGCCGACACTGTACCAGAGAATATCCAGCGGATCGCCGGTGACTCCCGGTGATGTGGAGGCGAACTGCGGGAACAGGATTTCGTACTGGATCGACCAGACCAGCAGCGGCAGCAGAATCTCATACAGTTCCGGCGGCCCGTTATGCGGACGGGCTCTGCAGAAACGGGCGACCAACACCACAATCGGCACCAGCAGCGGCACGCAGAGCAGGTCATTGAAATGATTGTGCACGAACCCGCCCGTCACCAGCGGCTTGAGCAACCAGCGGTTCACCAGAAACAGCACCAGGGCCGTCAGAAATAACGGATCACGCAAATACAGAAACCGCATCCGTCAGTGCCCATTCGGAATATGTAACGGCAGCAGCATCAGTCCCATGCCGGTCGCAATCACCAGCACCACCAGGGTAAACCAGACATACCGCCACGCCGTCATCGGGTGTCCGGTTCTCGTCGTCCCCTTTATCGTCATCAGAGTGAAACAGAACACGAGAAAGGCTGCTTCCACACCAGCAACCAGGAACCCGTCCCGCGCCACCTCGTCTTTGTCGTTCGTCAGAAAGAACTGCCGGAACGTGGGGAGCGCCCGTTCCCGGTTCCGCCCGTCAACATACAGATCCGCATCGAGGCCCACGCCCCCCGGCTGCCCGTCGCGACCATAAGAGAACAGCTCGTAAGTCTCCCCCTCCCGCCGATATTGAAACGGGTTCCCCCAACTGTCCAGCAGCGGCTCACCTGGCTGCTGCAGAATGGTATGCACGTCGGGAATCTCCGCCAGAGTATCGGGCAGCACGCCGTGCTTTTCCCGATAGTCGGCAATCTGCATCCCTAAAACCCGTAGCCCATAAAAACGCGTGAAGTCCTGATTGCGACACATATTTCGCTGACCGCGCAAATTATACCAGGCAGCCACATTCAGAATCACAAAGATCAACGCGCCGCAGAGCAGGGCAATCAGCACGTGGCGTATCAGTCGTCGAATCATGGGCAGGACTCACAGCGAAGAAAAGAATCAGCGGCCCCAAAACACAAGCGCCATGACAGAAGATGATTACTCCACCGGCTTCGGCCGGGATGTTCCTTCGGCGTCAACGCGATCGGAGAAATCCGGTTTCGAACTGAGCTGGACCGGCAGGTTGTTTTCCACGACCAGTTCGATGACCCGCATCGCATTCTCGTGTGGTTCGGCAGCCGGGGCGTCTCGACCGTAGTAGACGACTCCCTGCTGCTTCTGCAGTTCGGCGAAGCGGGTGCCCACCGCTTCCAGTCCCGCGGGCTCCCCATCCATCTCGATGGTGCCATCCTCGAAGACCCAGATCTTCACAACCGGTCCCTCCGCCGCGACCGGCGCGGTCTGTTGGGGTGCACTCGCGGCTTCCTCTGTGGGTGCTGCTTCCTGCTGACAGCCGGCCAGCCCCATTCCCAGGCTGCTCACCAGCAGCAGTATGACTGATCTCATTGTTTCTCACTTTCTGATTCGAATTTCAGGCCCGCGTTCATTTCACTATCGTACCTGGCCACGCCGCTGTCCAGTCACCCGACGGCCAAGGCTCAGTCGAGCCCATGCTGCCGGGCCAGTAACTCATCCCGGGCCGTGTATTCGTCCTGTAGCGATTCCAGAAAACTCTCGGGCGAGTAGAGGATCGTGTCACTCTGACCGGATTCCAGGATCGATACATACAGTGCCGCGGAGTACGCCTGGCAGTTGATCGACTTCCTCGGGTTGAACTCGATGTCCGTAAACCCCCGGTAGCCAACCAGCGTCTCCTGTAGTCCCGACTGCTGCTCCAGGGCACTCAGGTAGAGCCAGTCATAGAAGTAAGTGCGGGGCTTCAAGGGCCAGGCAGTTCCCTGAAACTCGAAGCGGAGCAGGCGTCCCGAACTTTTCAACCGGTCGTCTTTCTTGGCCTCCCGTGAGGTTCCATTGAGCAGGTCGATAAACGGGCCGGCCCGCTCAAAGACTTTGCTCCCCTGGAAGGCAGTCTCCACGGAGCAGGACCTGCCACCCTCCGCGTCGGCCAACGAAAGGTGAAAGGCACTCAACGACACTCCCAGTTCCTCGGGGGACTTGCTGGAGATCTCCAGCACCGGTTCGATACCTGCCTCCCCGGCGGCGGCATGCAGAGACTGAATCGAGCGCTGCTTCTGTGCCGTCGAGAAGCCGGGGAACCACTCGAAGTCGAGCGAACGTACCACGACTCCCGGACGGTCATCGCGGGGAACATAGACGGGGCGGACTGCCATTCAACATGTCTCCATTCAAGAAGAGCAGGGGGCGACTTCAGGAAAGCCATCATAGACCACAGTCCCCGACACCGCCACAAACAGTCTGTTTTCAGGCACTTTTCGTACTTGTCAGCAACAAACGGGTGCCACAGTCGGCTCGTCCGACAGCGTCTGGGAACAGACCACACCAGGCAGGTGCGCTCACCTCAAGAACCGTAAAGCGCAAGCGAAAGGACACACCTCAGGCAACGCGCAAGAACGCTGCGACAACCAGTTGGCGCGGTCTTCAGAAGCGCGTCGCGACACCTTCCACGACGCGCGCGAACCATCGCCGAAAATTATTTCCTCAGAAAATTTCAAAATTGTGAACTCTGATATTTCAAATTTCCCAAAGATTGGTAATTTACGCGTCGATATGAATATCTTAGTTCATATCTGTTTCTTTAACTCCTTTTTCTGGAGATACCGAGATGGCCAAATCTACTTCTAAGATTGGGCAAACTGCCAAAAAACAAACTGGCAAAACCACAGCTGCTGCTCCTAAAACTGCCAAAGGCAAAACCAGCAAGAAGAAATAATCTTCTCGCCTGATTCTGGCAGATTGACAGCCCCCTGTTCGAAGAGTTCCTGGAACTCGAAAAACAGGGGGATTTATTTTTTGGTAGACAGAGAAGTTTCAAGTACCGCACTTTCAACCGTCATCCATTCTAAGGCCAACCCAGGTCTCTCCGGGATGACGCCAGGGCTGTCAGCCCTCCACTACCGTGCTCCCCGGGAAACGAATTTTTCCCAATACACGCGGGCCTCTGCTGAGTATACTGAGGGAAACAGGATTTCCCCCGACCGGTAACAGGAGCTCAGACGATGACCGATAAACAGCCCCACCAGATCACTGACGTCTTCCCCTACCTCCGCACCCGGGATGCCAGTGCCGCCATCGATTTCTATCAGCGGGCGTTCGGAGCCGTCGAGGACTTTCGGCTGACCGAACCCGGCGGGCGGATTGGTCACGCGGAACTCAAGCTCGGGGCAACGACGATCATGGTCTCCGACGAGTATCCCGAGTACGGCATTCACGCGCCCCGGGAATCCACGCCGACCGGATCGGCAATCCATCTGTATGTGCAGGATGTCGACGCCATGACACAACAGGCCGTCGACGCAGGTGCCACGTTGATCATGGAACCGGCTGACCAGTTCTACGGCGAACGGGCCGCGAAGGTTCAGGATCCCTTCGGTCACGAATGGCTGCTCGGCAGTCAGATCGAAGAGGTGTCTCCCGAGGAAATGCAGCGTCGTTTTAACGCGATGTTCGAGACAGGCGAAGAGGAGTGCTGAAGCGCCCGGTACTCGCGAACTCTCTCACCTGGATCAGAAAAGGAGCAGGGGCCTCCCGAGAGAATTTTTCATTTCCCGGCAGCCAGCGGGAGCCCCTGGTTTAAGAATCGTCTTTCAGTCTGCGCCGCAGCAACACTCGGTCAGACGCTGAATGGAACCGACAGCCGCAAGCATTCGATTACGGGCAGGCGGGTTCGCGGTGTGTACTTTGATCTCTGGTGGATCGAAGTCCCGCGTTGCGACGGCTTCTTCAATCCAGAGCAGCACGTCATAGCCGGTGCCGCGTTCGTCATCGCCCAGATCGTGGTCGAGACTGATCGAGCGGACTTCACCCGTTTTTAAAAATTGAATTGCTTCATCCGGCCAGCGAACCTGTCGCCAGCCCGGCGGTGCCGGTCGTTCGTCATCCAGATAGACATTCATGAATTTTCCTTGTATTCCACATTAAGAACAAATGAATTCACAGAAAAACGATGTGAGGCCTGTATCACAGACCTTCTGCGTAACGTGACACAAAAAATGCCTCACAGGTTCGCTGTTTTCGAGGATCACATCAGCAAACGTGAATAAAAAAAGGCGGATTATTCACAAAAATTTAACTTGCAAAATCCAGCCGTGATCATCTCGTGTTTTATGAAGCTAACACGTTCTTCACACACCCTTCACAAATGCGGACTAGACTGCCCGCAACTTCAGCAGAGACTATTTTCCATTCACAACACCTCTGACTGTTTCATTCAAGCTGAATTCATCAGCAGCAGATAAGTTCAATTCCGCCAGTCTGCTTCCCACAGGGAAGACGAATAAACCAGTCAGATTTAATTCATTCTCAGTTGTTACTGGTCCTGCTCTCAGACTCAAAAAGGAAAAGTGATGAAGAATCGAAAAGCGTTTACCCTCATCGAGCTACTGGTGGTGATTGCCATTATCGCAATCCTCATCGCCCTGTTACTGCCGGCGGTACAACAGGCACGCGAAGCTGCACGACGTAACAGCTGCAAAAACAATCTGAAACAGATCGGACTGGCTTTGCACAACTATCATGAAACATTCAGCGCGCTGCCCCCGGGTAGTATCGTCTACTTCAATGGTACTAAATACTACGGACACGGCTGGACCTGGCACGCCAGCATCCTGCCTTATCTGGATCAGGTTCCCTTGTACAACCAGATCCAGGGACCAGACTCCAGCGGCATGGGAGCCGAATCAGGTGGCACAACCAGTCCCAAACAGCAACTGGCCGGACAGACTGTGCTTTCCGTATTCTGGTGCCCCTCTCAGCCCGACGTAACGCAGGGTGTGCAGAAAGGGGGCTATTCGCCTTCCAACTATAACGGCAACATGGGCACGCTGATCGGTAACTCGGGCGACAACTGCTACGGCGGTTCGATTACGACTCCCGCTCAGATGGCAGCCACCGGTGGTTGCATGGGAGCCGACGGTATCTTCTTCATCAGCAGCAGCGTCCGTTTCCGGGATGTCACCGACGGCCTGTCAAACACCATCTTCGTCAGTGAAGTCATCGATTCCGGCGGAGACGCCAACATGCTGGGCGGCGGGGGCAGTGACCGCAAACACTGTTTCTCCGGGGGTGCAGACAGCAATCCCCCTACCGAAATGTCGGAATACCTGATCGCCGCCGAGAGCAATGACCCGATCAACGGTTATGCCGAAGAAGCAGCCGGCAGCTACCACACCGGCGGAGCCCAGTTCGTCTTCGGTGATGGTCGTGTCCGCTTCCTCTCGGAAAACATCGACATGACTCTATACCGTGCCATCAGTACTCGCGCCAAACGGGAAACCCTCAGCGACTTCTAAAGCACTATTACGAATTAATAACGCCCTTCCAGTCACGTCGACGGGAAGGGCGTCAGTTAAAAATGAATCAGAGGATCGTATCCTCGCTACTAAGAAATCCAACGTATCAAAGTGAGTTTCAACAATGACCAGTTTTAAACAGAACAAAACCCAAAACATCTTCAAAGCAACTCTGCTGACCCTGTCCCTGGCAATCACCGGCTGCGGTGGGGGAGCCGGCGATCAACCTGATCTCGGCCTGGTCAAAGGGACCGTCACCTTCGAAGGCTCGCCCCTGGCTGGTGCCTCAGTCACCTTCATGCCCGACAGCGGACGTCCTGCCAGCGCCACTACCGATGCCTCCGGAAACTACGAACTGGTTTACATTCGTGATACCAAAGGCTGCAAAATCGGTCACAACAAAGTCATGATCACCTCCGTTGTCGAAGGCGGAAACGAAATGGAATCCGAAGGCGACGATGCCGCTCCGGCTGAAGCCACCAAAGAAAAACTGCCCGCGAAATACAACACGGACACCCAACTGGAAGCTGACGTTAAAGCCGGCGAAAACACCTTCGACTTTGAACTGAAAAAATCCTGATTCCACAGTCCACGCTGGAGCAACCGCTCCAGCGTGACATGTTGATCCATAACCACAAGAGTTTCAAATTTGAGTTAAACCAGGGATAGATTATTTCATCTGATTACCGAGCGTTTGTATTTTTCGGAACTCGCAACAACTGATATCGCGCTGAACTCAACAGCCTCTCAGCCTGGATAATCGGCGATCCTCTTTCGCCATTGCCAGAATCCGTACTTTTTATTGTCCTTTCATCCCTCTAACCCACAAGGAAAACTCATGCAGAATCGAAAAGCCTTTACACTGATCGAACTACTTGTGGTGATCGCGATTATCGCTATCCTGATTGCCCTGTTGCTCCCTGCTGTCCAGCAGGCACGCGAAGCAGCACGCCGCTCGCAGTGCAAGAACAACATGAAACAAATTGGATTGTCTCTGCACAACTACCACGAAGCCCACAGCGTACTTCCGCCAGGCAGTGTGGTTTACTACAACGGTTCGAAATATAACGGACACGGCTGGACATGGCACGCCAGCATCCTGCCATACCTCGACCAGGCGCCCCTCTATGATCAGATCCAGGGACCTTCTTCCAGCGGACTGGGTGCTGAATCCGGTGGTGTCAACAGCCCTAAACAGCAACTCTGTGGTCAGGCCCGACTCTCTGTCTTCTGGTGTCCCTCCCAGCCGGATGTGACCAAGGGCGTTCAGAAAAACGGTTATGCCCCTTCCAACTACAACGGCAACATGGGCACCCTGATCGGCAGCTCTGGTGACAACTGCTACAGTGGTCCGATCACGACTCCTGCCCAGATGGCTGCCACCGGTGGTTGCATGGGTGCAGATGGCATCTTCTATATCAGCAGTTCCGTCGCTTTCCGTGACATCACCGACGGCCTCTCCAACACCATCATGGTCAGTGAAGTGATTGATTCCGGCGGAGACGCCGACATGCTGGGTGGGGGCGGCAGTGACCGCAAGCACTGTTTCTCCAACGGAGCAGACAGCAATCCCCCCACCGAAATGACCGAGTACCTGATCGCTGCCGAAAACAACGATCCGATCAACTCCTACGGAGAAGAAGCAGCCGGCAGTTATCACACCGGCGGTGCCCACTTTGTACTCTGTGACGGTAGCGTGCGATTCCTCTCTGAGAATATCGCAATGACGCTCTACCGGGCACTCAGCACCCGTGCAAAACGGGAAACGATTGGCGAGTTCTAAGCCTTCGCATGACATCGATACGTCGAAAAGGCGTTGCTCTCCAGCGACGCCTTTTTGCGTTGAATCGTATTTCGACTATAATGTTCTGTAGCGAATCCACTGAACGCAGAGCTTCCCGCAATCGTGCGTGAGCTACTCTACGACTGCGGGGATGCTCTGACATTCAGTTAATTAACTGAGTAGACGCAGCCGATATCAGCTGTTGCCTCTACTCAGCTTCAGACAGTTTGTCCGGAATGGATTCCTTCCGCAAACTCCTCGACCATCTTCGCGCAGAACGCGGGCAGGTCATCTGGCTTGCGACTGGTCACCAGTCCGTTGTCACATACGCACTCCTGGTTAACCCAGTTAGCGCCGGCATTGACCAGATCTGTTTTCACACTGGGCCACGACGTCACCATTCGCTCGTCGACCACATCAGCTTCTATCAGCATCCAGGGACCATGACAGATCGCCGCGACCGGAATTCCTTCCTTAAAGAAATCACGGACAAAATTAACGGCGTTCACACTGAGCCGCAGGGCATCGGGATTGAATACGCCCCCGGGCAGCACCAGTCCCTGGAAGTCGGTCGCATTCACTTCATCGACCGTCTGGTCAACGCTGAACTTATCACCTTTTTGATCGTGGTGCACACCCTGTATTTTGCCGCTCTCCAATGAGATCAGCCGGGGCTCGCCCCCCGCGGTCTGCACCGCCTGCCAGGGTTCCGTCAGTTCGACCTGCTCGAATCCATCGGTCGCCAGAAATGCAATTGTTTTTCCCTCAAGCTGTTTCCCTGACATTCCATTCTCCTTCCATTTTTCCTGTTCGACTGCACTCACTAACGGTCTCAGAACTTCAGGTTGAGTTGCTGACACGCTTGATTGATATTCGTTATTCGTTCCTGAAAACAACCACCGGGGACGACACTTAGGTCGTCCCCGGTGGAAATGGCGTTTCAGTCCGGATTCGTCCGAGGGCCTTACAGACGAATTTCTGAACTGGTTTTGCTGTCCTACGCAAGCAACATGCCAGTCGGTACAAAAATGAGAGACTCTAAAAAACAGCCTGATTTTCTGCTCCTCAGAATCGAGCTGTCAGCCTGTCATACCACAACCGCTGGTCGCTCAACAGACACCCTGATCGCTGGCAGGTCAGACCCCGGAACGCAGATCGCTCAAAACACGATCGGGCAGGGGAGAAGAATTAACGCAAAATCGAATCAGCTGCGACGTTCCTGCTGTCGAAGGAACGCCAGCACATCCCGGCAACCGCGCTGGATCTGGGCGCTCATCACTTCGCGGGCCAGGGGGCCATCGCCGGCCCGCAGCGCGGCCAGCAGTTTTTCTTTGTCGCTGCAGGTCCGCTCGGCCAGTTCCACGGTCAGCAGTCGAGAGCTGTTCCGCTGCGATTCAAACACCAGGGTGACCGCACTGTGCTCGCGAATCACTTTCGCGATCAAACGGTTGCGAGAAGCCTCGATTACAATCTGGTGAAACACCGCTTCACAATCCAGCCAGCGATGAAACTGCGCCGGGGTCGCGAAACCTTCATTCCGCTGCTGAACCAGATCGCGGATCTCATGGAACTCAACCATCAGGGCATCCAGATCATCCAGCTGATGCGGCGTAATGTAGCGGGCCGCTTCCGCAGCCGCACAACTCTCCAGCGCATCCCGCAGAACATAGAGCTCTTCCAGATCTTCCCGATTCGGGTTCCGCACAAAGGCACCCGCGCCAGGCACATGCTCTACCAGACCTTCCGAGACCAGCCGGTGAATCGCCTCACGCACGGGAATCACACTCACGCCAATCCGCTCGGCCAGCTTACGATTGACCAGCTGCGTACCGGGAGTCAGATTCCCCTCCTGCAGTTCCTGCCTGATGTAACGATAAGCACGATCGGCCAGCTTTTCGGTGGCTTCATACATAACTGGCTTTCCGGTTGACATTTTGCTCCTCGCTAACCACAATTAAACTAATGTTATAACATGTTATTACACAGTGTCAAGAATTCAAATCGCGGTCGGTAAAATGCAGAGCCTCGATCTCGACACCGTGCAGAACGGGAATGTTTCACTGACTCCAGACCTATCAGCAGAGGCGCTCACTATGAAAATCTCCTTGAAGCTCATTCCACTGATCCTGCTCATCTTAAACGTCAAACTGCACGCCGCCGATCAGTTGCCGCTCATCGATCTTTCCAAACAGACCGAGCGTCAGACCGTCATCGCCGCTGGTACTCCCGATGTCTACCAGGGACACCCGACCACACTGCTGATGCCCGATCAGAAAACCATCTACGCTGTCTGGTGCATCAATCACGGCGGTTCCGCCGGTCCCATGGCCCGCAGCGCTGATGGAGGCAAAACCTGGGAGCGAATCGATGAACGACTGCCCGCCGGTTACTCCACCCATCAGAACTGTCCCAGCATTTATCGGATGATCGGCCCCGATGGCACCGCACGCCTCTGGGTCTTCTCAGCTGCACTCGGAAAACGGGGCGGCCCGGGCATGCCCAGCATCATGAGTGAAGACGACGGGAAAACCTGGAAAGAAATGCCGCCCCTCGGTTTCCCCTGTGTCATGACCTTCAGCAGCATGGTCCGCCTCAAAGATGGCCGTTACCTCGGTCTCTACCATCGCGGTCCGGACGGTAAGGACCGGGCGCCGCTGGTCGTCCTACAGACCATCTCCGCAGACGGCGGCTTCACATGGTCCAAGCCGCAGATCGTCGCCGAAGTCGAAGGTAAAAATCCCTGTGAGCCCTGTGTCTTCCGCAGTCCCGACGGCAAACAGCTCTGCTGCCTGATGCGGGAAAATACACACAAAGGCCGCAGCCTGATGATGTTCAGCAACGATGATGGCCAGACCTGGACGCAGCCCGTCGATACCCCCTGGGGCCTGACGGGCGACCGTCATAAAGAAGTCTTCACGAAAGACGGACAGCTGGTGATCTGCTTCCGCGATCAGGCCCCCGGCAGTTCGAGTCGCGGCGACTTTGTTGCCTGGGTTGGCACTTACGACGATATCGTCAAGGGACGGGATGGAAAGTACCGCATCAAGCTGCTGCATCAGTATGGACGCAAAGGCGATTGTGGCTACCCCGGTGTCGAACTCCTGCCCGATGGCACCATCGTCGCGACGACCTACGTCAAATACCGTGACAACGCCAATCAGAACTCAGTGGTCTCCGTTCGTTTCAAATTGGATGAACTTCCTAAAGCGAAGGAATAGTTCATCTTCGTTGCGCAGTAATGGTAAAGCAGGGGGGGCTGGCTTTCAAACGCCTCAATAGCGAGGCGTCTCCACGAAACCTTCCCCCACCTTTTCCATTACGAAGCCCAGGCCCAACGCACCGGCTTCCAGTACGGCAAACAGAATAATCAGCCACAGCCGTTCTGAGAACGTGAAGGCGATCACCGCCAGGCAGTTGGGAAGCTGTTTAAACGCGTTACCGATGAAATCCATCAAGGCACGTGCCGCGGTTTTGATCATCGCACTGCGGGCAGCCGCTCGCCTGGTCGAACGGAAGTCTGACTCCAGTTCGTCGCCATGCTCCTCAGCAAAACGTTCCACTTCATTGGACCGCCAGCCCTCTTTCGCATGCGCATAAGCGGCGGCAGCACAAGCCCAGCCAAACATCGCAATGCCGATCATCACCAGCATGATCACCTGTTTGGTCGACCAGCCCTCATCGTGGTCTTTCCGTTTTTTTTTCTTCTTGCGACCCGATTTCGTCGCCTTTTTTTTCCGTACCGGCGGCGCATCCTCTTCAACACGTGCGACTTTGCGGCTGGCGGGCCGGCGTCTGGGTTTTCGACTGACAGAGTCTCCCGCACTCTCGGGAGGACGTCTGCGCTTTCGACGGGGACGGGGGTCTTCGGTCATCTTCTCAGAGTTCCTTACGTCAGCAGATATCTTATGGAAATCACATCAGTCAATTTTGCTCATCGCATAGCCCAGCCCCAATGCGCCTACTTCCAGGCAGGCAATCAGAATGACCAGCCACAACCGGTGCTGAAATGAAAACGCCAGTACTCCAAACAGATTGGGAAGCTGGCGGAATGCATTGCCGATAAAGTCCCACAGTGAAGAACCGGACTGCTGGCGAATGCCTCCCCCATCTTCAAATCGCTGATCATACTGAATTCCATCAGCATCAGGCTCCGTCAGATTGGTCGACTCCTGTCGCCAGCCCTCTTTTTCATGAGCATAAGCGGCCGCCATAAATGCCCAGCCAAATCCCGCGATCGCCAGCATCAACATCCCGACGACTTTTGTAGTGGAAGCCTCGTCTCCGTGGCTCCCGCCTCTTCTCGTTGCAGACATCCCTGTAATTACCTTTCGCTGAATTTTCTCAAGTCCACATTTACTGGACTCTCAGTTCAAATTACGTTTGTGCCTGCAATTCGATTCGTCACATTATGACAGCATGTATCCCCCTGTCAACCAGCCACAAATTTTCACAAAGCGTTTTCATCTCTGCTGCATATCACACTATCCCTAAAAAATGGGGACAGCCCACGATGGACTGCCCCCGGCGGAAAATGAGTTCTTCAATGCCAGAAGAGGCATCACTCTGTCGAACATGGTTGCAATTCAGGTGAGAGGATTGCGGCAATCTTCTTGTTTTCACGAAAGCGACAACGCTATTGAGGCGGTTCCCGAATGGCTTCCCTTTCAGCTTCGGCTTCCGATCGCAAGTCATCTTTGACCGTTACATAACCCAGCCACAACAGGCCGACTTCAATCAGAAAGAAGAAGATCACGACGACCGGGTGATTATCATAGAATTCAATCAAAAAGAACCGGACATCGGGCAGAAAGCGGATGGAGTTCACAATCACTTCTCCCACCGAGGATCGGAATCGCGGACTGTGAAACAGGTCCCCCTGTTCCCGACGGAGTTCATCCTCAATACCTCCGGAACCGCGGGGAATCATGATTCGCTCATCCCAATAGCGGTCGTGTTGAATCACCGACTCCACCGCGATTCCCCAGCCCAGCACCAGGACCGCCAGCATAATACCACCAAACACGATTTTCGTTCTGGTACTCTGTTTCATCTTCTGAGGTGGACTGGTTTCCGACACGCCAGACTCCCGTTCTTTGATCACATCGGTCAAGAAAATTACTTCAGATCTGCAGCCGGGAAGGGCTCGCTGCGTCAATATCCTCTGGATGAGTCAACGCTGCTTCAATGCCCATCCGGACTCCTGCAGTCGATGTCTCGACCGACATACTGGGTTCGCCCAGGTTCTCTACCCGTGCCGCTACCTCGGGGAGATAGGGGAGATGAATCCAGCCCGCCCGGATCGGCGAGTCACTCTGGAACAGATAATGCAGAATCCCATACATCAGATGATTACAGCAGAACGTTCCCGCGGCATCCGAAATGTCAGCCGGGATTCCCGCATCCCGCATTGCCTGGACCATCGCCCGGATCGGCAGCGTCGTATAATACGCGGCCGGACCGTCGGCAGCCGTCAGTCCTCCCTGCAGGGAACGGCCCGCATTATCCACCAGACCATAGCGTGTCCCGTCATTCAGGTTCTGTGCGATCCGCTCGACGGTAATCATCGACCGGCCTCCGTACTCGCCCATCATCACCACGAGTTCCGGCTGGATCTGCTCGATCTCTGCCTTCACGAAATCGATACACTTGAAAAACGTATTCGGCACAATCCGCGAGACAATCTCAGCCCCCCCCACGACGGCCCCGTCCAGTGCCCGCGCCACCGATTCCGCAGGATTGACCGGAGTATAACCATAGGCTTCAAAACCGGTGAGTAAGACTTTCGTCATCGCAGGCTCCCTTATTCGTTACAGACTGACGGACACAACCGTAGACAGACCTATCTTAAAACAGAACGGCCGTACAATGCCATAACGAAAATCAGAGCAGGGGGTCTACCGGGAAAGAGAAGTCGCGGAGGAAGATTCAGCCCCCTGGATCCCTTCCGCCGCCCGGGCGATATTCTTCAGCATCCCCGCAAACACGAAATAATGCAGCGGACAGACCGCATACCAGTACAGCCGCCCCCACAGCCCCACCGGATCAAACATCGCTGTCTGCGAGATCGTTGAACCCTGCGCATCTTCTTTAACTTCGAACTCCAGCCAGGCGCGGCCCGGCAGTTTCATCTCGGCCGCCAGTCGCAGGCGACGGTTCGGCTCAAATGCTTCCACCCGCCAGAAATCGATTGTATCTCCCACGCGTAACCGCACCGGATGCGCACGACCGCGCCGCACACCAATGCCGCCCACCAGCAGATCCATCCAGCCCCGCAAATGCCAGAGCCAGTTACAGGCATACCAGCCCGTCTTACCCCCGATCCGCTGAATCGGCTGAAAAGCAATCTCAGGAGGACACGCCACCGTGGTACTCCGAGCGTCGACCAGCCGGTTGCCAAATCGCACACCACTCCACGTCCGCACTTGTCCCGAAGACGAAACCGCATCTGACCAGCGTGTCTCCGCGAATTCGCGTTCCTCGTTATTCAACGCCCGCTGAATCGCGGATTCGATTCCCATCGGCTCGATCGAAAAGGTATCCCGCGCACGCTCATCCTGGACCACCGTGGAATGCACAATACTCTCAATCAGCTTGCGACCAATGCGTGCATACAGGGGTGTCACCAGTCCCAGCCACAGACTCGACAGATAAGGTGTCAGCACGGGCACCGGAATCATTCGCAACCGCATCCCCCGGCATCGGGCATACACCCGCATGATCTCCGCATAAGAAACCTGGTCGGCACCGCCAATCTCAAACGTCCGACTTTCAGGCAAGGGTATTTCCAGAGCCTCAGTCAGATAGGCGATCAAGTCTTCAATCGCGATAGGCTGTGCGGCCCGCATTACCCACTTCGGCGTCACCATCACTGGCAGCCGTTCCACCAGCGACCGAATCATTTCAAACGAAAGACTCCCCGAGCCGATCACAATCGACGCCCGGAATTCAATCACCGGCACTCCTGACGACCGTAGAATTTGCCCCACTTCCTGTCGACTCCGCAGGTGAGGGGAGAGCGTCTCCATTTCATCGCCCAGGCCTCCCAGGTAGATGATCCGCTCCACGCCCGCTTCCCGGGCAGCCCGCGCGAAATGTTCCGCAGCCCGCCGGTCGTTCTCCTCAAACGAACCGGCCTCACCCATCGAGTGAATCAGGTAATACGCCACCTTCACTCCGGTCAATGCCGGCAGCAGTGTCTCCGGTTCCAGCACATCCCCGTAAACCACCTCCGTGGTCTCTGAGACCCGCTCCCGCAGTACCTCAGGTCGCCGTGCCAGGCAACGCAGACGGGCGCCCCGCGATTCCAGCACCTGCAGCAACCGTCCCCCCACATATCCGGTGGCTCCGGTCAACAGGATCAACTCAGATGCGTCAGCAGCAGACAGTTCAGGCATGAAATCAGCATTTCTTAAGCATAGAATAGAACACGATCAGAGCTTCCAGCAGCTCCATTTAGTTTTATAGTCCTGCCCGCACTGATGTTGAGGGCCGAAAATCGATTTTTCGCTTAAAACAACTCCTGTATTGAAATTCTCAACGAACCACCTGCTGTCCCTCATCGTAGGCAATCGCCTGCTGACGGCGAATCACCGCCTGCCAGTCCATCCGATGCGGCGGATCTAGGTAATGCTGATACGCCACCGCCATCTGCCGAGCCACTTCCCGATAGGGTACGCATCCAAAGCCAGCTCCCATCGCAGGAAAGGCTACCGTTTTAATTTTGGTAGCTTCGTCTTCCTGGCTGATGTTGTGCTGATACACGGCCAGCAGGGACGCCCAGGTTGCGGCATACACTTTATCCGTCCCGGAGATCGAACCGGGGACGCGCATCGTCGGGCTGTGTGCCACATAGGGATAATCGGGATTGCCCGTCGGCTCAATAAACGACGTTCCCAGCGGCTGTTCTCCCAGATACAGATCCAGAATCCGATGCTGAATCCGTTTCATCAGGTCATAACCATGAAAATTGACCACCGCGGCATCAATGCCTGCATTCATGATGCCAAATGAATTCGCCGCCGTTACAAAACAGTCGTGCGGGGGCAGGTCTTCAAAACGGCATTCCATGACACTCACATGAGGGAGTTCCTGAAAACGATCCCGAAACGCGTCACACATTTCTGCTTCGGGATGAATCAGCCAGAGATCAAGGGGTAAAGACATAAAGAGAAGAGGTCCTTTCTTGAATAGAGTGGTATTTTACTAGAGACAGCCCTTACTGGTCAATCGACTACCTGTAACCATGTCGTGGCACAGTGTTCCTGAACGGACAGGAAACAGCTTGATCCCCCCGTTCAATCTGGTAGCTTGGAAGTTGAAAAACAAACCCCACCTGCCGCGTTGAGGAGTAACTACCATGTGCTCGCGCCATCATCTTCCCACCCCGCTCCCGCGTCTCTCTCTACTGTCCCTGGCCTGTCTGCTGACATTCTGCGCAGATCCCAGAACACTACCAGCAGACACACTGTCCGTTCCCGAAAAGTATCAGACGATTCAATCCGCCATCGCTGCCGCCCAACCGGGAGATACCGTACTGGTCGCGGCTGGAACCTATTATGAACGCCTGCGGCTGAAACCGGGCATCACACTCAAAAGCGCCGGCGATGAGAGCAGGGGAGAACGGGGCCTGAAAAGAGCCGAAATCACAATCATTGATGGCAGCAGACAGAAACAGGGTGCCGGAGTCCTGCTGGCAGAGAACGCCGTGCTGGATGGCTTCACCGTCACGGGCATCGGCGTCTACGACGAACAGAAATGGAACCACCATCACGCCACGCGGGGCGAACAACAGTCACACGAACACATCGGTGCTCCCGGCACCCCGGGCATCGCCATCATGGGCGTCACCTGCACGGTTCAGAACAACATCGTCCATCACATCGGCTATACCGGCATCGCTGCCCAGGCGACCGAGGGTAAACGCTGCACTCCTCATATTTATCGCAATGTCTGTTACCGCAACATGGGTGGCGGCATCGGCTCCATGCACGACTCACAGGCGGTCATCGAAGAGAATACCTGCTTCGAAAACTTCTACGCCGGCATCGGACACGACGACGCCAGCCCGACCGTCATCAATAATACCTGCTTTGAAAACATCCGCGCCGGAATCGGCATCAGTGAAGGTTCCTGCCCCCTCGTGCGTGGCAACAAATGCTATCGCAACCGTCGCGCCGGCATTGGCTCACGCACCGGCGCCAATACGCGTCCCCTGATTGAAGACAACGACTGCTATGACAACGGCATGGCCGGAATCGGCGCCAGCGAGTCTGCCGCACCGCTGATCCGCAATAATCGCTGCTACCAGAACCGTCTGGCGGGCATCGGCTCTCAGTCTCACGCCTCTCCTACCATCATCGGCAATGAATGCTATCAGAATGGACAGTCCGGCATCGGTCAGCAGGGCGACGCTGTCACCACACTCATCAACAATTATTGTCATCACAACAAAACCGCAGGTCTCGGCTTCGCTGATTGCAAATCGGGTCGATCCACAGTAGTCAACAACCGCATCATCGACAACGCGCAGGTCGCCGCCGGGGTCCACTCAGGCTGGACCGTCCAGTTCCTGGGAAATGAATTCGCTCGCCAGGGAGGTCTGCCTCCCATTCTCATGGTCTTCGCAGGCGCTGATGTCACCCTCACTGGAAATACCATTCGCGGCGGGGGAGTCGCCGGCATTCGCGTCGCCGGGAAACTGCGGGCGGAAAACAATGAATTCGCGGGGACATCCCTCCGCAAAGTCGGTCCCCCCAACTTCGGGGTCTGGGCACTGCCCGGAGCGGAAGTCACGCTTACAGGCAATCGCTTCCATCACTGGCGCCACGCGCTCAGTGCCAGTGAAGCGACCGTGATGGCCTCTCACAACAACATCACAGACTTCCACCGCACGGCACTGATGATTCAGAATTCTAAAGCCCCGGCCCACGTCTTCAACAATGTAGCAGTCTCCAGCGATCCCAAAGTAGGAGTCCTCACACTGACAGGCCAGGCAGGTAACGTGAAAGGAAATGCACTACGTCAGCCGAAAGACTAAGCCACATAGCCCTTGACTGGGCATGTTCCTCTGCCTTACTGCAAATGGGTCACGTCCACTCGTTTAACCAGTGCAATGGGCTGCTGATTCTTCCAGTCGTACTGTTTGCCATCCACCGTCAGGCTGTTCAACATCAGATCAAAGTGATGTCCTTCCCATTCAAACGTCACGCGTCCGGGCAGAATGGTCGTGTCTTCAAACGTCAGTTTGTTACCTCGCATCTGTTCCGCCTGTTCGGGGAGTGTAAACGTTCCCGCGGGATGAGCGTTTGCTGCCTGATCAGAAAACACCACCTGCCGACGCAGCATGCGGTCTTCGCGGCCCGCCAGTCTGAGTGTCAGCGCAAGTTGCTGCTCCGCCTGACCAATCTCGGCCTCCCAGTGCCCCTGCGCGCCGTTGAACGAGTCCAGCGACCAGAATAACAGAATCACACAGCAGAGCGCCCCGCCACAATACAACACGACGTTTTTCAGAATGTCTTTTTTCATGGGAATGCCTCATTTAAAAATAATGCCGAACTGATCGACAGGTGATGACAGATACCAGTCAGGAAAAACAAATGGAATCCACAGTCATCGCATCCGCTGTATGCCAGTTTCCGCTCCCGTTGACCTGTGGATCATAAATCAATCTCTCATCTCTGAGAAAGGCAATTTTGAATCGTCAAATCAACGAATTCCATTTCTGCAGAATGTCACCGGCTGACACTGCAGCATCCTGCACAACTCATGCAAAACCTTTCCGCACCGGCCTGATTCTGCATTCTGCTCAAGATGTCATGCAGGAAACACACAGTCGAGAAGAACCAACAGTCAATCCAGACTGCAACTCTCTGTTTCCGTTTCAGCATTCCATACGAGATGAGCATGCCGGAGAGGAGTTGCAAGATTCATGCCGATCACGAACAGCAACATTTTTGAACGTCGTTCCCACGCCTTGCCTGTCGCTTGCGTAGAATCAGTGTGTGACTTTGTCTCGATCCTGGGAACAGGAGAGACTGCGCACCCTCAAGCGCTCATTTATTCTGGAACTGCTGCAGATGGGTTTCCAGTTCATTCCATTCGCGGATGACATGCTGCTGCATTTCCGGATCGGAGTAATAAGGGTGTCCGCTGTCGACATAGGCTTCGATCGACTCTTTGACCTGCGCGACCAGGGGTAACACGCGGGGCACCAGCTCTCGCACTTCCGGCAGACAGTCATCGGAAAACTGAAACTGGATCGCGGCTCCCAGTCCATACACCTGGCACCACTCGGCTTCCTCATCTGCTCCCCAGACCGGCGTAACCAGCAGATAACGCTCCAGTACCGGGAAATAATAAGCAAACGCTTTCCCCCCCATCCACATGAAATCTTCCTGGTAGACAAAGGGATTTTCCTGAAATCTCTGATAGGCTTCCTTCAACGTCAACCCACCAAAATTCTCCCAGGCCACCAGTGCGTCCAGATCGCCTTCGTGCGGATCAAAATCCCGCTCGACGGGCAGAGGACCATTAACATCCCTGAATGGTTTTCCTGTCATACGTGTTCACACTTCTATTCAACACACACTCACTCTGACCTTCCAAGCGCCAGCCAGAGTTTTCGTCACCAATCTCGACATCACTCGATCATCAACAGCGCCAGATAAGGCACCAGATTGAATACCAGAAACAGCAGCTTGAACGCGCCTACGAAAACATACATTACCACATCAAAGGTCTCTCTGGGGAGAGGAAACCAGCGTTTCTGGGTCCGGTACACCAGATCCGGCATCAACAGAAAACAGAGCGTCCACAATATCAGCAGACCGCCGTTGAAAATGGAACACCACATGAAGAAGCTGGTCAACGTCGTCAGATCCATCTCGCTCACCTCTGATGTTTGAGTTTCTGCTTGAGAATATTTCGTACCCGCGCCTTGATCGACGCCGCCTCGTCTTCCAGTGCCCGCTCCAGCAGACGATCAACCTCCGCCTGGAACTGCGCATGTTGCAGCGCCAGTTCATGAAACCCGTGATAGGCCCAGGCACGCACAAACTTGTTCTCACTCTCCAGGCAATCTCTTAAGAAGGCCTCCAGCGGTTTGACCTCCCGCTTTCCGATCGGCAGGTAAGACAGACTCTGCAACACCTGCAGGCGCGTCTCCCAGTCCTGCAATCCCGACAGAGCCCGAAACAGCGGCTTCGCCTGGGAGACACTCAATGTGTGTCCCGCTTCCAGATGCCGCCTCAACATCCAGCTGGCCGGCTTCTGCAATTGAGGATCAGCCAGCAACGAGACCAGCTCTGTTCCCAGCGGCGGCTCTTCCGAACGTCGATCATAGACCGCCTGCAGGTCAGCAACCGGTTGACCTGCGACTGCTTCCAGATCCCTTTTCAGATCTTCCAGCGCCATACACAAGTTCCTCTAATGCTGTTCCAGATACAGAAATATCCACCAGAGCACTCCCGCCACGATCAACATGACCAGCATGATATTTAACGCCACATGGTCAATCAGTTCTGAAAGTGTATCGTACCAGGCCAGAATATGTTGAATCACCATCGCCACGCCCGCAAACAGAAATAACCCCATACCCAGCGGTACAAACGAGGCATAAGGTCTAAACCCCGTCACCGGATACCATAAAACAGTCAACCCGAGCAGAAAAGCAGAGAAGACCATGGGCGCATCGGCTAAAGTCAACCACGCCAGCTTGATCTGAATCTTCCGCTTTCTTTCTTCTTTCTGTGGATCATTTTCTGGAATGTCAGCAATTCTCTGTCTTGCATATAAGCGGATCCCGGACAGATAGGCCGACAATGCAATCGCAATACCCAGAATCGCCAGCAGGTCATCTGGGGTGCTACGTAAACCGACAGCGAACAGACTCATCAGACACCTCTCACCAGTCAAAGGTTTCGACAACTGCCTGCCTAATGGCCCGCATACCGTTGTCAGATTCATCAGAGAATCGGCGGGAGATTCTCCTCAAGTGTGCCTGCTGCGCATGAGTCTAGCAGATTTAGAATTCGATCGCAGTTATTAATTGTTAGATCGATGTCAGAAAAACAATTCTCGCGGCGGTTCGGAATCGGACGAATCCGTCTCAGTCGAATCGTCTTTCTGTATTGTTGAATCTTCCGACGGGGGTTCCTCCGGAGAGACCAGCTTCCAGATACCGTGGCGCCACCATCCGGGAAGCGTGGTACTGCCGCAGACCAGAGCCACAAAGCCCGCACAGAACGAAATAAAACCAAAGACCACGACAGGTATCTGCTCCAGTCCGCACAATTCGTAGCGCGCATAGATTGTCTGACGGGAATGGGGGGATGCGATCCCGTGTGTATCTACGGTGATCGTCGCCCTGTAGTCTCCCTCCGCAAAAGTGGGCAGATCGGCCAGCCTGACCTCGCCTTTCATCTCAGAAGCCTGAGAGGTAGATAGCCCGCGATTCAAGATTTCATTACCGGCAAGATCATGAATTACAATGGAACCAGAGAATCGTCCCAGAATCTCCGCACGTTCTTTGTCTGTTTCCGCATCATTCAGGTCGAGATAGATGCCTTCCCCATGCGAGAAAGAACAGGTCTGTTCAAAGGGAACCGTCACCGTCCCCGGGTGTGAAAGATCAAGCACCGCCTCCATCGGTCGGGCTGTGATCGCCTGCTCAAACCGGGCGTTCGCATCCCAGGATAATTTCAACGCAAACAGACAGATAGTGAGTGAAGTCACTGCCAGCAGCATCCCGATTATCCTGCCGATTGCCAGTTTCCGCATGCTGGTCATTCACTTTCTGTCAGTTGATTAACAAAGTCTCTGACAACACTGTTGAACGTCTCCGGATTCTCCAGGTACATGAAGTGACTGCCTCCCGCATCCGCAGCGATCATCTCGACCTGGCCACGGGGAATCTGCTCCGCAATCCAGGGCATGACCTCAGGTCCCAGATGGCTGGCTGCGCCGCCGATACAGAGGGTTGGCAGCAAAATCCGGGGCAGCAGATCACGATAGTCGGCGGCACTCACACTCAGCAGCAGTTCCGCAGCATACGGGCGGGGAAACTTCAGGCTCTCCTGAATCACCTGCAACAGATCCGCTTCAGAGAAACTCTCGGTAAACATGCTCGCTAGGAATTCGCCCGTCTTGGCCGGCCCCTCTTTGCTGCCGATCAGCTCTGCCTGCGCGAGGACTTCATCGCCGCCTATCTCGGCCCCATACTGGCGGCATTCGGTTTCCGACCATTCCGGCCGACGGATGCGGGCAATCATCTGATCGCAAAGAATAAGGCCACTCAAACCCACCTCGCCGAACAGATCCAGGTAATTCCAGATTACAGCACAACCCGCGGAATGACCGAGCAGAATCACATCCTGCAGATCCAACGCCTGCAGTAACTCGCGCAAATCCATTGCCAGGCGGGAGACGCGATATCCATAATCCGGTTTGGACGATTCCCCATGCCCGCGCTGATCCAGCACCAGGCAACGGCACCTGTCACTCAAGTCATCCAGCTGCCTCTGAAACAGCGCCGCTGACTGCGACCAGCCGGGCAGGATCACCAGCGGCGGCCCCGCACCGGCAGTCAGGTAATGCAGATTCACCCCGTCCGAGGTTGTGAACATTCCGGATTCGCTTCTCGCCATTGCTTAACCTGCCTTCCGTTCTGGTTTCCTCCACTTGTAAACCATCTCAGTCGGAAATCAACAGCTTTCGAGTTAATTCCCCAGGCACCGGATAAACTTTTTCGCCCGGCAGTTCCCGTTTCAGACTGCGGCTGCTCCCGACACGAATCGCATTCCACTTACGAACCCGTGGCGTCAGATCTTCAATGCCGACAATCCACTCCTCGACATATTCGCGAATGATGTGACGACTGAGGCCCACCTGAATGCTGAAGCAGGGGAGAGCCGCACCGCGGGAACTCCGTTCCGTGTCCCATTGAATATGCACGGGCGCGGTCTGGAATTTCCGTTCCCACTCGGCTGCAGAGCGATAGACACCCCGTTCGGGAGATGTCAGCTCACCCAGTGAAAGCGCACGTTCCCAGCCGGCATGGGTGATGCGGACCGCCAGAATTCGCGTCTGTCCCGCTTTCTGTCCCCAGTGACTGCGATGCATCAGCCATAAAAACGAAGGCTTGATCCACGTCATCCGCTTAAACGAAAACGGACGCACAAACGTCTGTGCCTCAAGCGCCGCATCCGCAATCGGGTCCGCATAGGCCTGGTACACAACGATCGTCTCGCGATCATAGTCTGCTCGTATTTCATAAAGACGGGCCATCTGGTTTCTCACACCTACTTCAGACCAGGATCAGGAGAGCACCACCTTCCTGCCATCCGGGTCTTGTACGACGTACACCGAATACTTGGGATGATGAGTGAAATCACAAATTTCGATCCCGGCCCGATCCAGTCTCTCCTTCAAATCTCCCTCTAGCGACAATCGGAACCCTAACCGTGTCTGATCAACGGCTGCTCCCGGCTTGAGTGGATACAGTTCAAACACCATCTCTTCCAGCTGCGCAGCATAGTGTACCGGTCCGGTCCGATGCTGCTCTTTGTGGAATTGAAATCCCAGTTGCTCATAAAACTTTTTTGAGGCAGACAGATCCTGGCAGCGCAGCACCAGCAGATTCAGTTTGGCAGACATGGTCACTCCAGTGAGGCACAAGGTAGAGTAGACGCCAGTTGAGACACCACCATCCGTCAGACGTTCGCCCGAATTCAGTTTTCCGAGCAAAGCCGCTCGTACAAAGCCAGCTGGCTCTGCAGCGACTGACCGGAGTTCGGGCCCACTTCATCGGGGTCGACAGTCAAGTTTCCCACACGCTGTGCCTGCAACCGTGTCAGTACCCAGCCCACCTCATCGCCAAACGGTCCCGAATCAGATTCACTCCCATCAATTTCGGGCGACAGTGAAGGGGCTTGCTGATGTTGCACCATCAACCAGGCCCCCGCTGGGACAATCGAGATCCCCGTCGGTTGCCGAATCAACTCCAGCACCACTGGCGCCAGCAACCATTCTCTGAGCAACGCCCCTACCGCCAGCCCCAGCAGACGAGTCCGCCAGTTATTTTCCTGGATGAGGGTGAGTGCCAGTCCTCGATCCAGTTCTACTCGCAGCCCACGGAAGGCATCCAGTTCTCGTTGAAAATCAACATCGCTTAGATCCGGGTGAATCAAACATTGATAGAAATCAGAGGTTTGCTGAAACAGAATTTCCGGTGTCATATTGAGAAATCCCCTGGGGAATCCTGAAGCTGCGGTACTTGAACTACTGAGAAGACGTCTGTCGCCATGCTGTTCAGAAGAAATAGGGGATGCTGGTAATGAGAATAATCAGCATCAGAATTGAAAGACAAACGAGTGCCACCAGTCCGGCGGGCCTTCCCAAAGTTCCTCCGAACCGGATGCCCCCAATCGAGAATCCGAATCCCAGTGCCATCGTGATAAAAAGTTGCCAGGGAATTTCACCTCTAGAGATATATCCTGGACGAAAGAGCCAGATCAGGCAGAAAAGCGCCAGGACCCCTTCGCAGTTGCCCACCCAGTGTTTCCAGCGAGAGCGGGGCACAGCAGCCGTCGCTTCAGCCTGGTCAGACTCTGTTTCAGCCATCAAGGTAACTCGTTTTCTGTTAGTATCACTCTTTAACAACAGGAGGACAGTCAGCTCACACGAAATTGGTATACAGCACTAGCAGAGCCAGGATCAGCAGCTGAATCACCAGCGATAATATCCCGATCAGATAACCCGGCAGGCTCCCAAAGCGAATGCCTCCCACGCTCAGCCCGATCCCCAGCCCCAGAATCACGAACAACATCCAGGGGATCTGTGATTCCCGGGTCAGATGGCCGGGTGGGGAGCAGAACAGAAAGAGCGAAACCAGGCAGACCAGTGACAGGACCGCTTCACCATTGCCGACCCACTGCTTGCGGATCGGGGGGAGTCCTGCCCATCTCCAGGCATTTTCATTCGGCTTCAAATCATTCATCGCTACCACACTTCCCGATCCGCTCATGGATCACGCTATCGTCGTCTCCTGCGGGGCGGGCCATCGACGGCTTCGCTGGCCATCTGGTACAGCTTGAAGCAGCCAAACGCCATCAATCCGCAACATATCAGAAAGACCCAGACAGCAGTGCTGCTGGAATGTCCTTCCAGTCGCGATGAGTCCTCCACGCCCGAAAGATACTGCACCGTCACCTTCGGCCCCGGTTTCGGCCAGCTGCGTGGCACATCGTCACGCTCACTGTGATGCTGACCTTCCTCATCCGTAAATGTATACTCGACCGCCAGCAGTGGTTTTCGCCGCTCAGATGTCTCAAATACATTCGTTACCGTGGCCTCTGCAGTCTGGCCCCAGATCATGAATTTGAGTTCCTGAAACGCATAATAACCGGAGGAAATAAAGACCACTAAACCAATCAAAGCCCATTTCGCCAGTGATTTCAACTGGCGCATCTCTTCATCGGTATCCATTATCTCGGGCAGCTTTCTTCTGGAGGTGTTATCTGAAGTTGTTAATCCATAAGCAGGCTCAGAATAAACAACCACACAACACCTGTACAGAAGCAGTCAAGCAATTATCCCGGTTTCAGGGAAATTAAGCATACTCTTGAACAGATCCAGGCGGCGATGGCCTACCGGGGAGGAATCGGTAACGTAAAACACCTGCCTTCAACGAGTTGACTCTCACTATGTAAATCGAGGTTCATCGGCCGTGGATCTTGTACAGAAGAGAACCGACATCAATCGATCTTTCTGGCGAAAGCAACACAGCAGTTGAATCCCGTTATCAACCGGCAACACATCCGGGAAGCCGCACTCACCCCAGACCGAATTTTAGTCTGCCCCCCTGAATTACCGATACTACTACTATTCCGCATCGAAAAGGAAAAAGAGATGACTACGCTCACCAGTTTTATCAATGACATGTTCTCAACACCGAATCCGGCTTCTGCGTCAGACCGGCAGTATCGGATCGACCGCGCACACGCTTTGGAAATCAGTGCAGCCCGCGAATTGAACGATTCGATCCACCTCTGGTCGGCCCGGGAAGCCTCTCAGGTGGAAATCCACCGCTACGCCTCGACTGAAGAACTGGCCACGATCCTGCATCGTTTTGACAAAGCGAACGGGCAGGGGATCGCGGATGTCGTCCTGCTCCTGGATGAATCGCTGCCCGTTCAACTCGAAGACCTGCTGCACCGCCAGAACCCGGGCCGTCGCCTGACGCTGATTCCCCGCCAGGCTGCTGCCACGGATGTCTGCAACCCACTGGGGATGGCTGGCTCCCACTTCCGTCTCGACTGGGAAGCCGTCGAAGTCAGCTACTACCTGAAAGACGTCCTGACCAGCGGCGTGATCCGCCTCAACAGCAGCGAAAAACTGGCCGTCCTGCTACCGGCGAGTGAAGTCTGCACCGAACTGCTGCGAAACGAAGAACGCCTGATGTAACGCTCCGCAGATCAGACACAGTCAGTCACTCATGCACGTAGGCCCAATCGCCCACGCGTTCCAGTCTGCCTCCATAGCCGTGCTCCGGGTAATTCTCAAGCGGGAAATACAGCATCTGATCCCAGTTGGGGCCTCCGCTTCCGGTTGGAACAACCAGAGCCCATGCATTGCCCTGATACCGTTCCCGGGATTGAGCACCCGCATAATAGTGGTATGTTGGATAAGCCATCATGCCCGTCCCGGGAACATGCGGCAGATAATCGGGCACCAGTTGCTCCAGCGTTTCAGGAGGCGTTCCGTGATCGTCCCTGTAACGTGCAATCGCCTGAACTAGTGGCTTACTCCGTTCTGCAAATGTCGCCATCCGCTGCATTCGCACCTGCCAGCCCAATGGAATCGCAGCGAATGTTAAGGGAAGATAAATCAGTGACAGAATCAGCACCCACAGGGCATCTCGTCGCGTTCTTCTGAAACAGAGCGCCACGAGGGACACAGGTATCGCCAGCACCGCTACCGGTATTGCCAGCCCATAGAAGATGAGCAGCCAGAGAAACAGCGTTGTACCCACTGGTGTCGTCGAAACCCAATGGGCAAACGGAAAATAGACGATCACCGACAGGACAAACAGCGTTAAGGAGATTTTCTGTTTCGTCTCCAGGTTCCAATGCTTTCTGTAAAGTATGCCGGGAATGTGCTGCATCACTTTCTTCATACGCGTTCGAATTAATGGTGCTGAGTATCCATCGGATAACCAGAAAACTAAAGACCACATACCAATGACTCCCCAGACCGCCTCTGAAGCATTTTTACCGTCAATGGAAGAGATAACCTGTTATGACATCCCTTACTCTCCGCCGACTCCCTGTTCCTCCTGTTCGACTTCCTTCGCTTCTTCCACATGTGCCCCCGCAGGATTCACGATCCGGTCCAGCACGCCCAGCGCGCCGATGACGCCGCCTCCCGATCCGGAGCCCGAATCCTTCCTCTGGGAAGGATTCGCCAGATCTTTCACAAAACTGACCAGCAGCACGATCACTAAGCAGAGAAACAAAATAATTCCCGCCAGCACAATCCAATCAATCTGCTGCATCATTAACCTCCAGGTCCCGCTCCAGCCAGCATCGGGGACACCTTTGATCGCAGGCCGGCACGTAGCTGAAACACCGCAACCACGAATAAAATTTTCCCCAGCAATGACAGGCCCCCAAGGACGAATGAGGCCTGCCAGAGGTACTGATAATCATCCGGCCCCATGATCATCTCCGGTCCAAACTGCCGCATCATCAGTTGCACCACAATTGAGCCCAGTTCTGCCGACAGGGTCACCAGCAGTGCCCCCACCAGCCAGCCTTTGCCTCTGATTCCGGGCCAGCTCAGCACTCCACAGAGTGCAATCACCATCACCAGCACGATCCCATACTGGTAAAGGTCGGCGAAAATTTTTGTCAGTTGTTCCACGCACTCACTCCTGCCCGTTGATTTCTACTCGTTACGATGCGCATGTGGTACAGGCGATTCCTCTGCAGAAATCGCCTGTTGCCTCCGGTTACAATAATGAATGGCTGTCAGCAAGCCGATCCCGTAAGGAATCCAGATCAGTCGATTCCACGGTTCAGATAGAAAATACAACAACAGAAGAAACAGCGAAATACTCACCCACATGACCACCGCCGTTCGAACCATAAACGCTTTCTCACGTGGGCCATTCGTATTTTTGATACTCATCCAGGTGCCGATTCCGCCTCCCAGGATCCCCAACAGGCATCCTACAATACTTCCAATCCAAATGAGACTATTCTGCCCCATATCTGGCTTCCCCCGCGCAAGTAAAAAATCGATGTGGCTGGCTTTACTACAAATAGAAACGCAGCTGCAGGCTCTCTGGTTCAGACATTGTGCCTTAAAAATTTGGAAAAATCCGCGTCGACCAGTCTTTGATCAACAGCTCCACTTCCGGTTCCAGATTCTGGTTCGTACACTGGATCTGAAACATTTTGTTTTCTGTATGACTGCACCAGCTCAAAAGGGGTAAGGACAACAGCCAGGTCCCCAGCACGATCAAACCCTGAAGGAATTCTTTCTCGATGAAAATCCCCAGCCCCGTCCCCAGTGAGTTTCCCGTCATGAGCAAAGCGAGTATGCCGAGATACATGTGAGTCCGTAAGATCGGCTTCAGGCGTTCCATACCCTCACGATCTCCCAGAAACGGATATTCCCGTAAAAACTGATCCATGCGCTGTTCGTTATATAGCATGCAGAACAGCATCCCACCCATATTCAGGCAAAATACGATAAACAGATTCTGCCTGAGAACAGCAAACGGCCCCCACCGGCTTTGATGCAGGAAATACAGAAAGACAATCGTGTAAGCCAGGAGCACGACCTGTACCATCAACACCCTGATGACATGATTCTTCCGCCGGCGTTTAGTTTTGATGATGCCCGTCGAACTCATCCTCAACGTCCTCTCGATTGCAACCGCTGGTCTTTCTCTGTTAATAAGGTTGCCCGCTCAGGAATATTATAGAGCCGCCACGCCGCCATCGCATCCTGTATTCCGGAAATCAGCACCAGAACCGCCATTACAACCAGAACGCCACGTAACAGAGCGGGCACGTCAGCCGGCTGATAGTAAAAGCGGCTTGGCAGGGATCGCCAGGCTCCCGCTTCCAGGCAGACCGCAGTCACCAGCGCCCCAAACAGCATCGCCAGCATGATATGCAGCACATACTCACCGCTGGGCAGTCCCCCCAGCAGCCTGCGGCTCTCCCGCTCCAGCGCAAAGTCCACAATCGAGATCAATACGTCAACCACAAACAACAGCAGCAGACACCAGAAGAAAGCTCCCTGCATCACAAAATTAGGAATCACAACAAACAGCATTGCATAAGTCGGGCCGCGCAGGCTGTGTACGATCAGCTCCGCCCGTGAATCGGGATGCTGGCGGATCCCATGCGAAAAGCTGTGGTACAGAGCGATATCGGTCGCCCCCAGACAGCCCAATACAAACAGGATGTAAGTCGCCACCGCCATTTCCACTTCCTTCACTCAGGCCTCGAAACAGAATCCGGTACTATCCTATTCGACACCAGTTCCTGCAATGAACGCTGGCGAAAAACAAACGCAGAGTGGAGCGCATTCGCAACCAGATGCTGCGTCGCGAAACGACCACCATACTGCCAAGACAGCTGCACCTCCAGTATGTCCCGCACCACGGTTCCCTCTTCCGTCTCCTCGAATTCATGCAGATGCGTAAACCGGTCAAACGGTCCATGAATCAGCGTCTCACCAAAACGACAGTCGGGCTCATAAACCGTATGGCGAAATCCCAAGACCACCGGCAGAAAACCTCCGACCCGCTGCTCAAACCAGGTTTCCGCTCCAGGCTGAATATGACCGGCATGACGCAGCAGTCGAAATCCAGGCCACTCCGCCAGCAACAGCCCGAGATGCGCAGGATCCTCATGAAACCGAAACAGTACGTCCCTGGAAACGGGTAGGGTCTGTTCAAAACAAAATTCCATACCAGGTGTATTCCGTTGCTGAACGACCGCAAACATGCAGTCGCGTCAGGTTACGTTGAACTCGCGAGCTCCACCTCAACCAGCTCCTCAGTTTCCCGCGGGAGTACGACACAGGGATAGAAATAGAGAAACGACATCCCCTAGGGAACGATCACGTGAGACTCCCGCCATGCTGCACGATTCCTGGCTGTGGCAGAGAAAGAAAACGGCCTGACCACCAGACTGCCATCAGACCTGTATTCTACAAGCCAGCAGCCACATGTGCAAACATTCAGTCACGCCAGTCAGCCAACCTGACATTTCACAAACAGAAATCCGGGGGACGTCGACAATCTCTGATAACTGTCCGGATCGCTCTGACGCATCCGCTCGTCCGGTTGTCCTTCGCTCAAAGCGGTGATCTGAAAGCCGGCATCAATCAACGGCTGGATGATCTCTGACAACGGTCGCCGGTAATACTCCACGCGCACCGGCTGTCCCACCGTATTCCACTCGTCGATGATTTTCTCCGTCAGAAAATAATTCCCGCTCGGGGAAAACCCGTAATCGACGAACGGATGATGGGTGGAAAAGACAAACAGCCCACCCGGTTTGAGCACGCGGCGGATCTCCGCGAGCAGGGGGGAGAAATCTTCCAGGTAATGCAGCATCAGCGGGCAGATCACGACATCATAAGTCGCGTCCGCTTCCCTCGGGAGTCCCTGTGCCAGATCCTGGGAGTAACATTGGACCGCGTCCCCCAGGCTCTGTTCGACCAGGGCTACCATCTCCGCCGATTGATCGACGGCAGTCACTTCCGCACCGCGACTGAGCAGAATTTCCGCATACACGCCCGGACCGCAGCCCAGATCGAGTACTTTCATTCCATTGAGCTCCGGCAGTAGTGCCAGCAGAGAAGGGCGGTCGTAACTCGCGTTATAGCTGTTATCGCGAATCGCCTGAGCATAGGCGGCGGCATGTTCAGAATACATCGGATTGGACATCAGACAGGACTCCCTGCAGAAGTGAGCTGAATCACCGGGCACACGTCAATGCTGTCTTATAACAAGGCTCCGCCCCCGCGACAATCATCGCAGGGACGGAGTCCGTACCAGTCCCGAATCCGGAAGCATTTTTTTAATAAGTGGCGACAGCGTTCAGATACAGCTCTTTGGCCAGTTCCCGCAGCGCCTCATCCGCCTGGACACCGCCGATGTTCGTCATCATCACAATCGCGATGTCTTTCTCTTTATCGATCCAGATCTGGGCCAGGTTCTTGCCATTCGAACCGGCATGATAGAGCAGGGGATAGGGAGCCCAGTCCACCGTCAGCCAGCCCCAGCCGTGCGCGTACTTTCCATTGGGTGGCGTTCCCGGACGCGCCGGTTTATCCCCTTTGATCGTAAAGACAGGAGTGTGAATTTTCTCGACCGTTTCCGGCTTCACAATATTACAGGGGGGCCGCATCCCGTTCCCGGCATTCCAGCCAGCCCAGTTCGCCAGATCCAGAATCGACAGATGCAGACAGCCCGCAGGCGCGAGGATCAGCGAGTTATCCGCATTCGGTCCCGCCATGTACGCTTTGACTTTACCGTCTTTCTGAATCACATGTCCCAGCGGTGCATCGATTTTGCCCAGGGTCGACTGTGTTCCCAGACCGGCGGTCGTCAGCTGAAATGGCTCAAAAATGCGTTCGACGATCAGCTCGTCCCAGGCTTTGCCGCTCACGCGTTCAATCATCGCACCGGCGATCGTATACCCGCGGTTATTGTATTTCCATGCAGTGGAAGGCTTTGTTTCCAGGGGCAGTTTGACCGATTCTTTCAGCAGCCAGTACCGCATATCATTCAGATCGCCATCCACATCGAATGAATCTTTCAGCAGCTGCATCAGATTTTCATCGTCGGCACGCATCCCACTGGTATGGGAAAGCAGTTCTTCCAGTGTCACTTTGCCCACGCCGGGCGCCATTGAGTCTTTCAGTTCGGGAAAGACCTCTTCCAGCGTCGAATCCCACTTGAGCTTCCCTTCTTCGATCATCATCGCAGCAATCGTGGCGGTCATCGCTTTGCCGTCAGAACCCAGGTGAAACTTATCATGAATCGTGACTGGAATGTCCGCTCCCATCTTCCGCGTGCCGACCACTCCGAATTCCGTCACGGTGCCTCGCACGACAACCGCTGCAGACAATGCCGGCAGATTCCCGGACTTCAAATACGGCTCCAGCTTGTGATTGATATTCTGCGCCTTAACGGGCGTCTGCATAATCAGCAGAGTCGCTGCTACCAGCAGTAATCCCGTCCGGCCATGTCCTAATCTCATTGTGTGCTCCCGATTCGCGTCTACAAAACTTGTTCCGTCAGTCCAACTCAATCATGCCCGCCTACTCTTTATCGTGCATCGGTGCAGAGAGCTGTGGAAGCATCGGTTAAAAAATGCAGACATCAGTCAATCAGCATGCGTCGATCCGCCCAGGCTTTATAACTGCTCCGCCGCGTCCGCAACCCGATAACCCTCATAACCTGTGCCTGCTTCACTCTGCTCCTGCACAAGTCGCTCCGGATTCGTCAAACTCCACATATCAGGACGTTCAAAGGGCGTTGATTTCAAATGCAGGGCCCGCGTCGCCAGTTGCACACTCATTAAGGCATCCGCCAGATTCGCCGTCACATACAAGATGATTCCCGCCAGATACTTGCCTTCAAAGAAAGCAGCGATAGTAAATCCGATGATAAACGTAAAACCGAGCAGTTCCATCAATGCCAGGGTGGTGTGCTTCATCACGAAATCGCCCCATGAAGGGAAGATGAAGCTCCGCATCCCGACCTCGATCGGCCTCCAGTACTGCGCGCCACAACTGTCACATTCATAGACTCCCGGGGGAATCACATCGAAGCAGTGACCGCACACCTGCTCCCGTGACTGTGAAACCGAAGGCTCAAAGCCCTGCTTTCGGAATGTCTTACAGTTTTCCCAGACGATGAACTGCAACCGCCGCTGATCTTCCGGCACGATCCCGGAATACTTCAACTTGCGGCCATCTTTCAGATAAAACAGCGTGTCACCAAACAGCGACTGGTCCACCTCTTTGATCTGACTGTAATAGATCTGCCAGAACGACTGCTGAGGCACGCCGGTATCGTTGACACGAATGCAATAGATCCGCAGGTTGGTCAACACCAGCACGGCACAGGTTGAGGTTCCAACCCACAGTGACCCCATCAGAAAGACATCGGAAAGCGTCGACTGGTTACACGGCAAAACGAGTTGCACCTCTTCGCGATCCAGCAGAATTTCTGTCAGCAGAGGTTCCAGCCGCTTGAGCAGTTTGAATTGATCCTTGATCTTTCCTTTGACAAACCAGCCCTCGATCCGCGGAAACAGCGTTTCCAGTCGATAGGGAATCTCCGGGGACAATTCGAGATTTAACTCCCACAGCTTGGCGGCCACTTCATCATGGGTCAGGTTCTGCATGGCTCATCCTTCCTTAACTCGAGCATCAAAGAAGATGAACTTATTTTACCTGAAGATCGAAAGCGGTTCTAAGAAAATCTGGCCGACTCATCAGGAATTCATGATCCGGCAAAATGTCAATTGACAGCCTGTTTCTCGAGCGGGATCTCTTTCAGCAACAGCCCCCGCTTAGCCTGCTTATACATCCAATCTCCACAGCTCGCGTTTGTCAGCACGAAAGTAAAGATTGCAAACATCGTATTTCCCTTTGCCTGCCAAAACACAACAAAGAATAGCAGAAACAGATAGATCAGTACTTCTCTGATGGCAACACGAGTTCGCCGCATCGCAAAAATCCCAATTGGAAGCCAGATAAAACTGCGAATTGCCAGATCAAAAGGCATCCAGAAGGTCGCTCCACAGGCTTCACATTCGTAAGTCTCTTTCGGCAACGTGGCGAAGCAGTTGGAACACAGATTTTCCCGCGACTGCGAGACAGGCGGATCCAGGCCTTCTTCCTCAATCTTCTTGGCTGCTTCCGAGTAGATGGGCTGGAAGTTCTGGCGATCCTGCCAGGGAAAATAATTGAACTTCAGCTTGCTGCCATCTTTCAGCAAGATTTTGTACTGTTCCATAAACACCGGCTGCAGTTCCGAAATCTGGCTGTAATAGATCGCCCAGTAAGGCTGCCAGGGAACCTGCTTCCGGTCAGTCGAAAACAGCAGCATCCGCAGATTGGTGAGTACGACAATTGTTTTCTGAAAACGTAGTTCCCCCAGGCAGACAAACAGAACCTGCTCCCGTTCGAATAACGCTTTCAACAGAACCGGTTCACACGCTTTGACGAGGGGATACTTCTGACTGATTGCCTGCTCGAGACTCATCGAGTCTGTGCGAGAAAAAACTGTTCCCAGTCGGTAATGTATCTCAGGCGACAGCGCCAGATTCAGCTCTGCCAGCTTTTCGGTAATCGGTTCAGCAGCCACCTCGGTCATCGTCTGTCTCCCGACAGGGCAGGGGATCGATCTAAACGAAACTCACAAGCGTCCCTTCCAGGCTTCCACATCCAGGACTTCACTCAGCAGCATCTGTTGTGCACACAGGATCGACCGCTGCAACTCTTCCGCGGTCACTTCACCGGCACTGTTCGACAGCGGCAGTGTTCCCGTGGCGTCATTCAGGAATTCGACGGTGAACCCGCGATGCACGGCTTCGCGGGCCGTCGTGTCACAGCACATATGCGTCATATAACCGGCGATGGTCACGGTATCGATATCGCGTTCCCGCAGCCACGCTTCCAGTTGCGTCCCCGTAAAGCTGCCCGGCATTGTTTTCTCCAGCAGCAGATCGTGTGGACGACAGGCGACTTCGGGATGCAGTTCCCAGCCGGGAGTCCCTTTCTGAAAGAACGGCTTCTCCGGATCTTCAAAATGATGTTGCACCACAACCACAGGCACTTTCTGTTCCGCAGCGGCATCCATCGCCTCCAGAATCCGTTCCAGGTGCCCCGCCGGATGCGTGATCGGCAGTGCCCCCGTGAAATACTCATTCTGCACATCAATCACCAGCAATGCCCGACTCATGGAACGCTCCTTAAAACGATATTTCAATTAGTAAGAGCCTGTATCATTTCAGACATACGACGCATCGGCAAGCAAAGAACATGCGTGTGTCTTTCCTGCCTCTGTCCTTTCCTGGTCACCCACGGTTTTAAGTCGCATCCATGTCGGCCAGTTTTCGAGGCTGGGGAACCACGCCCGCGCACACCTCGGCAATCCGCTGCTGCAGATTCACATTGATCGGATCATCGGGCGCGCCGTTCACTGCAATCTCAATCACCTCGGCTGCTTCTTCGAGTTCGCCGCCGATCAACAAAGCCAGCGCCAGATTCGCCACCAGCCCCATATCGTCCGGCTTGAGTTCTCTCGCATGCCGTGCCGCTGAGATCGCCTGTGCCGCCCGTCCCAGTTTCAGGCACTCGTACATATATTCTCGCGCGGTGTCAGCATTCTCGCTTTTCAACCGATACGCGTGCCCGAATGCATCGCAGGCCACCTCCGTATTGTCCAGCGCCTGTTCTGCCTTGCCAATGATCCACCACGCCGATCCATTACCGGGATTGATATCCAGCACCCACTTGAGCAGTTCGATACCCCGTTTCAGTTCTTCCTGTGCTGTTTCCGTATCCGCAGGTTGCGTCTCGCGACCCACAATCTGCATGTAAGGATTGATCAGATCCAGGCCCGCCCGATACAGGCGATCGTGTTCCTGGGAAGCGGGCGTCTCTCCAACTCCCGAAACATCCATAATTACCTGGATATCACAGCCGGTCAGGGCCAGATTCTTGTGCTGTGCCTCATCGTTGGGATCAAGCTTACGAAAGGTGGCACCACCTCCCTGCAGAGAAACAATACGCCCCCCCAGGTTGACCAGGCCATTCACCACTTCCATGCCGATCGACTGCAGTCCCTCTTCGGGATCAACCCGCACCCCGATACGAAACTCGCGCAGATCTGACTCACCCTGTTCCTGATTCTCATCCTCAACAGACATCCGTACTCACATCCTTTCATAGTATTTTCAGACTTCGTGTCTTTTTTAACTCATGATAGTCGAATCAGGCGGTCATTACTATCAACGAATTCCCGATCCTCCAGAGAAGAACTTTCCTTTTCTCTGGAGGGAATCGACCAGCAGGATGAAAGGCATCAGCACAGGTGCGAGCATAAGCATAAATGACATGGAGATCCATTTGCGATATTTCAACAGACGATGGCGTCTTTGTAAATCACTGAGAACTGATCTGTGTCATCTTCGCAGAAATTTTGACCAGTTGCGGTGCACCATTGTGAAAAGAAAAATCCCTGTTGCATTTCACAATGGTGCCAACACAAGGATCAAGGAACATATCAGGCCACCACTAATTTCGTGTATTTCGTGGTAGGAACCGGAGACTGTGCTCTCCAGAATTCACCACAGAATGCGATGCGTCCAGCATCTCTGTCACGATCACAGTTTCGCTGCTTTCGCAGACCCGAAGCATTCCGTGAACGCACCATAGATCGGCTGTCCTTCCGCACGATCCAGTACCGAGAACCTTACCAGTTCAAACCGTCCGTGGTAGGGACCGCCGGGCTTGAGGAACTCCGCAAAACTCGCAGCGACCATCTCGGGGCAGTTGCGGAACACACCACAGCCCCAGGCCCCCAGAACCAGGGTAGAACAGCCTTTGCTGGCGAACAATGCGAGCACCTTATCCATCCGTGCCTGCAGGGTTCCGGGAATCTCCGCGACCATCAACGGACGATTTTTCTGAATCGCTCCCGCATTCGGTGCCGGACTCGTCAGAAAGTCCACCTGGTAACTCGCGTCCAGAAACACCCCCGCATCGTCCCGAAAGACAGGACAGTCGGGCGAGTAAATCATCCGGTCCGAATAAAACGCATCTTTCTGGTTCCGATGAGCCTCGTAGTATTCGCTGTGAAACCGGGTCAGTGAGCCATACAGGGCGGAACTCCGGGCCAGGCTCTCTTCCTGCGCCTGGCTCCCTCCCAGAAAACCACCGCCCGGATTCTTCGCGGACGCAAAATTCAATACACCGATCCGGCCTGCATTGCCTCTCAATGCCAGCGCATGCGCGCCTTCCAGGGTCGTCTCATTCTCCAGCTCAAACCGGGTCTCAGTATAAGGGCAGGGGCAGATACCACTTCTTCCCGCAACCGCTCCAGTTCCCCGGAAGCAAAATATTCAGAAGCCGCGTTACAGGCCTCCATCGCCTCGGCGATCGATACCGATTCACCCTGCGGATTCACATACCGTCCTACATCCATCACCTGCAATGTCGTCTTCGCCAGATTGGCACGTCCAGTTCGACTACTCATAGTCACAACCCTTTCTCATTATTGTTTTCATTCTTTTATTCGTCACTCCCACCTTACCTTAGTGTATATTATACGACAAGGCATTCTCCAACAGGTTCACACCTTTTTAACCAAAAGACATTTCGTGTCGTTTCTGTTCGTGGGCTAAGTAAAAATATTCGCACAATTTCATGGTCTCCTGCCACAGACTTTCATTCCCGTAGAAATTCTGGTTAGAATGAGAGAGCTCATACACACTCCAGCACAGGATCAACATCATGCCTCGCACCGCCCGCCTCGTCTTCCTCGTCTGTATCACTCTGAGTCTGCTCACCACGGCCGCCAGTTTCGCAGCAGAGCCCATCAACATCGGCTCCCGGCTTGAACTGCTCGTCGACGACACCCTGATCGACTCCCGCAGCGAAGACGCCCGTTTCGAACTGCATCATCCCACACCCCGCGAAGTCGTCTTCACTTACGACAAACCCTGGGAGGGAAGTGGCTGCGGTTATCAGAGCATTTTCAAGGATGGCGACAAATACCGCATGTACTACAAAGCCTGGCACCTCAACGTTCAGGAGAAGAAATTCGGTCCCGCCAACAGTAACTTCACCTGTTACGCAGAGAGCGACGACGGCATTCACTGGAAACGCCCCGATCTGGGACTCTTTTCCTTCCCACCGGGCAGCGGCAATAAGGATAACAACATCGTCATCGGCAAAGCTCACCGCGACTGGATGAAGTCCGCCAAGCCCGATCCCGTGCACCCCGCCGTCTTCAAAGACGAAAACCCCGCCTGTCCCCCCGATGCAAAATATAAAGCCATCCTCCGCTCCCGTGGACCGCACGGACTGCTGGCCCTCAAATCGCCCGACGGCATTCACTGGTCGCTGATGTCGGATAAGCCGGTCATCACCAAGGGGGCCTTTGATTCCGAGAACCTCGCCTTCTGGGACCCGGCCACAAAACAATACCGGGCCTACTGGCGTTACTTCACCAAGGGCACCACCAATGAAAAGAACTGGAAACCCTCCGGTCTCCGCGATATCCGCACCGCCACATCAGACGACTTCATCCACTGGAGCGAACCCCAGGACCTGAAATACGGCGACGCGCCTCCCGAGCAGCTCTACACCAACCAGATCAAACCCTACTACCGCGCACCACACATCCTCGTCGGCTTTCCCACCCGCTATGTGGAACGGGGCTGGTCGAAATCGATGGAACAACTGCCCGAATATAAACACCGCAAAATGCGCTCTTCCATCTCCAACCGTTACGGTATGGCGATCACCGAAGGCCTGTTCATGACCAGCCGTGACGGCGTCAATTTCAAACGCTGGCCCGAAGCCTTCCTGCGTCCCGGCATCGAACGTAAAGACACCTGGAACTACGGGCATCAGTACATCGCCTGGCAGCTGGTCGAAACCAGGTCCGACATTGAAGGCGCCCCCGATGAACTCTCCCTCTACGCCACCGAAGGTTACTGGACCGGCGAGGGCAGCAAGCTCCGCCGCTACACCATGCGGATCGACGGCTTCGTCTCCCTCAACGCCCCACTTAAAGGGGGAGAGATCACCACCAAACCAATCACCTTCACAGGCAAAGAGCTCAAGCTCAACTTCTCCACCTCCGCCGCCGGCGGCATCACGGTCGAACTCCAGACCCCCGCAGGCAAACCAATCGAGGGTTTCACAGCAGCCGACTGCATCGAACTCTTCGGCGACACCATTGCCCGCCCGGTCAGCTGGAAAAAAGGAAACGACGTCAGCAGCCTCGCCGGCAAACCCGTAAGATTAAAAATCAAACTCAAAGACGCGGATCTGTATTCGTTCAAGTTTGAATAGCATTTTGAGGTGAGAGCAGGGTAGCCCCGAATGTAATTCGGGGTTGTCGCAGACAACAGGAAACTGGCAGAGAACTCAATGAAGACAGAACCTCTCACCAAAATCAGAGTTCTGTTTGCTTACTACTTTGAGCCCAGAGATGATCTGATCATGGCCGGAGAACTGTTACAGGGGTTTGGCGCCCATCCCGGCATGAAACTGAAACTCAAAGAGGGAGAGGGAAGCTGGCGCGTAACAGGAATCTGCCACCTTCCTCCGGAAGTAATAATGGCTGAACCACACCGTATTGGTCTGGGCCTGCACAACTCCGACAACCCACAGCAATCCCTTTAAGCAGGCCAGCACCTGATCGAAGTTCGGGATTAAATACTACCCGTCAGTATCTCATTTTCGTGTATTTCGGGCCTTTCGTGGTAACAAAATTTCGTCCCGTCCTGGTCAACCACCACGCTTCCACCGCTGCCGCGCCGCATCCAGCAGCACTGCCACGATAATCACCGCCCCGGTGATCACCCGCTTAAGAGGATCGGTCGCCCCAATCTGTGCCAGCCCTGTCTGCAGCACCGCGATGATCAGCACACCGAAGAACGTATTAATCACCGAACCCCGGCCGCCCATCAGACTCGTCCCGCCAATCACGCAAGCCGCAATCGCTGAGAGCTCCAGTCCCACCGCGGCGTTCGGATCCGCCGTTGAGAGTCGCGAAGTCTGCATCACACCCGCCAGGCCACACAACAGACCACTGATCGCAAACACCACGATCGAGCAGGGGGCCGTCCGAATCCCCGACATCCGCACCGCCTCCGCATTCGTTCCGATCGCCACACAATAGCGACCAAAGACTGTCCGCGTCAGCAGATATTGTCCCACCGCCACAATCACCAGTGCCAGCAGAAACGCGGGCGAGAACAGCAGCCCCTTCACAGGCACACCGATCCATTCAATCGACGAGCCGATGTACTTCGTCTGCGAATCGGTCAGCAGGTACGCACCGCCACGTGCCATCTCCAGCATACCCAGCGTCACGATAAACGAAGGAATCCCCGCCTTCACACTGATTACACCATTCAGCATCCCGCACAGCGCACCGGTCCCCAGGCAGACAGGTACCGCCGCCCACAATGGCCAGCCCCAGTCGACCATGCACACGCCCAGCACTGCCGACGAGAGCGCCAGCAGCGAACCGACCGACAAATCGATCCCGCCAATAATCAATACCAGCGTCATCCCCACCGAAATCACCAGCAGGTCCGGAATGTTATTCGCCACCGTAGCCAGCGTCTGCCGCGTCAGAAAGTGATCGCTCATCTGGTGGAAAATCAATACCAGCAGCACCAGCACTCCCAGGAGGCCCGCATATTGAAACAGTGAATACGTCAGCCCGCCGTGCGACGATTGGTTTTCCGGGAGTGGAGCAGGGGAGTCAGTCATCACGTCGTTCCTCCGGTTTTCGTTTTCTCTTGTGATGCATACCCTGCAAAACTGTCCTGCATAATCGCGTCATACGACCACTCCTCCCTTCCATATTCGCTCACCAGCCGACCTGCCGACATCACACCAATCCGGTCGCAGGTCTCGAACAGTTCTTCCAGGTCACTGCTGACGATCACCAGGGCTTTCCCTTGCCGGGCCAGTTCATCAAACAGCTGATGAATTTTCCGCCGCGCCGCCACATCAATGCCCCGCGTCGGTTCGTCAAACAGAAACACATCCGCATCCTTGAGCAGCCACTTCGCCACCGCGACCTTCTGCTGATTCCCTCCGCTGAGCGTGCCCACGCTCTGTTCCATGTCCCGGGCACGAATCCCCAGTCGCTCCCATTCGGTCCGTACAACTGTCGCTTCCCGCTGACGGTCGATCACACCTGCAGTCCCCGCCAGTCGATCCAGACTGGGCAGTGTCGTATTCACACGAATGGACTGCGAGAGCAGCAATCCGTTCTGCTTGCGGTCCTCCGTCACCATCGCCATTTTCTCCGCCACCGCTTCATGCGGATGTCCGAATCGACGGGCCATACTCTCGCCCCGCAGAAAAACGTCGCCCCGCGTCGCGCGATCCGCTCCGAAAATCAGCCGCAACAGTTCCGTCCGTCCCGCTCCCACCAGCCCCGCGATCCCATACCGTTCCCCCGCCTGCACGGAAAAGCTGACCTCCTGAACCGGTCCCCCCGTCATGCCGTTAACGCGTAACAGCGTCTGTTCCCGGGAGTGGCTCGTGTGCTCCTGCAGCGCATGCTCTACCGCCTGTGTCTCTCCGGTCATCAGGTCCACCACCCGTTCGATCGGCTGAAACTCGCTGACCGCATGCGTGCTGACATACTTCCCGTCCCGCAACACGGTCAGCCGGTCCGCTATCCGGGCGATCTCATCCAGGCGATGGCTGATATAAATGATCCCCACGCCCTGGGTACGCAACTCATCCAGCCGCGCAAACAGACGCTCCGTTTCCCCCGCACTCAGCGCCGCCGTCGGCTCATCCAGAATCAGCAGTTCACACTTCCGATCCAGCGCTGCCGCGATCTCCAGCATCTGCTGCTGGCCCACTCCCAAACTCCCGGCACTCTGATCTGTTGAGATATCCGTGAGCCCAAACCGGTCCAGCGCCGCACGGGCCCGAAGTTGCAGCTCCCAACGATCGATCACGCCCCACCGCTGTGGATAGCGTCCCAGCAGCAGATTCTCAGCCACGGAGAGCGTCGGAATCAGGTTCAGTTCCTGCTGCACAATCTGTACGCCCAGGGACTCCGCCGACCGCTTGTCGCCGGGAGAGTAGGGAACGCCGTTCAACAACATCTGACCTTCCGTCGGCGGGACCAGGCCGGAAATGATTTTGCACAGCGTGCTCTTCCCGGCTCCGTTGGCGCCCACCAGCGCGTGAATCTCGCCCCCGCGCAACTCAAACGAAACACCGTCGAGCACACGCACCACGTAGTCCTTCGAAAGCCCTTCTGCCGAAAACCGCAGTGTCGTGCCCGTCATTTCAGAACCTCAGCCGTCACCAGATCGACGGGCGTCTCCCGATCTTCCAGTTTCACCTGTGGATCCTTGAGCAGGTTCAGGGCATACTCGATTCCATACACGGCCAGTTGATCGCCATGCTGATCCGCGGTCGCCAGAATCTGTCCGTCTTTAATCGCCTGCTGCACCGCAGCGATGTTATCAAAACCGATAATCAGCACATCGCCCGCTTTGCCGTTGTTCTTCACCGCCGCCAGGGCTCCCAGTGCCATGCTGTCATTCGCCGCCAGGATCGCTTTGACCTTGGGATGTTCGCTCAGCATCGACAGCGCCAGCGTATTCGCCATACTCATTTCCCACTGGGCCGACTGGCTGTCCGCAATCTTGATATCTGCGGCCTTCATCGCCTCTTCAAAACCGAGCCGCCGCTGCGTCCCGTTGAACGAAGTCCGAATCCCTTCCAGCACGATCACCTCATCCCCGGCTTTCAACTGTCTGGCCAGATAGTCGCCCACCTTTTTCGCCCCCGCTTTGTTGTCGGGACCGACAAACGGGATCTCGATCTTCTCCGCTTCCAGAATTTCCTGATCCAGCTTGTTGTCGATGTTGATCACGACCACGCCCGCTTCACGGGCCCTTCTCAGAGCCGGCACCAGTGCTTTCGAATCCGCGGGGGCAATCACAATCGCATCCACGCCGCTGGCGACCATCTCTTCGACCAGCGCTACCTGGCGGCTCAAATCGCGTTCATCCTTGATGCCATTCACGACCAACTCGTATTCGTCGCCATGCTCCTGCTGATGCGTCTCGGCCCCTTTGGCCATCGTCGAAAAGAAATCATTCGCCAGCGATTTCATAATCAACGCAATCTTTGGCTTCGGATTCTCTGATTTCTCCCCCGTCGATTTTGCTGCTTTATCCGCAGGCTCTGCACAACTCAGCAACAGACCACAGATTGTCATCGCCAGGGCCAGCCTGGTCCCTTTCCTGAACTGATTCATCGAAGCGCTCCTGTCTTATTTGGTTAAAAGTGTTTCAATCTGTTCCCGCGTCGGCATCGCCGACTGGGCGCCCACCCCGGATGCCGCCAGGGCCCCCGCCGCTGAAGCAAACCGGACGGCTTCCTTCAAATCGGCCTGTTCCGCCAGTCGGACTGCCAGTCCCGCCGCAAACGCATCTCCTGCTGCCGTCGAGTCGACCGCATCGACTTCAAACGCGGCTACCGTTTCCACGTACTCACCATCGAAGAGCACCGCCCCCTGATCGGCCAGTGTAATAATCGCCCGTCGCGGCCCCAACTGTGCCAGTTCAGGAAAGAGAGCCGCCGCCTCCTCCACCAAACCGACAGATTGCCCCAGCAGTGCCGCCGCCTCCGACTGATTCGGACAGATCAGATCCACGTCCAGCAGTTCCATCGGGAAGTGAGCCGGGGCAGGGGCCGGATCCAGGATCACGGATACCCCCGCCTCCCGCGCGATCTTCGCAGCTGCGATCACCGTCTCCACCGAGACTTCGAGCTGCATCAGCAGTACATCGCTGTCACAGATCACCTGCCGCGCCTGTTCCAGTTCCGCCGGTCCCACCAGACCGTTGGCACCGGGGACGACCAGAATCGCGTTTTCGCCGCTCGTCTCCACCATCACTACCGCAACACCGCTGGTAGTCTCTCGCTTGCGTGAGACGAGTTGCGTCTGCACGCCTTCGATCTCCAGGTTCTGCAGCAGTTCCTCTGCGAAACTGTCATCCCCCACGCAGCCGATCATGGTCACTTCCGCTCCCATCCGCGCTGCGGCGACCGCCTGGTTGGCGCCTTTGCCTCCGGGGTTCTCAACTTTCGCCTCTGCGATCACCGTCTCGCCCGGCAGGGGTAACTTCGCCGACCGGATCATCAGATCCATGTTGATCGACCCCAGCACGGCGATGCGGGCACGTCGTGTCTCGCTCATCACGGCCTCCCGTTCTATTTACTTCTGAGGAGGCTGACTGGAGAGCTGCACGAGTGCTTCAATCAGGCGGGCCCGCTGCACATCATTCAGTTTCAGATAGCGATGCTTGCCGTCCGCTGATTTTTGAAAGGTCGTCAGGCCATCTTTCTCAACGGTCACGGTGCCTGCATCCGACAGATCGAAATACCCCCGGTGCGGAAAGACGCCGTACAGCACGCTGGTCAGATCCCACGTAGGACGATCGTGCGGCGGCGGAATATACAGAATATAGGCCTCCGCCAGCGGATGATGATCTACGTAGTTATAGTCCTCCAGGATGCTCACGTGCGGGTAGGGTACCGAGAGACCAATTTCAAAGCCGCTCCAGACAATCGGCGTCGGCCAGTCTTGCGCCAGCTTCTGCGCCGCCGGGATGTCTTTCACCACGTTGTACTCCCGATGATCGACCATCTTCCCCTTACTCGGAATCTTCTCAAACGCCCCCGCCATTATTGACAGCAGTTTCACTTTCTGTTTTGCCAGTTGCTCCCCGGTCAGCGGACTGATGTCATCCGCGGGCGACTTGAGCAGATTCGCCAGATTCGTCGAGAACCCGACCTGCGCGATCACCACCGAATGATCTTTCGCTCCCGCCAGTGCCTTCCGCAACACGGTCACGGCTGAGGGAGCCTGTTTTGGATCCGTCAGATCGTGTGGATAACGCAGCTGGCCGTTGTCCTTCTTTTCCGCCAGCACATTAAACTTGCCCGGCTGGGGAGTCACGCCACTCTTGCAGACACCGATCGGCACATCCCCCTTACCATAAAACGTATTCACGGCATCGGTGAACGACGCCGCCAGCGGATTGTCTTTCGTAATGGTCACCGCCAGCAGCTTGCAGTCGCCACGGGCTTCCAGCGCGTGAATCATGCCCAACGCGAGAACATCGTCCACATCGTTTCCGATATCCGTGTCAAAGATCAGGGGCACCGGGCGTTCTGGCTCGGCAGCAGAAATCCGGTTCAGCGGTACTGCACAGACGAGGCAGAGCACCGCTGCCGTCAGGGCGAGCATCTGAGGGAATCGTTTCATTGCAGGATGTCCTTCTTCTGGTTGATAAATCGTCCTCGCTCAGGCGGGCGGCTGTATGGAAGCCCGCTGAATGAGCTGGACGGGAATCTGATAATGTTTCTGTTCGGGTGGAGTGCCGGTCCGGATCTGCTCCAGCAGTAATCGGGCCGCCACGCGCCCCAGCTGGTTCACATCCTGGCTCACCGACGAAAGCGGCGCAGCCAGATAAGCGGCGAACGGGTGATCGTCGAACGCGATCAATGATAGATCATCGGGAATGGTACGCCCCAGTTCGCTGGCCGCCCGCAGTGCTCCCAGTGCATTCTGGTTACTGAAAGCAAACAACGCGGTGATCTCGGGACGTTCCGTGAGCAGAATTTTCGCGGCTGCATATCCGGAAGCTTCATCAAAATTGTGACCTGCGATCAGGCTCGGATCATACTTCAGTCCCTGGTCCTCCAGGGCGGCCTGCACGCCCGCCAGTCGTTCCCGGTTGGGCAGGGTTTTGGGTAATCCCTGTAACACGCCGATTGTCTTGTGTCCCGCTTCCAGGAGCTGCTGCATCCCCTCCCGGGCTCCCGCCCGATGATCGGACGTCACACTCACCAGCGCGGGATCGTCAAAACCACGATCGACCAGCACCAGGGGCAGCTTCTGTTTCGCCAGCGATTTCAAATGGCGGTTCTCGATCCCCACCGGGCAGACCACCAGCCCCTCAATCTGACGGGCCTGCAGCTGGTCCACCAGCCGGGCCTCGGTCTCACTGTTTTCCTGGCTGTCTGTCAGCAGCACCGAATATCCCTCTTCCTCGGCAGCAAGGGTGATCTCCCGCGCAATCGCCGCAAAGAATGGGTTCGCAACATTGGGTAGCACCACGCCCAGCAGTTTCGTCTGTTGAGATCGCAACGACCGCGCCAACAGGCTGGGGGAGAACTGCAGCTTTTCAGCCGCTTTCCGCACCGACTGCTCGGTCGCACTGCTGATGCGATACGCTTCCGCCTTCCCGGAGAGAGCCCGTGAAGCCGTCGAGACACTCACTCCGGCAGCAGCAGCGACCTCTTTCAACGTAATCGTTTTGTTTACAGACTTGCTCATAGAACCCCTTTGCACAATCGATTGTGCATATTACCAGATCAACAGCGAAGATCAAGCAAAACCGGGATTTTCAGATTTAGAAATCAAACCAGGTGCAACTTAGGGGCTGGCCTGTCTGCCTGCCCGCCTCGCGACAGACGAATCAGTTGACACTTCAAATGGGACCGGATACCAATCTCAAAAAACACGAAACAGGGTGCCCCCTCGATGTTTTTCGAAATCTCAATGCCGGGTGGTACCGGATGTAATCCGGTATTGCCGCAGGCAACAGGAGGTCACAGGGAGCACGCTGACTGCATAAAAAACGCGCCTCACCTTGGAGAAATCATACAGATCGGATCGGCCCGGAAAAGGTAAATATCCGCCACCAGATGATCTCTACCAAAAGACGACTGATCAACGTCAGCCCCATCCTCCACTCACTCATCCAGCCGAAACTCTTCCAGAATCCGACGGGCCGGCGCTATGTCTCCGGCCAGGAGCAGGGCGGCGGCTTCATCCAGTTTCGCCGTCACTGTTTGCTCACCCGCATACTGTTTCTTGAGTCGATACCACAACACCGGCAGCCGTAAATCGCGGGCCGTCCCTGACACCTTCCGGGGAGACCTGGCACCAACAAACGAGCGGATGATCTCCAGATTCCGATAGCCCCCCTGTGCCTGAGGTTCCACCACGGTCCCCTCACCATAATCGTTCCAGGTCGCGACCTGAATCAGCGGCGTCTTGCTTTCTGCTGCCAGTTGCAACGTTTCCTGTAAGGTCTTTCCATCCCGGGCGTCGATTGCCCCATAGCTCTCATGCAGTCCCGCCTGCTGATAGATGTCGTGAAAGCCGGGAAAGGCAACTGATATAACCGTCTCCTGTGGCGCTCGTGCGTAGTACTCAGTGAGCCGTTTCCGCCACATTTCAGGCGTGACCGTTTTCCCGCCGGAAACGGGAGGCCAGGCAAAGAGTCCATCCAGACCGGCGGGTTGAACCAGATGCGGCAATCCACAGATCAGCGGCGAATGCTTCAAGCCGGTTCTCAATGCTTTCCACTGTGATTGATTTAAATACTGAGGACCGAAAACCAGCAGCAGAGGCTTGCCGTCAACCTGTAGATAAGCGTCATCGCCAAACCAGTGCTCGTCCAGCCAGCCCATCACGGATTTCCCCTGAGCCATCACCTGAGAGGCCGGAATCTGTTTTCCCTCTACCAGATGTTTGAGTGTCTGGTCTTCGTAACAGATCGCGAACTTCAATCCGGCCCGTTTCACAAATTTGACCAGGTGCTGCGTGTTACGGTGCACAATTCCATAATCGCGAAAATCCGTGATCCCGTACCAGTCGATGATCACCCCCTCAATCCCCGCCAGCTTCATGAGCAAGACCTGACACTCCAGCACATCGGGATCATTCGAGTCATACAGCCCGATCACAGGGGGATCATGCGTGGCCGCTTCTCTGATCCCTTTTCCAGCCCGCTTGTCCGGATTGAAATGCCCCATCGTCCAGTGCCAGCCCCATTGTCCGCTGACCGGCTTTGACGCATACCAGGGCATGTAATGCACGAAGACCGGTTGCTCAGCTTGTACAGAGATCTGAGACAGCAGAAACACCAAAAGCATGCTGCCCGCAGACAGCATGCTTTTGACTCGAAATGGAAATCTGAAACGCAGCCAGTTCACAATTATTTTAATCCTACAGAATATAAGTGCTTGCGGGTCCGAATAAACAACCGCCCGTCAGCGATCGCCGGTGTCCCCAGAATCGAATCCCCCATGTCATTCTTGGCGATGATCTTCTGCTCGGGACCGTCTTCCAGCACGACAATCTTCCCGTTCTCGCCAGCGACATAAATCTTTCCGTCGCCATAAATCGGAGAGGCGAAGTATTCGCATTCGTTCTGAATCCGTTTCGGTCCCCAGACCTTCTTGCCTTTGTCGATTTCATAACAGGTTGAAATTCCGCCCCCTTTGACCAGGAACATCCGGTTCTCTGTCACCAGCGGCGAGACGATATGGTCAGTGTACTTGGTCTTATGCTTCCAGAGCAGATGTGATTTCGTTACGTCGCCGCGTCCGCCCCCTTTGACGGCCAGCACGAACTCCTGGGCCGGCTCTTCACCAAACTTGGCACCCGCTTCATTTCCGGGAGGCAGAAACGCGATGTCCAGTTCTTCCCCTTCCAGTGCGCCGTCTTTATTCAGATCGCCCCGGTCGAAGGTCTTCTTGTAAAACGCTTCAGGGACTTTGGTTTTACCGACGAATGCCTGGATCTCTTCCTTGGTTACCTTACCATCGCTGTTACCGGTCTCCCAGCGGTCGATCGAAGCCAGCCACTGATTGGCAATCCCGCCACTCTGCAGCGAGACATAGATGATCCCGTCCCGGCTGACCGGCGTGGTTTTGATATTTCGCAGCAGGGTACGTGCACTCCAGAGCCGCTTCCCGGTCTTCGGATCGTAGCCGATCAGCTTCCCGGTTCCCGCGACAACGATTTCATCTCCTTTATCCGTTTCACAGATCACCGGATGCGAATAGTTCACCGCCTGGTCGCTGCGATCATCTTTCCAGACGATTTTCCCGGTCTTTTTATCGAAGGCATAAAATGCCGGCGCCAGGTCGTCGTCCTGACAGAACAGCACCAGATCCTTATACAGAGTCGGGGACATCCCCGCGCCCCATTTGAAAACGAAGTAGGGAATCGGCAGCTCCTGTTTCCAGACATCCGCCCCCGTCTCCGCATCGACGGCCAGCATCCCCAGTGTGCTGAAGTAGAAGTAAACCCGCTCGTCATCCGCAGCCGGGGTCGTGGCGGCAAAGCTGTTCGTTTTGTGAATCTCTAAAAGCTCACCCGTATCCCAGGTCCGCTCCCACAGTTTCTTACCGGTCTCGGCGTCAAAGGCATACAGGCCGACCTTCTCCTTGTCGACCATTCCCGATGTAAATACGCGTCCGCCCGCAACCACCGGGCAGCCGATGCCGTCGCCCAGTTCTGCAGACCAGATCACATTTTTCTGATCGTCGAACTCAGCCGGCAGTTTATGTTTCTCAGTGGAAACCCCAGAGCAGTTCGGGCCGCGGAACTGGGGCCAGTCCTCCGCCTGTGCGGGACGCATCCCGTTGAACCCGGTGAAACATAAAACCTGTAAAGCCAGCAACAAACACTGATTCCGTAACGAAAGCATTCCCTGAATCTCCTGCGATCTGAAAGAGAGATAACGTAGCGCGATAAACTCGACTCTTCAATACCTGATTATCTGTTATCCAATGTAACTGCATGTCACCACAAAACCTACAACAGAAATCAACTTTTTTCAGACCCGGAAAAACACATAAAAAACCTCACATATCATAGAGACAGCCTGTCGATGAATTGTTAGAATATCGCGACAGAAGTTTCCGGCCGCCTCGCCGAGGCTTCTCACTGCTGGCACGAGCAGGAATCGAATTCACGTAACAGACTGAATGGAACGAAAGGTTCACCCCATGTTCTCGATTCTGAATCAGCCCCAGCGCGCCGCGGGAAAGATGTCCCGTCGCGATGTTCTCACCACCGGCGGAGCAGGGCTCCTCGGTCTCTCGCTCCCGAAAATGCTGCAGGCGGAACAGCAGCAGATCGTCAACCCGTTTCAGGGGGGGCGGGCGAAATCTGTCATCTTCCTGTTCCTCTTCGGCGGCCCGAGCCAGCTCGAAACCTTCGACATGAAGCCGGAAGCCCCCAGCGAAATTCGCGGCCCTTTCCAGCCCATCGACTGCCGTACCCCGGGGCTGCTCATCAGCGAACACCTGCCGCGACTGGCGAATGTCTCCGATAAATTCTCCGTCGTCCGCAGCATGACGCACACCTTCAACGATCACAGTGGCGGCGGACATTACATTCAGACGGGGCAACGCTGGCACCTTCCCATCGGCGGTGGTTTCGATGCGACTCCCAAAGACTGGCCTTCGATGGGATCGGTTGTCGAATACCTGACTCAGCACACACCCGGCGGACTCGAACGCGATCTCCCCAACTACACAGTGCTTCCCAATCGACTCGGTCGCCTGCAGGCCGGCGGTCGTTACATCCGCCCCGGCGAATATGCGGGCTGGCTGGGACGCGCCTACAATCCGCTCTCCACCACCGTGGACAGCCGCGACTCCACCGATAATCCCTACTGGCGCGACTGCTCCGATAAAGAACTCAGTTACCAGATTGAAGGGCTCGCCCCTGAAGTTCCCCTGTCGACGATTCAGCGTCGCATCGATCTGCTCAAGCACTTCGATCTGATGAAACGCAACTTCGACAAAGAGGACGCGCAGATCTTCGACCGCTTTCGACAACGGGCGCTCGCCCTTTTGACTTCCGACAACACCCGTAATGCACTCGACATCAAACAGGAACCGGATGCCCTCCGCGATCAGTACGGACGGCACCTGTTCGGTCAATCCTGTCTGATGGCCCGCCGCCTCGTGGAAGCCGGCGTGCGCTTCGTCACCGTGCATTATGACTGTGTCGACGGCTACAGCTGGGACTCGCATCGCAACAGTGACGATGTTAAACAGAACCTGCTGCCGACCTTCGACCAGGGCTGCGCCACACTGCTGGCCGACCTGGAACAGCGGGGCATGCTCGACGAAACTCTCGTCGTCGCCCTGGGTGAAATGGGTCGTACTCCCAAACCAAACAAGAGCTGGGGCCGTGGCCACTGGAGCCAGCTCTTCCCGGCACTGCTCGCCGGAGCCGGCATCCAGGGAGGTACCACCTACGGCAGTTCCGACCGTCAGGCCACTAAACCGATTGAGCATCCCACGACTCCTGAAGACCTCGCCGCCACCATCTACTGGGCGCTGGGAATCGACCCGGGCCTGATGCTCCCCGACTCCCTCGAACGCCCCATCCCCATAAACGACGGCGGCGAACCGCTCAAACAGCTCTTCGGCTGAAGATGAATTACTGTTCGATGCCGGGGTGGTCCCGAATGCAATTCGGGATTGCCGCAGGCAACAGGAGGTCGCAGAGCACACGCAGTCTGTTTCTATTTCGCACCTCAATCTCACTCCAGTGCTCATCAAGACATGATCATCCACCACATCTGTTCTCCCAAATTCCCACCTGCCCAAATTCCAGCCTGTCGTGTTCCTCACTGAACGTCCCTCTCATCGACCTGCTCAAATCGAACTTGATCGCCTCTTTCCGAATCGTATCTTGTTGCAATTGTGCTTCGCGCGCGAGGCGGACGATGCGTGCACTGGAACACGACGAACCAGTGACCCAGATGCACCTGAATCGACGTCGAATTTTCCCGTTTTTCACCGGAACAGTTTGAACCGGTTCTCAATGTCTCGTCCCATTTCAAATCATTTCGGAGCATACTCAACGCATTTCAAATGATTCTCACCTGAATTTCAGATGCACTCACAGTGACTTCAGAATACGAATTCCACTTAACGCCCTCGCGCCGTTCGGGAAGATGGCATCCGTTCGCAGCCGCGTATAAAAACAACGCCTGCCATCACCCACAAACATAACCATCGGCACCGACGGGAACAGACAAAAACCGTCAGTGCCCCCCGTAGGTACTGCGCAAATTGAACTGTGAAGCGGGATCAGCTCGCTTCCGTAACAGAACACAGAATCCAAAAATTCTTGCATTCTCGACCACAATCGGCTTCAATCATGGTTGTCAACATCATCCCGCCTGTCCCCGTGTATCGATAAAAGGTTTCCCATGTTGCGCTCAGCCTTGATCACCGCCTGCCTGTTCTCGACCTCTGTCTGTTTCGCCGCAGACGCAACTCCGAAATTCAAACCACAGACCATCGACGATACCGTCGAGATCGGCTACGGCACCGCCATCGGTGATGTCAACGGAGATGGAAAGCCGGACATCCTGCTGGCCGACAAGAAGGAATTCGTCTGGTACGAAAACCCGAGCTGGCAGCGACACGTCATCGCCGAGAACCTCACCGAACGCGACAACGTCTGCATCGCCGCCCGCGATATTGACGGCGACGGAAAAGTCGAAATCGCTGTCGGCGGAGAATGGAATCCCGGCGACACCCTGAATTCCGGTGCGGTCTTCTATCTCGTTCCCCCAACCGACCGCAGCCAACTCTGGGAACCGGTGAAGCTACCCCACCAGCCGGTCGTGCATCGTATGCGCTGGGTCAAACTGGACGATCAGAAGTTCGCACTCGTCGTTTCCCCTCTGCACGGAAAAGGCAACAAGCGGGGCGAAGGGGCCGGCGTCAAACTCATCGCTTACGAAAAGCCGGACAACCCCCGGGACGAGTGGCAGCAGACCATCATCGAAGATACGATGCATGTCACTCACAATCTCGATCCTGCCCAGTGGATTCCGTCCACACCGGCGGAAGAAATTCTCTATGCCGGCCGCGAAGGTGCGATGCTGCTCTCCTACCAGAACGGAAAATGGTCTACTCAGAAATTCCCCCTCATCGAAGGGAGTGGAGAAATCCGCATGGGCCAGCTGGCACCAGAGAATCAGTTCATCGCCACCATCGAACCCCTGCACGGCGACCGCCTGGTACTCTACCAGTCTACTGCCTCGAACAAGGGAATCGACCAGCGCCAGGTTCTGGACGACAACATCAAAGCCGGCCACGCGGTCGCCACGGCAGACCTGTTCGGTGATTCGCGACAGGAAATCGTCGCAGGCTGGCGTACGCCCAACAAAGATCAGAAGGTGGGCGTCAAAGTCTACTGGGCCACCGACGCTTCAGGAAAAACGTGGGAGTCAGCCTGGATCGACGACAACGGCATGGCCTGTGAAGACCTGCGTCTGGGCGACCTGAACGGCGACGGCAAAATTGACATCGTCGCCGCCGGTCGCAATTCCCATAATCTGAAGATCTACTGGAACGAATCGAAGTAGACCAACCGGCTACATCGTCCTGCCGCCATCGACGACCAGCAGCTGCCCGGTCGAGAGTGACGTTCCCAGCGCGAGATAGACCACGGTATCCGCGATATCTTCCGGCAGGGCAGGGCGGGGGATTGGGTACTCGGAGGTCATCTCCGCCAGCTGTTCGTCAGTCATCACCCGCTTCAGCCAGCGGCTGTCGATCGGACCGGGACAGACAGAATTCACGCGAATCTCCGGTCCGAGGGCACGGGCCAGTGATTTCGTCATCGTATTCAGCGCCCCCTTACTCGCACAGTAAGGCACACTCGAACCGCGTCCATCAACGCCTGCCGTCGAACTCACGTTCACCGCCGCGCCAATATCACTCTCGCGCAACAGCTTCGCGGCGGCACGAATACAGAAGAAGGGGCCCTTCAGATTCACACCCAGCAGGCGATCCCAGATCTCCTCGGTCACCGCGTCCAGGTCGGTGTGTTCGATGAATTCGGTAGTCCCCGCATTATTCACGAGTACATCCAGTCGCCCCCATTTCTCTTCAACCTCGCCCACCATCTTCTTGACGCCGGCATCATCGCTGACATCGCACTGAATCAACAGCGCCTGCACACCCAGTTCTTCCACCAGCGTTTTGGTTTCCTCGGCTTCTGCCTGGCTCTGCGAATAGTTGACGACGATGTCAAAGCCCTCTTCGGCCAGCCGCAGGGCACAGGCCCGGCCCACGCCTGTGGCAGAACCGGTAATCAGGGCGACGTAATTATCATTCATCTGGGTTGTTTCCATATAAAACTTGTGTTTGAGAAAGCACGAATCAGCAGAGCTTAACCGCAGGGGTTGGCTTCGACAATGCCCCAGTCAACTTCCACTCCCAGTCCGGGAGCCTCGGGCAATGTAATCACAGGGCCTTCGATCTGTAGCGGATTTTTGACGACCGAGATTTCATGGTATTCCGGTCCCAGAATATCCCCCGGGTACTCTTCGATGTTCATGTTGGGGCAGGCGATCACCGAATGACACATCGCGGCCGAGGCGATATCCAGCTCCAGGTTCGAACCGATACTGCAGGGGATTCCATGTTCGCCGGCGTATTTCACAATCTCGACCGTCTTGCTGATGCCTCCGTTCTTGCCGGGATACACGTTGATCACATCGCAGGCTTCGTTACGAATACACTCTTTGGCATCCGCCAGGTCAAAGCAGATGTCATCCGCCATGATCTCGGGCTTGATCGCCCGTCTCACTTCAGCCAGTGCGGCGAAATCGCCCCGGTGCGTGGGCTGTTCGAACAGGGCCACATTGAAGTCTTCCATGCGTTCCATCGCGGCAATCGCGGTCGCTGCATCCCAGCCCGCGTTCGCATCGATGGTCAGTTCCAGGTTCGGCCCCATCGTTTCCCGCACCATTTTGACGCGGGCCACATCGTCATCGGGATTCGTCCCCACCTTGACCTTAATCGTGCTAAAACCGGCTTCCACCAGTTCTTTTGTCCGCCGCTCCGCCCGTTCCAGCGAGTAAGCGCCCATGGAGAACCGGCACTTAATCGAACGGCTGCGGGCAGCGCCGCCCAGCAGTTCATATACGGGCTTACCCGCTTCTTTGCCTTTAATATCCCAGCAGGCCATCTCAATCGCCGACTTGGCAAACCAGTTCCCCTGCGCGATCTTGTCCATAATCAGATTCACGCCATCAATATCACACGGATCATGCCCCAGCAGCAGGGGAGTAAAAATGCGATCCACCAGTGCCTGGGCGCCCCAGACCGTCTCACCACTCCAGCGGGAGATGACCGTCGCCTCGCCGGCCCCTTCAATCCCGGCATCGGTCTCGACGCGCAACACCAGATATTGAGAAACATCATGTTTCCCCAGTGCGGAGATCATGCGGCGTTCCGGTTTGAGGGGAATGCGTACGGGAAAGGTCTTAATCGCGGTAATCTTCATGGCTGGTCGTCTCGCTTCCTTTCAGAGTGAGTAAGAACTCAAACATCAACCGGCGCGGGTTGGGGATGGTTGCTCTCATAATACCAGAACCCGTATCAATCAGAAATCATCAGCCCCACCGTGAACCCAAAAATCCTCGGTCCGGGGTGGGCCCGAATGCAATTCGGGCCGAGCGCAGCGAGCAGGAAACTGACAGGGAGAGAGACCAATCCAGAACCAGGAAACCAAGCTGAGCGAGTCGTAGGGGCGGTGTCCATGTGCCCGCCCGCCTGGTGACATCCAGATCAGATCACACTTCGAATGGGACCGGATACCACTTTCGAATAACACAACACAGAGTGGCCCCTACGTGTTACCCTCAGTTGAATTCCCCCCCGCATTCCGCTAAAAGCAACGTACACTTTATGCCTCAATCCCGAACCCTGAACTCAGCGAGTTTTCCGTGTCTACACTGTCAGATCGTCTCCCCACCACCGAACAACGCATCCTCGCAGGGATCGAAGCAGGACTGCATACCGGCGTACAGATCTACGTCTCTCACCAGGGAGAAACCATCGCGGATACCGGCGTCGGCGAAGCACGTCCCGGAGTGCCTATGACCGCCGAGACAATCAACCTCTGGCTCTCTGCAGGCAAACCACTGACAGCGATGGCCATCGCCCGGCTCTGGGAACAGGGACAACTGAGCCTCGACGACCGCGTCACCCGGTACATCCCCGAGTTCGGCACGCACGGTAAAGAACCGATCACGCTGCTGCACATCCTCAATCACACTGCCGGCTTCCGTAACGTCGATCCCGGCTGGCCGGAACTGAGCTGGGAAGAATCCCTGCAACGCATCTGTGACGCGCCCCTCGAAGAGAACTGGCAGATTGGTAAATCTGCAGGTTACCATGTGTCGTCCAGCTGGTTCATCCTCGGTGAAGTCCTGCAACGGATTACTGAAACCGCTTATCCCCAGGCCATGCGGGAACTGATTCTCGAACCGCTGGGTATGACCGGCAGCTGGCTCGGCATGCCTGCAGAAGTCTACGACCAGTCCCAGGAGAACATCGCGTACGTGTACCAGCGAGATAAAGGGGAGATGCTGCTTACCGACTGGCACGAGGCGCCGCGGTGTGTCAAAGCTTCGCCCGGCGGCAATGCCCGCGGCCCCATCCGTGAGCTGGGCTGGTTCTACGAATGCCTGCTCAATGCGGGAATGCCTCTGTTTGATCCACAGACAGTTGAAACCATGACCACCCGACATCGCGTCGATGAATTCGACCTGACCCTGCAGCACAAGGTCGACTATGGTCTGGGCTTCATCGTCAATTCAAATCGCTACGGCGCTCAAACCGTTCCCTACGGATTTGGTGAGGCCGCTTCCGAGCCGACCTTCGGACACGGCGGCTCTCAGTCTTCCATCGCTTTTGCAGATCCTGAGCGGGAACTGGTCGTCGCGGTTGTCGCGAATGGCAGACCAGGTGAACCCAAACACCAGCGCCGCGCAAAAGAAATCAACGACGCCATCTACGCCGACCTCGGACTGGCATAGAGAACTCACAGCGGGTGGTCCCGGATGCAATCCGGGATTGCCGCAGGCAACAGGAGGTCTCAGTTCTCACGTTGTCTGATAAGCAAACGCGCCTCACTCAAGTTGCTATTCAGCATCAAAAATGAGAACTGAAATCGCAAGTTCCCACCGCAACTTCCTGCTCGCTGCGCTCGGCCCGAATTTTATTCGGACCCACCCATCACTGATCTCTCAATCAGAGAATGAAAGGAATCCCTAAGGCGCCACCGCACCCACATAGGGTTTCATCCCACCAGGTGTCCCCGCAACCTTACGGGCCGGGTTGTCCGCGGCAGGGGCCAGGAACTTCTCATCGCCGGGCGTGGTGGAAACAAAATCGTTCAACTTCGCGTCACCCTGTTTGCCTTTGTTCTTGAACAGAGTCAGTTCGTTCGCAGGCACCGGGCTGGGCGCTGTCCGGGAGGAATAGTTCTCCTGGGCTTTCAGAATTTTGCCCCAGAGCTCGGGATTATTATTCTGTTCCACTTTGGCTTCCGCCCCTTCGACAGTCGAGAACAGGTTACGGGAAATTTCCACCAGTTCGCTGTCGGGTGTCGGCATCGCGGTGATCACAATCGCCGAGTTGGTGATAAAGAAAGTGTTGTTGGTCAGTTTGAGACTGCTGAAGGTATATCCCAGCGACTCGAACTGAATGCCCGTCATGCTTTCTGAGAATATACACTCCTTGATCTGCGTATCCCGCACACTGGAAGAGAACCGCGCACCAACCTGCATCGCTGTCAGGCAGCGGACATTCGCCAGAACCAGACCACGGTTCGTTTCGCCGGTGAAGTCCAGGCCGATGGCTTTCGGACTGCCTGACTTAAGGCTTACATTCTCCAGCAGGAACGGTTCATTTCCCAGGCCGGAAACCCCTTTCGCCAGGACTCCGGTCTGTTGGAAATCATTGACCTTCAGATTTTTCAGACTGGTTCCTACGAGGTACTCGGACAGCTCAATCGCCACCTTCTTCCCCTGGGCACGGATTAAGAATCCATCGATCGTCAGCCCTTCAATTCCCTTGAGATTCAGCACCGCTTCGGGCCCCTCGGGAGCCAGAATCACCGGCTTACCGCTCTCGGCCACGATGGTAATTCCCTTGGGATAACTCAGATCCGAATTATCGATCTGAATCCGCTCTTTGAGTTCCTGGCCGGCGGCCACCTTGATTGTGTACTGTTTACTGTCCACGCCAAAAGTTTTGCCAAAGACAATCTTGATATCTTTCAGAGCCGCGGCGATCGTTTTGTATTTCGCCTCCGGCCCCACCATGATTTCATCCGGCAGGCTGTCCGGTTCGGGCGGTGGCGCCGGTTCGGTCTTTTTATCAGCGACCACTTCCGGGGCGGGCTTCTCATCTTCGCCGCCGGAAAGGGCAAACATCACCACGCCGATAATCAACAGCACCCCAATCCCGCCGCCAATCACTGCAGGCATGATCCACTGACGTCCGCCGATGACAGCTTCTGCGGCAGCCGCCTCTTCTACGACCTCCGCTTCTTCCTCATCCACTTCTGCTTCGAGGATCACAGAATCATCGGGCAGGGCTTCGCTGACCGGAGCCGGTTTCTTAACGGGCTTCTGCGCCGCCTTGGCCACCGGTTTGGCAACCGGCTTCGCCGCTGGTTTCGCGACTGGCTTTGCGACCGGTTTGGCCACGGGTTTCGCTGCCTGTTTTTCCTGGGGTGGTTCCGGCTTGATTTCTGCTGCCGAAGATTGCACCGCAGAACTGCCGGCAATCCGTGTCGACGCCGAACTGATTTTATCATCGGGCAGAACCGAGGAGTCACGCACATTAGGACTGGAGGACGCTGGCTGCAGCAGTCCCGGATTCCGTTGTGGTTTGGGAGCCTCGGGTTTCGGGTTCTCTGGTTTGGTTTCGCGGGCGATGCCGGATTCTTCCTTCAGGTTCGACAGGAACGCTGCCAGCTCCGGATTCTGATTCCCTTTCTCCGCGCCGCTCCCTTCCCCCTGGGTCAGCCCCACGCCAGACCCGACGCCGCTACTCAAATTGTTCTGCCGCCATTCTTCATCGGTATGACTCTGCAGCCATTCATACAGGGCCGCTGCCGCTTCGTAGGCTGTCTGATACCGTTCTTCCTTATCCTTGGCCATCATCTTATTCAGAATCTGCACCAGATCCTCGGGGGTATCGGGACGGTCATCAGTCACCGGAGGCGGTTCCTTGGTCTGATGCGCCATCAGTCGCTGTGCCAGCGAACCTTCGGTGAAAGGGGGATGACCCGTCAGCAGGAAGTAGAGCGTACATCCCAGGCTGTAAATGTCGGCCCGGGAATCCACCTGGTGACTGTCAATCGCCTGCTCGGGCGCCAGGTAATCTGCAGTGCCCAGCACTTTTTCATCGTGAGCGATCGTCAGCGATTTGTCTTCTCCCTCATGGAAGAAACGCGCCAGCCCCAGATCGAGGATCTTGACGACCCCTTTCGAATCGACGAGCAGGTTGCCCGGCTTGACATCGCGGTGCACCATGTCTGCTTCGTGGGCGTGCGCCAGACCAATGGATGCCTGGCGGATGTAATTCACCGCGTCCCGGAAGTCGAGGATCCCGTTCTTGTTGACGATCTCCTGCAGATCTTTCCCGTCCACATATTCCATGACCAGGAAGTGGATCTCGGCGTCGTTCTCTTTTTCATGATCGACGTCATACGCGCGCACAATGTTTGGATGGTCCAGCGAGGCGACTGCCTGGGCTTCGCGATGGAATCGCGCCAGGTAAGAGGCGTCATTGACGCGTTTGGAAGGCAGCACCTTGATAGCACACCGGCGACGCATCAGCACGTGTTCCGCCAGGTAGACCGAACTCATGCCCCCTTTGCCGACCAGGTCCAGCAGTCGGTACTTTCCCAGGAAAAAACCCTTGTGTTTTCCCTGCAGCAGCTTGTTCGCCTGCCAGCGCGTGAGTAAAGCTCGCCCAATCAGTTCCTCGGCGATCTCACTGGGTTCTCCCAGTTTCCGGTCCTGCTCCTGGTATTCCGCCAGGAGCTTTTTCAGCTGATCGACCGATACCAGACCGCTCTGCTTCACCAGGTTCAGAAAACCCTCGGCCGTTTGTTTACCTGCCATTCTTTACCAATTCGTTCAACGTGTCCATCGATGAAACTCTCATCTGCGCGGGGCTATAGTAACACTCTAGCATCCGATTTAACGACTGACCAGTATTGGTTTAAGGAATATCCCGATTCCCCGTGAATGCAAAAATCCCCGCTGGGGGACTCCTGGTTTCCATAAAACAGCTCAGATAATTTGAACACTACCAGTGTGCCGCGGTAAATTCAGAACGTGCTCCCAGATCCCTCCTTTCTTATGGAAACAGGGATAAAACCGGGCAGAGATTTAAAAAGCAGGGCAATTGACTATAATATTTGGCGTCAGGATTCGATGATTAGTTATATAGTACAGATCAGGGACCGGTCTGGCTGCTCACAGGGACGGATCAGGAAAGACACATGAGTACGATTGCACATAAAGAGGAACTACCGCCGGGGCTCGCATTTCTGGGTAACTCCATGTTATTTCTAGGGTTATCCATCCTGGCCCTCTCATTTATTGGAACGGAATGGCTCCCCTTTGAGATGCCACGCTCCTGGTACTCCAGTCCTTCGATCTGGAAACTGCTCGCACTGGGGCTCTCTGGAGGAGGAGTGGCGGTTCTGCACCAGGTTTCCAAAGTCGAAATGAAAAAGCAGCTCAGGCAGCAGCCTATCGTACAAGACGCAGACTGGATGCCCGAAGAACCGGGCCAGCGGTTTGAAAGCCTGACCGTCTACACCAAACACGATTGTCCGCTCTGTGAAGAGGCAATCGACATCCTGGAAGACTACGCTGCCTACCTGCCAGCCTGGGAAATGATCGATATCTTCAGTGATCCCGCCCTGGTGGAAAAATTTGGAACCTGTGTCCCTGTTGTGCTCATCGATGGCAAAATCCGCTTTCGAGGCCGTATCAACGAAGTTCTGCTTCGGCGGATGATCGTCGCCTCTCCGGTAACCCAGGCCGTCAAAAAGAAATGCGGCTGTAACAAGCAGGGTTGTGGCTGCCAGCGGAAGAATCAGGATGCCGCTGCGACGGGTGAATCATCCGGCTGTGGTGGTCAATGCCGTTGTGCATAGCGGCGGTAACGGCCTGATTCGGCTCGAAAAACGGGGCAGGGGCCCTAAAATCGGACTGGCAGTTATTGTGATTCGACTTTAAATGAGATAAATTACAGAAATCAAAGTCAGCTATCTCGGGAGTAACAGGCCCGGTATTCATAAACTTTCATCACATTAGGCTTATAGACCATGTCGTCTGAAATCTCATTGAAGAATTCAAAAATCCTCATCGCAGATGATAATCATCAGAACTGTGAACTGCTCGATGCCTACCTGCTGGATGAAGGCTACGAAACGTTCATGGCCTACGATGGGAAAGAGACGCTGGATAAAGTCGCTGAAATCGAACCCGACCTGATTCTGCTCGACATCATGATGCCCAAGCTCAGCGGTTATGAAGTCTGCGCCCAGCTCAAACAAAGCGAAGAGACCCGCGACATTCCGATCCTCGTGATCACCGCGCTCAGTGAAATGGGCGACATCGAAAAATCGGTCCAGGCCGGCTGTGATGACTTTTTAACCAAGCCCGTCAACCGCATCGAACTGACGACCCGCGTCCGTTCACTGCTCCGCGTACGTCACCTGACCAATGAACGCGATCGACTGCTGGCCTACCTGGCTGAGGTGGAAGGTTCAACCAATTCCGCTTCCAGTGATTCATAACCCCTCGGTGCAGGCAACCGGGACCCGCTGCAAGTCCGCCTGTATTGATCCTATATAAATAAGCTCCACTCCCACTCTGTGGGGATGCTGGACCTCGCTGATCTTTTCGAGCGTCCCCGATATTCGTTCGATCTTTTTAATTAGAAAACTCTCATGAGTGATTCTTCGCCCTCCGTCTCGGAAACGAACGGGGAAACCGACACACCACCGTTACCGCGCGTCCTGCTCAAGCCGCGCCGCGCTCTTCCGTTCTTCGGTCGACACCCCTGGGTCTTCGCCGGTGCCATCTCGCGCATCGAGGGCCATCCCCAGCCGGGAGAGGAAGTCCTGCTGCAGACCGACCGGGGTGAATTCATTGCGCGAGGCCTGTTCAACCCAAACAGCAACATTCGCGTGCGACTCTACTCGTGGGACGCAGAGCAGCCCCTGAATGACGAACTCTGGATCGAGCGCCTCACGCAGGCCGTCGCACTCCGCGAAGAGACCGGGCTCCTGGAAGACTTCGAAACCTCCGGCTGCCGACTCGTGTTCAGTGAAGCCGACCAGCTCTCGGGACTCACCATCGACCGTTACGGTTCCTGGTTCCTGGTCCAGTTCTCCAGCCTGGCCCTCTCGCAGAAACAGGATCTGGTCATTCGCTTCCTCAAGGATCGCTTCCCCTGCAAAGGCATCTGGCTCCGCACGGAGAAGGGCATGCGCGAAGCTGAGGGCCTGGAAATTTCCGATCAGCTGCTGTTCGGCGAAACTCCGCCGCCGCACTTCTTCCTCGAAGAGAACGGCATTCGCTACGGCATGAACATGGTGACCGGACAGAAGACCGGGTTCTATCTCGATCAGCGCGACAACCGCCTGGCAGCCGCCCGCTATCTCAAGAATCATCGCGTCCTGGAAATGCACTGCTACACCGGTGCCTTCGCGCTGAATGCCATCATTCATGGACAGGCACAATCAGTGCAGGCCTTCGACGCGTCCCAGGGGGCCATCGAACAGGCGACCGCCAACGCCGAACTGAATGGCGTCGGCAACCGGATCCGTTTTCAGTCGGGCAAAGCTTATGCTGTGCTCGAACAGTTCAAAGAGCAGGGGGAACAGTTCGATTCCGTAATCCTGGATCCCCCCAAGATGGCCAGGCACCGCAGTGGGGTCAAGCAGGCTCTCAAAGGTTACTTCAGTCTGAACCGGCTCGCCCTGGATGTGCTCAAGCCGGGTGGCATCCTGGTGACCTGCAGCTGCTCCGGACTCGTCACGCAACAGGACTTTCAGCAGATGCTGGCCTCGGTCGCACAGCAGACCGGTCGCCACATCCAGATCCTCGAACAGCGAGGCCAACCGGCCGACCATCCGGTTTCCCCCAGTTGTCTCGAGAACCATTACCTGAAATGTTTTATCTGTCGCGTCGCCTGATGATTGACGACCGGCAACGGACTGCTTAAGAAAGAATTTTCCGTTTTTTAAACCCAACCTGAAGACCAGAACCGATGTCGCGACGTTCGAAAAAGAAACAACGCTCACAGAAACTGCAGCCGCCCCCCGAACAACTGCTCCTCGATTTCCTCGAGGCAGACTGGCAGCCGGCGCGGGCACTCTGTTTTCAAACCAACCTGCAGCCGTTCACAATCGAACTCCTGCAGCGTCCCGGCCTGGAAACGCAGCTCGACTGTTTCAGCTTTAACAAATCGGTCAGCACGCAGATTGCAGAACAGGTTTCGGAACTCAAGTCCGACGAGACCATCACCATCAGTGCCGGATTTCAATCCCTCTGCGACAGCGAGTTCCCGGAAAACGATTACGATGCCGTCCTGCTGCCACTCTCGCAACAGTTTTCCGATGAATACGTTCGCGATCTGACACTCTCAGCCGTCCGCAGCCTGGGGCAGGGGGGCACGCTGACCATCGCTTCGCCGCGCGACAAAGATTACGAATACCACAAGTTCCTGCAGTCGCTCTTTTCCAAAGTCACCCGCGTCGTCTCGGACGCAGGCATTGTTTACCAGGGCAAGAAACAGCAGGACGCGCCGGAGAAGAAAACATTCGAAGATGAGACAGCCATCCGCGAAGGCGAGCGACTGCTTTACGCATACACGCTGCCCGGCGTCTTCAGTCATCGACGTCCCAACCAGAGTGCCCGTACGCTGATCAAACTGATGGAACTCACCGATGAATCCCGGATTTTGAATTACGACTGCGGTTCAGGCATCGTTGCCTTCGCCGCTGCCGCCCGTTGTCCCCATGCCGACGTGCACGCCGTCGACACCAACGCGCGGGCCATCCTCTGTGCAGAACAGGGGATCGCGAAGAACGAACTCACCACGGTGCGTACGGAACTGATCACCGGCGAAGCAGACATCCCTGAAGAAGCCTACGACTACCTGCTCACGAATAAATCTTATTTCACCAGCGAAGAGCAGGGGGAACAGTTTCTGCAACTCTGCCTGCGGTCGCTCAAACCGGGTGGACTCCTGCAGTTCTCTACCAAGCAGTATCAATGGTACGCCCATCGTCTGCTGGATCTCTTCACCGATGTCGCCATTGATGGGGCAGTACACCACTTCATGCTCGCCGCTCGCAAGCCGGAATAACTACAAAGGACCTCTTTCACTTAAAACAGCTTTGATATATTTGATATAACAGACTTAAATCGAGTCATTTTCTGGCAATCACCTCAGGCTTGCTGTCATTGATTTCCCGTTTTTGCGGATATTTTTCTGATCTTTTTCCAGGATCAACCCGTTGACAGCGAACTGCGAATGTGAAAATATCGCTTTAAGTAACTGAGAAAACCGTCTGCGACGCAATGGAGCGCTGATATAAAGCATTTCAGATTGCTCTATCCAGAAGGAGCCCGTTATGTCATTATTCCTGTCAATTGCTGTCCTCGCTTCCACGCCACAGGATACTCAAAGGAATGAACAGCCAGTCGAGGCTGCAAGACCACAGATGACGATGAATTTTACGACCTTCGACCAACTGGCCGATTCACTTTCCACACGCGTTGAGACAGGCACACTGCTGTTCAGTAAAGGGGACTGTCTCGCCGTTCGCATATTCACCCAGAGCCCATACACGCATGTCGCCATGATTGTCATGCGAAATGGGGAACCGGTTGTCTATGACAGCATGAACGGGGCAGGAGCCCGCTGTCTGACGCTGAAAAACTACCTGAATACACAGCGTCCCGCTTCGATCCATGTCTTCCACCCACGGTCCGCTTTCACTGCAGAGATGACCGAGGAATACGAACGACTGCTCGATCAGAAACTGGGCACCCCTTATTCCATCAGGCATCACCTCACGGGCAAACGCGCGAATGGCATTCACTGTGCAGAATACGCCATGGACGCCCTCTCTGCCTGTCACCTGATGCAGGCCAAATCGCCTCCCAAGGTTTCCCCGGCTTCGCTGCTGAAGGGGATCGTCCAGGCAAAACGCTATGTGCCCGCAGTTACCTTCGAACTGGAAAAGCCACCTGCGATCGTCGAGAAGCCGCGCAACTGGTGTCACCAGATCTGGATCGACACCAAAAACTGCACCTCAGCCTGCTGTGTGAAACTGCGTGGCTGGGTTCTCTGTCAGTAATCTCCGCCTGATCACAGCCAGACATCTTCGGCGAAATCTGGAAAGAAGCGGAAACACTGCTTGAAACTGCGCAACCCGTCAGCGAAAATCGGCACAAGAGACTTTTGTACCTTAGTGACCATCTTCGTTCATGAAAGCGCCGAAGCAATGCAGACCCGTCTGGCTCAGTTTTTTACATACACTCGTTTGTCCGTTCTGTCCTCCATTCTTCTGATTACGCTCTGCGTCTCAATCCAGCCGGGCAGGGCACAGCAGCCTGCAGGCGACAAACCCGAGACGGCCTTCATCGAACGCGAAGCCATCACACTCAGACATCCGCGTGACTATTATGTTCCCCTCAACTTGAAGCCGATCCGGCAACTCTCGATCGCCTCTCCCATTGAAGGGGTCGTTCATACCGTAGATGTGCAGCCGGGAGACAAGCCGGCATCAAAGGCAGTGCTGGTTCGCCTGGAAGCAGCCATTCCGCAGGCCGAAGTCGCCCGGGCCCAGGCCGCCCTCGATCTCGCACGGGAAGAACAGAAAAATGCCACCGGTAAAGCAGCAGCCGTTGCCAAAGCCAGCGTGGCACTCGCGGAAGCCGAACTGAAAATCGCCAACATCCGCCTGGAACAGACCACGATCCGAGCCCCCTTCGAAGGGGAAGTCTTCCGCATTTTGGTCTCCCCCGGCACCTATGTCAGAGCAGGGCAGCCCCTGCTCGAACTGGGGGACACCTCGCAGCTCAAAGTCGAAATCCCCCTCGCACGGGACCAGGCGCTGGTAGGCAACAAAATCAACCTGAGCGTTGAAGAACAGGCCACCCAGGGAACCGTCAACCAGGTGCTGCCCCTTGATCCCCGCTTTGAAAAACTCAGGGACCTCGCCAACTCGATCACTTCAGCCGTCGTTGTCATGGACAACAAACAGAATCAGCACAGGCCGGGGCAGGCGGTCAGCGTCAGCCTGATTCCGCGCTACCCGATCGCAGAAATTCCCACGGTCGCCGTCCAGAACAGCCCGCAGGGGGAACGCAAAATTCAGGTCATTCGTGAAAATGTGATCAGAGAGCTCACCCCCCAGATTCTGGGTCAGGTCGGCCCCGAACGCCTGTACGTTTCTGCGGCGTTCGACAAGGACGATGAGATCGTGGTGAGCAGTACCCAGCCCCTGGCCGATGGCGCCAGTCTGCAGCCGGCGACCACCGTTGGTAAATCAAGCACATCACCCGGCACAACCCCAGGCAGCTCACCCTCAAAACCACCTGAAAAAAAGGTCAGTTTTTAAATCATATGTTTCGTTGAGCTGACAGCCACGTTACACTATAAAACTGCAGAGCAAAGTCCTGTCTCACAGAAATTTCGCAAAGCTCCCTTCACGTTCCCCTGAGAACTCGGGTTTTAGCACCGCACTGTCATCCGTTACAATAATAAGTCTGGAATGATTCAGTCGGATCACTAACAAGCAAGAGGTTGCGCAGTGGCTGAAAAAGAAACTACTGAAACAGAAAACGATAAACTCGTTGATGAGTATGAGCTCGTCAGCATGATCGCAGACGGCACATCGACTCAGATCTGGGAAGTGAAAGAACAGGGGGGCTCCAACACATTCGCCATGAAGCGGATGCTCCCGGAAGCGATGAAAAAACCGGAAGTGGTCGCCACGATGAAGCTCGAAGCCAAAGTGGGCGCCGCCGTCGATCATCCCAATCTGATTCAACTTCATAAGTTCATCAAGAACAAAAAAAACTGCTACCTGGTGATGGACTATTTCCGCGCACCGAACCTGCGGTCACAAATTTCATCCGATCGCCGCGGTGTGCAGAACCGACTCCGCAAACTGATTGAATCTGCCGCGATGGCATTGGGCCACATGCACGAGAAGGGCTGGGTCCACAAGGATATCAAACCGGAAAACATTCTGATCAGCAAAAGTTCGGAAGTGAAAATCGTCGACTTCGGTCTCGCCGTTCCCGTCGCCAAGGGGATCGGCAAACTGTTCGGGAAAGCCAAGTCGGTTCAGGGAACCCGCTCGTACATCGCTCCGGAAACAATCAAGAAACAGGCACTCGGACCGGGAGCCGATATCTACAGCCTGGGCATCACCATCTTCGAAATCCTGACGGGCAAAACTCCGTTCCACGGCGAAAACCCCAAGGAAGTTCTGCTGAAGCACATTTCCGAACGTCCCGTGCCCCCCTCCAGCATCAATCCGAACGTCACGCCGGAAATGGATGAGTTCGTGCTGAAGATGCTGGCCAAGAAACCGGAAAACCGATTTCTCTCCATGGAAGAAGTCGTCTCATCCATTCGCAATCTGAAAATATTCAAACAGGAAATTGCCGAACTGATTGAGCAGGAAAAAGCGGAAGCCGAACAGGCCGAAAAAGATTCGATGCAGGAAAAACGGCTCGACAGCCGCGCCGATGCCAAACTCTCTCAGCTGATGAAAGATGATCCTGAGCTGGCCAAGCAGTTGATTGCCCAGCGAAACGCCAACAAGAAATCCAAGCCCAAACCGGAACCACCGCCACAGAAAAAACCGCAACAGCAGCAGCAACCACCACAACCGATGCCTGGCGGGTATCCACCACAGTATCAGCAGCCCATGTATCCGCCTCAGCCGATGCCTGGACAGCCGATGCCGTATCCGCCGCAGTACCAGGGGCAGCCTATGCCTCCCGGAGGCTATCCGCCACCCGGATATCCACAGCAGCCTTATCCACCGCAACAGCAGCCCTATCCGCAGCAGCCACAGCAACCGGGACAGCAGCCACCGGGGCCGCCTCAGCAACAACAGCCTCCTCAACAACCGCCACAGCCCCCGGCGCAACAGCAACCCGCTCCCGCAGGCCAGCAACCGCCGCCACCGGCTCAAAAACCACCTCAGGCAGCTCCGCCTCAGCAGCAACCACCGGAGTCACAACAGCCCGCTGCGAAAAAAGAGGTCGAAAAAGAGCAGAAAAGCCAAAATGATGATGATCTTCCTTTCATGGAAGAATTGCCGGATGTGATCTGAAAATATAAAATCTTGCAAGAATCGCTTGCATCCGCCAAAATGCCTGACATGTTTAAATAATCAACTTCTATCTCTAACGTGGTCCCATAGATTATGTCCGTACTTACCCAGCTTCCATTCGAACGTCCCATCTACGAACTGGAAGAGCAGCTCAAGAAAATCGAGCAGGAACCCAATCCCACCGCCAACACCAAAGATGCCATTCGCAACATGCGCCTGGAAATCACGCGGATGAAGCGCGAGATCTTTGAGAATCTCGATGCCTGGGATACCGTCAAGGTCGCCCGTCATCCGGAGCGGCCACAGACCCTGGATTACCTCGAACTCGTCTTCGATGAATTCGTTGAGCTGCACGGCGACAAAGCCATGGGGGACGACCGGGCCATTCTGACCGGCTTCGCCAAACTCGACGGACAGAAGGTCATGTTTGTCGGTCAGCAGAAAGGACGCACGCTGCAGGAACGCACTGAATGCTATTACGGCTGTGCTCATCCTGAAGGCTATCGCAAGGCTCTCTCCAAGATGAAGATGGCTGAGAAATTCGGCATCCCGATCATCTGTCTGATTGATACTCCGGGCGCCTATCCGGGCATCAAAGCCGAAGAGCACGGACAGGCCTACAACATCGCCATCAACCTCCGTGAAATGGCACTGCTCAAGACCCCCATTATCTGCGTCGTGATCGGCGAAGGGGGCTCTGGCGGAGCACTCGGCATCGGCATCGGCGACCACATCTCCGTACTGCAGTTTGCCTACTATTCGGTAATCACTCCAGAGGGCTGTGCGGGCATCTTATGGAAGAACGCGAAGTTCGCCAACGAGGCTGCCAAGGCACTCAAATTCACCAGCCAGAATCTGCTCGACCTGGGCATCATTGATGAAGTGATTCCGGAGCCGCTGGGGGGCGCACATCGCGATCATCGCCAGATGGCAACCGCACTCAAGGCGTCGCTCTCGAGCAATCTCAAGAGCCTGTCAGGCATCCCCAAAGACCAGCTGGTCGACCAGCGTTACGAGAAGTTTCGCAAGATCGGCATGTTCCACGAAGCGGGGGAACCCGTCTAACACAGCGGGTGCGTTTCAGGCCTTTCCATCACCTGTGAATCACAGGGATCCAGAACCACAAACACCTGAAATGCACCCCACCACGAACGTCCGATAATGTCCGTTATGTTAAGTTCGGGGCTGTTTTGGGCCTGTTTTTACAGGGTTTTGAAATTACCCTGTTTCAGCCCCGCTGAATCAACATTACGGCAACTCAGTCACTCGCGACACCAGCTCAGAGGCTCTCAGATCAACGCTGCTGGCCTCTGATTCTGATCGCAAGCTTTATCTGCGTTGCACGCTCTGCATTCGCTGCTGGAGCGCTGCACCAAGCGAGTTCACAGGCACCCGCTGCAGCTGCAATTGACGCAACACACGCGCGTCTAAAGGCGTAGTCACATCGGTCTGTGGATCGGGGTCTCCCCCGTTCAGCAGCAGGTCCGCTTTCCAGTCTTTCAACACGGCTATCACGATCTGATCCGGCAGTCCGGACAGGTCGAGTTCAAACTCCTCGATCATCGATTTCTGGGCATCAGGATAGTCCGAATAGACGGCCGCAATCTGCTTCAGCAGCTGTGTGCGTTCGCTGGTAATCTGCTGCGCCCCATTCGCCCCGAAAGTCGAATTATCCGTGGGTACGGAGACCTGGGGCTGACCTTCTCCCCAGTTGTCCGTCACGGTCCGCAGCACACCCGGAATCTTGGATGATAATTCACTGGCAAACTGCTCCCGGTCCTTGGGATCAGTCGCGTTGTAAGCTTCAATAATCTTGTCTTCCAGCTCGCCCCTGAGGTAGCTGGGAATTCGTTTCAGAATGTCCTTCAGCAGCGAATCCTGGTTGGTCGTCCGTACGTCCGATCCACTCCCTCCCGGCTTTTCAAAAAACGGGCTGGGCAGATCACTGGAGCCCGGTGGAAACGGATCGTCGTCCCCGTGCTGATGATCATGATCGAAGGGACCATCATGGTCGTGGTGCATCGGCACGTCCGGATGATCCAGCTTGGCCAGACAGTCATCCAGTACCTCGTGCAGCTCCGCAGGCATCACGGGAGCCATTTCGTTAAGAATCACCGCAGCCGCGTACCCGCTGTGCGATTTGATCACAGTAGCCCGCGCGGTTTCTGAAATCGTAATCAGAAAGAATGTCAGGAACAGACAGAATACCACTCCCTTGAGCAGTCCCAGCAAGGCTCCCAGATGGCGGTCGAATTCATTGAACTTCAACGAATCGATGGCCGTCTTCAGGCTGCGTGCCAGCGTAAAGGAGATAAACGAGAAGCCGATGTAGATCGCCAGCATCGCAATCCAGCGATTGAGTGGCGGTTTCACATTGATCATCGGCGCCAACTGGATCGAAAGTGATTCGGCGAACGCGAAGCACAGCACCAGCGCGGCAATCGCAGCCAGCTGCCAGACCACACCTTTGGAGGCGCCTTTCCAGACTGCGTAAATCAGAATTCCAACAATCAACAGATCAAACCACATCGCGACATCCTGTCTCGTAGTATTGCACATCCATGAACAATGATCGGGGTGGCCCTCCCCCCTGCCGGTACTCCCCCGATTTTTCAGAAATTCGAGAGAAGGGGATTATAGGTAAAAATCAGGGTCAGCGCAAAGCCCAGATTTTTGCCCGGTAATTACAGGCCCACCGCGTCATGTCTCCCCATTTTGGCATCTGAGCAAAGCAGGGGTCTGTCAGCAAAATTATCTTCAGTGACACGAATTCACCGGTTCCGGTAACGATCAAAATAATACATGATCACCCGGCTCAACGAAATTACTAGGACCGCAGTTAGAATGACAAATACGATTAGACTGAAGATGGCGAAAAGCACAAAGGGAGCACTCCCGATTGGCCCAGTTTCACGAATTCCATCAGTGCGTACCGATTCGAACTCTCGAAACAGATAATTCAGTAACACAGGAGGAACGCCGCATATAAAAATCACGAGTGGCAGACTGACCACGATCACCAGGATTCTCTGATACAGTTTCATCCCACAGTCCTCGCTTCGAGGAAATGAATGCGTTTAAAACTGTTTGCGACTGTCCAGGAGCAGGGTGATCGGCCCGTCATTTACCAGTTCCACATCCATATGCTCCTGGAAGCGACCGGTTTCGACTTCGATCCCCTGTCCTTTCACCTCGGCCACAAAGCTCTGATATAATTCGTTCGCCTGTTCGGGACGTGCTGCATTCACAAAACTGGGACGACGCCCCTTGCGACAGTCGCCCAGCAACGTGAACTGGCTCACGACCAGCATTTTCCCGTTCACATCCGCAAGCGCCAGGTTCATTTTCCCGTCCGCATCTTCAAAGACGCGCAGGCCCACGGCTTTCTGTGCCAGGTAAATCACATCGTCCTGCGTATCGCTCTGTTCGACTCCCAGCAAGACCAGGAATCCCTGCTCGATCTGTCCGGTAATTTCACCATCGACGGTAACACTCGCACGGGACACGCGCTGCACAACGGCTCTCAAGTTGTCTCTCCTCGTCAGTCCACTTTTCAGATCAGTCCGTCATCCCGCGCGAACAGGAAAACGCATCCAGGGGCACATCGGTCGGCTCTTCACAGATCAACTGTCTGATCAACCGCGCCGTGATCGGCGAAAGCTGTAAACCATCCCGGTAATGCCCCGCCGCCATGAGCAGGTTTTCAAAACCGTCAACAAAACCCAGGTAAGGCAGCCCGTCAATCGACCGGGGACGCAGCCCTGCCCACGCACGTTCGAAGCGTGCCTCTTTCAAGGCCGGCACCAGCGCCTGAGCGAACTCTATCAGGCCCGCCACTCCTTCTGCAGTATTCTGTTTATTGAATCCGATGTCTCGTTCGGTCGAACCGATCAGCAGTCGACCATCGCTGCGCGGCACCAGGTAGCGTTTCCCCGATTCAATCACCGCCTGGAACGGCAAAAGATCCATCGATAACAATACGATCTGCCCCTGGATCGGCACCAGCTCACACTTGAGTCCCAGTTGAGTCAGGATCTCGGGAGACCACGCTCCCCCGGCAATGATGGTCCGCCCTGCTCTTTGAATCCCCGCATACGTTCGTACGCCGGTGACCTTTGTGCCTTCGCGTTCGAAGCCTACAATCGGCGTCCCTGGCTCGAGCTTCACACCCCGCCTGACGCACGCGGCCAGCAGCGCCTGCATGTGTCGAGGATTGCGTACCTGTGCCATGTCCGGCAGATAGAAGCCCGAGGTGATCTGCTCTCCAATATATGGAGCACGTTCCCTCAAGGCACATTCATCGAGCGTCTCCAGTCGCACACCTGCCTGTTGCCATTCGGTGAGATATTCATCCCAGTTCGGCGTGTCCGTCGTATAAGACACGTGCAGGCCGCCACAGTTGAGGTAGCCGTTATCGACGCCCGATTCTTCTTTCAGCTGTTGTGACCAGTCCGGCCAGAGAGGCTGACTGGCGGCTCTGAGCATGAGGCGAGCCGTGGTGGCAGATTCTCGATCTGCGGGAGGCAACATCCCTGCCCCCGCCCAGGACGCTTCTTTCCCGAACTGCTGACGATCGAAGACGGTCACCGACAGTCCCCGAATCGCCAACTCATAGGCGATCGACAGTCCGATCACCCCGCCACCAACTATATTGACATCCTGCATAAGAATCACGCGCCCTGGTCACACTCAAAATAAACGAAACACGCAGCGCGTCGATTATAGCGGACCGCGCCCAGATTCACAGGGCAGCGCTCACTCCCGGCAGACCGGAAATGAGCAATTCATCACACCAGAGACACGCCTGTCTAGTTCGACACGCGGCCGGGACGCAATGTTCGGGCATACGCGGTCGCCAGGGCCCGGATGTTGGTGCCGTACACTTTCGTGACCGCATTCACCGGCGTGGTTCCGCTTTTGAGTTCCTTCAACAGCGCCGCCATCTTGGGCAGGCCCCCGTTATTGATCAGAAACTCAACCAGCGTGAACCCGACTGCCGTCGTCTCGGATGGTGAGAACGTCCCTTCCGCCACGAGTGCTTCCGGACGCTGCACCTTGGGAGCCGCTTCAAGAGCCTGCTGCCGCAACGATTCGAAATAAGCCTGGCTGGTCGTCGATTTGGATGCCAGCAGCATCCCCAATCCGCGGGATGCCCACATGGGGACCTCCCCTGCTCCACGCTGAATCGCTGCATTAGTCAATCCGGCCATCAGGTTTGTCTGCAATCCGGGAGAGCTCGCATCCGCCTGATCCCCCACGTCCTGCATTACGAGGTAGGCATCCAGAGAATTCGGTGTCACCTTGGTATGCCACGTCGTATCGTTGCCCACACGCCGGTCTTCAATCGTCTGGTTGAACTCAGAATAGCCGAAGCGATCCTTGAAGACATAAACGGCCAGCTTACCCTTCCAGAACGGTTTCTGTTTTTCATTGAACAGTTTTCGCAGATCTTCCACCTGCGTCGTTGCCCAGCCGCTGACCTCCTTCAGACGATCTGCACTCACATTACCATAGAAGATGAAGTCGTCAGTCTCGAGCATTTCCGCCGGGTCATTATTCACGACCCGCTTCCAGGTCGGCTCCAGAGTATCACGACGCAGCTTGGCAAACTCATCAGGCGACATGTTCGCCAGTTCCGCCATCCGCTTTTCTTCATCGGTCGGCACCATTTCCCGCAGATTGCCCTTCGCGTCTTTACCGTCGAACTTGGCCCCTTCGGCAATCCAGGTTTTGAGGTCTTCTGCATTCTTGCGTTTCAGCAGCGCCTGTCCCTGGGGCATTTTGATCGGATCCTGCAGCCCCACCAGGTGCCAGAGCCGACTGTCGTCCGGCTTGCCGGGCACGATCACTTCCCCGGTATCGCCACCACGCAGAATATCTTCGAACGTGACCACGGAAAAACCACTGCGGGGATTGTTGCCACTGTGACATCGCATGCAGAAATCGAGCATCCACGGCGCGATATCATTCATAAACGAGACTTTTTCATCACCGGTCGCCATCACAACCTTCACCGGATTCTTCTTCGCTTTCACCGAGGCACCGATCGGATCGGTCTCTTTGGTACCATCGAAGCGTGCCCCCTCTGCAATCCAGCGGGCAATCAGCTGAATCTGGTCCCGGTCCAGTGCGGGCTCGTTCTTGGGCATCCGCTGATTATCGTCAGGAGTAATCAGCTTGCGAACAATCAGACTCGCATTCGGATTTTGAGGCACCAGCAACAGACCATTGCGGCCCCCTTTTCGCATATTCGCGAAGGTATCCAGTCTCAGATTGGCACTCCCCCGCTGCTCGCCATGACAGCTCACACACTTTTCATTTAAGATCGGTGCAATCTGTTCTTCGAAGCTGACGCCTTTATTCGCAGCGCCCGGCTTGTTGCCGCCGGTGCCCATCGCCTTTTCCAGGAATGTCCGCCGCAATGCGATCAGTTTCTTGGTGCTGACCGACAGCGGGTCCGTTTCGGGGATCATCGCGTCCTGAACCAGCTTGTCAAACTTGCCTTCCTCTTCGTCGATCGCCGCCTTTGCTTCATCAAACTTTTTCTGGCGAATCAGCAGCGAGACCTTCGTCAGATTTTTCTTGATGGAGGCCAGCTCTTTACGCTGCTCGCTGGTCAGCTTAGCTGCGGATACTGAGACCAGGTTCATTCCCAGGACCAGCATGACGACGCAAACCAGACGCACGAAACGGACAGACCAGAATGACATAACTATCCCCGTTGTATTTGAATTCAGATTTTGAGTGAGTGATGAGATCACAGCGGGCGAAGACTCCCCTGCTCCGTCATTCGACGAATTCGATCCTCGTCGGTCTCACGCGACGGGTCCCGCAGGTAGCAGACAGCCCAAGTCTATTGTTTTCAGTATAATAGGGCAGCAGGTGAGTTAAAAGATCTGAATCAACCGAATCAGAAATCTTAACCGCTTCGCTCCCCTGCTCACTTAAACAAAACCTCCACTTGTCTCCGGGGATTCGCGGCTATTTCGCTGTGCAATCCAGAATCCGGGGATTTTTTCCGGCGATGTTCCAAGACAATCCTCCCCCCGGTTGTCTATAATCAATCCAGCGGAAACATCTCGATAACCTGTTAAACTACCATTACTTTGACTATGTCACTCTCTGCCGAATTATCCCGGAAAACAGATCACCTGCAGCAGATTCTCGCGGACATGGACCGGATTATCGTCGCCTTTTCCGCGGGAGTGGACAGCACGGTTGTCGCCAAAGCCGCGTTTCTCGCACGCGGAGATCAGGCACAGGCGGTCACCGCCGTCAGTCCCAGCCTGGCTTCAGGAGAGAAAGAAGAAGCGATTAAGCTCGCAGAACTGATCGGAATTCCGCATCAGCTCGTTTCGACTTCCGAATTCGCAACCCCTGAATACCGGGCCAACGCTTCAAATCGCTGTTTCTACTGCAAAACCGAACTCTACCAGATCCTGAACCAGGCCATCGCCCGTCACGACTGGCAGGACGCGACGGTCGTCAATGGCGCCAACCTGGACGACCGCGGCGATCATCGCCCCGGCATGCAGGCGGCCGCGGACTTCGAAGTCCGCAGTCCACTGATCGAAGCCGGCCTGACCAAAACCGATGTCCGCGACCTGGCCCGGCACTGGGATCTCCCCATCTGGAACAAACCGGCCCACCCCTGCCTTTCCAGTCGGATTGCCTACGGCGTGGAAGTCACCGAGGAACGGGTCGGCAGAATTGACGCCGCCGAGCGATACCTGCGGGAAGAATTCGACATCCCGGAACTGCGGGTCCGCCTGGAACCCCAGGAGCTGGCGCGTATCGAAGTCCCCCTCGACCAGATCAATCGCCTGACAACCCCCACTACCCTGCCCCGGGTCACCCAGAAATTTCTTGAGCTCGGCTTTCAGAATGTCACCCTCGATCTGCAGGGATTCCGTTCCGGAAGCATGAACTCATTTCTTTCCCTTGAGGAACTACAGATAGCCGCTCATAAATCTTAAGTCACCGTAGAGAACAACACGACCAACCAACCGGTGATGCACTCCGTGATCTCCACAGCAATACATGACAAGGAATAACCCAGTGGCCCCGCTTGATCCCGCATTTATCGATCTTCGCAGTGATACGAAAACCAAACCCACGCCTGACATGCTGCAGGCCATGATGACCGCGGAGCTCGGCGACGATATGAACGCCGAAGACCCGACCGTAAATCGTCTGGAAGCCATGATCTGCGAAATGCTCGGCATGGAAGCGGCCGTCTTCGCCTGCTCGGGAACCCAGTCCAATCAGATGGGTGTTCGCGCTCACTGCCTGCCGGGCGACGAACTTCTGATTCACGAACTGGGACACATCGCGATGTTTGAAGGCGGCGGTCCAGCCATCTTGAGTGGTGTCTCCTGTCGCACCCTCTCCGGTGAGAAAGGCATGCTCGCCCTGGAAAACGTACGAGGTAAAATTCGTGCAGACGACCAGCACCTCTGTCGCACCCGCCTGCTCTGCGTCGAAAACACCACCAATGCCGGCGGTGGCCACTACTACCCTCTCGACCAGCTGACCGAAATCTGTGACTGGGCACACGAGAACGGCCTGAAAACCCACATGGACGGTGCCCGCGTCTTCAATGCAACGGTCGCCGGCGGATACTCGATTGCGGAGGTCTGCAAACCGCTGGATACGATTTCGATCTGCTTCTCCAAGGGACTGGGCTGTCCGATGGGCTCAATCCTTGCCGGCCCCAAAGAGGAAATCGCCAAAGCCCGTCGCTCCCGGAAAGTCTTTGGCGGTGCCCTGCGTCAGGCCGGTATCGTCGCCGCCGCCTGCATCTATGCCCTCGAAAATAATATCGAACGGTTGCAGGAAGACCATGACAACGCCCGCTTCCTGGCAGAACAACTCGCTGGAATCGACGGGATCTCAATCAATCCCGCGGAGACCGAAACCAACCTGGTCTTCTTCGATATCGCCCCTGAGCATGGAAATGCAATGCAGCTTTCAGCCGCTCTGAAAGAGCTGGGAGTCGGCATCGGTGCGATGGGTGAAACTCGTCTGCGGGCCTGCACCCACCTCGACATCACCCGCGAGCAGATCGAACAGGTCGCTCCCACAGTCCAGAAAGCCCTGCAGCAGGGACTGGAAAAATACGCCGGAATCGCCACCGGCCCCTATGCCCGCGGCTGAGAACCATAAAGCCTTTCATAAATAGACCTTACCACAGGTAAGGCCGGCAGAACTGAATCTGCCGGTCTGCCTGCGCATCACAACCGGCATAATCGCTACAGGCAGCCGAGTCCTGTGTCCAAACGCTGATTTCTGAATGGGAAGTTAAACTTTTCCCTGAGCAGTCGTCGATGGAATTAAGGTTCAAACTCCCCTCAAAGAATGAGGCTGTAACGACATAAGAATATGTCTTACCTATAAGCCCTGTCTTATTTTACATCATTGAGCTGGAGGATGTGCAGGAAGCCATTCTACATTCAATATTGAATTATCAAACTGCTGAAAACAGGTGTTCTTTTGCTTCACTAAGACGCAAAACCACTTGAAATCAGCGAATTCAATGAAAGAATTGGCTATGACTGCAGACTACCAGTTGAATCGATCCCCCTTCTTACGATATCATGAGCCTCATACAGTAACTAATGGTCGGGAACTTTCGATCCCGTCTGGTTCAGGATCACGTGACAGGGGGAACGCCGCCATGGATGTTAACGGCACCAGTTCTATTTCCGGATCGCTGCCTATCAGTAAGCAAGCTGGTCCGAGCAACACCAACATCAATAAGACGCCTGGTACGAAGCCGATCTCCTCACCGCAGGATCAGCTGGAGATTTCTTCCGCGGGGCGTATGCTGGATGAAATGACGAACAACTCCGATATGCGTGCAGAGCGGTTGGCACAAATCAAGGCAGCCATTGATGACGGAACTTACGAAACGGATGAGAAACTGGAAGCAGCCTTAGGGCGACTTCTGGATCAGTTCAACGATTCCGAGTAATCCGCACCGGCGCTGTAGTAGAGACTTTTGACGAGGAAGAGATTTACCGTGCTCAATTTTGAAAGCCTGGAAATCGCTGTTTCTCCTACCGAGAAATTCAGAGAGTACTTGGCCACAAAAGGGATGAGATTAACTCAGGAACGCGAATTAATCGTCGCGGAAGTTTTCTCGTCCCACGAACATTTCGACGCCGATCAGCTGGTCGAGCGGATGGCCCTCCAGAAAACCGGACGCCGGGTCAGCCGTTCCACCGTCTATCGCACCTTAGGCTCGCTCGAAGAAGCTGGCCTGTTGCGAAAGGTAGCACGGACCAATGATCGCGATGTGTACGAGCACGACTATGGCTATCCCCAGCATGATCACTTCATCTGCAAAAGCTGTGGGGAACTCTTCGAATTCCACAATGAGGAAATTGCGAATCTGCTTGAGAAACTGGCCGAGCAGATCAATTTCCGCATGAGCGAACATCGTCTGGAAGTCTATGGCATCTGCGATGAATGCTCACGGCCTCCTCAGCGCCGCCACAAGAAGCTGGACCTGATCTAAACCCAATCAGGTCATTTCGTCTTGTATTTCCAGCGTGTCAGAAGTCAAAGCTTACTGACGCTTAATCGGAATCGACCGGTAAACCCGCAGCATCAGCAGCAGCCCGATAAACGCTCCCAGGGCAATGCCGCCAATGATGGCCAGCCCGCCGATATCGCCAAACAGTCTGCGAATCGAGAATTCCGGCGGCGCGCCGGGCACCGCAGAGGGCCATTCCGCCAGCCAGATCCACTGCCAGCCCATCAACACGATCAGCGTTGCCGCACATAGATAAGGGCCATAAGGCAGATAAGTCTTGCCGGTGGTCATCCGCGTCGCAAAGCCGATCAGCAATCCGCACAAGGGGGCGAGCAACAGAATAGGCACGATCGGCTGCCAGCCCAGAAAACTGCCCACCATCGCCATTAAGGTGACATCCCCCAGACCGAGTGCTTCCTGTCCCAGCAGCACCGAGGAAATCAGGCGTACGCCCCACGTCAGTCCGCCTCCTGCCAGCAACCCCGCCATGCTCCAAGCCAGGCCGTGCCAGTGCGAATGGTCTTTAATCCACTCAGGAATGTAAGGCCCCGCCAGTCCTGGAATCGCCTGGTTCCAGTCCACCCAGAAATGGATGATTTGTAACTGCCCCGCGACCGTAGCCCCGATCACTCCCACCAGCATTCCGGTCACGGTGATCTGATCTGGAATCAGGTATTCACGAAAGTCGATACTGGTCGCGGCCACCAGCAGAGTCAGCAGAACATAATGATAAAGCAGCCGCCACTCGAACATCCCCTCGGGAGGCACCACCGAAGGCACATCCAGACAACGAAAGTGGACCGTCATCAGATAATAGCCGGCAAACAGGATTCCGGTTCCCAGTTCGAGTAAAAATTCGGAGCGAGGCAGCCGCCTGGAACAGGCCGGACAACGGTTCCCCAGGGGGATCCAGCGGAGCAGCGGAATCAGTTTCCAGCGCAAAATGCGCGCACCACATGCCTCACAGCGCGACAGTGGCTGCGGTTTTGACTGCAGTGACATCCGCCGAACCCAGGAATTTACCCCCTGCCCGACCAGCGCTCCCAGTACAAACAGGACGCCACAAGGCACCAGTAATGCCAGTTCCGGGGGCAATAATGTATTCAAATGTTTAATCTGCAGGTTCATCATATCTTAAACAAACCGGAATAAAACCTGTGATTTGACAGGTGATTTTAGTGCACGCCTTTGGTAGACTGACGCGTTAACTGGTTTGACCGCATGGTCATGCTGAATGTGAATATGGTGAAGTCTGTAAGCAGCATTGGCAATTGCCGATGCTCAAAAAACATCAAATTAGAGGAAACTGCTGACAGAAGTTTCTCTCCTGGATTGATGAATTCATAAGCAGACCATCAGCTCAAACCAGTGAGAAAAGCGCTCGCTCACTGCTTTTTACAATTCTTTGCGCTCAGAAAGGCCCCTGTAATGAGGAGAGTCTACAGACTTCGTACGTACTGCACAATTTTTACACTCTGTCTTAGTTTATTAGCAAGCGGTCCGCTATTTGCAGATGAAACAACCAGTGCCCCGCCGCTCGGATCGAGTGCAGAAGCGCCGGCCCAGGAAGCTGCTGCTGTCGAATTCAGCAATGCAGACATCGCCTGGATGATGGTTGCTTCAGCACTGGTGCTGATGATGACGGCACCCGGGCTGGCTCTGTTTTATGGTGGACTCGTTAGAAAAAAGAACATTCTGGGCGTGATGATGCAATGCGTCTTCCTGATGGGACTGATGTCCGTCATCTGGGCACTCTGGGGTTACAGCCTGGCCTTTGGATCCGACATTCTCGGTGGATTCGTGGGTGGCTTTGATCACGTCCTGCTCAAAGGGGTCATCCCCAGCTGGAAAGATGGTGCCGTAGACATTCCGGCCAACGGCAGTATTCCCAAAGCCCTGTTCATGGTCTTCCAGATGATGTTCTTCATCATCACACCAGCCCTGATCTGTGGTGCGTTTGCTGAACGTATGAAATTCAGCTCAATGGTAGTCTTCTCCGTCCTCTGGGGCACCTTTATTTATTGTCCCATCGCTCACTGGGTCTGGTCTGATACAGGCTGGCTCTGCGAATGGAACGAGAACGCCCTCTACCCCGCCTTTGACTTTGCCGGCGGAACCGTCGTGCATATCAGTTCCGGCTTCTCGGCTCTGGTCTGTGCCATTCTGCTCGGGAAACGACTGGGTTACGGTCAGGAACCGATGCCTCCGCATAACTTAACTTACACATTTATCGGTGCGACCATGCTCTGGGTTGGCTGGTTCGGCTTCAATGCCGGTAGTGCTGTTTCGGCAAACCCGGCTGCCGTGAATGCCTTTGTTGCCACTCACCTGGCAGCTGCCGCAGGTGTCCTTGCCTGGTCAATTGCTGAATGGATCTCGCTTGGGAAACCCAGCATTCTGGGTGCCTGTTCCGGTGCGGTCGCCGGTCTGGTCTGCATCACACCGGCCTGTGGTACGGTGACGCCTCTCTCGGGAATCATCCTGGGGCTGATCGCCGGCTTTGCCTGCTACTTCGCCTGTACCACACTCAAATCCAAATTTAAATATGACGATTCACTCGATGCATTCGGCGTGCACGGCGTGGGGGGAATGGTTGGGGCTATCCTGACCGGTGTCTTCGCCACCCGGGCCATTACCGGCAACGCGGAAGGATCGGGGTTACTGGAAGGAAATACACAGCAGTTCATTAACCAGCTCGTCAGTGTCGGGGCTGCGGTCGTGATCTCCGTGATCGGCACGATCATCATCCTCAAACTGATCGATCTGACAATGGGTCTGCGAGTCAGTAAAGATGGCGAAATTCAGGGTCTCGACCTGAGTCAGCATGGCGAAGAGGGATACATTTTCCTGTAAGCATCTCGGTGATCAGAGCCGGCTGGTGCTGGCTCTGATCACCTGTTTCAGGAAAGTCATCCGGATTGGCCCTGCGTGTCAGTTCGAATACTTCTGAGAGTTTTCAGGGGAAATGAAATTGAGGTATCGAGATTTTCCCCTGGTTTCGATATAATAGGTAAGTGTGATAGTCGCTTGGGTTTCTGAAAGCGCTGTAGGAAAACCTGGCATTTTTCTGGGAGTATGATTCCGATGAAAAAAGTGGAAGCTGTCATCAGACATTTCAAATTGGAAGAAGTCAAAGATGCCCTCACCGAAATCGGTGTACAGGGTATGACTGTGTCTGAAGTACGGGGTTTTGGACGTCAAAAAGGACACAAGGAACAGTATCGTGGAGCTGAATACACGGTCGATTTCCTGCCCAAGGCCAAAATGGAAGTGATCGTTCCCGATGATCAGGTTAAAGCTGTTGTCGACACGATTCTTGAATCAGCCCGCACCGGTCAGATCGGTGACGGAAAGATTTTTGTTCTTCCCGTGGAAGACATCATCCGTATTCGTACGGGAGAAGCTGGAGAGACCGCTCTCTAAAATAGACGTAAAGCGAGGGGCCGATTTCCTGCCCCTTTTGCTTTACATCTTTTACAGAGCTGAGTCGCGTTACCCCTTGATAAAGAAGTCTTAGATGAAAAAAATTCAGGCAATCATACGCCATTACAAACTTGAAGAAGTCAAAAATGCCATTTCGGAGCTTGGCATCAGTGGTATGACTGTCAGTGAAGTCCGGGGGTTTGGTCGCCAGCGCGGTCACAAAGAAACCTACCGCGGCAATGAGTACATCGTCGACTTCTTACCCAAGGTGAAAATTGAAATCGTTGTCCAGGATGACGTGGTCTCCCAGACCGTCGAAACCATTACACAGGTTGCACGGACAGGCCAGATTGGTGACGGGAAAATTTTTATCACGAATCTCGATGAAGTTATCCGAATCCGTACGGGAGAAACCGGCCCGGAAGCGGTCTGATTTGCTGACAGCTTCCTTACGCGATTCGCTGTCATCAGGCCAGGCAGTCCTGTTTCGTTTTTCGTTTCAGCCTGGAACAGACCATGTCACGCACTGCGAACTCTAGTTCTGCACAGCAACCTTTTGTTGTCTATCGCGCACAGCTGGAGCAGGCCAGACAACGAGGACGCGATCTGCTGCGCCAAGGAGCAGGCGGACTGCAGATCGCTACCGCCATCGCCGAGTCCATCGAACAGCTGCTGCTCCAGATCATCCAGGATCAGTTCCAGGAACTTTCCGCAGCAGAGCAGAAACTGATTCAGCAGAACTGCTCAATCCTGGTCATCGGCGGTTCCGGCAGAGGTTTGATGGCCCCCTTCTCCGATGTGGACATGCTGTTCCTCTATCGCAATCAGGTTGTTGATGAATTCTCAAACTTCATCGGCAACGTAGTCCGCAACTGCTGGGACGCTGGCCTCAAACTGGGCCACAGTGTCCGCACGATTGCAGATTCCATCAAGATGGCCCGCACCGAACCCGAGTTTGCCACCGCGATGATCGAAGCCCGCTCCATCTGGGGGGATGAGCATCTGGCTGAGCAGTTGATTCGGTCCTACTATCGCCACGTCATCCTGTTTCGCCGACGCATCTTTTTCGAACAGTGTGTTGCCGCCCGCTGGGAAGAACGCAAACAACACGGCGGTGCGGTCATGCAGCTGGAACCCGATATCAAGCGTTCGCCCGGCGGTCTGCGCGACATCCACCTCTTACGCTGGACCGGTTACGCCCGTTACGGCACTTCCAACCTGGATATGCTGAGGCTCGATGGCCGCATCAACAGCCGTGATGTGCGAACCCTCAAAAATGCTCGAGACTATCTGCTCAAAGTCCGCATTCAACTGCATTACGAAGCCGGCAAACAGCAGGATCTGTTTACCAAAGATTCGCAGCTCTGGATGGCCGAACAACGACAGATTGAAGGCACCAACGGACAGCGTCCTGTCGAAATCCTGATGCAGGAATACTTCAGGCACAGTAAAGCCGTCGCGGAAATCACCGAACGCTTCATTAAAGCGCATCGCCCCCTGCCCTTCCTGTCGCGGGCTTATGATTTCCTGATGACACATCGTTCAGACGGAATCCTCAAAATCGCTCCCGATCACCTGGATGTCGTCCCGAAATACAGAAGCGAAGTCTGCAACAACCTGGAAGAAATTCTCAAACTGTTCGATACTGCTTCTCTGTACGGCATCTCCATCGCCCCCGATCTGCTGGATGCCATTCGCGAAGCGGCACTCAAGCTGCCGCCCACAATTACCAATCGCTCGATCGATCTGTTCCGCGCGATTATGGGTCGCAGCACCCAGTTGGGTCCCACGTTGAGGATCATGTCGGAAACCGGCATTCTTAATCTGCTGATCCCGTACATGCAACACGCTTACTGTCTGCTACAGTTCAATCAGTATCACAGCTACACCGTCGACGAACACACTTTCCGCGCCATCGAAGCAGCGGAATTGTTCGCCGATGACGACTCCGCCCTGGGCAGTTCCTATCGCAATATCGAGGATAAGGATCTGCTCAACCTCGCGATTCTGCTGCATGACATCGGGAAAGGCTACGGCGAAGACCACAGTAAAATGGGGGCCATGATCGCAACAGACACCGCGGTCCGCCTGGGGCTCAGAGAGGACGAACAGAAACTGCTCGTCTTCCTGGTCTTAGAACACCTCACGATGGCCCACCTGGCATTTCGGCGGGATATCTCTGATCCGGACATCCTCTTCGAATTCAGTCAGAAGGTCGGCAGCCCGGAAAAACTCCGTATGTTATACGTGTTGACTGCGGCAGACATCACTGCGGTAGGCCCCGGCGTGTTTACTGACTGGAAATCGGAACTGCTCGCGGATTTATACGAACGCACCATGCTCCTACTGGGTGGAAAGCATTCCCGCTATCATCGTGACCAGCGTCTGGCCCGTGTGAAACAGCTGGTCAGAAACCACCTCGACCTCCCCCAGATCCCCGAGTACGAAGAAGATCCCGACTCCTGGTTTACCGAGTTGTTTAACTCGTTCTCGCCACACTATCTGCTGGTCAATTCTTCAGAACGGATTGCCGCCGACATCAAAATCCTCCGCGATCTCCCCCCGGATCAGATCGTGGTGGAGGGGGAATTCGAACCGGACACAGGTACGGTCAATTACCACGTGATCGCTCCTGCCATGTACTCACAGGCCTGCTTCCATCGCATGGTCAGCGTATTCACTTCACGACGCATGGAAATCATTTCCGCTCAGATTACGACCAGCGCCTCCGGCGGTGTCGTCGACAGTTTCCATGTCATTGATCATGACTTTGTGGATGAAGTTCCCTTAAGTCAGATCGAAAAAATCGAAGAGGAAATCCGCAAGGCCGTCAAAGGAGAAAGCGATGCCCGCACCATGTTCCTCTCCAATCAGCGGTTTCACGAATCAACTGAGCTGAGCGGAGAGTACGAACTGGGACGCGTGGAAATTGACAATCACTCTTCCAAACGCTGCACGATCATCGACGTCATTTCCAACGACCGCACCGGGCTGCTCTATATTATTTCCCGGGCCATCAGCCGCATGGGGCTGTCCGTCGTCATGGCGAAAATTTCGACGCACCTCGACCAGGTCGTCGATGTCTTCTATGTGATCGATGAGCACGAGCAGAAAATCGTTGATGAGGAGCGGCTGCAGCAGATCAGACAAAAACTCGAATCAACACTGCATGACTTCGAACTCGAAGGCTACAAACGTTACCAGCGGGTCTGATTCCGGGTTAGCCGGGAATCACTTCCAGGAATGTCATTTCGTGCTCGACCACAATTTGGCAATCCGAGGCGGCCGCCGGCACCAGTAGCGTCTTACCCTGGAACAGCTCATAGCTTTCGGCACTGCACTGAAGCTGTCCCGTCCCTTCCAGCACGATCAGAATCTGTGCCCGGTTCACTGAAGATAACCGGAGCGGACTCGCACTCTGATGGCGACGGATAGAAAAACAGGAAGATTCCAGCAGCGTCTCAACTCTGTGGTCGGCGTCCTGACGCAATCGAGGCTCGAGCAGATCAACGGGCCCCCGCTGGAAATTGATGCTGTTGAATGCCTGCTCAACATGCAGGGGGCGTGGCTGGCCCGACTGATCCAGTCGGTTCCAGTCAAATAATCGGTAAGTGATATCGCTGGTCTGTTGAACTTCCGCCAGCAGGATCCCTTCGCCAATTGCATGCAGAGTTCCCGCAGGAATAAACACACAATCTCCCGGACGAACCGGATAACTGTGCAGACAGGCTTCGACATTACCCTGTTCCAGGTGGGCTCCAAGTTCATCGGCATCAACGCCCGCTTTCAAACCGGCATAAATCCGGCTGTCGGGGGCGGCATCCAGAATCACCCAGGCTTCCGATTTCCCTGCTTTACGGGCATCGAAGTCGGCCAGGTGTGAATCATCGGGATGGACCTGCAGGGAAAGTCGATCGGTAGCGTCGATGAATTTGATCAGCAGCGGAAATGTCGAATAGCAGGTTCCCGCACCGTACATTGCCTGGGGATTTTGACCGATCACTTCGGAAAGTGTCGATCCCGCATACTCACCACTGGCAATCAGGGTCGGTGCTTCCGGATGATCTGACAGTTCCCAGCTTTCACCGAAATCTCCCTCCAGACCGATCGGCTTCTGCAAGATTGTGCCCAGACGCTCTCCGCCCCACCGGGCACGCTTCAAGAGAGGCGTGAACTCCAGTGGCAATAACGTGGCCGTCGATTGGACTTCTTGCAAAGACATAACAGTTGGAAAGTAACACCAGATAACAAGATAGAAAAACTGGAAAGGATAGAAACCTTGACTATCCTAAACCACCAAACCTGCTGGTTGCAACTATAATCATACGAATTGGGCGTACCCGAGTCTCTGTTTTTTCAATCGTTTTCGGCGAATTACTGATCTTGCCGAGTTCCAATTGCCATAAACGGGATCTCCTGCTAATCTCTCCCCCCCTGACCCCATGAGCGAGCCCCACAAACGACACTTATGTACACTTCCTGCCGTTGAATTTCTCCTGACGACACAAAACAACGGCAAGGAACACTGCTTCCCTACGAAAGGTGCTTACGTGGCAGACCTGGTAACCCAAACCTGCGAACTCGAACTTTCTATTGGTGATACTATTCAGGTTGGCGATCAGTTTTTAACGGTCGTAGATATTGAGGGAGACGAAATTCTGTTTCAACTGGATGCGGATAACCCGGCTGAACGCGATGCGACTGCCGGCTCAGCTCCTCGCTCCTGTCGCTGATCAAAACTGATTCCACAAAATGACATTTCGCTTTCCTGCCGCTCAGGTCGACCGTCCCGTTTGCAGAGATGCTTCTCCCGGTTTCTGCCGGGGAGGATCCCCGGGAAACAGGATCCAGAGTGGAATCTCAGGTACCGGGAGCAATTTCTGCTTTGCTCTACTGATAATCGGTTGAAAACGAGGCAAATCCTTAAGCCAGATCGTGGACTGCGCATCAGCATAGACCTGTTTCCAGTCAGACCGTTGCTTCAGATATCCCTGGACCGGCTGAGCTGCAGGGAGCAACAGGATTTCTGTTGGATACGCATCCAGCAAAGGTGTTGGTCCCATAGAATCCGCATTTAACTGCTGAAACTCAACCAGTTCCTGTTCCAGCTGCGCGGAATAGACGGTCCGATAGCGCCCGTCAAATGCAATTCGAGACTCGGGAAAGGTCTGCCAGATGACATATTGCGCCCAGCCATAGTCGGTAAGAATGTTCCCCCGCAGATCCGCCTGCTGCAATATTTCGATTGCAGCCACAGGCATACCCGGGGCCCGACTCTGTGTTTCCACTCCGATCTGCCAGGGTGCTACCTGCTGCTGCCAGAGTTTTACAATCGTATGCATGGATAGTCCATAGATCCCCAGCAGGAGTCCCCCTACCAGTAACATTCGCGAGCCGGTACGCTGCGGGCCCGCCCAGCGCTGATGCAGACGGGGTAACAGTTTGTGAAGCCCTTCCGACAAAGGTGCCGGCAGCAGGATCAGCACAGCGATCGCGAGCAGAGACACATGCCTGATATGGCTGAGTGCCTGATAGGCAACAACGATTATCAGCAGCACGTCGATCCATTCCCACTTACGTGATCCGAAAAACGCCAGGCCGATCAGCAGAAACGGAATGTAATACAGGAGTGCCTGACGCGCCTCCCATAAAGGCTGCCACTCCCGCACAATCTGTTTTGTTACCAGGTGATCCCAGAGCATCTGATGCAGACCGACCCCGTAGGGATTGATCAGCGTCACAGCCCAGGCAAAGACGATTACAAATGCCAGTCGCCAGAAATCTGCAGGCCGATACATTCCCTGGATCGTTTTCCAGCCCATCCAGCAGACAACCAGCCCCTGCACTCCCACTCCCGCCAGAAACCCGCCGTGCGAATTAGCCCAGAACAACATCAGGACCGGCAGATACCAGATCGCTTTACGTTGCGGATCAGCCAGATAGCCACGCAGCAGCAGGAGTGTCCAGGCAAAACAGCCAAAGGTCACCAGTTGAGGTCGGACAAAGACCACGAACTGTGACAGGCAAAACGCGGTATAAACCAGCAGCAACAGACCACCGGCCAGGCTGGCCCGCTGCGATCGCAATGCCAGCCAGCCCGGAATCATAATCATCAGCAACCAGAAATTGCGCCAGAGCCAGAGACCGGTATTCCCGAATCGCAACCAGAGCCAGCCGAAGGAATCTTCGGAAAACCATTCATGATTGATCCAGGTTGCCCCCGGTTCGGTATAGCAGAACGGATCGGTGTGCTCTACCAGCACATCTGCTTCCAGAGCACGAATCCCATACAGTGTATGTCCCCACAAATCAGGATCCGCGATCGTTACGGTTGATATCAGAAACAGGCATGCGCACCAGATCAGTCCCAGGGAGATCAGCCATTCCCGCTGACTCATGGCCCACGCTCCAGTTGCAATTGGTGAATCAGATTCGCCCACTCCAGTTCCCCAAACGAAAAAAAGATCTGCACACAAAGGCACAGATCTTTTTTGTTTCAATTTCTTATCAGTCCGTCAGGTATCCGTCAGCAGCTTACTTGCTTTTCAGAATGTCTTCCAGACTGGGAAGTTCGTTATGAATGGGTTCCAGCCCCGGGACACCGTCGCCGTCTGCAGGAGCTTCTTCATATGCCGTCAGATCAATCTGCTCATAGATCCGGTCGAACATCTTGTGTGCATAAGGAGCTTTTGGATTTCCCCCCAGGGCAATGATCTCACCCCTCTGACGCAAAATGTTAGTGTAGTTGTATGGCCGGAAGTAATAATAGCCATGGTATGCTGGAGCATAAGGATAATGGGGATACATATCACCCGTCGTTTTCCAGTCACACAAGCAACGTTTCTTCAGTTTACAGTGGCCATCACAGTAACTGCTGCCACACATACCACAGTATCCATTCCCGCTTCCTGACTGACAGTACCCGTCCGACATGCACTCATGAGAAGCCGGGTAATTACATTCGTAAGAAACAGGAGAAATGGTTGCGGGAGCACTGACCGTGTTGGCTGGCGTGACTTGACCGTCAGACTGCCATACACTCAGACCAATGAGCAATGCAATACTCGCATTCATGAGACCACCTTTTGATATTTTATGTTGTATCTACAACTTAACTGGTAAGGTTAACTGGTGGATCACCACTGAATTCGCTCTGGGTGGTACGCAATCAGACACCAGAGCAGGAGTTCTCCCACCATAGTTCAGTTTCGTCTCAACCTGCATCAGTTATAAAGTAGAAAACTGCTGAAATCGCCAGAATCTCTAATTTTGTACATTCTTGAACTACCACCCAAAAAAAACATCAACATTCCGTAATGGTTGTTCCGATAGAACTGATGCTGTGGGATTTGTCTTTGCGAATCTCCGCGTTGCAGGCACTATGATATCTGCAACAGTTTTTCTGGACCTGATGTGCACGACTATAACGGGAACTGCACCATCCGACCCAATACAACGACACCGCAGACATTGAGTGACACCCCGGAATAAATAACTGAAAATCCACAGTCCCAGGTAAGACTGTTTCTCGGGGCTGGTTCAAACCAATATACCTTTAAATCCACACTGACGACCAAAGGATTGGGAGACGAGTATGTCTATAAACGCCTTATGGAAAAGACGCACAATGCTGGCACTCGCCTGCGGTGTCGCTCTGACGGCTTCGCCCCTTGCTGCACAGGTCCCGCCAGCTCCTCCCGTTCCGGGAAAAATCAAAACAAATGGCTTCAAGTCTGGCGCAGCAAAGAAGAACACACCAGTCGCTAGCACCAAAGTCAAAGAAAAGGTGCATCAGCTCGTTGATCAGATCTACGAATCTGAAGTCGAGCTGAGTGTCCAGCAGCGGCATTCCAAAATTCTGAAAATGAAAATGGACGTCTTCCGCGTCGCGATCGCCGATCCGACCAAGATTGAAGTCGTCGCATTCGGGTCACAGGAAGTCGAAGTGATCGGTAAAGAAACCGGCACTACGACCATGACCCTCTGGCTGGGAGAAGAAGCCAATCCACAAATCCTGAGCGTTCAGGTGAAGGTGGAAGGCGACAACTCCATCGATGACCTGCGTCGGATGGAATACAGTGAATTCCAGAAGATGATCAATGAATTCTTTCCCAACAGCAAAGTTCAGCTGATTCCTTTTGCTGACAAGCTGATTGTGCGTGGCCAGGCTCGCGATGAGCAGGAAGCCGTGCAGATCATCACAATCATTCGTGCCCGTTCCGGCGGATCAGGAGCTGGCGGTGGTGCCAACGGTGCTGGAGGAGGTTCACTCTTCGCTGATGGTCAGGCTGCAGACCCCTTCCCAGGGGGAGCCGTGCTGCCGGAAGCCACTGTCATCGACATGCTGAAAGTTCCTGGTGAAAAACAGATCATGCTCAAAGTGCGAATCGCACAGCTGGACCGATCTGCTGCCCGGACTGCCAGCACCGACCTGATCGTTCAGGCGGGAGAATTCGGCTGGAGCCAGATCTTCACCGGTGTTGCTCAGAACCTGGCCAATGGCGGTTCCGGGCTGGTCACCGCATCACTCAACAGTAAACACGTCGACCTGTTCATCTCGGCTCTGGCCCAGAACGGATATGCCAAGATCCTGGCAGAACCAAACCTGGTGACAATCAGTGGCCGTCCTGCAAACTTCATCTCTGGTGGTGAGTTTGCTGTACCAACCGTTGTTGGTGTAGGTGGGGCTCAGGCAGCAACCACTACCTTCAAAGGCTTTGGTACCCAGTTGACCTTCCTGCCGACCGTACTCGATAAAGACCGGATTCGTCTCCAGGTAACTCCGACTTTCAGCCAGGTCAACCCTGCCCTGTCGGTCAACGGAATCCTGGGTCTGGATACTCAGTCTGTCAGCACGACCGTCGATCTGCGTGAAGGTCAGGTACTGGCAATCGCCGGTCTGATTCAGGAACAGCAGCGTGGTGACTTGAACCGTGTGCCCTTCATCGGAGACATTCCGCTGGTCGGACCGCTGTTCTCTAACAAATCAGTACAACGGGATGAAACCGAGCTGATCGTGCTCGTCAGTCCTGAACTGGTCCATCCGCTGGAACCGGAAGATGCTCCGACAATTCTGCCGGGCATGGAAGTCACTGAACCAGGTGACATCGACTTCTACTTCATGAACAACATTGAAGGCAAGCCGGATGTGCACCACAGAAGCACTGTCTGGTACATGCAGAAAAAACGGATTCACCAGCAACAGAAAGATTACATCCATCAGACAAAATCTGATAAGTACTACATCAACGGTGACTACGGTTTCTCTGAATAATCATCTTTAACTTCGCCTGATAAGAGACTATTAAAATATCAATCACATCGCTTCTCCTCGAACATGTGAAAGAAATAAACAAGGGATTTAACGATGTCAATACAACCCAAAATTGCAAGTTTGCCTGCTATTGCTTTAGCAGCACTGCTGGTCAGCGGTTGCCACCACAAAGGTTACCAGGCTCAGATCCCTCACGATTCTGTAGCCCCGCTGGGAACCATCAGTGATGATATCTGGCAGAAGCAGGAAGAAAATGGTGAAGCCTCCGACTTCGTAATCGTTGAAAGCGAATTCGTTGGTTCCACTGCCAAGTTGAATGCTGCAGGCGAAGACCACATCAAACAGATTGCGGTCCGCATGGCTTCCACCCCGTTCCCCGTGGTGATCGAGCCCAGCTCCATGTCTGTCGCGGAAAAATCTGAATACAAGTACCCGATTCATGGCAACGACGATCTGGACATGCATCGTCGCAACGTCATCGTCAAAATGCTGCAGGCGATGAACGTGCAGGATGCTGACGAACGGGTGGTTGTTGCTCCGGCCTTCACACCAGGCTTTGAAGGGTTTGAAGCATATCGTGCCTACAATAACGGTTTCCGTAACAATGGTAACGGAGGCGGATATGGTGGCTTCGGTGGCTTTGGCTCCGGCTTCGGTGGCGGCGGTGGTGGAATCGGCTTCTTCTAAGCCGGAAGTTTCCTGCTGAGCGACCTCAACTACAGTGGACGGATTCTTCGGGGGATCCGTCCACTTTTTATAACGGTTTAATCAAATCGTACCAGTATCGTTTTCCTGAGAGCGTCTGTTTCAATCCGGCGCGCTCACCACGGTTTCAATCGAAACCGAATTCAGTCTGAAAAAACGCCAGGACACAATTATGAACAGCAATGGATTGTTTTGTTCAACTTTGATCCTCTGCACGCTCACTTTCCAGGGATGCACGCAGTTGAATACACAGGTTTCCAAAGTGAAGTCTGTGCTTCCCGGTGGGAAAGAAAAAGACGAGAACGCTCTCGCTGCCGCTCGCTCAATGGAGAGACAGAAAGAGTGGATCGGCGCCAGGGAGAAATATGAATCTTACCTGAAAAAGAACCCGCACAGCGTGAAGGCCTGCCATCGCCTGGGGATTGTCTGTTCGCACCTGGGCGATACCGTTGCAGCCACCCGTTATTTCACTCAGGCCAAACAGCTTGACCCGAACAACTCAGAAGTGCTGAACGACTTCGGCTATGCCCTCTATCAGCGGGGCCAGTACGAAGCCGCTGAAAAAGCACTCGCCGCTGCTTTACAGAACGATGCTAAAAACCCGCGGATCATGAATAACCTCGCGCTGGTCGTCGGGCACCAGGGACGCTTCAAAGAGAGCTATACCATGTTCCGCAACATCATGTCGGAAGCAGAGGCGCATGCCAACGTCGCCTACATTCATACTCAGCGCGGCGAAGGGGAACTGGCTCTCAAGGAATATGACCTCGCCCTCTCGGCAGACCCGGATCTGACTTCCGCTGGACAGGGAGCAGCTGAACTGGCATTGCTCAAAGATCGCATGCTCGCCCACAAGACTGCAGAAGCGGAAGCACAACTGGCAGCAGCGTCCGCTGAAAAACAGCCCCAGGACAGTGCGAAAGCAGCTGCACCGCAGAAGACCCGGTCACTGGATAAACCCACACAACTGGTCAGCCTGAAAGCTTCTGCAGAAACCCGCACTGAAAAACGTGAAACACTGACACAAAGCAAACCAGCTTCTGAAAAAACAAAGCTGATCAGCCAGGTCTCACTGAAAAAGGAAATGGAATCGGCAGCGCCGGTTAAGGTTCAACCCTTCCGGAAAATCCCTGAGAATCCGGCACCGGTTAAAACCGCTACCCGAACGGTATCGGTTCAATCCAAGCCCGTTGTGACCCGGACTATCCCTCAGCCCAAGGTGGAAGCAAAGCCTGAACCACACTTGGAAGAGGCACCCCTGGAAATCAACCCCTTCCGATCACTCGATGAAATCGAGGAAGAAGCACCAGTTATCATTCGGATTTCGAATGAAGTTCCTGCTCAAGAAAAAACCGCTGATCCGGAAGAATCCCAGTTCCGTGCACCGGGTGAATTCGCACAGCCGTAATGTCACTAACTACTTGACGCGCGCCTCGATGGCCCTGACCGTCGAGGCAGCCTGAAAACGGAAACTTTTATTCTCCGTGGTGCGTATTACTTCGTCGATTTTCTTGAGACTCTTTTCTGTGCCAATCTCTTTCAACACACGCATCACGTTCACCGTTGTCAGAAAATCTTCAGGGGCAAGCTGTTCCAGTACCGCATCCTCTGCATCGCTGCCGTACTTAATCAGCTGATTCCCCGCCTGATGAGCTCTGGACCGATCACACAACAGCCCGGCAACCGCCTCGGTCCCCTCATCAGTCTGAAGTTGCAAAATGGCCTGCATTACGTTTTCCTGTCCCAGAATATTAACTTCTGGCAACAGTTTAATCATGGCGGGTACATTCTCTTTTGTTGACCAGACCACCAGAGCTTCAGATGCATCCTTAACAATGGTGATATCTTTACTCTCCAGGAGTCCAATCAGGATCCGGGCCACTTCCGGATTTTTCTTCGTCGGTTTCGCCTGACTCAGTTTTTTCAGAGCCGCTTTACGCTGCAGCAGATTCGTCGTCGACAGATCCTGCAAAATCCCTGTCAGCTCTGCATCCAGGTTTTTCGGGACCTCAAATTTCGCTGCCGCTTCCCGCTTTTGCATTTCAGCTTCATGCTTCTTGCGCAACTCGGCCTGCGCAGCCTGCTGTTGTGCCAGCTCTTCCGCGGTCAGCTGATGCGATGTGATCGTAATCGGGATCCGATGGGTCGACGACTCGCTGCGTCGCACCATTTTATAATTTAATTTGAGCTCTTTGACCGCGCCCTGCTGTTTGTCAAACTGAATCTGTCCCGAGCCCGTCAGTTCCACCTCAGGTCCGTCTTCGACCATTGCAATCGTGCGATAGCTGTGCTGAACCTTGATCGTCACAAGATTCCCCTGCTCACCCTCGATCACATATTCGGTCGACTTTTTGGCTTCCAGCGTTTTCTCAACATTCGGCCCACGGAATGGAAGTATCATCCGGTCCGATGAGATTACGGAAATCTTCGCTTTGTCCTGCTCAGACCATTCCGCTTTACCAGCGGGAGAAAGCGGGATCAGATTGATCTGAGACAAATGCCCGATCAGATACGGCAGCAGTGATGACCCTTTAACCGTCTCGATTTCCCCAAACCGGTTCATGACGATCTCATGAGGATTCATCACGCCGGCCATGCTGCCAGTCAGTCCCGCAAAGGGATTCGAATGAGGCATCCGCGGCGCAGGCGGGATGATCAACCGTCGTCCCTTGTCGCGTTTGATTTTACGCGTCGAGTTCAGGCTACCATTGCAGCGGATCATCAGGCTGTCGTCTGTCGCTTCTGTCACACGATATTGCTCAATTCCGCTGAGCACTTCTGTGGAATCTTCCAGATCCACTTCAATCTCAATCCGATAAGCCAGTTCCTGCCCCTGCTTCCATTGATACTTTAAAGCGACCGGATCGGCAGCAGACAACAACGCAGGCAAACCTGCGGTCAGGAACAGAACCAGACCGAAGAAACGTCGTAACTCCCGGAATGTATTTGAGTGCATCGAACTCTCCCCTGCTCATTTCCTGCCGAAACTCCGGCGACCAAAGCGTACAGACACTGTATCCATCAGTATACAGCCACTGATGGAAAATGCACCTGCTTTCTTGCGGGAAAGCGAAATCAATCTATGGTAACTCAGCCTTTCAGCAGCCAGTCGACCGCCGCGTTCTGGGAGTTCGCTTTTCCCTGAAAGAGTTCCACCTTATTCAACAAGCCTGCTGAATTATAAGTAGACTGTACCAGTTTCGGGACAGCGGCCGAGCTGCTGGCCAGCCAGAGTGCGGCGGGTTCACAAAGCGAGAGCAGGCCCGGCACATCACCATATTTCTCGGCACCAGGCCAGAGACGCAGATCACGAATGTTCGTAATCTCTGCAAAGCGGAAGCCACCGGGATCCACGGCCAGTTGTTTGACCAGTTCCGGTGAATGCGCACAGGCAGCAGCCGCTCTCACTCCGGAAAACCCAAAGCCTGCCACAGCGATCGACTGCGGCTGACTCTCGTGATGCTTACAATACGCCAGGGCATTCAGAATATCGTGCACCTGTCTGGCAAAGACTGGATGATTATAGCCCAGCGTATAGCCGGCAAATTCCCGTGGATTCTTGACGACAGGCATCTCGTTAGGGGCAGGTTGAATCTGATTGAATTCGCCCTGGTACAAAACATCAATCCCGGCGACAGCAGTCCCTGCATCGACCAGCTTCTGCACAGGATCGACCAGTTTTCCATCTGCTTTGAGTAAACCGGACTTTCCAGCATCGGTCAGCCAGAGTACTACTTTCCGATTCCATTGGTCGGGCAGACAGAACAGCGCCGGCGTCACTTCACCGAATCGTTGATTCTTAATCAGTGTGTGGTACTGCTTATAACCTGTCAGCTGATCTTCAGAAATGGTTTCGGTTTCCAGATCTTCAGCCGCAGGCAGCGTACGCCCAATCATCACCTCAATCGCTCCACCCACCACGCGACGATATTCCGCCAGCGATGTCTGATCGTGGGGTGTCAGTGCTTCGATCTGGCGGGCGTTGTTGCGTGCCAGCGTATGTAGAATTTTAACTTCAGACTGCTCATCCCCCGGCGGCGCTGGATACTCCTTACTCCAGACGGTCATTTCCTCTTTCGTCAGCGGTTTAAAGTCAGCCTCGACAATCGGTGACTCCAGCCCCAGCTTGAAGTGCTTGTTGAAAAACTCGTACATCATTGCCCGGCTGACATAGTTGTAATTGTGAGGGAAGGAATAATATTTCCCCTCAACATCCTCCGGTGCTCCCATCATTTTGAAATGCTGCTTTAGTTCGGGCAGCCCCTTGGTTTCAATTTCTTTGGTCCAGTCATTCGCTGCCGTCATCCCCAGCGGCCGTGGCGCCACCAGTGCGGCGAACTCTACATTCCCCGTTTCGATCCGCAGATAGGTCGCGTTCTCGCAGGTACAGCCCCCCTGCATCGCAGTCGAAACCATCACCGCCGGAAAAGCCGCCTTGATACGGTCATCGATCGCAGCCAGGATGAATGTCTGCGTCCCCCCGCCACTGGCACCGGTAATTCCAATCCGGGATTGATCCACTTCGGGCAACGAACAGACCCAGTCCAGGGCCTTGATGGAGTTCAGTGTCTGCAGCCCCAGTGCGCTGATCAGCCGCAGTTCCGATTGCGCGCTGAACAGTCCCCAGTTTTTAGCGCTCGACATCTCCGGACGCTGCTTCGCAAAACGATGAATCAGATCGTAGCTCAGGCAGAACCCATCCGCGTAGCCCAGCATGTCATAATGGAAAACCATGCACCCCATACGTGCCAGTTCCACACAGCGGGCCTGCAGTGGATATCGACCGCCAACTTCGTATTTCTCCGCTCCTGCTTCGATATCCGCTTTGACCCGTGTTTCACCACTGTCGTAAAACCGGCCGTTCTGAAAATGACCATGCGGCGAGAGCACCATCGGCAGCGGTCCCTGCTTGCCTTTGGGGCGATACAGATTCCCCGTCACATACAGACCGGGGGAGCTTTCGAAAAAGACCTTCTCGACTGTATATTCATCCCGATCCACTTTGCCATGTACGGTGGCGTTAATCTTTGTGTTTTCAGGCTCAGGCCAGACGCCGGCTGCGACTTTAATCTGCCGCCGCACATATTCAGCACGCTCCTCCCAGGCTTCAGGAGATTCACTCGGGGTGAAGGGGAAATAACCATTCAGATCTTTCAGTTCTCCCAGCCGACTGTCTTTGAAACCGGGGCCCTGCTCTGCCGCAAACACACTTCCCGCCGGGGACCCCGCCTGCAGCAATCCTGCTGACAATAAAGCCCAGCCGATATTCTGTAATGCTTCTCTGCGCTCGATTGAGAACTGATCGTCTTTCTGCAACATCATCGCCCCGCTTTCCTGGATGGATTAACGTATCAGAGTCGTCTTGCTGAACCCTCAGCAGGTAAGGAATACATCCAGTCTAACCGGAAAACAGCAGGCCATGCCAGCCTGAGCAGACTTTTTAACGACAGTGATCACTCTCGTCCCGGAGAGGCTCAACCGCGCTTTCGCACCCAGACCACGCCGCCGATCACCACGACCAGGCCAATCCCTGCTGCCAGGCTCCAATATAAGGAAAAGGATTCGGGTTGAGGTGCCGGATGATAGCTGGGGACATGCAGCTGTTTCCCCTTCGCGAGGGAATCGGGATGGTTCGGAAACCCGGTGGCTTTGATACTCAAATCTTTCCAGAGCACCTGGACCGGCGTTTCCGGATCACTCTGCTGAGCTCCCAGACGCAGCAACTCCACGTCGGCGGTTCCCAGTTCCACCTGCCGCAACTCACGAAACTCATTCGAGGAATCCTCCGTGACCAGGAACTTCAAGAATCCCCCAGTCCGAACCAGTTTTAATTTCCCGGAATTGACGCTGGTGTCATACAGTTTCACATCATAGTTGCGTTTCTCATCCACCGTACTTGAGAGCATGGTACTGAAGACATGCTTCTTTTCCGGACGCAGCAGACGTCCCAGCGCGACTGCTGACCCAGCCTCGTCATTCAGTTTCAGGTAGAGACTCGGTCCCATCCCATAGCCGGCTTTCGGATCCTTCCAGACGGGCACTTCGTAAGCAGCAGTGATTTCAAAATCCCCCTCAATCTGGAAACGGGGGCTGATCCCCAGCGCGGGAAGCTTATGTCCTGCAGGAAGTCGGAACAGCAAACCTTCGGGACGGGGCTGAAACAATCGCACTGTCCCCCTGCCAAGGGGAACGAGCAGCTTATTATCGAACTCTTCCCCACGAAAGCTGAAATAGGCTTCGCGCGTCTCGGATTGCGCCAGCACCGGCGCAGGAACGCCTCCCAGAATCAGGATCAACACAGCAGTGAAAGAACACTTCATATGCCTGCCCCTGAGGTCGCTTCGCCTCCGGCTCGGGTTCCCAGGGCACGCCAGAGTTCATCATTGATATTTTCATTGACGAAACGCACGCTCCCATCTCCCATCAATACATTGACCCCTCCTGTGTGCCAACTGGTCGCATTCAGGATCACTCCGTCCCAGGTAAAACCATTTTTGCAGTTCGTACGATTGGGGGTCCGTACATGGTTATAGCGGGTCCAGTTCATATTCCCCGCCAGCCAGGTCTGTCCCGACTCCACATCGTACTGATAAGCCCCCGCGGTCTGCGGAGTCAGGCGGCCGCAGGCATCACTGAACTGGCTCTCGGTCCAGACTCCCTGCAGATTATACAGGTCGGAAAGTGGATCGATGAGCGTATCATCCCAGCTTCCTTTAACATGTTCGCTGAACATCGCCGTGTTGGTGAGCCCGTCTTTGACATCGTCCAGTTTCACACTGCTGATCTGTCCGAACATGCCATTCCCGTCCCGCCCGGACCAGGAACTTCCGTTGCACGTGCGATAATTATTGGGCCCCCAGCGACTCTGCAGACGATCCAGATCACTGGGACAGAGAAAGACTTCCAGTCGGGCCGCAGCAGCGGGGCCGTTAATGACCTCATCAAATCGACGGGCCAGTTCCTGCTGATCGTCGTTGGCCGCATTCACAAACGGATCGAATGGGGCCACATTGAAATTGAGCTGGTTATAAACCACTGACTGATCCAGGTAAGGCAGCAGCATGGCATGCGCGGAATAGCGACGGTCTTCGAGAGTCCCCAGTGAAGAGACAGGGCCGTCATAGTCGAGGCCAACCCCAAACGGGAGTACCGAGTGCGCTTCATGATAAGACTGAACGGCAATCCCCAGCTGATGCAGATTATTGGAGCACTGCATTTTACGTGCAGCTTCACGCACGGCCAGAACCGCGGGGATCAACAGTGCAATCAGCAGACCGATAATGGTGATTGTCACCAGAATTTCAATCAGGGTGAATCCGCACCTTTTTGAGTGGTTAGTAGACAACGGGGCGATCCCCTTTCTCTTTAACGCCAGAACTCAGCTGAGCCTGTCTGGCGACAGATCATGAATTGAATGCCTGCACTCAGTAAGACCTTCCCTGCACTTACTTTTCTTCACCTAATCTAAAATTTACATAAATTTACCAGAAAATTTTGATTTTCACGGGTAGGAAAACATGCTCAGTATACAACTAATTAGTGGCAACCTGATATTGGTCAGACTTTCAGAGATAGACAACTATCAAACAACTACTGGTTGTTATCCGTGTATCTACCTATCTCTCTCTGGTTCCGATTCGCTCGTTAACAGGGTTTCTTGAGTTTTCAGAGCCTGTTTTTGAATCTGCCGGCCTGATCTATGAACATTTTATCAAATATTCAGAAAAACATCAGTCAGCCCGTTTTAATTAGACAAATTATAAAGCGTTGTTATTTAGCCACTTATAAATAGTTTTTTTGACTTTCTCCACAAAACCCGTTGAGGGGCTGTTGAAACGCGATTGTTTTTAGGGCCCCATACTTGTCCTGTACACGCTAGTATACTAGAATAAGGGCACATACAAAATTCAGGACTTTTTAGTTTTTCACAATAACACCCTCTTCTGTTATTTTCCTGAATCCGTATGCGGCTTTTTTCTTAACTCAGGTCCGGTGTGGCCTGAGGCAACAATGAGAATTCCTGGCCGTCTCAGGAATCAATGATTAGTTCACCTTAGAATTCAGAAACGAGGTACTTTGTTATGGCAGGCACCAAAGCAAACCTTACCCAACGACAGCAGGAGATCTACGATTTCCTGAAAGACAAAATTATCAATCGTGGCTACGGCCCCACCGTGCGTGAAATCGGAGCCAACTTTGGCATCCGCTCTCCCAATGGTGTGATGTGTCACCTCAAAGCCCTTGAGAAAAAAGGGTTGATCACCCGCGAGTCTCACATGTCTCGTGCGATTCAGCTCTGTGACCACTCCCAGAAGCGGACTCGTCTGCCTCTGGCTGGTCAAATCGCTGCCGGCAGTCCCGTACTCGCCGTACAGGATGATGAGCACATCGACTTCGGACCACTGTTCGACCCAGATGATCAGTTCTGCCTGAAAGTCAAAGGGGTCTCCATGATCGAAGATCAGATCGCTGACGGAGATTACGTCATCGTCCACAAACAGAACACCTGCAAAGAAGGTGACATTGTGGTTGCTCTGGTCGATGGTCAGGAAGCGACTCTGAAACGCTACTACTCAGAAGGCGACCGGATCCGTCTCGAACCTGCTAACTCCAGCATGCAGCCCATTTACTCCAAAAATGTGGACATCCTGGGAGTCGTTACCGGCGTCATCCGTAAATACTAAGCTGCGAATTCAGCCCCTGGCTCATTGAGTCACAGGCTGGCAAAGCTCAAATAAAAATGCTCTGGTAATTCACCAGAGCATTTTTTTTTCACTGTATCACAAACAGCCAGCGATCCCTGCACTTCAGCCGGCAGCGCGGGTCTGGTACTGATTCAGCTTGTTATACAGTGTCTTTAAGGCAATTCCCAACTCGGCAGCACACTTGGGTTTGTCTCCATCGTGCTTATCCAGAACGTGATAAATCACTTCCATCTCGATATCACGTAATGTCTTACCTTCCATCCCTTCGGTCCAGTTCACACTGGTAGAACCCGACATCGGAACGGAAGAATTTCGTGTCAGATTGGAAGGCAGATCCGCAGGCTGGATCTGCACGCCATCCCACAGAATCACGGCATGCTCCAACGCATTTGCCAGTTCCCGCACGTTCCCTTTCCAGTCGTATTCCTGAAGAATTTCGACGGTCTCAGGAGCCAGAATATCCTGGGGAATGGAATCTTTTTTCAGATGCCGCTTGAGCAGTACCCGGGAAATTTCCGGGATATCACCTTTCCGCTCCCGCAACGCAGGCAGATTGATCTCGAACGTATTCACCCGGAAATAGAGGTCTTCACGGAAGGTTCCCTCACCGACCATTTCCTGCAGATCCCGGTTGGTTGCACAGACGATTCGCACATCAACGTGGAAGGTCTCGCTGTCACCCACACGACGGACTTCGCCGGACTCCAGAAACCGCAGCAATTTGACCTGCATGGTTTTATCAAGCTCACCCAGTTCGTCCAGGAACAGGGTTCCGCCGTTTGCAATTTCAATCAACCCTTTACGGGGAGTATCTGCACCGGTGAATGCACCTTTACGATGACCGAACAGTTCGCTCTCTACCAGGTTTTCGGGCAGGGCACCACAGTTCACAGGCACAAACGGCATTGAGGCACGGGCACTCAAATCGTGAACACGACGTGCCACCAGTTCTTTACCGGTCCCGGTTTCACCCAGAATCAACGCGGTCGAGTCGGTCGGTGCAATCTTCTCGATCAGCTTTTTCACTCGCAGCATCGGTGGAGTTTCGCCCACGATCTGACACGGGCCTTCCACACTTTTCAACCGTGACTCGAGTGCGAAGTTCTTGTTCTGCAGCGAGCGTTTGTCAGCCACTTTCTGCAGAACGGTCGCAATATCAATCAGCTTACAGGGCTTAGGCAGGAAGTCATACGCGCCGCGGCGGATCGCCTGGATCGCTTCGTCAATACTCCCGTGACCGGTGCTGATAATCACTTCGGTTTCAGGAGAGACTTTATTGATATGATCAATCACATCCCAGCCACTTAAGCCAGGCATCCGCAAGTCGACAATCGCTGCGTCAAATGTGATTTTATCCAGTGCCGTCAATGCCGACTGACCGTCCTCGCAGATGGTAACATCATGTCCCATCCGGGGCAGTTCGATGCGCATCACCTCGCGAATGGCTGCTTCATCATCGACAAACAAGACCCGTAATTTATTAACCGAATTACTCAACTTGTGCTCCTTCTTCCTGCTTTGACATCCTGTCAAAGAGAAAGCCATTTAACAAATTTCTTAACCGAATGGTATTCTGGAAGGAATCGGGGAAAGGCTCTGAAAAGCAGTTGTTCCTGAAAGGAGGCCCCGACTGCTTTTCGAGGATCAACGTTCACACTGACCTCTCCGGAACCGGAAGATCAGCCACGACCTTTCTCTGCACGAGTTGCATCAGATCGGGATAGGAATTATCGAGAGCAATCTGCTGTACAGAGAACATCCATTTTCTCCTGTATCGTTAACTTTGTGTGAATCATTAGTGGGGAGAGACGTGTAATATCAGATTTTGAAAATCGTGGCAATCGGAGAATCAGAGAAAAACGGTTCTCCAGCAGGCTTTCTAAATCTTTATGCAGCCTTGTTTTGCAGCTTGGCTTTTTTAGGAAGCTCCACAAAAAATGTACTCCCTCTTCCCGGCCCTGCGCTTTCGACTTCGATCTCACCACCGTGGTCCTTCACGATCCGATGCGTGATCGACATGCCCAGTCCGGTGCCAGTTCCATCGGTCCGCTGAGTAAAGAAGGGATCGAACAGACTATCCATGACTTCCGGCGACATACCACAGCCGTCGTCTTTGAAAATGAGCGTCACAGAATCGACATGCTCACGAACCTGGATCTCCAGACTGCCCCCTATCTCCATGGATTCCAGGGCATTGGTCATGATATTGAGCACAACCTGTTTGATCTCGGCTGGATTGAACTCGGCCCAACAGGCTCCCGGCGGGGAAAACTGGATATTCCGTCCTTTGAGACGTTTGATCAGGCTGACCATCGAACAGACCTCTTCAATGACGGCCACCAGATCATTTTCGCTGCGAACCGAATTCTGACCGCGGGAGAAGTCGAGCAGTTTGGAGGTAATGTCCCGACAGCGCATTGCTTCGCGTTGAATCAGCCCCAGATACTGCTCTACAACATCCAGATCATCCTCCGGGCAGTGTGGCTTCAAATCTCCCATCCGGCCCTGCAGGGATTCGGAAGCCATGGAAATCGCAGAGAGCGGATTATTGATCTCGTGGGCCACCCCGGCAGCCAGCACACCGATTCCCGCCAGTCGCTCAGACCGCACCAGTTGCCTGCTGCGCTCATCCACTTTGTGATTCAATTCATCCCGTTTTTCCTTGAATCGCTGCGTCATTTTATTAAAGGCTTCGGCCAGTTCGGCCATTTCATCTCGTGATTTGATTTCGAAATGATGGTCAAAATGACCCTGGGCCACAATGCGAGCTCCGGAGTGCAGTTCCTGGATGGGAGCCAGGACGGTTTTGTAGCCATACCAGATCAGACAGCCAAAGGTAATAAACACGATCAGACATGTGACCCAGACCAGGTTATAGCGGGAACGATAGACCCGCGATGCCCGCTCAATCACCGATTTCATGCTGGAAGGGACTTCTTTGACTTCCAGAATCAGGCTTTCCAGATGGGCCACTTCCAGGATCATCTGCTCAGCAACCTTCAGCCTCTGCTTGGGATCTTCCAGCTGCTCCGACATCAGGGAGAGGTGGTCCAGGCGTTTCATAACAGCACTGTGTTGACTGAACTGGGAGTTAACAAATCCGCGCCACGTCGACAGGGAAGGATCCGGCAGGCGATCGACCTTCTGCAGAAAGCCTGGAATTTCGTTATCTTTCACATCCTGCAGCTGTTCTTTAAATTTCTGCTGATAATGGGCACTGGCAGCGGGACGGGAATGACGGATCTTCTGCAGCGGTTCATTCAGGGAGACGACGGATACGATCAGTCGATCGCGATCGGGCAGGTTGTCCAGCGAGTATTTAAAGTCTGCCACCGTATTTTGATAGGAAAGCAGACCGGAAACGGCACCATAGGCCAGCAGGATCAGCATGAAGAAGATAATCCCCAGTCCGACCCCCAGTTTCCGCCTGATTGTTTGTGTAAAGAACACACTGACCTCCGTGTCACAAGTCCTTCAGAGCCTCTGAAATAAGTGCCAGATCATACCGGATTCACTGCAGAAGTCCAATGTTAAATCGGCAATATCCTGCAGGTGTACAAAAAGGACAGACGGGGCATCCATACCGACTGACGTTTACTCACCCTGCTGAGACGTGGGGGGATTTTTCTTCCAGCGTGCCTGATGCACCATTTCTTTCCGATAGGAATGCAGACCGGTCATCAGAATATCGATGGCCCGTGAAAAATCGCGAAAGGCTTTGAGGTACTTCTTCTGCTCGAGTTCTTCCTTAGCCTCATAATAAATTTTATTATGATTCGACCACTCGATCGTCCACTCTTCTTCCATCGCGGCCCGCTGTAACTCCGATTCCATGGTGGTCAGGTACTGCAGAAAATCAGTATTGAACTTCAGTCGCTCTGATCGATAAGGCCGCCACTCAACGGTTTTATTATCCAGGTAGTCTTTATTTTTACCGAATTCCCGTTGGGCGAATACTTTTCTGACAAGCAGCATCACCAGAAGTGACATGCCTCCAAAAGCCAGAAACTCCCCTTTGTCAAACTGGGTCAGCAGCCACATCACGATGCCGGTCGCCACCATCAGCGAAGCCCCCCAGACGCCCGCCAGCCACAACCATTCCCGATAGTCTTTCTCCAGTTCAAGCTCTGGTTCAGCATCAGGCTCCTGCTGCTGTGGAAGATTCCCATCAGGCAAATCGCCCACCCGCACAATGATCACCGAGATATTATCGGAACCGCCACGGAGGTTCGCCAGATTCACCATCAGCCGACAGGCATCACTCGGATCAAGATACTTGGAGATCATCCCAATCTCATCATCCTTGAGATGACTGGTCAGCCCGTCACTGCAAAGAATATAGCGATCCCCTTCCAGCACCGGGTAGGGTCCTTCGATATCGACTTTGACCACCGGCTCCGGTCCCAGAGAACGCGTAATCACATTGCGTGGCTCATTCAGGTAAACCTCTTCCGGCTTCATACGTCCCTGGCGAATCAGCTCCCACTGCAGACTGTGATCGAAGGTCAGCTGATCGATCCGATTCTCGCGGACGCGATAGACCCGGCTGTCGCCGACATGACCGATCACGGCCCCTTCGGGACAGAGGCAGAGCGTGCTGCAGGTCGTTCCCATCCGCATGAATTCGCGGTTGGCCATCCCCCGTTCATGAATTGCCTGATTGGCAATTTCGACGGCGGTTTTCAGAGATTTGGCAACAGGGCCCGGCTTGTTTTTGAAGAAGGTATGCGGAACGGTTTCAGAGGCAATCTTGCTGGCCAGTTCGCCAACAGCATGCCCCCCCATTCCATCGGCGACCAGAAAGAAATGCCCATGGTCCCGCCAGCTTTCCTGATCTTTACAGATCCGGACGGAAATGGAGTCTTCATTATTCCGTCGTCGAAAGCCAACATCACTCTGCGATGCGAACTGAACCGGATGTTCCCAACGCATTGAACCCCCTCAAAACAAGCCACTACGGTGCAAAGATACTTTACTATTCCATATCTTGGTGAGAATGCAAATCAAACACCAGTGCACACTTTGCGAATTCTAAGTTTTTACTGAAAACCCGCATAATTGTCCTGATTTCCCGACAGAATTCAGCTTGCCACTCTCTGCATATCTTTGTCTGGAAATCAGCTTGCTGCCGCTGATCAGCGGGCGTCCGGCATCGTTTTTCCGGTCAGATTATAAACGTAGGCCATGATCTCGACAAAGACCTCGTACAGCTCGAAAGGAATTTCCTCGCCGGCTTTCACATCGCGATACATCTGTCGCGCCAGCGGCTTCCGTTCGATGATCGGAATCCCATGTTCATTGGCGATCTTCCGGATCTGCAAAGCGATCTCCCCTGCCCCTTTGGCCACAACAACCGGTGCCGGCATTTTCTCCGGATCGTACTTGATGGCAATCGAAATATGGGTCGGGTTGGTGATCACGACATCGGAAGTCGCGACCTGGGAGAGTTCCTGCGAGAGAGCCAGTTTGCGATGTGCTTCGCGGCGTCTCTGGCGGATCAGCGGATCCCCGTCCATCGACTTCATCTCTTCGCGGACTTCCTGCTTGCTCATCATCAGGTCTTTTTCATGCTTCCATTTCTGAAAGGCAAAATCCAGACCTCCCAGGATAATCAGCGCCAGTGCCAGCAGGATGCCCAGCTCGATCGAGGAATTAAAAATGTCGCGCATGATGGTCTCGGGAGGTGCCCCCATCAACGCGAGAAAATTCGGGAACACCAGGTAGCTGAACCAGACCGCGATCAGCACCAGCAGTGTAATTTTTCCCAGGCTGACTCCCAGCTTGACCAGTCCGCGAATCGAAACAATCCGCTTGGCCCCTTCAATCGGGTTCAAACGTTCCCATTTGATCTGCAGGACATCCGGGGTCATCATGAATCCGACCTGCACGATATTCAGGATGACGGCAGCAATAAACAGAATCAGCATCGTCAAAGCAGATCCCTGCAGAAACTGTTTAATGATCGCCTGCACGCGTTCCATGATGACCGCGGTATCGACGCGCAGCCAGACCGGGCTGGTCAGCGTCGCTTCCATCAGATTCTTCATGTCGTGGCTCAGACTGACCGCAAAGAAGTAGAGCACACCCGCGGTCGCCAGCATCATCCCCGCCGCATTCAGGTCGGTACTTTTCGCAATGTTCCCCTTCTCGCGGGCCTCATTGCGCCGGCGATCCGTCGGGTCTTCTGTTTTTTCTCCGGTATCATTCTCTGCCATGCTGAATGAATCTCAATTCGAACTACATCACGGTACTGCGGCTGATCTGATCGATGGCACTGGGGATCGATTCGACCACAATGTCAGCGGCTCCAGACAGGGTGAAGATCAGGACGACCAGACTGACAATCGCACGAATCGGAAAGCCGATCACCAGCACATTGATCTGGGGAACCGTATGTCCCAGGTATCCCATCGCCAGCGAAATCAGGGCACTGATCGCCAGCAGGGGCGCGGCGACTTTTATCGAAAGCACCAGCGACTGATGCATCAGGGACTGCAACAGATCCAGCGTATTGGTTGAGACAATCCCCTCGCCGACGGGAAAGATCTGGAACGTATCGATCAACGCCGAAAGCATCAGCAGATGACCATTGATCGGCTCCATCAGCAGAAAGACCGCGATCCCCACATAATACAGGTACTGGCCACTCAACGACGCGTTCATGTCGAAGCCGGGATTGAAGACTTCCCCCAACGCCATCCCCGCCTGCTGATCAATCATCTGACCGGCCATCTGCAGACTTAACAGAATCAGAAACACTCCCAGCCCCAAGGCAAACCCCAGCGTCAACTCGCCCAGAATCGACCAGGCATAATCCAACAGAGACGCCGGCATATGCGTGACGAAGCGGTAATCGTTGACTGTCAGCTCCCGTTCTCCCTGGCGACCACTGCTGACGAGCAGCTCCTCAAAGCGTTTCTGCAGATGCGCGGGGACTTCATCCTGACTGAGGCGGTGATCCTGATTGGCGTCCAGCTGATAGAAACCAACGGTAACCTGTTCGTGCAGTGTCGGCGTGATCAGAATCGACAGGCACACTATTAACAGTACCCGGATATTTGTTGGAAAAATCGGCTGGCCGAAGACCGGGCCGATAATCATCAGGCCGCTGATTCGAACCAGTACCAGTGTGAAGGCGTAGAACTGCAGCATCGCCCATTGCAGAATCTGACCAGGCGCCAGCTGCAGAATGGGATTCAACAGATATTGATCGAGCAGTGCGCTCACGGCCTTCTCTTTACTACTTCAGGTTTCGAGGTCGGCTTCAGAGCCGCGACGGAATATTGGTGATCAGACTGGTGCTATACTCCATCATCAGGGCAGTGATCCAGGGCAATGTATACAGAATCGCCAGCACCATCATGATGATTTTAGGCACGAAACTGATGGTCTGATCCTGAATCTGGGTCACCGCCTGGCCAATACTGATCACCAGACCGACCACGACTGCAGTCAGCATGACCGGGCCGCTGACTTCCAGCATGATCAGCAGTCCTTCTCGCCCCAGATCCACAACGGTTGACGTATCCATAAACTCACACCTGTGTTTTCACGCAATTCCGGGCGCAACGGGAGCGCCGGGATTTATCCTACGGCCCTGATACTCTCCAGCAGCATGCCTACTGTCAGCAACCAGCCATCAATCAAGACAAATAACAGAATTTTAAACGGTAACGAGATCAACACCGGGGGCAACATCATCATCCCCATGCTGATCAGAATCGAACTGATCACCATGTCGATCACAATAAAAGGCAGATACAGCTGGAAGCCGATCAGAAACGCGGTTTTGACTTCGCTCAACATGTAGGCTGGCAGCAGCACACTCAATGGGACTTCGTCGTAGTCGCTGGGTGCTTTATATTCCGCGGCGCCGGGAGAACCGGGCAACGGTCGCTGGTAGTCGAGAAACATCCAGACCGTATCACTGTTACCCGTGAGTTCGATCTGATCGCTCATGAACTTTCGCAGGGGAGCAACCGTCTTTTCAAATGCGTCTTCCAGCGATACAGGAGCCTGTTGCGTCTGGTTCGTATAGGGGACGATTCCCTCCTCATAGGCTTTCTCCCAGATGGGAGCCATCACCATGAAGGTCAGAAACAGACTCAGGGAAGTCAGCACCTGGTTCGGCGGTAATTGCTGCGTTCCCAGTGCCTGACGTAACAATCCGAATACGATCACGAACCGGATAAAACAGGTCGTCATGATCAGAATCGAGGGAGCCAGACTCAAAACGGTCAGTAACAGAAACAGCTTGAGGGTCGAATTCAAACCTTCCGGCGACGTCATCTGTTCCACGTCCAGCAGCTCGGGAACTCCTGATTTCTCAGCAGATGCAGGCTGCACGTTGGGATCAGCCTGCGCCGGGAAATTCTGCAGACTCTGACTGCCGACTCCCTGGTTAGAGAGTGCCTGATTCTGGGCTGTGGTCTGTGCCTGCAGAGTGTCTGTTCCTGTCAGTAACCAGCACAGACACAACCAGGCTCCCAGATTTCGGAGCTGCCCCCCCCCGCTCCGCTTAAACATGATCGCGGTCCCCGGTTTCATTCAGGGAATGACGGGAGGGCTGTAACAGTTTCTGCTGCAACCGGGACATGGCAGAATCAAATTCGGGATATTCGTCCTGAGTTGTTTCAGGCTCCGCTTCAGAACGTACCGGAGGTTGCACACGTTCCGGCTTTCGCTCAGTTCGCGCTGGTGGCGTTTTTTGCTGAGTAGATTGAAACAGGTTCAGGAACGACTGATTTGCACGAGACGAGTCTGCCTGCTCGCGACACATACCCGTAATCAGATCGACTTCGACCGGATCCAGCACTTCGCTCAAGGTCTCCAGACCCGCGGGCGATGATCCCAGAATCAGGATCCGATTACCGCATCTCACAAAGTGAATGGTCTGGCGGGCATCCAGCGGCCGTTTTCCCAGAACCTCGAGCACTTCGCGAGGCAGCGTTTTCGCAGACAAAAGATTATGTTTTTTCATCACTTTAGCAGCGATCAGGATAATACCGATCACCAGTGCCAGCGCACCGAATGTCCCCCAGATGGAAGGCACGCGTCGCGGAGATGCCTGATCTTCCGCTGTTGAGTTCGCCTGTTTCTGTCGATCCAGGGGAGTAATCGGATTCGCAGCTGACTTTGCTTCTGAGGGCATTCTCTGTTGAGGCAGACTGCGCGTCTGAGAGGGAGCGATTCCGGAATTAACCGGCTGCGGCCGATTCAGACTCTCCCGACCAATGGTAGTCGGAGTCACTCCCCGTTGTGCCGTCCGGGAATACGTATTGGGATTACCGGACATTTCACGAGGCTGGCGAAATTCAGATGGCCGCGACTGATACGCAGGTTCGGCTGCCTGGCTTCGCACCGCTGAGATCAGCAGGCAGAGCAACGTCAGTACGGCAAGAATGCAAAGACGAATCATGGAATCCTTTACGTCGCCTCTTACGGGATTGGGGCTCACTCAGCCGGGAAACTCCCTTCCCCGGCATCACTCTTAAAGTTCGGGAGAAATAATCTCGGCAACACGGACACAAAAATTATCGTTCAGCACCAGGACTTCACCCCGGGCTATAATGCGGCCATTCACCAGAATATCGACCGGGTCCCCTGCCAGCTTGTCCAGAGGAACAACCACTCCCTCTTTCATTTTCAGGACCTCTTCGATCAGCAGTTCCGTGCGTCCCAGTTCGATGCACAGATCCAGTTCGACATTCTGCAGAGATGACAGAGCCATCGCCTCTTCCGGGCTGCCTGCCATCGATTCAAAATTCGGAAACTCAAATGCCTTCGTTCCTCCCAGATCTCCGGGGATACCATGGCCGGGCCCCAGGTTGGGAGAAATTGCCGCCGCCAGATTGGCTTCCGCCTGATTCAATAGCGCTTCGGTGTCTGCATGCGATGCGGAAAACGGGCTACCGGACTGATCTGATGACGTACCATGCTGGCTGAACAGTCCATCGATATCATCATTGTTGACGACATTTCCGGAACCCGATGGCTTCGTTCCCTCGCTCGAACCTGCATTCTGCAGCAGCTTCTCGATATCGGAGGGATCCAGCAGATCGTCCCCTGCACTTTCAGAGGCGCTTTCACCAGAGGGAGGTTCTGCAGGCGCATTCTGTCCCTGCGAGTTTAAGAGCTTCTCAATTTCGGAAGGATCCAGAAGATCGTCATTATCTTCAGCCACAATCGTATCCTGTTCTGCCGGGGAGGCACTATTGCGTCATTGTGCGGTATTCACTGATGACCGTCTCAATAACATAGCTCTTCTTGAGAACTTTATTTATCGACTCTTTCATCATCCGTTTCATCGTACTCAACTGGGGATCATTCAGATCTGCCAGGCTCGACTTACGGACAACTTCAATCACAGCCTGCTTGACACGGGCTTTATTCGTCTCTTTAACCATGCTTTCAAAATCGCCGGCTGCGCCCTGCTCGACCAGCGCCACCAGGTTGAAGGTCACGTGGATAGTTGCTCCGGGTTCGGCAATATTGTTCGTCACGCTGAAGTTTTCAATGTTCACTTCAGCCGTGGTAACCTGCAGATTTTCGCTTTCCCTGGAAAGAGATTCTTCCGCGACTTCCGCCGGTTTATCAGGTGTCAACAGCCAGTAGGAGATCCCGACCTGCAGCATGATGACCAGCAGCAACAGGCCACCAATCTTGAGTAACCTGGCCTTGGACTGGCCGGAAGCGACCGCACTCTCTTCGGGGGATGCCACTGCCTCTGTTGCGACACCTGCCTCTTCTGTTTCGGTGTCTGTTGCCACGAGTCTCCTCCTTGAACTCTCGCACTCTGTTGGCGCAGGGGCACATCATGTACCCCTCTGCATCCACTTCGGCGGTTTTGATTAGACCAATCAGGCTCTGTATTTGATTACAAAGCGATTTCCGGAACGCCGATCAGGCAGAATTGATTGTAGAACTCAACGCTTACCTGTCTGCGGAGTGTCTATATACGCATCAATCAAAAATACGTCAACCCGACGATTCAAGTATTGCTCTTGCGGGTCGCGTGTGATGGTCCGTGGCTCAGCATCTCCCACTGAACTGACAATCAGTCGTTCGGGTGCAATTCCCTTGTCCTTAAGGTACTCCGCCACATTTTTGGCCCGATAGAAAGAGAGTTCCTGGGAATCCAGGAACTTTGAGCCCTTTGGTAAAGGCTCTGGCGAGGCATGCCCCCGTACGATCAGCCGATTGGGAGTGGGCAGCAGCACCTCTGCAATCACATCCAGTTTTTTCTTCAGCGCAGGAGTCAGCTCCGCAGAAAACCGATCAAAACAGGCAGCCCCCCCCAGAGTCACCTCGGTTCCCGAATTAATTCGTTCTACCGTATTGAAGGGACCGCCACCTCCCGATGAGTCCGCTTTACCCATTTTAGTCCCCCCGTCGGAGCTGGTTCCTTTGGAGGCGGGCTTACTGCGGTTACTGGTAGGATCCAGCGATTTTCCCGGCACGGCGGCTGTACCGTGATGCGTTCCGAAACGCTCTCGCAGTGAGTCCAGCATGGCACGCACGGATCCTTCGTCGTTACGGATCTCACTCATGGACACCAGCATGATGAAGAAGGTCAGCAGCAGCGACATCATGTCACCATAGGTGACAACCCATTCCGGAACGCCAGGAGGTCCCTCTTCTTCAGGCATCGCCATCTGAATCGCCTCCTTTCCTTCGACCGATTGAGAACATCAGGCAGCCTGACCGTCTTTGCTGACACGCTGGTCTGCCGGCAGGAAAGTATTCAGCTTCTGCTCAATCACTCGGGGATTATCCCCTTCCTGAATTGCAATCAGCCCTTTAATGATGACTTCCCGTACCTGGAATTCCTGTTTACTGTAATAAGCCAGCTTGTCGGCAAAAGGGAGGAAAAACAGGTTCGATACCAGCGCCCCGTACAGGGTCGTGATCAACGCCACCGCCATACCCGGGCCGATGGCTTCAGGGTCATCCATGTTCCCCAGCATGATGATCAGTCCCATCAGGGTTCCGATCATCCCGAATGCTGGTGCGTATCGACCAACAGTATCCATCAGTGATTTGCCGTTTTTATGACGGCCAGCCACAGCTTCCATCTCTGTACGGAGAATCTGTTCCATCAGATCCACGTCGGTCCCGTCCACCGCCATCTGGACGCCGAGCAGAATGAAAGGGTCCTCGATTTCTTCCGTTTTGGCTTCCAGAGCCAGGATACCGTCGCGACGAGCGATTTCAGCAAACTCAACGATCTGAGAAATCACGGGAGCCAGTTCTGGCTGCTTGGGAAAGAAGACTTTTTTCAGTACCTTCGGAAACAGCAGCATCGCTGCCCCCGGAAAGGCAATGAAACAGGCTGCGATCGCCCCACCGACCACCACCGCAGCTGAGGGAATATCGATAAAGGCACTGAAGCTTGACCCTGGCGCAATGAAGATCGCCAGCAGCAGCAAAATGATGCCTGAAACGAGTCCGCCGGCGGTTGCCTTATCCATTTCTATCAAGGTCCCTGATGTCAGTGGACTCACTCAAATCCGGTTCGCAGCAAACCGGAGAGCAGGCCCCTCACCATCACAAGTTATAATTGCTCAATCACTCAGAATCTGTCTCACAGCCCGGGCGCCAGTCGAATCGCACGCGAATAAGCGATCGCACGTTTCACCACTTCTTCCACGCTTTCCCGCACAATCAGGCGATCATCCGAAGTCAAAGTAATAAACGTGTCGGGTCTGCTCTCAATACTCTGAATCAGTTCCGCGTTGACAACAAACTCTTCACCATTCAGTCGGGTCAATTTGATCATGCCACCAGTCTCCCGGGGGCGGTGGTCATACCAGCCCCTCTGCCGGAACCCTGCTTAACCATCCGATTAACGTCCCAGCACCAGCAGTTCGTCAACCAGCTGCTGCACGGAACTGATCACACGTGCGTTCCCTCGATAGTTCGTGGAAGCCACGATCAGGTCAACTAGGTTTCGACCGACGTCGGTGTTGGAAAGTTCAATTGAACCGGCACGAATCGTACCGGCACCAAAGTTACCAGGTGTCACCAGGAACGGAGGACCGGAACTGACCCCTTCCTGGAACGTGGAGTTACCACTTTCCAGTAAACCCTGTGGGTTAGAGAACCGGGCCAGTGTCACCTGTCCCAGCGTCCGGATAATACCGTTGTCAAACACGCCGTTAATAATCCCCGTTTCGTCAATCACGAAACTGGACAGCGTTCCCGGATCCGAACCATCCTGCAGGTCCAGTTTCAGAGTACTCCCCGCCGACGCAGACGAAATACCGGAGATGTTTGAAAGGTCTATGGACACATCCATTTCATCAGCAGCGGTATTGACCCGGCTGATCCCGAATGTAGAAGGGGTGAAGTTAGTCACATTCCCTTTACTGTCGAACGTAATCGTTCCATTGGAAACCGCGATATCACCATCATTGTCATCTGCACTCTCGAGGAAGTAGCGGAAGACAGTATTGTTGGATGATCGTGATTCCAGCGCGCTGGTCATCTTCATCGTCACCGGTTCACCCAGCGAGTCAAAAATCACGAAGTCAGTAATAGCACTTTCACCATTCGCAGACTCACTTTTCGTGAACGTCATCGGTACAGTTGAGCCATCAGAAGTAATATTACCAATGGTTACCGAGATATCATTCACGCTCCCGGAATTCCCCACGATCTGAAAAGCACCACCGGCAGTTACCGTCACTCCTGGTTGAGCGCCTGTGGTCGCATCGTTGGGAATGCCACCCCCATTCTGAATCCCCAGAGTTCGGTCCATAAAGCTGGCAAAATCAGCGGCAGTCGTGGTTCCCGTCACCTGCATGGTCAATGGTTCCAGAGTTCGTCCCCCTTTGCTGGGAGTAAATGACAGTGTTTCTCCCAGGGTAAACAGCGGTGTACCAATCGTTTCTTCAATGTCGGTCAGCAGTGTCGCACCAGTAATGGCTGCGTTCGCGTTTCCGGCATCGGTCAAGTTCCCTGTTGTCAAGATCGAGCCTTGGGTTCCAATTTCCCCGGTCGGCAGTAATGCACCACCAATCTCAACATTCTTGGTCGCCTGGGCCACGTTCAAGTCCCCGAGAGGAACTTTAATATCAGTCAGAGTAGTCTTAACCAGGTTGAAGTCTTCATCGACGCCATACCCCTGAACCAGATAACCGCTCTGGTTGGTCAACAGACTCGAGCTGTTCAATTCGAAGTTACCATTCCGGGAGTAAACCTGACCATCGGGGCTGTCCAGAATAAAGAAACCATCTCCCTGAATCGCGAGGTCGGAGGGGCTCGTACTATTGGTCACACTACCCTGAGTGAAGTCTTTACGAATCGAAGCACTCAAGGCCCCCAGACCGATCTGTCGGGGGTTCGTACCGCCATTTGAGGAGGAAGGACGTGAACCCACACTTAAGGTTCGAGCAAGCTGCGTCGTGAACAGCACATTAGAGGCTTTAAAACCATTAGTGCCAGCGTTGGCGATATTGTTACCCAACACATCGATGCTGGTTTCATTCAGGCTCAGACCACCCAATGATGTATTTAATGCAGACGTCAATCCCATGACAACTCCTCGGTTGAATCAACCAGGTTAATACCCAATCCTTAGGTTCGTTTTTGCGCAGCATCAGTCAGAACCGTACTACAGCAGTATTCTGTGTATCGTCTAAACTGATCCTGATCATCTTCCCATTTTTCTTAAATTTCGGTCAGTTCAGGTAAGCTTCAAATGAAGCTGATTCTGTAACCTCTGAAATATCATTCACTTGCAGGTTCCTGTACCGAGGTGATCGAGGACACCGGCACTTCGGAATTACCAATGGCAACGTAGGCTTTGCTATCGCGTACGAAAGCACGTTCCACTACACCGGACACCGAGTTATCGGAACTGTCCTGCCCTTCTACCTGCTTACCGATCAGACCGGCGGCCTGAGTCAGCGACTGGCCGGAGGTTATTTCTTTCAGCGTATCTGACAACTCGATATTCGACTGAAGTTCCCGCATGCTGGAAATCTGCCCCAGAAGCTCTTCATTCCCCATCGGATTTGTCGGATCCTGGTTCTGCAACTCGGTAATCAGCAACTTCATGAAATTATCGGCGGTCAAACCATTAAAACCGACTTCATCGGCATCAACCACCTTCACGTTTGTGGAACTGCTGGCTCCACTGCTTCCGCTCACTGCATCGACTGCCATCCTGGCAACTCCTTAAATTCCGTTAACAAGGGGGGGCACCATTAGATCTGAACGTCGATTTCTTCGACGTTCTCGGTAGCGACTCCCTGCGATCGGGTCACATGGGGTCGGTTCTGTTCTTCCTGTTCGACATCCTCACGCTGTATGGTTTCGTCAGCAAACGCACGCTCATCGTGACCCTGCTCTGCATCCCCCGACTGATCTGAGAAGTCGTTGGAATTAAAGTCGGCCCCAGACTGTTGCTGCGAATCAGACTGGGACGAGCGTTGATCCTCGCTGGAGTGGGTATTGATCTGCACATCGATCCGATCCAGCGAGACGCCCGTCTTGACCAGGGCTTCTTTCAGCTGAGCCAGGTTATCGTTAATGACTTTCTGGGCATGCCTGTTCTGAACTTCCAGTTTGGCGGAATACTCACCGTTCTTCAGGGAGACCTCGATCTGCAGTGCTCCCAGTTCGGGTGGACTCAACCGGATTTTGAGCTGTTGCCCCGTCGATTGAGACTGCCGCACGGCACTCGCGATTCGATCCATCAACTGCTCAACCTGCTTCGCATCAACCACTGGACCGGTCGGAGCGGCTGCCTGATTCTCTGCGGCAACGTTCGTCGTCTGTCCCAGCCCTGTAGCAGGAGTCTGTGTCTGATCGTGACCGTTCTGATTGCCGGCATGCTGTTCCTGCGCGAGCGGACCAGGTTTGGTTGCCTCAGTCAGGGCCTTCTGTAAGGCATCAGTCGCTGCTGAGGCTGCTGCAGGATGCGGATTCGTCTGGTTCAGTGCGCTCTGCTCTGGCAGCACCTTGTCCCCATCGACCTTCTTTTCTGATTTTTCGTCTGTCGACTCCGTCTTGTCAGGACCGGCTTTCTCGGTCTGCTCCTGAACCTGATCAATCACTGTCTGAGCGACCTGCTGACCCGGATTCGCCTCACCGGCATCCTGTCCCTGCTGCAGATGGTTTTCATTTGGATTCTGCTGCTGTGCTTTGAGATAACGTTGCTGCTGGGCAGCCTCTTGCGCTGCCTGGGAGCCATCACTTTTCACGTTGTCTGAGTTTGAGTGCTCATCCTGGGACTTTTGGATCGCAGCCTGCTGATCTTCGGTCTGCTTAACCCCTTTGAGCTGCTCCGCTGACTCTACTGACTGCCCTTCCTCAGCAGTTTGCTGATCATTGGTAACAGCATCAATGATTTCCTCTGACTGTCCCGCGTCCTGGAGCTGCTGATCCCCCTCGACATCACCGGGAGTCTCATTCAGGGACGTTGTCTCAGTCTGATTCGTAGAGACTTCCTGAGTCTTGAGCAGCTCGGCCAACCCTTCTGGAATCGGCAGGGACTCCACCGGTCTGGTTTCCGTCACATCGGTTTGCAGTTTGACCAGGTTCTGATTCTCTGAGAACTGAAAATTGGCCGGTGGACGAATTTCCGTATCTCCGGTTGTCACTTCCTGCTCGAGGGTGGTTGCAGATGCAGCACTTCCCTGAAACAGTGAATAACGGGGCGACTTTTCCTTGACCGGCGTTCCAGATTCTACCGGGACGACACTCTCATTGACTTCACCAGTATCTGGCTTGTCTTCTGCAACAGGCTTTGTATCCTGAACTGGCGCTGACTGCTCAACAGCGTTCTGACCGGGTTCAACCGCATCATTACGATTTTCCTGAGAACGCGGCGTCTGCTGCTCTCGCTCTGCCGGAGTGGGTGAGTCACTGGCAGAACGTGCCTGCGGTGCTTGAGGCTCCGGACGACTCCGGTCCGATTTCACTTCGTTATTGGTACGGGAATCTGGCTGTGGTTTTTCAGAGCCAGACCGCTGCTGCTTTTGTGACAGCGAGTCCGCAAGCTGCTTGCGATAAGTAGAGTCGGTGGAACGAGTTGCTTCTCGCTGCAAACCGAGGTTCTGCCTGCCGTACTGACTCACATCTGGTGTCTGCAAATCCAGCAGGGAAAACTTGGGAGCGTCTGGCATTCCTCATCACCTCAGAGTTAAACAGGTATCCGAATACAATCGCCTTCAGCCCTCCAGAGAGGACTGCGCAGTGGTGAACGTGACAGGAATCGACGAATTCACCACTATCATATTCGACAGGATCAGCCCTGAGACATGACGTCAGAATACGTAATATAGAACAATTTTAGCGAAAAACCGTATTAGTCCGATTCAGGAGCAGCAGCTGTCAACCAGCTGAGGAAATACCGAACCGCGATTCAGTTCTGAGAGAGTTGATCCAGGGTATCGTCAGCGAAACTTCGGAAGGGCTCGTCCTGTGACATCTGCTTAAAGATTTCCTTCCCGCGTTTGATCACCATCGGATCCGGGGCCACCAGGAATTCCTTGAGCAGCTTGGCAATAAATTTGCCATCCATGCCCTTCAGCAGTTGCAGATTCTCTTCCAGTGAGACCTGCATCAGATACTGCACCGCATCACCAGATGGTAATGCCATCAACACGGACTGTGTCTTTTTAGTCGCGACACTCTGGCTCTGTTCTTTTAACAGAGCCAGCTCTTCCTCAAATTTCAGTTTGGCCGCTTCAAAGGCCAGCCGATCCTGTTTTAAAGCATCGGAAGACTGCGTGATCGAGCTTTTCAGCATATCGATTTCATCTTCACGGGCCACCAGCTCCAGAATCCGCATGGCCCGTTTTTCCGTCACCTCGTCCCGGGAAGGCAGCACCGTTTCATCTTCGACCAGTTCCACATCATCCAGAGTCTGACCGGTTACGATCAGACGAATATCTTTCACAGCGTCCGCATTCAGATGCCCCCGAAACCAGAGAAAGCCTACTCCCAGCAGCTGCGAAATGATCGTAGCCACACAGAACACGCTGACAATCACAGCCAGAGAACGCATCATCGAAGACCTCCCGACTGTTGTGTCGCGGCCCAGGTCTCTTCCAGTTCCAGAGATTCTTTACGGATCTGGGCAAACTGAAATGCCTCGCGGTGCTTGTCTGACAGTTTTTCCATCGCCTTGACTTCCTGCTCCGCTTTCGCCAGAGCCTGTCTGCAGGCAGTCAGCTGCTTTTCTAAAAGCCGGCGATTGGCCTGAACCGTCCGTAACTGTGCCTGCAACTGTCCCACGTAAGAACGCAGGTTCGCACCGGCATCGATGTCTAAGCGTCCCGGTTCCTGTCGCTGCCGGATCTCCTGAATCTGTTCCTGCCGGAGTGCATCCAGGCGCCGAGACTCCTCGACCAGACGCTGATCAGCCTGCAGAATCTCCCCGAGCAGCTGACGGCAGAGACTGCGTTTATGCCGTCGCATTTTCAGAACAGATTCAAATTGAAAGCGAAATTTTTTCATAATCGCAAACTCAGGTCAGAGTCAGATTTCCGTTTAACTTCAGTTCAGATTGCCCGCCGCCTCAGCCGGAGACATTACGTCTGCAGCTGCTTCAGGACCTTCTGCATGCATCGGTTTGAGCTGTTCCATCCGTGCAGTCAGATTGGCCAGCCCCTGGGTTGCCAGGTCAAAGTTCGAGTTTTCAGTATTCCCCTGCCGCAGGAATTCATTCCAGATTGGTCGCAGTTTAATCGCCAGGTCAACTTCCGCATTCGAGCCCGTCTGATAGGCGCCAATCGAAATCAAATCTTCAGACTGCTGATAAGCGGCCATCAGTTTTTTCAGTTTTGACGCGGCCGCCTGATGAGACGGTGAAGTAATGTCATTCATCGAACGACTGATACTCTGCAATACATCAATCGCAGGCCAGTGAGATTCGTGAGCCAGTTTACGCGACAGCATGATATGGCCATCCAGAATCCCGCGCACGGTATCAGAAATCGGCTCATTCGCATCGTCGGCTTCAACGAGCACGGTGTAGAAACCGGTAATACTTCCTGAATCGGTCCGACCACTCCGTTCCAGCAGTTTAGGCAGGAGGGAAAACACGCTGGGTGGATAGCCACGGGTCGCCGGAGGCTCACCGGCCGCCAGGCCGATTTCCCGTTGTGCCAGGGCATAGCGGGTCACGCTGTCCATCATCAGCAGCACATCCTTGCCACAATCGCGGAAGTATTCCGAGACGGCGGCTGCCAGATGCGCGGCGCGCAGACGAATCAACGCCGGTTCGTCACTCGTTGCCACAATGACCACACTACGGGACAGTCCTTCCGGGCCCAGGTCGCGATCCAGAAACTCTCGGACTTCACGGCCTCGCTCACCCACCAGGCAGACCACATTCACGTCCGCAGAACTCTGGCGGGCCATCTGTCCCATCAAGGTACTTTTTCCAACACCACTGCCCGCAAAGATCCCCAGCCTTTGACCTTTGCCACAGGTGAGTAATCCATCAATGGTCCGAATACCTGTGCTCAAGGGTGTATCGATTCGCGGACGATCCAGGGGCGAAATAGGCTTCGCCTTCAGATTGGCCCGTTCCGCAAGCATCGCCTGGTTTTTGCCATCGATACAACGTCCGCGTCCATCGAGGACACGTCCCAGAATTTCATCTCCCACCGCCACGGCAGGGACCGACTGAATCAGTGACACACGGTCTCCACGACGAATTCCGGTCAGATCTTCGTAAGGCAGTAAAAGCGTTTCTTCATCCTGGAAGCCGACCACCTCCGCTTCGATGGCGTGACCATTCTCCCGATCGATGGCGCAAACTGCCCCCAGCGGTGCCGGAAATCCGGAGACTGAAGCCGTCAGTCCCACGACACGGGTCACCCTGCCGGTCAGGCGAAAGGGCAAAATCTGTTTTATCTGCTGGGATACATCAAACATCCGAAAAGACTATTCCTGATTCTGAATGATCAGTTCCTCTGAAATTCGCTCGAGTTGCGTTTCCAGGGTCGCGTCAATCGTGCCGTGCTGCGTCTCGACAATACAACCACCGGGAGAAATTGTTTCGTCCTCTATGATCTCACAGCTCTGACAGCCGGTTAAATTACTGATGAAAGTTCTGGTGTTCTGCCCCAGATGTTCGACATCGACAGGATTCAGATGAAAGCGAATCTGCTGCGTGCCGGAAGCAAGCTTCAGCGCCTCACTCATCATGGGACGCACCGACTCAGGCTTCGCATTCAGTTCCGCGCGGATCACCTTCTCGGCAATCCCCAGGCAGATTTCGACGGCACTCTTATCCCAGATCTGTCTCCAGTTCACACGTTCGTGCTGCAAGGCTTCCACGGCCTGCTGCATCGCGGGATAAACGGTTCCCAGCTGCTCCTGAACCATCTGGCTGGCCCGTTGCTCGGCCCGGGTCTGTACCAGTTGCTCCTGTTCCATTTGTGCTTCGGTCAACCCCTGTTGATGACCTTCCTGGTAGGCAGTCTGTCTGATTTGTTCCGCTTCCTGCTGCGCATCCAGAATCATCTGGCGCGTCTGGTCGCGCACCTTCTGAATGTAGTCTTCGCATCGTTTTTCGATGTCGTTAAAACTGTAAGCCACCTTCGAACCCAATGCTCGAAAGGCTTCTGCTTTTAACAGTTTTGCTGTTTCCAGTTCCGCCATAATTCGATCTTTATCTGTATTCTGTCAGGCTGCCTCTGCGTCCAGAACCGCCTGACATCAAACTCGTTCCCTGACCGACATCAGGTAATGTACTGTTCGCTTTCGCTTCCTGAGGCGACTTCAATCTCACCGGCATCTTCAAGCCGCCGCACGCTGTCGACAATCTGTTGCTGAACGGCTTCGACATCGCTGACCTTGATCGGCCCCAGGTATTCCATTTCTTCCCGCAGCATGTCAGCCGCCCGTTGTGACAGATTGCTGAGCACCTTCTGCTTGATCTCTTCGGAAGCTCCCTTGAGAGCCACCGCCCACTGGTTGGTATCAACCTCTTTGAGCAGAGCCTGAATGGCCTTGTTGTCCAGTTTGACCAGGTCATCAAAGACGAACATCAGTCTTCTGATCTCGTCTGCCAGATCGGGTGTTTCCTGATCCATATTTTCCAGAATCCCCTTGTTGGTCATCCGGTCGGTTACGTTCAGGATTTCAGCCACCAGTTCCACGCCACCCGCCTTTTCTGTCCCCTGGCTGAATGTATTCTTCATTCGATGTTCCAGACTCTTCTCAACGTCACGAATGACCTCCGGACTGGTCTGCTCCATATTGGCAATCCGCTTGATCACATCCATCTGCTTGTTGGAAGGGAGCCCTGCCAGTACTTCTGCCGCGAGGTTACTGGGCAGATGCGACATGATCATGGCAATGGTCTGTGGATGTTCTTCGATGATAAAAGTCAGCAGGTTCGCTGCTCCGGACTTCTGTAAAAATCCGAAAGGAACCGAGTTCATCGTCTGATTGATGCTGTCCAGAATCGAACCGGCGCCTTCTTTCCCCAGCGACTGTTCCAGCAGTTCATTCACCGCATCCAGACCACCACGTTCCATATTGGTCTGCTCACCACTGAGAGAAGTGAACTCGTTCAATACGCTGGACTGCTGCTCTTTGGTGACATCCTGCATCCGGGCAATCATCATTGTCACTTTTTCGACATCATCTTTGGACATCAGACTTAAGACCTCTGCAGCCAGCGGTTTGTCCAGACTCAGTAACAGCACAGCTGCTTTTTGGAGATCATCCATGTTTCTATCCACTCTTTAACTGTATTCCTGATCGACTCCCGGAGGAGCACCTGTCTACGACTTGGACTGGATCCACTTCCGCAGCACCAGGGCCGCAGCTTCCGGATTGTCGCGTACGAGTAACTGCACTTCATCCCGCTGTGTCGGTTGCCTGCGGGGGCGAATCTCTTCCTCTTCGTCTTCCGCGGGAGTCGGTTTTTCGCGAGGCATGTTTACTTCCTCCGTATTGACTTCTTCAATCTCCGGCATACTCTTATTGAGCATCCAGAGTGCCCAGAGAGCGAACAGTCCCAGACCGATGGTGCTGCCCCACTGGCTCACAAATTCACCTACGGTTTCCGTTATCGGTAATGCCACTTCCGGCACCTGCTGATCCACGCGGACGAATGAAGCAACGCTCACGGAATTCTCAGCCGACTGGGAGGGAATCAGCTTCTGAACCTGTTTCTGAATACTGGTTTCCACCTCAGCTTTGATCGTATCGGTCGCCTGTTTGAAGGTGGCCAGATCTGCATCCGACTCTCCCTTCTGGATGCCCCGTTTGACTGCGACAGCAGCGTAATAGTCTTCGGGAATGGAAATTGAAACCTGAACCGTGTTCGGCATCGCAGCGACAAACTCTTTTTCCGTCCAGGTAAAGGAAGGCGCCGACAGCGATTCTGAATTCGTTTCGGTTACCTTCTCGCTCTTCTCATTACCGCGTGCAACCGACAGCGAATTAGGTTGATTGGAACGGGCCCCCGGTTCGGCTCGTGCCGGTTTCTGGCTGATGTTCCGCTCTGTCGACTGCTCTTTCGACTGCAGTGCGACCGTGCCATCGGTGTTGATTTCCTGCTTGCGTTCAACGTAGCGCTTCAGGTTTTCCACATCGACGTTCACATTCACGATTACATCGGGAATGTAAGAGAGGGAGTCCAGAATCTTGGTCTGGTAATTTCGGGTATGCTTGTTGACCCAGCTGATGAATTTACCATCGAAGGCGGCATTCTTATCTTCCGCGGTGTATGAGTTTCCGGTGGACTGATCGAAAACGGTCACCGATTCGGCAGTCAGGTCAGGTACCATGGTGGAAACCGCTGCCCGCAGGCTGCTCGCCAGAGTCGGAGAGAGTTCCCGTCCAGGACGTGGCTTGACCATCACGGTCGCTGTGACTTCGGGAGTGGTATTATTCCAGCGTAGCCGTTTCTTGGAACGGGCCCACATCACGCTCGCATCTTCAATCGAGGGGATGGCCCGGATCATTCTGCGCAGCTGATTCCCTAAAGCGATATCCCGCATCACCTGCAACTGGTCCTTGCTGACGAACATGCTCGATTTCTCAAACTGCTCCTGCCATTCGGATGCCCAGTCGGTCGGCAGACCGCCACCTTCGATCAGCGCTGCATTGTAGCGAGTCACTTCGGACTGCGGGACCATGATCCGCTGTCCTTTACGGGTGAAGTCGGTCAGCCCCGCCCGCAGCAGGACCTCTTCAGCATGAATCACACCTTCCGTGGTGAAATCTTTCCCCAGCGAAAGTGACACATAACTGGATTGGCTTTCTCGAAAGAACAGGAAGCCGAACGCGACCATCATCAACAGGGGGACGGCCAGCAGAATCGCCCGCTGACTGCCCGTCATGTTCTGATATAAGCTTGCGAACTGTTGATATATTTTTTTTATCGTATCCATACCGGGGTAACCAATCGACTAGTCCATGTCAAAATGGTAAGAGAATCGCTATTGAGTGCGGTTGATCAGAGCTGCATCCGCTGCACTTCGTTGTATGCTTCCAGCAGCTTATTTCGCATCTGCACCATCATCTTCAGGGCCAGATCCGCTTTCTTCACTGAGGTGAAGACTTCCGCCTGGGTGATATCGCCTCCCAGCAGTCCTTTTTCAATAGCCTGTTGCGAGTCCAGCTGAATCTGATTGGCGTTATGCAGTGAGTCAAGCATCAGTTCCTTGAAGGAAGGACCGCCCGATGGGTTGGCAGTGCCTGCTTCCTGAATGCCCGTCGGGGGAATCCCCGGCACAAATGCATTTCCGATATGACTGATGGAATTCGTCATCCTGTTCCCTTCCCTGAGATCAGATGAAGTTGAATTTTACGATAATGAAAGTCTCACCTCACGCCAGAATCCGCAACGATGTATTAAACATTTCTTTCGACATCTGCATTGCGGAAATATTGGCCTCGTATGAACGTCCTGCCTCCATGGCGTTGACGAACTCGTTGACCATATCAATGTTAGGATAGGTAACATTCCCATCCTGGTCTGCGTGAGGATGGCCGGGATCATACGTTTTTCTTAAAGGTGTGTCTGTATCAATTTTTACATGATATTGAACACCGACTCCCGTCTTCTCCTGGTCCAGGCTCTCCGTATCCGCCTGGAAGGTCACAATCCGCCGATAATAAGGCTCTTTGTCGCTGGCAGGATCATAAGACACATTTACCGCAGCGATATTACCTGCAATTGTGTTCATTCTCTGACGCTGTGCCACCAGAGCACTGCTGCTGATATCAATTCCCTTAAACATACCTCGCTCCTTTACCCGATCTTCCTGAGTTCACTCAGATTACAGGCCTTAAGCTCTTTCAGAGATTACCGTTAACAGCTGATTCATCTGAGCCATCATGGTCTCAACCGCAAACTGCTGCATCAGCGAGTTTTTGGTCATATGCATCACCTGTGCTTCAATGCTCCGATTATTATCATCATTAAAGGTCAGATTCTGAGGCGACGTTTCCCGGGCCTCGTACAGACTCCGCGGAAACAGTCTCTGCAGCTCTGTTTCCGGGTTTCGTGTTTCTCCCAGCGTCACCGGCATCGACAGTGACGAACGGTTGGCAGGCTGAGCCAGCTTTTCCTGCAACTGAACGGCTTCCTGCAATGCCTGCCGAAATTCGGCCACAGGCAGATCGCGCATCTTGTACCCGGGGGTATCAATATTCGCGATATTTCCCGCCAGAACTTCCTGCCGACGCTCTGAGAACGCGGCCATTTTCTCCAGCAGTGGCAACGAATTCGAATTCAGAATCTGATCTAACATGATTTACACCTTCATAAACAATAAACGCTGCCGCTGGTCAGGCTGCACGCCGGACCGTGAAGTTCCGTTTTGAATCTGGGCCTCCCCGTGGCGGATAACCGTACGATCTCAGTTTTCCCGAAAGCGTTCTCAAGCCGATGTCCAGCATCTGGGCCGTATTTTCACGATTGCCCCCGCAGCGGGCAAATGTACTTTCAATCAACTTCTGTTCCATTTCCCGCAAGGTCATACCGACCATTGCCTCGGGATCTGCCAATGCCTCGGATCCAATCCAGGGCTGCAGGCTGGCAGCATCCAGGCGAGGACCATTGTCTACACGACTGACATGCTGAAGCAGGTTTCGCAGCTCCTGCACATCGCCAGTCCAGTTGTGCCGCTTCAGGGTTTCCAGGCCATCCAGTGTCAGCAGCTTGGGAACAGTCCCCTCGCTGCGGGCAACTTCGCTCAACAGGTATTCCGTGAGCAATGCCAGATCTTCCCTGCGATCATTCAACCGCGGAACCGAAATCGTCGTCTCACCCAGCACTGATGCCAGTTTGCGTTTGAACTGATTTTGAGCAACCAGTTCGGTCAGTGGAACATGACTTAACGTCAACAGTCGGCAGTTGAGTTTTTTGAGCAGACCGTCTTCGGGAGAGAGATACTCATTCCGTTCCACAATTTTCAGAATCGCTGACTGCACCGGCAGAGAGGCAAGCTGCATCTGATCCAGTACCAGGGTTCCCCCTTCCGCCTGCTCGAGGCGACCGGGGTTCCACTTGGGCTCATCGGTGTAGCTGCTCTGCTCATCAGTAAAATATCCCAGCAGTTCCCGCTCGACATTTTCAATCGTGAGGCTGCTGCAGTTCACTTTGATAAAAGGTCGCGTCTCCAGAAACATGGCATCATGAATCATCTCTGCTACCAGTGCTAATTCCGTCCCCGGAGCGCCCTGCACCAAAACGGGAGTCAGCAGATGAATTGTGTCGGCAATCCGGTCGCGCAGATTCTGGATCGCCTGACTGTAACCGATCAGCTTACGCGTAGATCGCGTATTCAGTTCCTGAATCAGTCCGGTACACTTTCGCGACAGGCGAGAATATCTGATCGCGGAATCGAGCAGACGGCCGATACTTTCCAGCGAGTCTTCCGGCTTCAGTTCTGCAAAGGGAACCATACCAGCCAGACTCCCCGTTCCGCCTGCTTGCCGGGCGTCACGTGTCTGTCCGGCTGTGAAAGCGGGATAAAACAGTACCGGGATCAAGCTCTGCTCGGGGAGTGTCTCTGCCTTGAAGGCGTACTCAGCAATCCCTTTCGCATCGAGCAATACACAAACATCTGCCTCGGAGTGCTGTGGTGCGGGAGAAAGTACAATCTCTGCCAGCGGCACGACCGTGTAGCCCAGATTTGACAACTGCGTACAGATTTCCAGTCGGCGGATCCGATCTTCGGATACGACCTGTATCACGCCGCGTGATGCTACCTGATGAATCATACTCTGCTTCATTATTAAAAACCAATCTCTGAAAGATTAACGTTACGTATTGTTTTAAGTGACCGTTACTGGTCGATATTCAAATGGCGATGCGTCACCGGGGCCAGGTTGTCCCGGTAGGCTTCCCCCACTCTGCCACCCTGATTGAGTGACTTTAACTGCTCACGTGTCTGATCGCGTCGATCTACCATCGACTGCGTGCTGGTATCTTCGTTCTGCAACAACTCGGACAGCACTGCCTCCGATTGCTGTAAAATGGCTTCACAGGTTTCCCGCTGATCTGTCGGCAGCTGATCCCGATCGGCCTTCCATTTTTCCCAGAGTTGAGGCAACTGCCGGGTATACTGATCCAGTTGTCCCAGTAACCGCTGTTTCTGCCCCAGAACATCCAGCAGCTGTGTGTAATCATCCTGCTCGATCAGATCCTGCTGCTGAAGGGAGAGCTTCAACAGGGCCCTGGAGTATTCCAGACGCACCGCAAACAGTTTCGGATAATCAATCATGTGTGTGGAAGTCATAACACTTTTAACATTTTTCTAAATCGTTTCCGGTTTGACCGAACTGCATCACACAGTCCCGACTGAACCGCAGACAGGTTAATCTTATTTGTCAGGCACCATTTCCAGTTTTGGCGGTGGTCGCCTGCTGATTGGAATAGCGCAACTCCCGCGACCAGTCCAGCCAGCGATTCCATTCCTCACGCCCGAGGTTACTGTCCCGGGAATCAAACACTTTATCGGGCATCTGTTTCAGGATAATCTTGGCCTGCTCCAGCATGCTCTTAGCTTCATTTTTTTTACCCAGGCTTTCATAGCAGCCTGACATTTTCATATAGGCAATCAACACTTCCGTGCATTGTGGATAGCGATTGACGGCATCGTGATACGATTTAATCGCGTCTTCGTACTCACCCGTCATGTACAGCAGATGCGCTTTGCCGAAACAGGTTGATTTCAACAGTCGCTTACCGAGGGATCAAGGCGATCCTGACTCTCGAGACGGCGCAGATCGCGATTCAGACTCTGTAACTGTTCAATCGCCATATTCAAAAAACGATACTGTTTCCGCTGCAGTTCCTGGCGGGCGTTTTCGGTTCGGGCAGTCTTCATCTCCTGCAAGGGTTCATCCGCCAGATTCTGCAAAGCCCGGGCAAGCAGGAACCGTGCCTCATGCACCTTTTCTGATTCCGGGTATCGATTTACGTATTCCCGCAGTCGTCTCGTCGATTCCTCAAAGTAAAAATAGGGCCCCGGCTGTGCGGTTGACTTCTCACCTTGTATTGTGCCACCTGCCGTCTGGGGCTTTTTACCCGCAATCTTCCCAAGGTGAAAATTCAGCTTGCCCAGTGCAAACAGAGAATCCGACCATTGTTTCGCCTGAGGTGTTAAATTGCTGTTCTCCAGAATGTCTTTCCAGACCCCCTGAGCCTGTTCGAGCTGATCCTGCTCCAGGTGTGCGACGCCCAGCAGATACTTTGCCTGGAACGCAGCCACATCGGTGGGGTAGTTCGTCATCACCCGTTCAAAATGACTGATGGCTTCATCCAGTTGATCCAGTTCCAGCAGAATTTCCCCACGACGAACCAGTGCCTGTGGCATTTTTTCATCCGGGTTGATATTGATAAACCGGGTCAGCACTTTAAGTGCAGTTTCATAATCCTGACCTTTCTGAAAATGCTCTGCAGAAATGGACAGAATCTCTCCGTAACGATCCGTCGTTTTCAGACGGCGGGCCAGTTCATAATATGCTTTACCACTTTGAATCCAGTGGTCCTGTAGTTCATGCTTCAGTCTCTCCCGCTCACTGACGGTCGTCTGTTCGTAGCTGCGTTCAAGATATTCCGCCCACCGCCGATTGGCATTCGCAGCCAGTTCGCGTGCCTGCACCTCAGGCAACAGGGGGGGCAGATATTCGGACAACTGAATTGCGGCACTGAAATAGGTCACACCATTTTTGATTTTTGCTTCATCAACCCAGTCATTCCAGGCGTCGAGCACGTACTTGCGAAATCCTTCCAGACTGATCCAGCGATTACGAAAATCTTCCGGACTGCTGACTGACCGCAGTGCCGTCCTGTAGGCGATTAACGCTTCTTCAGTACGTCCATTTTTGCGGAGCAACTCGGCCAGATGCAGATACGCAGCCAGCCCTTCATGGGTCCCCGCATAGCGGTGGGTAGTCTGCTCATAAAAGCCGATTGCCGCCTCTTCATCATCCAACGATTCCGCACACAGCCCCATCAGATAGGATGCCTGCCGGGAAAACTTGCGGTCCAGTCCCAGGTTATCTTTGACTGGGGCCAGGATGGTTAATGCTTCTTGATACTTACCCTCAGCCATCAACGTCTGCGCCTGGAAGACGAGAGTCACCTGGTTGACCGAGTCCTGCTGCTGCACCTTCGTCAGCACTTCCTCAGCCAGATCATTTTTCCCCTGGGCCAGCATGATCTGAGCACGTTGCAGGTAGAGGCGATCCTGCGTCACGGGGTTTAGATTGTCTGACTGCAGCGCTACGGAGTTCAATTTGAATGCTTTCTGCAGTTCCGCGTCCGCTTTGTGATCCAGGTAGATATCGGTCAGCATCATGGATGCTTTGAGTTTACCATGCGGCCAGGTCTCGACCGCTTCTTCAAGCAACGGTCGCGACAGTTTCGTCGAACCGAGCTGATACAGACTGGAGCCATACGCGAAGCACCATTCGGGGCGGTGCTTTTGAATGATGGCTCTGCGTTCCGCTTCCTTGAGGTATCGACTGGCAATCAGGTATTGATGATCCTGGGACTCTCCTGTCAGATCTTCCGCATTCCGAAAGGCAACCACTCCAAAAATGTAGTACAAGGCTCCAGGAAAATCCGGGTCCTGATACTCCTGTTTCTTGAGCGAGTAAGCCAGGTCCTGCGCGATCGTCCACGACTTTGGATCTTCGCGATCTTCCAGCAGTTCCAGCGATTCGGCCAGAATCTCCTGAGGCGTTTTCTCCGGCTCGCTGGATCCACTCATCAGGTAGATGGTCAACAGCACGAGAACCGAAGCAGCGATCCCAACCAGCTTCCAGCGCGAACTGACAAACTGCAGCAGGCGTTGAGGTAGAGTGCGCGAACCATCTTCCCCGACTGAAGCACCAGCTTCGGTAACTTCAGCCTCAGCAGTCACCGCTGAGGATTGCGGATCTGCTTCGGATTCTGGTTGTTTGCTTGTTTCTTCTGCCATGATAGAGCTGCCCGATCAAAAATCGGGAGATCCTGCATAGAACGATCCGATCTGCTGTGAATGTCAGATCAATTCGAAATGGAAATGTGTGAATTGCGGCGGAAACGCCAAAACGATAAGTAGATTTTCTGACAACCTGAATCAGAGAGACAGAAAACCGGAGAGGAAGCTGTTAGTGTGTCTGAAATGTTCTTGAGAGAGGTGATATGACGGGATTAATAGTAAAAAAATCCGTTTTTTGTCAATATTACTTCAAGACCAGGGGCTTCCCGGAGAGGCGAATACCGCAAAATCAGTGACCCACCACCAAACCAGGTAAGACGGGGGCACTGGAAAGACTTAACGCAGAATATTACGTACCCGGCTGGCAGACCGTTCCTCAAAGCGTGACCCCGATCCGTCGAACGGCTCGTGGAGGTACAAGAGGGTTTTTCTCAGAATCTCAGCTGCAGGGGGGCCAGCAATTGTGCCGCCGTAGTGGTTTTCTCCGACCGATGGTTCATTAACGACCACCAGAACGAGCACCCGCGGATCGTGAGCCGGCGCACCACACATGAAAGAACTGACGTGCAACTGCGAGGAGTATGCACCCGTTTTCGGATCCGGTTTCTGAGCGGTTCCCGTTTTCCCAAAGACCTTATATTCGTCCAGTTTCGCCCGTCGTCCCGTTCCACGCTCAACCGTTTCCAGCATGGGAACCTGGACCAACCAGTCTGCCACCTCAGGTGAGACCAGTGGAGTTGAAACCAGCGGACGCACCTGAGCGGGCTCATCCTCGGAACGGGGAAAGTAGTTGTGGTCGATCTGGTCACGAATCAGCCGGGGATTGAGCAGTTTCCCCTGATTGGCCAGGGCCACATGGGCGGTGATCAATTGAATTGGTGTGACAGCGATTTCCTGCCCCATCGGCACCGAACCGGTTGAATAGATATTCCAGGATTTCAGGGGCCTGACGATCCCCGTCAACTCACCGGGCAGTTGAATGCCTGTCTTCTGACCAAAGCCAAAAGCCGTTACCGCTTCATACAATCCCGCGTTCGTTAAACGCTCCCCGATTTTCGCCATCCCGATATTACTGGATTTCACCAGAATATCTGTCACGCTTAACATGCCATAACTGTGATGATCATGCAGCAGACGCTTACCCATGCGGTATTCGCCGTATTCACAATCGAATTCTTCATCCTTACTGATCAGCCCTTTCTCCAGAGCGGCAGCAACGATAAACGGCTTGAGCGTTGAACCTGGCTCATATATGGAAGCAATCGCGGTATTTTTCCAGGCAGTTTCTCTGATCTCTTCCGGATGATTCAGATCAAAGGTCGGCACAGAAGCCAGCGCCAGTACTTCGCATGTTTTAACATCCATCACGATGGCACAGGCACTTTTGGGTTTCCAGTCTTTGACGATCCCCTGCAACTCACGTTCGGTATACAGTTGAATGATTGAATCCAGTGAGACAACCAGCGTTTCGCCATTCCGCGGCGCCACCCGTGAATCATTGCGGACCTCAATCACCCGACCATGAGCATCGCGGACCAGGAACCGATAGCCATCCTGTCCACAGATCATGTGATCGAAGGCTTCTTCCAGTCCTCCCTGCCCTTTGCCGTCGATATCACGTAATCCCAGTGCATGGGCCGCTAATGTCCCCTGTGGATACTGTCTGCGATATTCCTGACGAAAGCCCCAGGCATCATCAGCCAGATTCAGTGCACGGATTTTCTTCAGTTCCACATCCGACAGACGCCGCTTGACCCACAGGAACAGTTTGTCGTCGTTCTGTTTCAGCCGTTTGAGAAAGTGCCCCTGATCCAGCCCCAGAGCTTCGCAAACCGGAATCACATTCTGATTCCCCTTCAACCGCTGGGGAACCACGTAGAGACTGTTTGTGACAATTGTCGTTGCCAGCAGGCGTCCGTTGCGATCCAGGATATCGCCGGGACGGGACGGTATTTTTTCTTTGAACACCTGCTGACGGGCAACCACTGTTTTGAACTGCTGATGCCCGACGTACTGCAGATAAACCAGCCGTCCGGAAATGACCAGCCAGGCAAAGACCACCAGTACGATCAGGCTCCAGCTCCGCCAGCTGATTCGAGATTGAGAGATACCGGATTTCAAGAAACTGCCCACCTGCCCTCTACACCGGGATAAATCTGTTATTTCTGACGTGTCGCCTGCTGTGGCGTTCGCTGCAGATGCCACTGCAGCAACGGCATTTCACGGCGATTGGTCAGCGCAGGCTCTGAACTGGACTCGACCTCCAGCTCTCCCCGCTCCATTGAGTTCAGAACCTTACGCGGCGAACTGGCGCGTTGCGTTGCCAGCTTCATTTTAGCATGCGAATTGATCAATACTTCCAGCTGAAAATGCTGTCGGCTGACCTGCCGTTTCAGCTTCAGGCTCTCTTTCTCCAGCGCAATGCCGATCAGAGAAACGGCCACTGCCAGCAAAATGGCACTGATGAAACGGAATAACATCGATTCCAGCCTCTTCCGCACCAGCGGACACAGGCCTGCTGCCTCGCCGCCAGTTCAGAAATGGGAGTGATAAAGACGAACTAAAGACGCTTTATCTCTTATCGGCTGGAAGAGTTTCCGGGCACAAGACTGACCCGGCTGGCATCGGTCGGGAGCTGCAATTCCGTACCAATTTGAAGCTTGTTCGGATTTTGCAGCCTCTGCCGATTCATCTGATAAATCTGAAACCAGCGGGAAGATCGCCCCAGATGACGCTGGGAAATATCTGTCAGTGTATCATTGCTGCCCACGCGATACATCGGGCGCCCATCCTGACTGATGAAAAACCCTGATGCTTTGCCTGGCTTTCGCACAGTGTTACTGCCGCTGAACTCGCTGACAGTAGTCTGATTACTGGTTTTATGAATCGCCTGGTATTGAGCTTCAATTGCAGAGCGATCCGGAGCAATCAATTTTAATCCCGGACGCATCGTCCGGGGATCGCTGACGCGACTCTTATTAATCCGGGCCAGCAACTGAAAATACTTTCCACTGCCGTACAGCTTCTTGGAAATCGTCCAGAAGTTTTCACCGTTCTGAACGACATACTCTCCCCCCGTCGCTGCTGCGACCGGCTGGCTGAAGCCCTCTTGCTGCAACGCACCAAACTCTTCCTGAACCGAGACACTCTGAGTAGGCGCAGGCCCATCGAACAGCCCTCGTGCCTGTGCAGCCGGTTCGGGAGTCATCGCTGTTTCTTCGAAGGATCCCGAATCGATACTGGCTGCCGGTCGTTTGACTGTAGTCACACTTTCCGCCTGCTGGGCTGAAAATTCTTCCGCCCGAAAATCTCCGAAACGATCAGTACCCTGAGTCTCCTGTGTTTCACTGAATTCGGAAACCTGAGGCTGTTCAAAGTTCCCTGCATTGGCAGTAGAAACATCTGCCCCAAATTCGTTTGGATTCTCCATCTGACCGGTGGAAGTCTGTGGTTCCGGCTGATCAAAACCAGCATTCCCGAAAGGATCAGGCTCCGACTGGCTGGAGATTTCGGTGATATTGACTTTAGCCGTCTTTTGCGGCAATCCGCCTGAGTTCTGCATCTGCCCCCCGGCACCATCTTCGGCGAGGTCAAAGTTACCAAACTCATTATCACTCGCAGGTTCAGCCTGCTGAGGCATGGCCTGTGCCGGCTCGCTGGAGGCACCAAAGGGATCTTCTTCCACCTGCACTGCAGCAGCGTTACCCGTCTCAGCCTGTGCAAATTCATTCGCAGCCGGCTGTTCCATCAGACCTGAGCCTGAACCCGTTTCCTGAGCATTAAACTCAGAACCGGCTCCGGAATTGAAATCATTCTGCATAGCAGCCTGAGGCTGCTTCTGTTGTTGCGCAAACTGATCGCCGCCGGCAAAAGGATCTGCCTGAGCGTTATCGAATGTCGCTGGTTCCGCCTGATTCTGCATCCCGGCATTAAAATCATTTTGTGCCGGATTACCAAATTCATTTTTGCCTGCAGCAGGCTGGTCAAACGACTCAAAACCATTGTTTGTCTGGTTGGCAGCCATTTCCGTTGACTGTGCGGGCTCACTCTGATTATTGAATGTTGACTGATTGTTAAAATTATCGAAGCCTTTCTGGGCGAATTGATCACCGGCGGGCTGCTGCTCCTGAGCACCAAAGGCATTGTCCTGGTTCTGATTTTCCTGGGGGGTAGAAAATCCGGAATCACCGCCGCCCGTATTGAAGTCAGCGGACTGCTCTGTAACCTCTGCAGCACCGTTATTTTCTCCGTTTCCCTCGGCGAAGGGATCCGCTTCACCCGGCGTCTGCTCCCCCGTACCATCTTCGGCAGGGCTGTTGACAGCCAGTGCTTCCTGGGGACGATTGATTTTCTGATAGACAACCAGACCAAAGGCACTCAGCAGAATACAAATCAGGCAAAGCCCTACTTTGGTCTCGATGGCGATTCCGCCCTTAGGCTTCTCGACACCCCAGTCCTCTTCTGCTGTCTCTTCTGTTTTCTTTTCTTCAGTCATGGCACTGAACCAATTCGAATTAAAAACTGTTATTACTTTTCAGACAGGCAGTCGCCCACCCGTCACCCTGTGAAATGACTCACGCAAACTATGTTTTGACCGCCACCCGCAGCTTGGCCGTGCGGCAGCGAGGATTGACCCGCTGCTCGGCCTGCGTCGCTGTGATCGGTTTGGCTGTCAGGTTTTTCCATTGATCCCGGCCTTTAAACGCCTGCTTGACCATCCGGTCTTCCAATGAATGAAAGCTGATGATGACCGCTCTTCCTCCGGGCTTCAGCGCCTGAGGTAAGACCGCATCCAGCATGGTTTCCAGTTGTTCCAGTTCCTGATTGGCGGCGATCCGCAGCGCCTGAAAGACGCGTGTTGCCGGATTCTTGCGAGCCGTTGCCAGGGCCTTGGCGGGCAATGCCGCCTGTACCGCTTCAATCAGGTCCGCTGCTGTCCGGACAGTATTCGTTTTCCGCTGCTGAACCAGTTGGCTGGCAATCCGCTGACTGAATCGCTCTTCGCCATAGACTTCCATAATCTCAACCAGTTCCGCTTCAGACAGTGTTTCCAGTAACTGCCAGGCAGGAATGCCCTGTCGTGTATCAAATCGTAAATCCAGATCGCCCGGAGTTTCAAAACCGAAACCGCGCGTTTCATCACTCAGTTGATCGGAGGAGAGCCCCAGGTCCAGCAGAACACGATCGACCGAGGGAATCTGCAGCTCTTCCAGCACCGCGGGAAGCTCTGCATAGCTGGCCTGCCTGAGAAAACACTGCCCGTCCGGCAATGTTTCCACTCCTAATTTTTCTCTGGCAAATCCCAGCATCATCTCATCACGATCCAGACCGATTAATGTTCCAGTTGTTCCAATTTGTTTCAGGATATGTTGACTGTGACCACCTGCGCCAACGGTGCCATCCACAACGACCAGTCCGGGCGACAAATCCAGTTGCTCCATGACTTCACGGAGCAGGACCGGTATATGTACGGGCCTTTTCTGATCACCGGATTTACCTGACATGTAATTGGCTACGATTCTAAAAATAAAACAGCTCAATCAGTCGTTGATCATTTTCTCAGACAGAAAATCATCACGATCCTGATCACTGAATTCTGATTTGATTTTTTATGGTGGGGGTAGATACTTGAGAAGTGTCACTCTTAGAGAGATCGATCGCCCGAAAACCAGACGGAAGAACTCCATCTGACTCTCAAGCGCGGGAAGTTTAGGAAAATTCTGATTTTCTGACAAGATCAGTTAAAGATTTTTAAAACAGAACCGATGGCACTAACGTAAATCGCCTGCCTGAAACAAATTGAGCCTCAGGCAGGCGATTCGGAAACTAACAGGTTTCGTTATAAACTGATCTCGCGGGTCCTGTCCAAGGAGGGAACCCTGAAGTCATCCGCTCCAGGCAGCATCCATTCTACCTGTATGTGGAGACGAACGACCGGTGGCCCAACCCAATATTCTGAGCACACGCAGGTGACATCCATTTCACCTTCAATCCGCAAAGCCCGGTAGCCAGCGGAAGAGTTCCAGATTGTCCTCCTTGAACAACATGAGATTTAGATTTGTTGATACACTCAGTCAGCAATGATGAACATCAATGAATTGTCACGTGAAATGGATTACCAGGGCATTTGACCAAATGCTTGCGCAGCCATCTCATCGAAATGAGGACCATGGTCGTTCAGATAGGTGTTCCAACGCTCGGTATTCCAGATCTCAGCGTGGTCCTGAACTCCAATCAGAACCACTTCCTGTTTCACTTCCAGGCTGGCCAGTTCAGCAAGTCGTTCGGGGATACAGATGCGCCCCTGAGAGTCGACTTCCACCTTCTCCGCCCGTGCATAGTACAACCGCAGATACTGGGCTGCCTCCGGGCCATTCCTGGAATATTCTTTCAATCGTTGTGCCTGCTGTTCAAATCCTTTCTCTGAGAAAAGCAACAAAGACGATGCAGTACCAGGTGCGATATAAATCTGGGTGAAGTCCTCGGTGATAAGCTCTTCCTTGAGCCGTTTGGGGATTGCCAGTCGACGCTTTCCATCCAGAATCTTATTGAAAGTTCCCGTTAACGCCATTGGCCCCCACCCGTCACCACTTCTCACCACAGAGTGCTGAATTTACCACCCAGAAAGAAATCGTCAAGCATGATTAAATGCGTAAATCGAATTCCTGGAATCGGATTCGTCCTAGATACTTATCTGGATTGGAATTGCGACTTTGATGATTTTTAAATTTTGTTGAGAGGTGGTGATTCTGGTGTGAATAACCGGTAGAAAATCAGTCCGTCAGAGACAGGATCTGGGAATAAATCTGGTCATATTTCCGGGCAATTGACTCCCAGGTAAACTCCTGTTCTACAAGAGTTTGCGCATTCTCAGCCATCCTGGCAAACTGGGCAGGAGAGGACCTGAAATCGACCAGTGCCTGGTGAAGCTGATCAATGGATCCGATTTCCACCAGTGTCCCCTGCTCTCCCGGTTGAATCAGCTCAAAAATCCCATCAACCCTGGTCGATATGACGGGCAATCCAGCAGCCATCGACTCGAGTACCACGTTGGGCATCCCTTCCCACAGAGAAGAGAGCACCAGGCAGTCTGCCGCCCGCATCAGCTCCGGAATCTGGGGCTGCCATCCAGCGAAATGAACCTGACTGGAATATCCAGATTCAGAGACTCTCTGTTCCAGTTCAGCCCTCAGGGGACCATCTCCGACAAACAGCAGATGAAACTCAGGTGCCTGGCGGGCAAATTTCAGAAATGCCGAAAGCAGATCATGGGGTGCTTTCTGAGGATCGAGCCGACCAACTGAGAGAACCACTTTGGCATCTGTCGGTATGTTCCAGCATGTGAGATCTGCAGGCACTGCCTCCGCAAACCGTTGAAATTCCACTCCGTTGGGAACAACAGTGATTTTAGTGGGCGATAAATGACCAGTTTGAATCGAGAAGTCAGCCACGGACTGACTGACACAGATATTCAGCTCCACCAGTCGATTTGTGAGCCGATCCAGTAACAGATGCCCGTTCCGTCGCTTTTCAGAGACGCGAATTCCGGAAACCACATGTGGTACATGTGCCAGGCGGGCAGCCAGCCGCCCCGCGAGATTGGCGTGAAATAGAAATGTTTGCAACAAAACCGGTTTTTGTGCTTTGAACTTTTGCGCCAGGTGCCAGATAATGCGGACGTCTCGTGCTGAACGCACCTGTAAAATTTCTGTTGGGATCCCCGCCTGCTGCAGCGGCTCGACCAGTGGACCGGAACCGGTCAGCGAGTAAACAACAGGAGCCCAGCGTTCTCGATTGAGCCGCGTGACGATCTGTACCAGCGCACGTTCCGCCCCTCCGGGCTGCAGACCGGTAATGCAAAATGCGATCGGATAAGGTGCGTGGCTGTCAGACAACTGTCATCTCCTGGCAGAATACCGACTTCGCCTGAGGACAGGCGGGCAGGCTCTGTTTCTATTGTTCTCTCAGGGTCAGTCGCAGCAAGCTCAGATTGAAAAATTGTGTTTGTTCTGACCAGAGTAATATCAAACGTTCGTTAAAATCCGCCATTTTCAGTCGTTTTCCAAGTCATACTGCGTCAGCCGAACCTGAATTCCCTCGATCACAGCCCAACGAAACAATACCGATGCCCCGTTTAGATGCCTTCGATTATCACCTGCCCCCGGAACTGATTGCCACTGAGCCCACCCGCCAGCGGGACCAATCCCGTCTCCTGGTTGTCAACCGCCAGGATCGTTCCATACAGCACAGCATGATCTCCGAGCTGCCTCAGTTTCTGAATCCACAGGACTGCCTGGTGCTGAACGACACTCGCGTGCTCTCAGCCCGGTTGTTTGGAGTTCGCCAGGCCACGGGAGGAAAGTGGGAAGGACTCTACCTCGGATCCAATGCCGAAGGCGAGTGGAAACTGATGAGCAAAACCCGCGGCAAACTGGTTCCAGGTGAGACAATCGAACTGACTCCCGCACATTCTCGCAGCGAAGAGAAACAGCTCTCGCTGATCATGCAGTCCAAAGATGACGAAGGGTACTGGACAGCCCTGGTACAGTCTGATGAAGATCACCACGCCCTGCTCTCACATTTCGGTACCATGCCCCTGCCCCCTTACATGAAACGTGATCTGGCGACCGAAGAAGACTGGGAACGCTACCAGACCGTTTATGCCAACCAGCCTGGTGCCGTCGCTGCCCCCACCGCGGGACTCCATTTCACTCCCGACCTGCTGGCCAACTGCACCGGGAAAGGAGTCGGGGTTGCCAAAGTCACGTTGCACGTGGGCATCGGCACTTTCAAACCCATTGCCTGTGAAACTCTCGAAGAACACAAAATGCATTCTGAGTGGTGTGAACTTCCAGGTGAGTCAGCTGCGTTACTGAATCGGACGCGGGAACAGGGAGGCCGCATCGTTGCTGTGGGAACGACCAGTGTCCGCACACTGGAATCGGTGGCTCAACAGGGGCCACTCCAGGCCTGGCAGGGTGAGACCGATATTTTCATCTATCCCCCCTATCAGTTTCAGGCGGTCGACTGCCTGCTGACCAACTTCCATCTGCCGAAATCAACACTGCTCGTACTGGTCAGTGCATTTGCCGATACCGAGTTAATCCGGGAAGCCTACGAAAAAGCTGTAGAAGCGAAATACCGCTTCTACAGCTATGGTGATGCCATGTTGATTATTTAGCAGCCGCCAGCTTATTGCGGCTTGGCAATGTCTTTCGGTACCTGACCATCCAGGTAACGCCAGTTTTTGATGAACGAAATCAGATCCGCCATCTGCTGCGGGTTGATGGTTTTCTCCAACCCGACCGGCATCAGCGAAACACCGTTGGACTTCATTTCATCGATTTCATCCTTCAGCACGGTTATGGTTTTTCCTTCCGGCTGCGTCAGCGTGATCGATCCGCCGCTGTCGGAAGAGATAATACCGGTATGCACCACACCATCAATGGTGATAATCGTGTAACTGAAGAAGTTCGCATCGATGGCCCGGTTTGGATCCAGGATGTTGGTCAGCAGATATTCCGGTGTTTTGGTACGGGAGTCGCCGATATCAGGAGCAACATTCACGCCCAGCTCACCAATCCGATGACAGGTCACGCAGTTCTTCACAAAGATCTGTTTTCCGGCCAGTGGATCAGCTTTCAGCTTGAGTGACTTCTGATAGTCAGCCAGAACCTGCTTCCGGTCGGCAGGAATCGCAGCGGCAAACAAGGCGGCTGCCCGCTTCTTGATTCCAGCATCACGGTTCCGTTGCAATCGTGTGGAACGTGCGGGCCCCAGTTCAGAAATCTTGATCTCACCCTTTTCGATTTCATCCAGCAATACGTTCGTCCGATCCTGGCTGGCCAGCATCGCATCCAGAATCGCCCGACGCATACCGGGAGTCTGCTGGGCAAAGCCATCCATCAAAACCGGTCCGATCTGTGCTTCCCCGTAAGGGCTGATCGCTTCGATGGCGGCAATCTTCACTGCCTGCGAGTTCTTGCCCTGAATTAGATCCAGCAGCGTTTTCCCGGCTGCATCGAAGCCAACAAACTGCAACACACCAATTGCTTCCAGCTTCTGAGCCAGCGGACTCTTCGGATTCGCTGCCGTTTCGACGATCTTCTGGTAGAACTGATTCAGCTTTTTCTGATCCGCTTCTGAAAGCTGCGCCTGATAAGCGGCGATCGCTTTCCCTCGGCGTCGGAGGCTGTTACCCAGTCCTTCGAAGCCGGCAATCTGCAGAGGCAGATACGAATCCGCATCCAGGCCGGCAATCAGGGACAGCGTCTCCTGAATATCGTCTGCCTTGAGTTGCGGACCAATTACTGCTGCCATTTCTCCTACGGCTTCAGTGACACTGGACTTGGCGGTTACTTTCTGACCAGACTGTTTTAACTGCTTCAGGAACGATTTGAAAATCGGCACACTCTGATTGGATGCGGAAGAAAGCACAGCGGCACGGGTCCAGCTATCATCAGCCCCCTGCAACATCAGCTGTGCCAGTTCCTCAACCATCGAGCCACTGTCACCCGCTTCTCCCAGGCTGATTGCCAGCTGGAATCGCAGCGCGGGATCTGCCGTGTCGACCAGAGCCAGAACCTGTTTTTTCAAGTCCTGACTTTCAGCCAGACGCGGTTCACTGAGACGAACCGCCTGTCCCTGCACGCGCGGTGATTGATCTTTCAACGCCTGCATCAAAACAGCGTCACTCAGTTTTCCCAGTCCTTCCAGGGACCAGAGTGCCTGAATGCGGGCCTGTTCGTTTTTGCCTGCCGTCACCATTTTTTCGAGAGCAGGCTGCAGAGAGGCATCCTGACCTTCGAAAATCAGTCGCGCTGCGGTTTCCCGCTGCCAGGAATCTTTCGAAGACAGTGCAGCGATGAGATCTGCCTGCGTGGCATTCTTCAACGCAGTGTAAACAGTTTTATTGATTTTGGATTTCTTAGGTACGATGCGATAGATCCGGCCGCGATCGATTCCGTCATTCAGGTCCGAACGCTCTTTCAGTTCGACAGGCATAAACTGCGGATGTTCGATCACCGCACGATACATGTCACACAGATACAGTGCCCCATCCGGTCCGTTATACATATTGACGGGCCGGAACCACTCATCCCGACTGGCGATGAATTCCACTTTATCGCGTCCGTATTTGGAATCGTAGGTCGCTCCCATCGGAGTCATCACATCACGGTGCACCAGATTGGCAGTCGGCTCACAGGTGAAACTGTTGCCGTAAAATGCTTTCGGGAACAGATCTCCCCGGTAAATGGTCACACCACAGGCAGCAGTAAACTGTCCGGCGTGCAGTGTCGAAGTCGTCCAGGTACGGCTGATCGCATACACGCGAGAGTCTTCTCCATCGGGAGAGACATCATGATAGACCGACTTCACAGCCAGGTAAGGATTCCGTTTCAGATACCGGCTCTCCAGCACGATGTGTTTGTTCGGATTGCGGTTGGAACAGACGAACCGATTACAGTAATCGTCGAAGGTCAGTCCGAACTGTCCGATCCCGGAGATTGATTCATATTTCCCGGTCAAGGGATGAAAACGGAAATCGAGACCGTTAATCGGAACCTGCTTCGCATTTTTAGTCCACTCAGGATGGGTCGCGATCACGGATCCGCCACGCAGACCATTGGAAATATAAATGTGATTATCCAGACCCAATGTCGGATGGTTGGCACGCAGCTGCGAGTTTTCTTCTTTGAAACCAGTGAACCAGGTTTCGACCAGGTCGGCTTTGTCATCGCCGTCCGTGTCCTTCATGTATTGCACCTTGCCGGCCAGGGTGACGATCAGCCCCCCTTTCCAGGGTTGCACCCCGGTCGCAAATAACAGCTTGTCTGCAAAAACAGTAGCCGTTTCGTAAAAGCCGTCCTGATCCTTGTCCCGCAGCAGCTTAATCCGGCTCTTCGGATCTTCACCCTCTTTAGGTCCATGAGGATAGTCCGTCATCTCGACCACCCACAGAACACCCGATTCATCAAAGGCAACAGCGACCGGGTTAACCACGTTCGGCTCGGACGCCACCACCTGCATTTCAAAATCAGGATGCACGACCGTCTGTTTTAAAGACTCCTCCGGTGAGAGAGGCGACTTGGGTACTGCCGATTCCTTCTCAGCAGCCACCGCGAATTTCAGACAGACACCGGCCAGTAGAGCCAGGCATCCCCAGCGTCCCCATTTGAGGAACCTCTTGCCTGTGCTCGAAGCACGTCTGTGAGAACCGGGGAAAACCGCGAGATGTTTTGCTTGTTTCATGTTTGATCACCGTAGTATTTCAGACAGAAATCTGGATGGAATGATAACGAGGAATTCAGGTTGGATAGAATCTATCCTAACTGACCGACTGACGATTCTCTATCTCGCTTCCGACACGATTTCGAGATTCTGCGGAATTTATAAACAATATTAACGTTTGGCGGCACCAAAGGCTATCATCAAAGGAAGCGATACCGAATTTTCTGTTTCCAGCTATGTATTTCGGGAAATCTCCTGCTTCTACGAGGAATCTGCTTTCCTGCCTGCGACGCGATTGATTACCCTGAAAAGGAATCCCACATAGAACTACACGCCCCTGACACACATCTCTGACTCCTGATTGAACGTGAACTGAACCATGCAGTCTGTCTGTCTGATTTTAACCCGCTTCTGCCTCTCAGCCTGGGTCGGCGCCGCAGTAATTTTTGTGATCAACGGTGTCCAGGATGTTACCTTTCAACCCTTTGATTCACTGGTGCGTGACCAGTTGATTTCACTGCACTTCCCCGTCTACTATACGCTGGAGTGGGTGCTGCTGGTGGGAGCGTTTCTGGGATGCCTGGGAACTCGCTCAAAACAACTACTGCCTCGCTGGAAGGCAAACCTGATCCTGGCACTGGTCATTCTTACGCTGACAATCAGCCTGGCCGACTACTTCTGGATCTATCAACCACTGGAATCCATGATTACCCCTCCGGGCAGTCCACGGCCAGCCCAGTTCACGAACTATCATCAGGCTTCGAAATACATCAACAGTATCAATATCCTGTTGACTTTCACCGCTGCGATCCTGATCAATCTCCCTGTAACCAGAGAGACGCCCGCAACTCGTGAAGAATCAGTCGCGAATATGGAATAGATGCTTCAGCGCGTCGAGCAAGCCGTGCGGCGTCCCTTCGCGTGCTTCCTGACGCAGGACTTCCAGTGGTGGATGCAGCAGCTTATTCACAATCTGTTCGATCGAACGTTTAATCAGTTCCTGATCTTTTTCATCCAGATGGGACAGCTTGCTGAACAGCTTGTCGACTTCCTGCTCGCGCACATCGTGCCACTGTTCGCGGAGCTGTTTGATAATCGGCCCGGTCGCTCGATGATAGACGCCATGCATGAAACGCTCGGTTTCTTCGTCGATGATCGTCAGTGCTTTTTCAACCTCTTTCTGACGTGCCCGCCGGTTCTTTTCACAGGTCGCTTCGAGGTTATCGATATCGAACAGAAAGATATTATCGTTGATCTGGCCGACTGCAGGAGTAAAATCCCGCGGTGCACCGAGGTCGAGAATAAAGAATGTCTTATTGCCTGACTTCTTTAATACCCGCTGAAACCGTTCCACATCCACGATCGGCTGAGAGGCCCCGGTCGTACTGACAATCACATCTGCTTCCGCCAGACAGTCATCCAGATCATCAAAGGGACGCGCCTCGCCTCCCACCTTGACTGCCAGCTTCTGGGCGTTTTCCAGGCTGCGATTGACCACGACAATCTTCTTGACCCCCTCATCTTTGAGATAAGTCAGAGTCTCTTCGGCCATCTCACCTGCCCCGATAATCAGAACAGTCTTGTCGTCAAAACGCTCGAAAATGCTTTTCCCGAAGGTCCCCACCGCCACACTGGCGATCGAAACCCGCCCCTCTGCCAGCATGGTTTCCGTACGCACCCGCGCCGAAACTCGAATCGCCTGTTGGAACAAGGCATGGGTCAGCGGTCCACATAAGGCATTCTCGGTCGCCCGCTGATAGGCTTCTTTAACCTGATTCACAATCTGAGGTTCGCCGAGCACCATGCTGTCGAGACTGGAAGCGACCTGAAACAAATGTCGCACGGCATCAGGACCGGTTCGCTCCAGAAAGTCTTCGAAGAAATCGCTGACCGGAACGTGATGAAATTCCGAAAAGAATTTGGCCAGTTCCTGGTGGGAAGGCCCGGTCTCCGGCTCCTGCGTCGCGGTATAGAGCTCCACCCGGTTACAGGTCGAGATTACCACCATCTCCGTTTCCGGGTAGGACTTTTTAAGGATAGAATACGCCTCTTCCAGCTGTTCTTTTGAGGAGAACGCCAGCTTCTCTCGCACATCCAGTCCCGCTGTCTGGTGGTTACAATACACGACCTGCAGATTCACAAGGCGGCCCTCTCTGCAGTCGTCTCCTGCGATTCTATCCGTGGCTGCTCCGATCCGGAGTGCCAGGAATCCACGTTCAACAGACGGATATTGGTCAGAATCTGAATGCCGATCACGGTTAGCAGTAACAGCCCACCGGTCCAGATCGTCAACTGAGCAATGTGCTTCTGATTGGGTTGTTTCGTACGCAGGATAAAAATCACACTCAACAGCATCGCCGCCCAGACAATCTCATAGACAATGATGACCGGGTCAACAAACGAAATGGCCTGAGCTCCCTTGCGAACATAGACACCCAGTCCAATTCCGATGCCCATGCCAACCGTCAGCATGGGAGCCGCGATCATCAAAGCCCAGCGGTTCAACCGCGAGAGCTTAGCCAGACTGGGCAGATGAAATCCATCAGAAAAATTCTGTTTCTGCTTTAACCGTCGATGCTGAATCAGATACATCGCGCTGAGCACAAACGAGAGTACAATTCCCACACCTCCCAGGACCAGCAGTGTAGCATGCAGCATCGCCCAGGATCGGGTCGCGGGCTGTACGAGCGGATTCGTCACGTGATCGACGAAATAGGAAGCCACAACCAGCGCGAGCACCAGAGGAAACAGAAACAGCCCGATCGAGAGTTCCTCATCGATCAGGTTAATGAACAGATAAATGGCCACCAGCAGCCACGAGAAAACCACCAGCCAGTCGTGCGTCGAGCCTAACAGGGGCGGCAGCTGCGTTTCATGGGAGCGATTGAACAGATACGCTGTCTGGGCCACCAGTCCTGCCAGGGAAAACAGAATGATCAGCGGTCGCAGCCATCCGTTCTTCTTGCGCAGAAACCGGGCCAACTCTAAGCAGAAGGCTACCAGGTAACTGGCCATAAAACAGAAAACAGACACATTTGACAACATGCTGACGACTTTATCACGAACAGAAGGGGCTGAATAGTGGTGGGACTGCGGCGTTTCTGATGGGAATCAGAACGGCACCCTATTATAGGGCTGTTCAGCTGGTGAAGGGCAAGTCATCTTGCTTCAGATTCTAATTCGTACTCCGAGATTTTTTTATGCAGCGTATTGCGATTGATCCCCAGCCGGGTGGCAGTCTTGGTCTGGACACCCTGGCAGGACCTTAAAACCTGCAAAATCACTTCTTTTTCCACGAGCGATACAACCTGAGTATGCACATCGGTGGAATCCTCTCCCACCCGCTGCAACTCCATGGAAACCAGATCACGACAGATCGTCTCCGGGTCCTGTGCGCGAGCAGAGACAGCCCGTGGAGCGGAACGCCCGGTCACATGCCCCGGCAGTAAATCCAGCGATGGACCATCTTCACCAGAGAGTACGATCAGACGTTCAACATAGTTCTGCAGCTCGCGCACGTTGCCGGGCCAGCTGTAGTTCTTGAATGTGTTCAACACCTCGCTCGAGAAATTCGGCAGAGGAATCTTTTCTTCTGCAGAGAACTGCTTCGCAAAAAAGTGCACCAGATCTGGAATATCCTCGGAACGTTCGCGCAGCGGAGGCAGATCGATGGGAATCACGTTCAATCGATAATACAGGTCTTCCCGGAACCGTCCGGCTTCGATTTCATCCAGCAGATTACGGTTGGTAGCTGCGACAATGCGACAGTCGACAGAGATCGAACGCGTGTCACCGACACGTTCAAATTCATGCTCCTGCAGAACACGCAGCAGCTTCACCTGCAGCGTAAAACTGACGGAGTTAATCTCGTCCAGGAAGATAGTTCCTCCGTGGGCCGCTTCGAAACGTCCTGTACGATTCTCAACAGCGCTGGTGAATGCCCCTTTGATGTGACCAAACAGCTCACTTTCCAGCAGGCTTTCACTCAGAGCACCGCAGTTCACACGGATAAAAGGACCCGTAGCGCGCGGACTGAGTTCGTGGATACCACGGGCAATCAGCTCTTTACCGGTGCCGGTTTCTCCAGTCAGTAAGACCGTCGATGATGTGGCAGCTGCACGACGCGTCAGACGATAGACGTTACGCATCGCAGGGCTGTACCCCACCATATCTTCTAAAATAGGGCGATCGTCTTCCATTCGTTTATCGGAAAATCCTAATCAGTCACAGCAAGGTAGTTCGATGCCGAAACAAGTTCATAAGCAGTTTAATCATAAGCATTTCGGTGAATTAACTTTTCCGAAAGTGGTGCCAGCCCTGAATTCACAGCATGAAAACATTGCACCAGCATGCTCAAAAAGATGGCGAACGCATCAATATGATACGCTATGACTGAAGAGGAAGGAAGTGGCAGACCGATTTTTTTTGAAATTCTGCACGCAATACAATTCGGCTGCGAATGGCCGCCACGGAAATGCACACTTATTAAGCACGCGGCTTAATAATCTGGCTAATCACGACTCTGAGCTGGTGGCTACCGGCTGACTGGCGGGAATCGGAGTGTTATTTTCATCAACCAGCACGACCTTGGGTTGATGACCGCGGGCTTCTTTCTCTTTATATTCCGCGTAACTGGCGATAATCACCAGGTCCTGGGGATTTACCAGGTGTGCGGCAGCGCCGTTGATGCAGATCACTCCCGAACCGGGCTCTCCCACAATCGCGTAGGTGGTCAACCGGGTCCCCGAAGTAATGTTGTAGATCTGTACCTGTTCGTACTCCACAATGTCGGCTGCTTCCATCAATTCCTGATCGATGGTCACACTGCCATTGTAGGCCAGATTCGCTTCGGTCACCGTGGCTCGGTGGATTTTTGATTTGAGTAGTACGCGCTTCATTCTTCTCAACCTGAAAGAAGATATCGTCTTCTTTTCGACTCTGACTAGAGGCCTCTCTTAAAAATGGACGGCGTATACTAACCAGACGCCATCACAACAAGCAAGAGCCTGTAACCCTGTTCACAAACAGAATCAAGCCTGAACGGGAGCCGCCTCTGAGTGCTGCCCTTCACTTTCATTATAGGCTGCTTCCTCATGCTTTCCATCCATTTTGTCCCGCCAGGGCTCATTCGGCTGTGCCCCCATCAGGCGGGCATACAGATAATAATAGGTGGGAACCAGGAATAACACGAGCACCGTGGCAAGCATCAGACCAAAAATCAGACTCGCCGCCATCGGAATAATAATCTGGGCCTGGAAAGACGTCTCTTTCAAAATGGGAGCCAGACCCACAATCGTCGTCATCGAAGTCAATAACACCGGACGAAAACGACGACGCCCCGCATCGATCAACGCATCCTTGAGAGGCAGTCCATCAGCGACACGATGATTGATAAAGTCGATCAATACGATCGAATCATTCACGACCACTCCGGTCAACGCCACCAGACCGAACAGCGAAAACAGGGTCAGTTCCATCCCCAGGATCGCATGTCCAAACACCGCACCAATAATTCCGAAAGGAATGATTCCAAGAATGATCAGGGGTTGCACATACGAACGGAACTCAACCGTCAGCAATGCGAACATTGATGCCAGTGCGATCATCAGACCGATAATCAGACTGTTTACCGATTCGTTGGTCTGTTCCTGCTGCCCTTCCCAGCGAACTCTTACGTTCGGGTATTTGGCAGCCAGCTCATCAATAAATCCTCCCGGTTTCTTCAGGGCCTGCACGATTTCACGGGCATTCCCCTCTTTCTCATTGAGGTCGGAATAGACCGTAATCGATCGCTGCTGATCGATCCGGTTAATTTCGGAATACCCACGTTTGACAGTGACATCCGCCAGTTCCGTTAAAGGACGTTCGCTACCATCGCCGGTCCGGATTCGAATATCATCAAAGCTCATCAGCGATCGTCGCTCTTCTTCCGGGTAACGGACCATCAGTTTGACTTCATGACGACCACGCTGCAGCCGCATGACTTCTTCGCCGTAGTACGTCGCGCGAACCGTTTCAGCGACATCCGCCAGCGGCACACCCATGGCGCGGGCTTTATCTTTGATTTTGATCTGGAATTCCCACTTTCCTGGACTCGAATCGTCATTGACGTCCTTAACGCCGGGATAGGTTTCCAGTTCCCGTTTGCATGCTTCGACCGCAGCTTCCAGTTCACTTAAATGCGTACCATCAGAGAGCAGCTTAAACTCAATCGGCTTGCCCCCCGGCCCCATCGTGGGCGATTTAAAAGTCATTCGATCGACGCCGGGCACTTCACCAACGCGTTCCCGCCAGAGTTCAAGCAGCGCTTCACTTCCGATTGTCCGCTCGCCCGCCTCCACGATTTCGATACTGACCTTGCCGACATGACTGCCTTCAACCGTCCCCCCCAGTTGGGCTCCAGATTCTTCCCGGGTTCCAAATCCGACATTTCGTCGTGTCAGCTTAATCAGTGACTGCCCATGTTTCTGCTGGTACTCCTGATCCAGATCGAGAAAGTCCTGGCGAATCTTTCGCGTCGCGGCATCGGTAATTGATTTGGGAGTACCATCAGGAAATTCTACCGTGGCTTCAATCATCCGATAATCGGTTTTAGGAAACAGATTGAAGGGGGCAAACCCGCCCATGATCAAACCTGCAGAGAGCAGCATTAATGCCGCTGCAACCGCCAGCGTCGAAGAGGGATAATTCAGCGAAGCCTTTAACACTGGTGTGTAACATTTTTCGATGAACGCATTCAGTTTCCGTCCGACAAAACCTTCCGATTCTCCATTCTGTGCCCCGGATTTCGAGGGCTTTCCATGCGCCAGGTGACAGGGCAGAATAAACGTACTTTCCAAAAGCGAAATGAGCAGCATCGCGATTACAGCAATCGGCATCACCGCGATAAACTTGCCCATGATCCCGGAGACAAACAACAAAGGAGCGAATGCGATAATCGTCGTTGTCACTGAGGCACAGACAGAGGGCAATACCTCAGAGGCTCCATCGATGGCAGCAGTAACGAACGATTTGCCCGTCTGCCGATGCTCATAGATATTTTCGCCGACAACAATCGCGTCATCCACGATGATCCCCAGCGCCATCAGGAAGGCAAACATCGAAAGCATGTTGAGAGTCTGCCCCGTGTAATACAACACGATACAGGCACCGAACATTGAAATCGGAATCCCCAACGCGACCCAGAACGCCAGTCTTGATTCCAGAAAGATTGCCAGGGTGATAAACACGAGAATCAGCCCCTGAAGCCCATTCGAACTCAGCAACTCCATACGGTCGCGCACATCGATGGACTGATCTTTCCAGAGCTTGAGTGAATATCCGGGAGGCAGTTGAGCATCTTTGACGTACTCCCGTACCTCTTCCACAATCGCCAGCAGGTCTTCCTGAGAGGTACGTTCGACGGCGATCGACATGGCCGGTTTTCCATTGATTTCGCTGATCATGGTCGTATCAGCAAATTCATCATGCACTTCCCCCAGGTCGTCGACCGTCAGCACGACCCCACCGTCTTCGGTTACCAGCGGAATTTTTTCAATTTCACTCCCGATCAGATGCTTGTTCTTCCCCCGCAGCAGCAGCACCTGCGAGTTGGTATTCATTTTACCGCCCGGCAGTTCCAGGTTTTCCCGTCGTACCGTACGGGCAACATCCTGCAGAGTCAGACCATACTTTCGCAGGGTCGCTTCCGGAATTTCAATGTCGATCTGATAATCGCGGGCTCCGGCAATGTTAGCCTGCGAGACCGACTTCAGCTGCAATAGTTCATCGCGAATCTTCTCGGAAACCGTGCGGAGTTCCAGCTCGCTGTTCTCATCCTCATTCCAGGGCCCTATGACGGCGACTTCAATCGCCACCTGGCGGAATGTGATCTGCTGAATATCCGGATCTTCTGCCAGTTCAGGAAAACTGGGGATGCGATCAATTTCGGAACGGACCTCGTTTAGAATTTTCTGCACGTCAGGTACATCGGCGCGAAGCTCAAGTACCAGCGAGCCAGAACCTTCACTGGCGATGGAAGTAATCTTCTTAATGCCGTCAATCGCGCGGACGGATTCTTCCATCTTCTGGCAGATCCCCTCCTCGACTTCATCGGGACTGGCTCCGGGGTAAGGCACCGAAACCAGAATGATCTCCAGTTCAAACTCCGGAAAGACTTCGCGTCGCATGAACATCAGCGAGACCAGCCCGACACCCAGCACGGTGACCATCAATGTGTTCATTGCCGGAGAGTTGTTGATGGCCCATTTAATGACCGACTTCATTTCAACTCTCCTTCACGGACAGGCATTCCCTCATTGGCCACACTTAAGGGCGAGGTCACCACACGATCGCCGGGCTTGAGCCCTGAGGCACCCAGTTCCACCAGCAACTGACTGCCGCTGGTATCAACCACGCGAATCTTTTCTTCGTGCAGCTTGCCTTCCTGGACAATCCAGACCATGTTACCTGGTCGAATCGCCGTTTCCGGTATTTCGAGCAGAGATACATTACCCTCCAGAGGAATTTCCACCGAGACGTACATACCTCGCGCCAGCGGCGGTGCGCCTACTACCTGAGTCGTCGGTTTTCCATTGACCAGAATTTCAGTCGGTCGCGGATCAGAGACGACAATCCGACAAGGAACCGTACGGGTTTTCTCATCCAGTCCGATCCCATCGTAGCGGGAAAGCTTGCCGTCCCAGATAAATTTTCTACCACCAATTTCGTAGTTCACTTTAACCGGCAACTGAGGAAGCTGGTATCCCAGATCGTGCCGCCCGCCATTTCCGGCAACTGGCACAGGTTTGCCCTTTTGAGCAGATTGGGCTGCGTGCTGCCAGAGTTGATACAGCTCTTCCATCCGCAAATTGGTACGCACTTCAACCGAAGATGTGTCTTCGATCATTACCAGAGGATCACCGACCTTCACATACCCATCTTTTTCTACCATATCTTCGACGATGACACCGTTGATGGGCGAATAGATTTTCGTGCGTCTCAGATCCAGTTGAGCACGGGAAAGCTGTACTTTGACCAGATCGCGGGCATGCATCATCCGTTGTCGACGTGACCGCAGCAGGTCTGCTTCGTTGGTCAGTTTCTGCAGCGCATTCCGCGCCGCCAGTTCACCCCGCTTGGCTTCTTCGTATTCCGTATCAGAGACGACATTTCGCGTCCGCAGTTTTTCGACCCGGCTTAACTGACTTTTCTGCAGCAGGACTTCTTCGTGTGCCAGATCGATCATTGCCTTTGCATTGTCGATTTCAACTTCCAGTTCATCGATAGCGTTCTGAGCCTGCCCCAGTTCCTGTGTCAGACGCTGCACCTCCAACTGGTAATTTTCCGGATCGATCTGAATCAGCAGACTTCCATCTCCGCCAGCTTCTTTTTCCTGTTGCGTGGCTTTCTGCACCAGATTACCGACCTTACATCCATCTTGCGTGTAGAGCACCTTGCCAGCGACTTCCGCTGCCAGCTTCACTTCTCGCGAGGGAACCACAATCCCATCGACGGCAATGGTCACTCCCGAATCGGAAACCTTGATCGTTTCGGTTGAGACCAGGGGCGCGGTCTGTTCGGTCAGAGTTTCCTGCTGTTCCGGCTCCTGCTTCATGGCTTTCAGAACAACCATACTGCCACCACCGATCCCCAGAATCAGAATCGGCAGCAAAATATGCTTCAGCTTCTTAGACCAGCTTTGAGATGTTTTTGTTTTCGTTTCTGACATGACTGATTTCTATGCTGAATCGCATTCCTACGAGAGTTGGCTGCGGACGCTTCCGACCAACGGGAGATTACCGGGAAGAACTGAGAGGGTCTATCGATCTAGTCGCATTCTGCCTTGCTCCGGTTCAGATCTTGTGAAGTGTTGAAGAAGATTCCATAACGGGTTCGTTGAATTCCTGTTTCAGATTTTTAACAGCCGCAAGGGAGAACTGCAGGATGTGCTCAATCAGGTGTTCTGGATCATAGTGGGCTGCCTGCTCTTCCGGTCCCAGCATCAGGCTGACCATCCCCCGGAAACCCGATAAAACTGACACTGAGCCGCGATACTGAAAATACACTGCATCCTGCGATAGGGAGGAATTTCGTCCCCCAGCATTTCCAGCAGTATCCCATCAGCAATATTCACAAAAGGACGAAACAGCTCCTGAATCAAATGCCCGCAGGCTTTCGTCGGCCGCAGGACCTCCCGCATAATCAGGTGATTGCTCCAGGAGAGTTCCCCCGTTCCCAACATACGTCTGACCAGCGTAATGACCCAATCCCGCAATTTTTGTTCGGCGGATGTCCCGGGAGTCCACTCAGGCAAAGGGGCTCGGGAGACTCCCATCTCTTTGGCCAGGCAGATGACTTCCAGATAAAGCTGTTCTTTGTCGCCAAAGTAGTAATTCACGCTCGCTACGTTGACGTCTGCTTTCTGACAGATTTCGCGCACCGTCGCCTTCTCGAAGCCTTTTTCCGAAAAAACAGGCCCCGCAGCTTCCAGCAAACGGTTTCGCACATCAACAGACGACATATATTCCGGACTCCTGCACGTTTCTAGCGCTGCATTGTGAGTTTGACAATCTGGTAACAGGCACTATCAGGGAGAACCCGTAAAAAACCTGTTTCAAACAATTGTATTAAACACGTGTTTAAAATCAATCGGAATCTGATCCAGGACCCACAAATCATCATAATACGATGATATAAATATACTTAAGAAAAACAGACTAAAAGCGAGAGAAGCGAAAGACTGCCGACAGTTACTTCGTAAACCAACATCAGATCTTCGCAGAAAGAGAGGTACGAACCAACTTCAGCCTGTTAAACGCTCCTGGCCTTCATCACGAAAACGGAACCGCTGAAATCCGCTCTCATCGAGCCGCTCTCGCAGCAGTTCTTTCCAATGTCTCTCCGGGAGGCCATTCAGAATGCCATACAGGATAATCCCGATCGTCAGACAGGAGACTTCCACTACACGCATGGGGAGCGAGAACTGTTTTAAATCAGCGAAAATCTCTTCGGAGCTGCAGTATTCGCCAAATTTCTGATCACGGTACATAAATTCCACGCCCGAGAAATCCTTGCTCCATTCATAATCGAAGGGGCCGAATTCCCGCCTGCGGTGGAGAACCCAGAATCGGGTTCCATCAAAGCGTATACCGTGTGTTCCTCGCAAAACGTCCATCCTGTCATTGTTCTGGAAATGCTGAGCTCCATAGTTAGAGTGAACCCGAACTACCAGTCATCAAGAAATAAATGGCTATACATCATACGTCATTTCCCCCTGTTTGCGAAGTCCGTTTCTGAACCTCGACACGGTTTTCTCTGTCCTGAAATCCACGGTTTTCTAAATTAATTTAAGATCACCAAAACCGTCTGCTTAAAAAAACGCCAGCATAAGTCGATATCTGAACTGAACTTGCTATGATCGTATCGACGACAGTCCCAGATCGATTCCTCAAGACATTTTCAGCCTCATGAAACATACAGAACCCTATCAGGCAGCAGTCGAAATCGTACAGAAGCTCAGAGATGCCGGCTTTCAGGCACTCTGGGCCGGGGGCTGCGTGCGGGACCTGCTGCTGGGCAAAGAGCCCAAAGATTACGATGTCGCCACGAATGCCCTGCCCGAAGAAGTGCGTCATCTGTTTGGAAAACGTCGAACTCTGGCCGTCGGTGCCAGCTTTGGTGTGATCATCGTTCGCGGCCACCAGCCGGACTGCGATGTCGAGGTCGCGACATTCCGCACCGAAGGCCCTTACCTGGATGGCCGCCGGCCGGAACATGTCCACTTCACCACAGCCGAAGAAGACGCCCAGCGCCGCGACTTCACAATCAACGGCATGTTCTATGATCCGATCATCGATTCCATCTTCGACTATGTCGGCGGAAAAACAGATCTTCAGCAGCATATCATTCGCGCCATCGGAAACCCTCTGGAACGGATGCAGGAAGATAAACTGCGTCTGCTACGTGCGATCCGCTTCACTGCCACTCTGCGTTTTCGACTGGATGAAACCACGTTTCATGCGATCCAGACTATGGCTCAGGAAATCACCGTTGTCAGCCCGGAACGCATCGCGGAAGAAATGCGAAAAATGCTGGTTCACCCGAATCGTGAATATGCGATGGAACTGGCCTGCACTGCCGGTCTGCTCAAACCCGTGATCCCGGAACTGGCTCCTCTGTGGGAATCTGAGCCAAACCAGCCACTCTGGCAACAGACCCTCAAGCGGCTGGAATTCCTGCAGTCAACGCATTTTGAACCAGCGTTCGCCGCCCTGCTGCTCGACCTGCCTGCCACCGATGCTCAGCAACGGCTGGATACCGTCTACGAGATCTGTAAACAGCTCCGCTTTTCCAACCATGAACTCAATCTGGTATACTGGCTGATTGAACACAGGGACAGTCTGCAGGGAGCCTCTGCTTTCCCCCTCTCCCGGCTGAAACGCCTGCTGGCGCATCCGAACTTCCCATTCCTGCTGGAACTGGCCGAAGCAGACCTGCGTTCCCGGAATCAGTCGCTGGCAGACCTTGAATTTTGCCGAGAGTATCGTGATCATACCCCCATTAAGGTCTTGAATCCCCCGCCACTGCTTACGGGCAATGATCTGATCGCTTCCGGCATCAAATCGGGCCCGCAGTTCAAAGAACTCTTAAATCAAATTCAGGATGCCCAGTTGGAAGAGCGCATCCAGAACCAGGCGGAAGCACTTGCCCTGCTGAATCAGTTGATCAAACAGAAATAATCATTCTCAACCCCTGAAGAGGCTTTCTCATGACAGACAAAGTTCGCATTGGAATCATCGGAGCCGGCGCCGTCTCCGACTACCACCACGTCCCCGGCATCAATCTCGATCCCCGTGCAGAACTGGTCTCGATCTGTGACCCCAATTCAGAACTGCTGGCCCAGCGTCAAAGCGACTGGGGCAAAACCAAAGCGACCACTAACTTCCAGGAAATGGCCGATGATCCCGATGTCGACGCCGTGATCATCGCGACCCCCAACTTCACACACCACGAAATTGCCCTCGCCTGTATCAACGGAGGCAAACACGTCATGTGTGAAAAACCGCTGGGATTGAACTACACGGAATCGGCAGAAATGTATCGAGCCGCCCGTGATGCCAACGTCCGCCACATGACCGCTTTCACTTACCGCTTCGCCCCCTCGATGCGGTATGTAAAACATCTGGTCGAATCAGGAGCCCTCGGCGTACCGCGTCACTTCCGCAGCCAGCGTTTTCTGGACTGGCCCGAGTCCAGTTGGGGCTGGCGTCAGAGCAAGAAACTCGCTGGTGCTGGCGACCTGTTCGACATGACCATTCACCGCATTGACTTCGCGCAGGACCTGCTCGGACCAATCAAGAGCATCTGTGGTGCCGTCGCGCAGTTTGTCCCCCGTGACAAAACCGCCGAAGGACAGCCCTGCGAACCTTCTGAAGTAGACGACTGGTCTTCACTGATCGGGCAGTTTGAAAATGGTGCCGTCGGCGTCTGGGAAGGCAGCACCCTGATGAAAGGCTACCACAACGATGGCTTCGGTTATGAATGGGCTGAAGTCAACGGTTCAGAAGGCTCAGCCGCCTATCAGCTGACCGATCCCAACAATATCCTCATCGGGAAGCCGGGACAGACAATGGAAAAACTGCCCGTCCCCGAAGAATATCTCGTTATCGAAGGCAGCCCCCGTGATCCCCACGCCGGTGTCCCCAGCACCGTGTTCCGCTACGACCTGGTCTACGAATTTGTGTCGGCCATCGTAGAAGAGCGCGACGCGATTCCCGGCTTCGACCACGGTGCCTCTGCCCAGCTCATCGCTGACTCCGTACTGGAATCATTTGATAAGCGGACCTGGATCGACATCAACTGCGATCTCTGATCTCAGAACGTCAGCTGGTACCGTAACATCGCCGTAGGGGAAATATCGTAATTCCCCTTGTTTGATTGATATTCCAGCCTGCGATTGAACACAAATCCAACTTCCAGCTGACTGATTTTTCCATTGGTATGCTTGGTTTCCAGACCACCAATCAGGCGTAAATCACTGTAGGTCGCAATGTCATCAACGCCTTTCTTACCTCGGCGGATGGCCCACGAACCGCCACCGAACTCACCGGCGACATAGGCCCAGCGCTCCAGATGCTCGTCTTTCTCAAGTCGATAGGTAAACTTCGGCTTGGGAAAGATCAGTTCCAGACGAGAGCCTTCACTGAACCACATGATCATACCTGCCGCTGGGAGCATCATGATGTCTTCACGGTCCAGATAGACCACCCCCATCACAAACTGCTTGGCACGGGAATGGACATAGTACGCCAGCCCTTTACCCGTAATTCGCAGTGAATCGGATGTCACATTCTTGAAATCACTATACACCCCGGGAGCGACTTCCAGTTCGTAGGACCACTTCTCATTGACCTTGTTGAACCAACGGAAGGAAACCGAAGTATCATACACCCGCGCCGGCAGATCAGTCCGCTCAGGACCGTCCAGGTAGTGCACACCGAACCGAGGTGTTATCGTAAACCCATCCAGTCGCGGCAGATCGACCGTCTCTGAAAGATACAAAGTGAATATTCCCAGGTTATCGTCGTTTCCGGGCAACCAGGTTACCGAACCAGTTGCGCTCTTATGGGCCAGCATGGGAACAAAGGTTTCACAATCGACGCACTCTTCATCGGTTGCCCCCCAGACCTGATCCTCTTTCAACAACTGGGGAGGAATCCCCAAAGCGGCCTTGGATTCGGCATCCAGTACATCGGGAACCTGAGGAGACTGGCTGGTCTGTTGAATCGGACTCTCATCGCGCGGCATAAAAATCGTCTGATGACGTTGAGGCAACGGTGAATATTCAGATCCGTCCGGGTCGTCAAAGATTGTCTTCCTGTTCTGCGCAGAACAGGAATCGATCGCCCCCCAAAACAGGAACGCACCGAGGGCCAGCATCAGTACTACAGTCCGGTAAGACTGAATGAGCATGAGAATCATCCCAATTGTTTACTATAGAGAGAGTTATAGAAATTCTGCGTGCAGCCCGAGTTGCAGAAAGACGAGCAGATACGGAATCAAATCGATATGAGGTTGGAGAGGTAGAGAGAAGGAAACGTGAAATATCAGGGTTGGTACTCCGGGTCAACCCGAATCTTGCGCCCCGGCTTCTCTCAAAATCTATCAGAAAATGCTGCTCTCTGATCGTTGCCCCTTACTCTCAATGATGTTAGAATCAAATTCTCCACATTGAATATATACATTAGAACATATCAATTTCACTTAACAGGAACCAGAGAGACATGGGACGTGTTCAAAAAGGGCGTGAGTTAGCTTCGCGTCGTAGCCGGAAAGCCAAACTGAAGAAACTCCGGGACAAGTTCGAGAAAGCCAAAGACGCTTCTGAAAAAGAACAGATCAAAGAGAAAGTCCGCAAAATCAGCCCCTTTGCGGTTCTCGAAGAATCTGCCTGAACCCGCTGCCTCAGCGATTGGAAACAGAGTGAAAACATGACGCTGACTCAACCCGAAGTGAGCGTCGTTTTTTCATGCGCACTCTCCGATGTCACAGTATCAAACAAAATCAGCCCCAGGCATTCCGCCCGGGGCTGTTTTCGATTCAATTCCAGCTTAGATTCATCGTTCTGAGAACAGAAACAACCCTTCGTGAGCGTCGACATAAATCGTCGCCCCCTCCGTAAAATCGCCGGAGAGCAACTTGTTCGCCAGCTCATTCTGGATGTGCTGTTGAATCGTCCGCTTCAAAGGCCGAGCACCATACACAGGATCGTACCCTTCTTCCGCCAGCAGATCCTTCGCTTCAGTTGAGACTTCCAGCGTATAGCCGTTGGCCTCCACCAGCCGCGAGAGATGCTTGAGCTGCAGATCCACGATCTGACGGATCTCCTCTTTCCCCAGCGGATGAAAGACGATCACTTCATCGATCCTGTTCAGGAACTCAGGCAGAAACTCATGCTGCAGAGCATCCATCACCCGATTATGAATCAGCTCCTCATCTTCCTTGCCTGACAGATCCATGATTGTCTGGCTGCCGATGTTGGAAGTCATCACCACAATCGTATTTGAGAAATCAACAGTTCGCCCATGGCTGTCCGTCAGACGACCGTCGTCCAGCAACTGCAGGAGTATGTTAAATACATCCCGGTGTGCTTTTTCAACTTCGTCCAACAGAACCACCGAATACGGTTGCCGCCTGACCGCCTCGGTCAACCGCCCCCCTTCTTCGTATCCGACATACCCCGGAGGGGCACCAATCAGACGAGCCACAGAATGCTTCTCCATGAACTCACTCATGTCGATACGGATCATACTGCGTTCATCGTCAAACAGAAAACTGGCCAATGCCTTGCAAAGCTCCGTTTTCCCGACGCCGGTCGGCCCCAGGAACATGAATGAACCGATGGGACGATTCTGATCCTGCAGACCAGATCGTGAACGACGAACCGCGTTAGAAACCGCTTCGACTGCTTCACTCTGGTTAATCATCCGTTTATGAATTTCATCTTCCATCCGCAGCAGCTTATCGCGTTCGCCTTGCAGCATCTTCGATACCGGAATTCCGGTCCACATGCTGATGACCTTGGCAATGTCTTCCGAAGTCACCTCTTCACGCAGAAGCCGCTCACCGGCGTCATCCCCCAGTTCCGCGACACGCGCCTCCATCTCCGTCAGACGCTGCCGGGCCGCATTCAACTCCTGTTCGGCGTTGTAAGCCTGGGCATAGTCTTCATTGGAATTTGTCTGCTGTGCGCGGTGGAAAGCCTGCTCATAAGCAGTATTCAACCGATCAATTTCCTCCTTCAAGGGCTGCAGGCCGGCCAGGGCTTCTTTTTCCGTTTCCCAGCGGGTCTTCAGCGCATTGACACTCTCTTCCCGATCGGCAATGTGCTTACGTAGTTCGGCCAGGCGCTCCTGGCTTTCCGGTGAATCTTCCCCAGCCAGTGCAGCCGCTTCGATCTGCATCCGGGTCAGCTGTCGGGTCGCCTCATCAATTTCAGACGGCATGGAGTCCATCTCCATACGCAACTGACTGGCCGCCTCATCGACCAGGTCGATGGCCTTGTCCGGCAGAAAGCGGTCGTTGATGTAACGATCAGACAACGTCGCAGCGTTGATCAAGGCGTCATCCATAATCCGCACGCCGTGGTGCGTTTCGTAGCGTTCCTTCAGCCCCCGCAGAATGGAAATCGTATCTTCGACCGTTGGCTCCTGAACCATTACCGGCTGGAAACGGCGTTCCAGGGCCGGATCCTTTTCGATGTATTTACGGTATTCATCAAGGGTTGTGGCACCGACGCAATGCAGTTCCCCGCGTGCCAGAGCCGGCTTCAACAGGTTCGACGCATCCGCGCCCCCTTCTGCAGCCCCAGCCCCGACAACGGTGTGTAACTCGTCGATAAACAGAATGATCTCCCCCTTGGCAGACTCAATTTCCTTGAGCACCGCCTTCAGCCGATCTTCAAACTCACCGCGATACTTGGTCCCTGCGATCAATGCCCCCATATCCAGGGCGATAACGCGTTTGTTCTTGAGATTCTGAGGCACATCGCCCATTACGATCCGATGCGCCAGACCTTCCACGATCGCCGTCTTACCGACGCCCGCTTCCCCGATCAACACCGGATTATTTTTTCGACGACGGGAGAGAATCTGTACCACACGGCGGATTTCCTGGTCGCGACCGATCACCGGATCGATCTTGCCCTGACGTGCGAGTTCGACCAGATCCTTCCCGTACTGCTGCAAGGACTGGTACTTCTCTTCCGGACTCTGGTCCGTCACCCGCTGACCGCCCCGCACCGCTTTGAGCGCTGACAGAACGTCATCTTCTTCAATTCCATTGAGCTCCAGTAGCCGTTTCGGCTGGTCATCGACTGTGGTAAATGCCAGCAGCAGATGCTCCGTCGAAACGAAATCATCCTGCATCTGATCAGCACGATCCTGCGCTGCCTGCAAAACCTTCAGCAACGACTGACCGATGCCAACCTGCATCGCAGCCCCCGAAACTTTCGGCAGACGACTGATCTCATCATCCACCATTTTCTGAAGCTGAGACAGATTCGCCCCAATCTTCTGAATCAGAGGCTTGACTACTCCCTGCTCTTCATCGAGTAACGCCTTCAACAGGTGCAGTGGCTTGATTTCCTGCTGGCCGAAATCCTCTGCGGTCTGCTGGGCTCGTTGCACTGCCTCTTGGGCCTTCACAGTCAATTTTTCAAATCGAAATGCCATAATGCTTCTCCAATTCTATTTATCATCTGCGCAGCAACTCAACAGCATCGATTATCATATCAGAAAATCGGCCGGCAAGCAGTGCCTGCTGAGATACTCAATTTTTTTAAATGTTTTGATCCAGACCCGAAGAGGTGGGTAATCAGTTGAGCCTGATCCGAGGTCGGTAGGAATTGTCGGTCGCTTCGTTAAAAATACTCTTGTTCGGGAGCCCGGGGCCCAGCCGGACGGCTGAGCCCCTGTCCCTGTTCTTCTTAGTCGAAGACTTCAGACTCGATCAGTCCTTCTTTTCGAATTCTGCATCGATTACATCTTCGTCTTCTGTAGCAGCCGAGCTCTCACCACCTTCGGGAGCAGCCCCTTCGCCACCAGCGGCTTCGCTGGCTTTATACATCTGCTCGGTAAAGGCGTGAGTTGCCTGCTGCAACTCTTCACAGGCGGAATTGATGGCTGCCACATCCTCTTTCTCGACAGCATCATTCACCTTCTTCACAGAAGCTTCGATGGCAGACTTCGAAGAATCATCGATTTTCTCAGCATGCTCTTTGAGCAGCTTCTCGACTTCGTAAACCAGACGAGTTCCATTGTTCTTGGCCTCGGCCAGTTCCTTCTTTTTCTTGTCTTCATCGGCGTGTGCTTCCGCCTGCTTTTTCATATCTTCAATTTCGGTTTCCGACAGCCCGCTGGACTGCTCAATCCGAACTGAGGTCTCTTTTCCGGTCGCCACATCCTTAGCGGAAACATTCAAGATCCCGTTAACATCGATGTCGAAGACCACTTTGATCTGTGGTACCCCACGCGGAGCCGGAGGAAGTTCTTCCAGATTAAACTGCCCCAGCAGCCGGTTATCGTTGGCCATCTGGCGTTCTCCCTGGAACACCCGAACGGTCACAGCAGTCTGGTTATCGGCAGCGGTCGAGAAGACCTGATCTTTAGTAACCGGAATTGTTGTGTTACGTTCGACGAGTTTGGTCATGACGCCCCCTTCGGTTTCGATACCGAGCGACAGCGGTGTCACGTCCAGCAGAACAACGTCCTGCACATCACCGGCAATGATCCCCCTTGAATCGCGGCTCCGATTGAAACCACTTCATCGGGGTTCACACCCTTGTGAGGCTCTTTACCAAAGATCTTCTTAACGAACTCCTGAACCTTGGGAACACGTGTTGAACCACCAACCAGTACCACTTCATCGATGGCACTCGGATCCAGACCAGCATCTTTCAATGCCTGCTCGACCGGATTACGGCACCGCTCGACCAGTGGATCGATCAGCTTTTCGAATTCCGCACGGGTAATCGCCATCTGCAGGTGCTTCGCACCACTGCTGTCGGCTGTGATGAACGGCAGATTGATGTCGGTCGTCTGAGAAGATGACAGCTCTTTCTTCGCTTTTTCAGCTGCTTCACGCAGACGCTGCAACGCCATTGGATCACTGCGGAGGTCAATTCCCTGATCTTTCTTAAACTGATCAGCAATGTAGTTGATCAGTTCTTCGTCGAAGTCGTCACCACCCAGGTGACCATCACCGTTGGTGCTCAGGGTTTCGATCACTTCGTCACCGACTTCCAGCACGGAAACGTCAAACGTACCACCACCGAAGTCGAAGACGACGATCTTTTCATCATTCTTCTTTTCCAGACCATAAGCCAGAGCAGCTGCGGTCGGCTCGTTGATAATACGCGATACTTCCAGACCTGAAATCTGACCAGCGTCTTTGGTTGCCTGACGCTGTGCGTCGTTGAAGTAAGCAGGCACGGTCACGACAGCCTTGTTGACTTTGTGCCCCAGGTAGCTTTCAGCAGCTTCCTTCAGTTTCCGCAGAATCGATGCGGAAATTTCGGGAGGCGTGAGAGTCTTGCTGCCCGCTTCAATTTTCACATAGTCTTCGGGACCACCAACGATCGTGTAAGGCACGATCTTTTCTTCGTTCTGAACTTCGTTGTGACGACGTCCCATAAACCGTTTTACTGAGTAAACGGTATTCTTCGGGTTGGTCACAGCCTGACGTTTGGCTGGTTCGCCGACCAGTGTCTCGCCTTTATCGGTGAAAGCAACAACACTGGGAGTAATTCGGTTCCCTTCGAGGTTCGGGATCACTTTGGCTTCCCCGCCCTCCATTACTGAAACCACTGAGTTGGTGGTTCCCAAATCGATTCCGATGATTTTTTCACCTTGAGACGACATTTTGAGTTTCCCCTCTTTCTATATCGAGATTGCAGATCGATGACTGATTCAAAGCCCCTCATAATGGCCGTAAATGAAACATCGATCAGGGCTTGTTTTCCATTTTGATTTAATTCAGCCCAATTACGGGACAGTTGACACTGTATGCAAGGACCGTGCCAACAGATCCCCGACAGAGAGCGTTTAACGTAAGATATTTATATGAATAATCTTACAGACCTTCATACTCACTGAAATTCTAGCAGACAGGCAGCAATACTGCCATATTGACACCGCCCCCAAGTCAAGCCCGCCACAGCCAAAATGACATTTTGGCAGTCTCTGATGCCGGACCGCTGAAATAAGGGCTAAACAGTTCACACGCAAGGCCCAACCGCTTGACAGTCCCCAGATACGGCGGTACAAACTAGAACAATTGAAGACTACTCTGTCCTCTGCTCAAGCAAGGGACAAAACGTCCTTCACGTGTGCCTGCCTCGATCTATCTAACTGATTATTTTACAAATCCTTAGATAGTCTTTTCAAGGAAGGCACTCGGGAGAAACCCCGAGTTAAGAAATTCTTAAGGGATTGAAATTCCATAGTGAAACTGGCAGTGAGCATCGACCACACATCCAGGAAGGCTGTGATCTGGCTGCGGTTCATTTTCTGAGAGACAGAAACGAGACTCACATCCTGAAAGATTCCGATGGCCAAGAAAAAAGCGGTGAAAAAGCGAGCTTCCGTGACTAAACCGAAGTCAGCTCCCCAGAAAAAAGTTGTTCGCAAGACCAGCAAAAGCAGCCCCGCATCGATCCAGTCTGAGCTAAAAAAGCTCGATCGCGAAATCATCAAGCTGGTCAACAAACGCTGCTCAATGACGGTCAAACAGATCAAATCCGATCCGGAACCGCGCAAGGCCATGTTCGATCCTAAATCGGATGAAGAGCTTCGCGAGACCATCGAAAAACTCAATGCGCCCGGTCCCATGACCAATGCGTCCATCCGCGGCGTCTTTCGGCAGATCCTCAGCTCAGCCCGTCGACAGATACACCCGCAACGCGTCGCCTACCTGGGCCCTGCTTACAGCTATACGCACCTGGCAGCCCTGGAACGTTTCGGCGAAGAGGCCGACATGGTGCCTGTCAACACCATCGGATCCGTCTTTGAAGAGGTCAACCGCGGAAATACCGAATTCGGCGTTGTCCCTATTGAAAACAGCACCGACGGCCGCGTCGTCGACACCCTGGATATGTTCACCCGCCTTCCGCTGCGGATCTGCGGTGAAGTCCTGATTGCAGTGCACCACAATCTGCTGGCACGCTGCGAACGCAGTGAAATTACGGAGATCTATAGCAAACCTCAGGCCCTCTCGCAGTGCCGTGAATGGCTCTCCCGGAACATGCCACAGGCTCACCTGCACGAAGTAACCAGCACCTCGACCGCAGCCCAGCTGGCTGCCACCAAACCCGGTGCCGCAGCGGTCGCCAGCCATCAGGCATCGGTCGAATATGATCTGCAGATCATCGTGGAAGGGATCGAAGACAACGCCAACAATGTGACCCGTTTCGCCGTGATTGGTGAAGAGGTCTGTGAACCAACGGGTAAAGACCGCACTGCAATTCTGGTCCAGATTGCCCACAAAGCCGGCTCCCTGGCAGATACCCTGCAGATCTTCAAGAAAAACAAAATCAATCTGACCTGGATCGAATCATTCCCCCTGCGTGGTGAAGAGCCAGGATACCTGTTCTTTATTGACTTTGAAGGGCACGTAGAAGAGCCCCATATCAAGCGTACGCTGAATGATTTGTCTAAGAAGGTCGTACGACTCGAAACCATGGGCTCCTACCCCAGAAGTGGCATTCTGGAGTAAATCAGACCCCGGAATGAGTGATTGAGCCTCAGCGGCGCCCGTTTACCAGCATTATTCTGTCAAAAGAGGCTGCATTTCAGGATTTTGCGCGAGATTCCTTGAATCAGTCGCCCGGACTCAATACCTTATCCAGCACACCGAGGAAGCTGGTATTGTTCGAATTCCAGCTTTCATTTGCATTCGACTGATTTCTCGCTCCGATCTACCCGCAAAACCCGTCTGACGGGTTCCGATTCTGAGTCGAGCCTCAACCCACTATTTTTAGATAATATACAGGATCTATCATGCGTCGTTATCTCGTTGCCGGTAACTGGAAAATGAACACCACCAGAGAATCGGGTACTCAGCTGGCTCAGGCACTGGTCGCAGAAGTTCCTGCTGAAAATCCAGGGGTTGAAGTACTGGTCTGCCCCCCCTTCCCTTACCTGACTTCGATCGGCGATGTTGTTAACGGCTCGGGTGTCGGATTTGGAGCCCAGAACTGCTACCACGAAGCTCCCGGCGCTTTTACCGGTGAAACAGCAACCGAGATGCTGACAGACATCGGTTGTCGCTCCGTGATTCTGGGACACAGCGAACGCCGCCACATTCTCAAAGAAACCGACGCGGACATTAACCTCAAGGTGAAAAAAGCACTTGCCTCCGGTCTGCAGGTGATTCTGTGTGTTGGTGAACTGCAGAGCGAGCGGGAAGCCGATCAGACAGAAGCCGTCCTCGATACGCAGATGACCGGTGGACTCGACGGAGTCGATGCTTCAGCTTTCGATCAGATCGTGATCGCCTACGAGCCGGTCTGGGCGATTGGAACCGGCCTGACCGCCACTCCCGATCAGGCAGAAGCAGCACATCAGTACCTGCGTAACTGGCTGAAAGACAAGTATTCTGCTGAAATCTCAGACGCGACACGCATTCTGTATGGCGGCAGCGTCAAACCGGACAACGCCCAGGAACTGCTCTCGCAGGAAAACGTCGATGGTGCCCTCGTGGGGGGAGCCAGCCTCAAACCAGAGCTGTTCATTCCCATCATTCAGGCTGCCTCAGGACTGGCCACCAGCTGAAAACAGGCCACTTTATTCGAAATCGCTGCAGCTCAAGCTATAGATACGATTTACAGATCGTATTCGATTACTGTATGATTCAGCCAATCTGTCTGAGCGACAGCCGGTCTGTATAAATACGTTCACAGGACATTATTACCCCCTAGGATGAAACAATGATTCTTGCTTCTTTTCTGGATGCCATCACGGATCCTGCAACCCTCTTGATGACACTGCTGATGTTCTTCGGAGTCATGCTGATCATCATCATCCTGCTGCAGAAGGGTCGCGGCGGTGGACTGGCGGGAGCCTTTGGTGGCGCAGGCGGACAGAGCGCCCTGGGTACCAAAGCCGGTGATGTCTTCACCAAAATCACCATTGTGATGGCAGTCATCTGGGTAATTCTTTCCGGTGTTTCAGGGATTGTCACCCGCGCCAGCTCCAACAGCAAATACAAAGGTGGCGCTGCCGTAACTCCAGAAAAACCGACAATGGAAAGTAACGACAAAACAGAAGAAGCCGAGAAGGCCGCTACCGCTGAGGAAGATGCAAAATCGGAATTCAATACCAACATTCCGGAAGCACCCGCCAAACCTGAAGCGGAACCGAAGCCTGCTGCTGATAAAGCTGCCAAGCCCACAGAGGAAGCAACCAAGTCAGAACCCAAAACGGATTCAGCCAAGTCTGCTGAAACCAAACCGGCTCCCGAGAAGAAACCGGAAACACCTGCTGAAACAGGAAAGCCTGCCACAGAGCCTAAGTCGGAATAGTTCTTCAGAGATCTGAGACTGTTTCCTGTAACCTCATCGATTCCTGTATATCAGAAAAGAGTGTGTTGTGCTGCTGGGCATGACTGGTTTTGGAAGTTCGACCGCCGAAAATGACCGCCTGTCGGTCCAGGCTGAAATACGAACTGTCAATAACCGATACCTGAAAATTTCGACCCGCTACCCCGACTTTTATGCCAAGCTGGGCAGCCAGATCGAAAAACTGTTACGCAGTGCCATTACGCGAGGCACTGTGAATCTGACGTTGCGAATCGATCACCTGAACCGTCAAAGCGTCTACCTGCTCGACGATCAGGTAGTCCAGCAGTACTGGGAGCAGCTCAAAAAGCTGACAGAGGAATGCCATCTTCCCCTGCCAGACAGTCTCGACAGACTACTCACTCTGCCTGGCGCCGTAATCGATAATGATTCACGCACACACACTCCCGAATCGGACTGGCCCCTGATCGAAGAGGCCATCAAGGGGGCTCTTGTCGAACTGACCGAGTTTCGCCAGAAAGAAGGCGAGTCTGCCCAGGCAGACTTGCAGTCCAGCAACAAGACGATCGGCGAACAACTGGAAACGGTCAAACAGAAAGCGCCTCAGGTCGTCACCAGCTATCGCGACCGCCTGCATCAGCGATTGACCGATTTACTCAAAGATCAGGAAGTCGAACTGGATCCGGACAGCCTGATCCGGGAAGTGAGCCTGTTTGCTGACCGCTGTGATATCAACGAAGAGATCAGCCGACTCACCTGCCACCTGGAGCAGTTTGACACCATTCTGAACAGTAAGACCTCACAGGGGAAAAAACTCGAGTTTCTGGTTCAGGAAATGTTTCGCGAAATCAATACGATCGGCTCCAAAGCCAATGATGTGGAAATTTCACACGCTGTGATCGAGATGAAACTGGCCGTTGAAAAAATCAGAGAAAACGTCCAGAACGTAGAATAAAACCGGTATACTATTCTTCAGACCTGAAACCTTCAGACCAATCTCCTGAATCCCGGAGCCAGCAGACGTGTCCGCATCCTCTGACAACCTTCATCCAGATACACCGATCGTGGTCCTTTCCGGCCCCACAGCCAGTGGAAAAACCACGATCGTGAACCGGTTGATGCAGGAGTCTCCGGTCAAACTGATCAAGGCGATCTCCGCCACGACGCGCCCCCGCCGCAAAGGGGAAGTGGACGGCGAAGACTACTATTTCCTGACTCAGGAAGAGTTCGAAGAACGTCAGAAAAATGACGAATTCCTCGAATGTGAGCAGGTACATGGGTTGGGATACTGGTACGGAACGTTAAAATCAGAGGTAGCTCGCGCTGAACAGGAAGGGGGCTGGCCTTTTCTGGAAATCGATGTTCAGGGCACACTGAAGCTTAAAGAGCAGTTTCCGCAGACGATCACACTCTTTGTCAGAACCTCCTCCGATGAAGAATACGAAAAACGCATCCGGAGTCGAGGCACCGAGTCGGAAGAAGTCATCGAAAAACGGTTGGAGACCATCCGCAAGGAACTGGAACTGGCCGAACACTATAATCATGTCATTATCAATGACGAACTGGATCGAGCCGTTGCTGAAATCGGCACCATCCTGAAACAACGGGAGCAAGAACTTAATGCTGGAAGAATTTAAAGAAGAAGAAATCGTCAACAAAGTCGGCGGTCGTTTCAAACTGTCTTCATTGATTCAAAAACGGATTGTGGCCCTCAATCGGGGCGCACGTCCCCTGGTGGAGATGCAGACCAAGAACCACATGGAAATCGTGGTTAAGGAAATCATGGAAGACAAAATCTACCTCGACCAGTCAGGCGAAGTCGCTATCAACGATGATGGCAGCCCACTCGAAGAACTCGAGTACGACGACGCCGGCCCGACTCTCGAAGATCTGGTCTAATTCTTAGACCAGAACGATTCCTGACAGGATTCTAATCATGCAGGGGCGGGAAATTCTCATTGGTGTCTCGGGAGGGATCGCCGCTTACAAAACGGCAGATCTCACCAGTAAACTGGTTCAGAAAGGGGCCGCCGTCAGTGTCGTCATGACACAGGCGGCCCAGAAGTTTATCGGTCCCACCACGTTTGAAGCCCTTACAGGTCGCCCTGTTTATCAGGGCAGCTTTACGCCTCAGGAGCATTTCCAGGGCGAGCATATCGGTCTGGCCCGACGGGCCGAACTGTTTGTGATCGCCCCTGCGACTGCCAATGTAATCGCACAAATAGCGCATGGTTTCGCCGACGATCTGCTCTCCACTTTGACCCTCACCTGCACAGCCCCCATTCTGCTGGCCCCCGCGATGAATGCCGATATGTGGGCCAAGCCTTCCGTGCAACGGAATTTAACCCAGATCCGAGAAGACGGAATCCAGATTGTCGAACCGGGCGAAGGCTGGCTGAGTTGTGGGATCGTCGGCAAAGGACGCATGGCAGAGCCCGCGGATATCTTAAAACAGATAGAGGAAATACTCGGCTGAGTTTTGTCAGCCAGGTCCGGCTGCAGCTCCCTGAATACGAACCATCTCCATGCGAATTCTCATCACAGCAGGTCCTACTCGCGAATATCTGGACGATGTCCGCTATCTTTCGAACGCCAGCAGCGGACAGATGGGATACGAACTTGCCCGGGCTGCCCTGGAGGCAGGTCACGAAGTCGCCCTGGTTTCAGGACCGGTCACCATCCCCGCACCGGAAGGCTGTGAGCTGTATCAGGTTGAAACAACCGATGAGATGTACTCCCAGTGCGAACAACTCTTCCAAGACTGTGATGGTGTGATCGGCACCGCCGCTGTTTGCGACTATCGTATCAAAACCCGCAAACCCGGAAAAATCGCCAAAACCGGAGAAGCAATCACGCTGGAACTGGTAGAAACCATTGATGTTCTTGCTGAACTGGGGACTCAAAAAGGAGATCGCTGGGTGATGGGCTTTGCCCTGGAATCACAGGACGCCCGATTCAACGCGGTCCGTAAACTCTACAGCAAGAAATGTGATGCGATCGTCCTGAACGGCGTGAGCGCAATCGGCTCTACAGACAACTTTGTGGAAGTCATCGATCAAAGCCAGGAGACCGTCGCCACCTATTCCGGTCCCAAAGCGAGCGTGGCTCGCGAACTCATCGCCTGGATCCAGGCACACATTGCGCGAGGCTGATGCTCGTCTCCCTCACCCCTTCTCAAACTCATAACCGGTAAAACTGTCACAACCGGTTCAGGGTGACTCCACCACTTCCGCTGACTGCACTAATCCGAACAGGCTGCAGTACGGATGATGAAAAGAATCGACTCTTTGTTGACTTTTTCCGACACGCCCCCGGTTCGTGTGCTAGGTTTGAGTAGTTAAGGAAATCAACTTATAGCAGAATCCAATATTTGTGTTTGGTACGTCTCAGTGACCCTCTCATTGAGACACTAGTCGTGAAAATGTTCCCGTCTGTAGATGTTCTTGGGTTTAATCGCAGACGGGAATCATTTTTTCTTCTCCTGAATTCTCCCCACTATAAAAAGAAACGACTGATAATTCTGGCGCTCACTTTGCGCGCCGTTGATTCCCTTTTGGAACACCCTACTGAAGTTTTCAACATAGAATTGCGGGTTGATCAGAATGATCGACGTTCAACGGTTCAAAACAGATCTGATAGCGCTGGGGTTACTGGCAGCAACAGTCTTTCTCGGACTGAGCCTGTTCAGTTACGATCCCGCTGATCCCCCTGCGCAACTGGTCTACCCTGTCCGTGAAGTTGCACAAAATCTATGTGGTGCCACGGGAGCACATATCGCCCATCTGCTCCGCTCTGGCTTCGGTCTTGGTGCCTGGGGAATCTTTCTGGCTCTGGTCGTCGTTGATATGCGAATGTTCTCACGCCAGGAGACATCGGGAGTTATGGTCGAACTGTTCGGTCTGGCTCTGATTCTCGTTTCACTCTGTATTGGTAGCCAGATCCTGCTTGGATCAAATAACGCTACGCCTCTCATTGGCAGTGGTGGTTATATTGGCGCACTCGGCTATTCACTGCTGAATGCCAAATTCTCTCTCGCCGGTTCTTTAATTCTACTCGCATCCATGTGCGCCGCTGGTCTGTTACTGACTGCCGACACACTTCCCGTTCGTATCCTGTTTGCGTGCCTGGCATTCCCTTTCAAAGCTTTCAGCCGCGAATCATCTGAAGTCGATGAAAACGCCGAAGCAGCTGAAGAAGAGGAAGAATACGAAGAGGAAGAGGAAATCGTCGCAGAAGACGAACAAGAGTATGAGGAAGAAGAGGAACCAGCACCCGCTCCTAAAGCTAAGAAACTGAAAAAGCGGAAGCCGATCAAAGTCAATCCGCCTGCCGGCCTGCGACTGGCCCGTCAGACACAACCGATCGAACAAAAAAAAAACAGCTCGTATGAGCTGCCCGGGTTAGATCTGCTGGAAGAAGCAGAGAACTTTCCTTTCGAACTGCTGGCTAAAAAAGCAGAAGAAGCAGCCGAGATTCTGGAAAATACCTTCGCTGATTTCGGACTCGATATCCAGGTCTCTGAAATTGACACAGGACCGGTACTCACTCTGTTCGAACTGGATCTGAAACCTGGTTTGCGAGTTGCCAAAGTCACCGCACTGGCCAATGATCTGGCTGTCGCCCTGCGTGTACCTTCCGTGCGTGTTGTGCCTTCAATTCCCGGTAAAAACACCGTTGGTGTGGAAGTCCCTAACGACAAACAGGTCATGGTGCGTCTGCGTGAACTTATTGAATCCTGTGCGGACGATGCAGACAAAAACCGGATCCCACTCTTCATGGGTAAAGACGTCAGCGGTCGTCCACTGACTGCGGACCTCGCCAAGTTGCCTCACCTGCTGATTGCAGGGCGAACCGGTACTGGTAAGAGTGTCTGTCTCAACACTTTGATTCTTTCACTTTTGATGACACGGACTCCCAACGAAGTCAAAATGCTGATGATCGACCCCAAAATGGTGGAACTCAGCGGCTACAAACGGATTCCGCACCTGATGCATCCGGTCATCACCGACATGAAGAAAGCAGAAGCCGTTCTGGCTTGGGCCGTCGACAAAATGGAAGAGCGTTATGACCTGCTCGCCCGTTGCGGCTCCCGGAACATCGAAAGCTTCAACAAGCTCGGTAAGGCAAGAGTACTGGAACTGGCTGACATCGATCCCGATTCAGAAGAAGCCCAGCAGATGCCCGAAAAAATGCCGTCAATTGTGATTGTGGCAGATGAAATTGCCGACATGATGATGACCTCTGGCAAAGATGTGGAAGCTCACATTATCCGCCTGGCTCAGAAATCGCGTGCGGTCGGAATTCACCTGGTCCTCGCCACACAGAAACCAACGGTAGACGTCATCACCGGTCTGATCAAATCCAACCTGCCTGCCCGCGTTTCATTCCAGGTAGCCAGCCGTGGCGACAGCCGCGTGGTTTTGGATGAAAACGGTGCCGATGCCCTGCTCGGAAACGGGGACATGCTGTATCTGGCTCCGGGAACCAGTAAACTGACCCGTGCTCAGGGAGCCTATGTCAGCGATGAAGAAATCGAACGCGTGATTGACTTCTTCAGCGATATGGAACCAGAATACAGCCCCGAGCTGGCTCAGATCACCTCTGCCAACTCTAAGAAGAACGGTGGCGGCGATTCGGACCGTAAGGAAGACAGCCTCTACAACGAAGCTGTTGAAGTTGTCATCCGCGAAGGTCGTGGTTCGGTTTCTCTCCTACAGCGGGCTCTGGGAGTCGGCTATGGTCGGGGTGCCCGCCTGATCGACTACATGGCAGAAGACGGAATCGTGGGTGAGTATAATGGCTCCCAGGCACGTGAAGTCCTGTACACAATCGATGAGTGGGAAGCCATGAAATCCAGTGATTTCGACGATGGCTACGGCGAAGAAGAATACGAAGAGGAATTCGTCTAAGCCCTGCCCTCTCCTGCAGCCGATCTGAAAACAGGACTGAAACCAGGATTTCGTTTGACTCCTGCTCTCCCGCTGCTTATGATCTTCGCAGAGAAGCTGTAAAATCAGAACTGTCTACCCAATTGGAAGGTTTTTTTAGTCCATGTTGTCTGTCTCCAAAATCGTCTGCATCAGCAGCATTATTATTATTTGTGAGATTACAGACTCCCTATGACTTGAGGATCATTACCAATTTAACAGATTTTCATAACCTCAGGTCACAACCTGAGGTTTTTTTATTGGATTCACGAGGACGCATCAAGGACTGTCATACAATCGCCAGAAGAGAGTAACAGAACAGTAGTTCGAACTTTTTTCCGGTACGGTGACAGCTCCTCGCAACCGCGTGCCTCCCCGAGTGAGTCCAGCGACGTTTTTTCATTTCAACAGAAAGAAAGCCCCTACGATGGCCCGAATTCAGATGTACGATACCACTTTGCGGGATGGCAGCCAGGGAGAAGGCGTGAACTTCTCATTGGAAGATAAGCTGCAGATTACCGCAAAGCTCGACGAAATGGGCTTTGACTACATCGAAGGTGGCTACCCCCTCTCCAATCCCAAGGATACCGAATATTTCCAGCGGGTTGCGGAAATGGACCTCAAGCATGCCAAAGTGACGGCGTTCGGTATGACCCGCCGCAAGGACATTGAAGCCAAAGACGATGTCGGCATGCAGGCCCTGCGCGACTCCCAGGCCCCCGTGGTTACCATCGTAGGTAAAACCTGGGATCTGCACGTTACCGAAGTGCTTCGGGTCTCTCTGGAAGAGAACCTGGCGATGATCTCCGACTCTGTGGGATTCATCAAATCCTGCGGACGGGAAGTCATGTATGACGCAGAGCATTTCTTCGATGGTTTTCGTGCCAATCCCGAATACGCCTTGAAAACAATCAAGGCAGCAGCAGATGCCGGCGCGGATGTGATCATCCCTTGTGACACCAATGGCGGCAGTCTACCGGAAGTCATCACCAAATATGTCGACCTGGTCCGCTCAGAAATCGATGTGCCGCTGGGCATCCACTGTCATAACGACTGCGATCTGGCTGTTGCCAATTCACTGGCCGCCATCGAACACGGCGTAGTGCAGGTTCAGGGAACAATCAACGGCCTGGGCGAACGTTGTGGCAATGCGGATCTGATCAGCGTGATTGCCAACCTGGTAACCAAGAAAGAGGGCTACTCGGTTCTGCTGGATAACAACCTGCATAATCTGACCGAGCTGTCCCGCTATGTCTACGAGCTGGCCAATATGAACTTTCGCTCGAGCCAGCCTTTTGTCGGCAGCAGTGCTTTTGCCCACAAAGGTGGCATGCACGTACACGCCGTAAATCGACTCGCCCGCAGCTATGAGCATATCGAGCCAGAGGTTGTCGGGAATGAACGGAAGGTCCTCGTCAGTGAGCTTTCAGGGCGTTCCAATATCGTGGCCAAGACCACCAAGTTCCAACTCGACAACGATCCGGAACTGCTCACCCGGATCCTGGAAAAAGTCCAGGACCTCGAAAACGAAGGGTATCAGTTTGAAGCAGCGGAAGCCTCGTTTGACCTGCTGGTCAAGAAGGTCGCCGGCACTTTTAAACCACACTTTGAAAAGGTCCACTACCGCGTAAACGTCGAATCAGACAATTCCCACGAACCGCTGACCGAAGCGACCATCAAGCTGACTGTCAACGATCAGCAGGAGCATGTGGTCGGCGAAGGCGATGGTCCCGTGAACGCACTGGATACCGCCTTGCGGAAGGCCCTCTGCCCCTTCTACCCTGCCCTGGAGAAAATGCATCTGGTCGACTACAAAGTCCGCGTCATCAACTCAGCTGAAGGAACTGCCGCCAGTGTGCGTGTGGTCATCGAGAGTCGAGACGATCAGCATGTCTGGAGCAGTATCGGCGTCAGTGAGAATGTGATCGAGGCGAGCTGGCTGGCGCTGGCTGACAGTTTCGAATACAAGCTCTACAAAGACGAAGGAACTTTTTTGGATTAGAACGCGGAATCCTCGACCGTCACCAATGCCAGTCAAGCCGTTTTTTGCTATACCAGACGGTGGAAACTGGCTTGGCGGACGTTGTAACCTGCTGTCTTCCATGCTGTCCCTCTTTTTCGCATCTATCCTTAATTATAAGCCCAACCGGATCCCATGACCGAATCGCTTGAGAAACATTACAATCCCGAGAGTGCACAACAGAAATGGTACCCTTTCTGGGAGGAAAAAGGCTATTTTCATGCTGAGCCCAACCCGGAAAAAGAGCAGCATACCATTATGATTCCCCTACCGAACGTGACCGGGGCTCTGCACATGGGACACGCGCTCAACGGTACGCTACAGGACCTGATCACCCGCTGGCGGCGGATGCAGGGCTACGAGGCACTCTGGATGCCCGGAACCGACCACGCCGGCATCGCCACCCAGGCAGTGGTCGAACGCCGGATGAAGGAAGAGGAAAACCTGACCCGCCATGACATCGGCCGAGACGCTCTCATCGAACGAATCTGGAAATGGAAAGACCAGTACGAAAAGCGGATCCTGAACCAGCTGCGGAAACTGGGCGCCAGCTGCGACTGGGAACGCACCCGCTTCACACTGGATGAAATGTGTTCCAAAGCTGTCAGACGCACATTTCTGAAGCTCTTTTCGGATGGACTTATTTATCGCGGCAAGCGACTCGTGAACTGGGATCCCTTCCTGCAGACCGCCGTTGCGGATGACGAAGTCTTTTCCGAAGACATCGACGGGAAATTCTGGACCTTTCAATACCCGGTGGTAGACAGCGACGAACGGATTTCGTTCTCCACGACACGTCCTGAAACCATGCTGGGCGACACAGCTGTCTGCGTGCATCCATCCGATGAACGTTATACGCACCTGGTTGGAAAGAAAGTCCGCATCCCTCTGAACGGACGTGAAATCCCCATCATCGCGGATGCACTCCTGGCAGATAAAGACCTGGGGACCGGTGCCGTAAAAGTCACACCAGCTCACGACCCGAACGACTATGCCTGTGGACTGCGGAACGATTTGGAACAGATCAACATCCTCAATCCTGACGGTACAATGAACGAAGCCGCCGGTCAATACGAGGGTCTGGATCGCTATGAGGTCCGTAAAAAAGTTGTTGAAGACATGGATCAGCAGGGCTTCTTCATCGAAGTCGAAGACCGCAAGATTCCCGTCAAGCACAGCGATCGTTCCAAGACTCCAATCGAACCGTACCTCTCAGATCAATGGTTCGTAAAAATGGATACGCTGGCCCAGTCCGCCATTGATGCTGTGGACGATGGTCGCGTTCGCTTCTTCCCCAGTCGCTATTCCAAAACGTATCTTGACTGGTTGAAGGAAAAGCGGGACTGGTGTATCAGTCGCCAGCTCTGGTGGGGACATCGCATCCCGATCTGGTACTGTGAAACCTGCACGGAAGAAGAGCTGAGCCAGGCTTTCGGTGACCGTTATGATGTCAGCTTCCGCCGGGATGACGAAGACACCTGCTGGTTGATCTGTTCCGAAACCGATCTGAATGGTGACGAACTGGGTGCTGCCCATCAGTTGACACAGGACGATGACGTCTTGGATACCTGGTTCAGCAGTGCCCTCTGGCCACACGCGACCCTGGGCTGGCCCGACAAAAATCCTGACCTCGATTACTTCTATCCGGGCAGCGTACTGGTTACCAGCCGCGATATCATCACGCTCTGGGTAGCACGCATGGTCCTCACCGGCCTGTATAACATGGGCGATATCCCATTTAAGCACGTCTGCATCCATCCAAAAATTCTCGATGGTTTCGGACAGACCATGTCCAAATCCAAAGGTAACGGCGTGGATCCGATGGATCTCATCGACAAATACGGCGTCGATGCCGTTCGGTTTACAATCTCCTCTTTCGCCGGGGAAACACAGGACGTTCGTCTGCCCGTCGGTTATGAGGATCCCGAGACCGGCGAAGTGGTACCGCAAACTCTGGAACACCAGACCGCCATCCCCGCCGGTGGCGAGAAGCCACGGATCAAATTCCCCAAGAGCGGCAAGTCGTATCAGTATACGAGCCCCTGGTTTGACCCCGATCCGGGCGAAAAAGTGGCGCGTATTGTCAGTGAACGCTTTGAATACGGCCGCAACTTCTGTAACAAGCTCTGGAATGCCTGCCGGTTCGCGATGCTGAACCTGGAAGGCTACACTCCCGGAGTGGTCGATGAAGATGACCTGACGATGGAAGATCGCTGGATCCTGAGCCGACTGTCGACCGTGGCTGAGGAAGTGACTACCGTTCTGGGACGCTACCAGTTCGATGTCGCGACGCGCGCCATTCGGGATTTCACCTGGAATGAATTCTGTGACTGGTACCTGGAAATGATCAAACCGCGGCTGCGGGATGAAGCTCTCAAACCGGTCGCACAACGCGTGCTGGTGGGTGTACTGGATAATCTGCTGCGACTGCTGCAGCCATTTGTGCCCTTCGTTACAGAAGAGCTCTGGCAGCGTCTGAATGAAATTGCTCCCGAGCGGGGACTGTTCACACCAGAACCGGCTGTCGAGAGCGTGATGGTCGCTGCCTGGCTCGAACCACCACAGAGCTGGCAGGATTCCCAGCTGGAAAAACGGTTTGAGCGTCTGCAGGAAATGATTGTTGCGGTCCGCAATATTCGGGCAGTTTACAAAATTTCCCCGGCCACCCCACTGAAACTCTTCCTGCGTTGTGAAGCCGGGATTGCGGATGACATGCAGAACGTAGCCAGCCAGTTCGATAACCTGGCGAAAACCCTGCTGGAATCAGCGGGAGCCGATGTGCAGCGACCGGGTGGTTCAGCGACATTCTCCCTCAATGAGGTGGATGGTTTTATTGCCCTGAAAGGCATTATCGATCTGGATGCGGAACTCACCCGACTGCAGGCGGAAGCGGAAAAACTGCAAAAGCACATTGAAGGCAGTGAAAAGAAACTGGCCAACAAGAACTTTGTCGATCGTGCCCCTGCCGATGTTGTGGAAGGGGTTAAAGAAACGCTGGCCGGACTGCAGAAACAGTTACAGAGTGTCCAGGACTCCATTAATCAACTGAGCGAGCAGTAAGCCTGTATTTCAGGAACAGATACGGGGAGATTCTGTTTCCCCGTTCATTCCTGTTGTATAATGGACAAACTGAAAACAGGTATTCGGCTCCTTAATTTCATTCTTATTCTGGTTGCTGGTCCTCTCTGCTGACGCGGGGCTGACCTCAGGAGGTTCTCTTGCTAGTTGAAATGGAGTTATCTCGCATCATTATCAGCGAGATCGGTGACCAGCAGGTAATCTACCTGCGTGAAGTCGAGGGAGACCGGGTCTTTCCGATTCTGATCGGTATTTTTGAGGCGACAACCATCGAGCGTCGTGTCAACAATGAGTTCAAGCCCCAGCGGCCTTTGACTCACGATCTGCTCAAGAACACTATCGAATCTCTAGGCGGTACGCTGAAAGACATCGTAATCACACACCTGGAAGATCATACCTACTATGCGGTCCTCCGCGTCGATCAGGATGGTGAGTTGATTGAAATCGACAGTCGCCCCAGTGATGCAATCGCTTTGTCGATTCACTTCGAACCCCACCTGCCCATCTACGTTCACGAATCGGTGCTCGAACAGACCGCCAAATAACAGTCATCCGGGAATCACAAACGAAACAGGGGCCCCTCAGAAGTGATTCTGAGGGGCCCCTGCTCTATTCAGGTCTTTATGATTGGTCAGCTTTGACCTTAGTTACATTCTGCTACCAGCGGGCCAGCCAGTTCATCCAGAATGATCAGACGACCGGGTTGAGTTGTCATGTAGGTCGAAGGAATCCAGCTGGTCGGTTCATGACGCAGAGTCATCCAGACGCTCATTCCCTGCCACTGCATTCCACGTGAGAAGATCCCGTCGCAGCCGCCGATGATCTTGTCGGCGTTGAGGAAGCAACCTGGACCAATGGTATTCGCGTAAGCAGGAACCAGGGTCGTGCGGCTCTTGAAGCTGGTCACGGCATTCTGCTCAATGGTCAGCGGATGCAGTTTAGCACCAATCCGGTGTGTCTGTGCTTTCCATTCTTCCTCTGAATTAAACTCACCTGCAAAGTGAGGTTCCCAGAATGCAATGTGACAGACGCGACCAATTCCGAAAATCACACCCAGTTTTGCGCCGGCGGCTTTAAGCTCACCAATTTTTTCCGCATAGGTGGGCAGGACATCTGGCGTAGCGAAGTGACGCTGGTTTTCCGGAACAGTCAGTTCGCCTAAAGGACCGTAGAAGGCTTCTTTCATGGCATACTGGAATGCACCCGGATTATCTGGCGGAAGTGTATTTCCTTCGGCATCGCTCCATTCATCCATGTTGAATCCGTAAACATGATCGCAGGAAACACCCCATTCTTTGAGGAAGTAAACAGCCCAGCGATACATGCCCATCGGTCCCACGGGCAGAATCAATGCCAGCTTTTCGCCTGCATCACGCGACTGTTTGATCGTCAGAGCAATCTCGTGACCCATGATTGTATCGAAATCAGTAACACTGCCGCACATGACGGGCTCAAACTTCTCGTGCCACCATGGTTGACGATCTGTAATTGTAGTCGGATCGGCACTCATGCACTGATCAATTTTGGTCAGATCCCAGCCGGCTGGAAAATAGCCTTCCATCATCGAACCGGCAATCGTACTCATTAAATCCATAATATTCCCCTTCTCGAAGCATACTCACAGGTTTGTGAAACTGTTTAAATTGTCAAATATCGCTAATTTCTTACGATTGTTGCAAAATTCGGCAGCTGGCGTGGATTCTAACACAGAAACACCGGGAAAACAGGAACCAACGGTCCCTGATTTCATAAACAGAAGAATAATTAAACAAGGGACTTCTGTTCGACAAACATCTTGAATTCTCTGACCGATATAGTTCTAATAGGAAGGCAGAGTTGACTGCTTTTACAAGTGGTCAATCCCGCCTGCAAACTACCTCCCAGACAATCCCGAGGGCCAAAACACTCCCATGGATTGTCTATTAACGATAACCGTTAACCTGCCTGATAGCACAACAGAGTTCATGCTCTGCTGTCATTAACAGGAACTGTTTCAGCATAGATCCGCTCTACGAGTAATCCTGTGCCTGGGGTCTGTTCCTGCTACGGTTCACACAACCGGAGATACATAACAGATGAAAGTTCTGATTGCGCCCGCCTGCACAGCGATTGCCATGGTTGTCGGATGGCTGGTCTATGACAAATCCGTCAAAGATGTCCAGGTCCCAACCAAAACTATCATCCCCGAACCGATCGCAGTTCAGGTCACCCGCTCTACTACCAAAACCCTCGAAAAACGGATTAACCTCGTCGGTAACCTGGAAGCAGGTTCTCAGGTAGAAGTCCGGACGCGTTACAGTGGCTACATCAAGTCGATGCCCTTTGACGTCGGCGACCGGATCAAGGAAGGAGATGTCATTCTGGAGCTGAATGATTCAGAGAACCGGGAACTGGTATCGAAGGCAGAAGCTGCTCTCAGTGTCGCCAAGGCACAGTTAAAAGCACAAATTACTTCTCAGGAACTCGCCCGGAAGGCCTATGACCGACTGCTGGTACTGCAGAAGTCAGGCGTCAGTACTCGTCAGCAGATGGAAGAAGCACAGGCCAGCCTGGCAATCCAGGAAGCGCAAACGGAACTGGAACAGGCACGCGTCGATCAGGCGGGAGCCGATCTGGAACAAAGTCGACTGCGTTTGCAGGAAAACAAAATCATTGCTCCCACCAGTGGATTTCTTGCTGAAAGGCTGGTCGATATTGGCGACTTGGCCAAACCGGATGTCGCACTGATGAAAATTGTTAATCTGGATCACGTTCGCACCGTAGTGCATATCGTGGAGAAAGATTACGAGGATGTCAAAATCGGTCAGCAGGCGGCCATCACCGTCGATACGTTTCCCGACCAGACTTTTTCAGGCCACGTTAAACGCAAAGCGCCTGTAATGGATCCACAAACCAGGACCGCCGCCGTTCACATCGAAATTCCCAACGAAGATTTTTCTTTGAAGCCGGGGATGCACGCCCGCGTGCAGATTGTCTTTGAACATCGCCCGGAAACCAAAGTACTGCCGATCGCCTCACTGACCCGCCGCAAGGATGGCCCGGGTTCTGCAGTCTTTATCATTGGAGGGAATCCCCCGATGACCCATCGCCGCAACATTGAAGTCGGTATCAACGATGGAGAAATGGTGGAGATTCTCTCTGGTATCAATGCGGAAGATCTGGTGATCACTCTGGGAAACCGCCTGGTAGATGAAGGACAGACGGTGACACCTGTGGAAGTCCCCATGGATCAGATTCTTCAGGCTCCTCCCGCCCTGCCCGAGAAAACGAACCTGTAAGCCTACTATCAGCCAGCATGTGAGAAGGACCTCCTGCTTTTAACTGATCTACCCGGAAAAGCATCGATATGTCCCTGACTCGACTGGCAGTTCACCGACCGATCTCAACCCTGATGGCCTCGCTTGTGCTGGTCATGTTGGGGTGTGTTTCGTTGTCGCAGCTGGCGGTCGACCTGATGCCGGACATTCAGAATCCCAGCATCAGCGTAATTACCATCTATGAAGGTGCGGGGCCCAACGAAGCGGAAACGCTGATCACCCGACCGATCGAGCAGACCCTGAGCTCGGTTTCTGGAATTGAAAATATCCTCAGCAGCAGCATGGAAGGCAGCAGCACGGTTCGACTGCAGTTCCAGTGGGGCACCGATCTGACCCTGGCAATCAACGAAGTGCGCGACGCGTTGAATAAGCTCCGCAACTCACTGCCGGAAGGGGCAGAGGATCCTTATATCCGACATTTCGACGTCGCTGACCGGCCGATTATTTACCTGGGCCTGAACAGTGAACTCGACCCCATTACCCTGTCGCAACTGACCGAAAATCAGATCATTCCCCAGTTCGAGCAGCTGGAAGGTGTGGCCCGACTACGGATGCGGGGTGGTATTGAACGCGAGATCCAGATTGACCTGGATCGCAGCAAGCTCGAATCACTCAACATGGGTGTGAATGAAGTCGTCAATGCCCTGAAGCAGGAAAACATTAATCAACCAGCGGGAAACTACGAAGAAGGTAACCTGAATTTACTCATCCGCAGCCAGGGTGAATTCACCAGCCTGGAGCAAATCGAAAATACGGTTGTCCGCGAACAATCCGGCGCAACAGTGCATGTCCGGGATATCGCCAATGTCGTTGATGGCGAAAAAGAGCGAACCGAGCTCACCCGCATGAACGGCAAACCGGGGATCCTGCTCTACGTTTATAAGCAATCAGGCGCCAATACAATCAGCGTCAGTGATCTGGTGCAGAAACAGCTCGAACGCGTCAACAAATCGATGCCCGACGTACAACTGAGCATTCGGGTCGACAACTCGGAATACATCCGGCAGTCAATCGCCAACATCCAGCAGGCTGCCTTGTATGGTATGGGACTGGCCTTCATAGTCCTGATTCTCTTCCTGCGCAGTTTCCGCAGCATGCTGGTGATTGGGGTCTGTATGCCCCTCTCGGTTCTGGCCACCTTCATTCTGATCTACTTCCAGGGCTTCACACTGAATATTATTTCGTTCGGTGGTCTGGCTCTCGGAGTAGGCATGCTGGTCGATAATTCCATCGTGGTGCTGGAAAGCATTTTCCGCAAACGGGAAGACGGTCTGGATGCCAAAACCGCCGCCATCGAAGGTACCGAGGAAGTCTCGGGGGCGATTATCGCCAGCACAATGACCACACTGATCATCTTCCTGCCCTTGATCTTCATCCAGGGGACCACCGGGATTCTGTTGCATCAACTGGCATGGGTTGTCGGTTTCTCGCTGATCTGCTCTCTGTTTGCCAGCCTGACTCTGACTCCTGTCATGAGCGCCTACTGGATTCCTGATCAGACCCCGAAAACCCATTCCCGCTGGACCCGCCCCTGGTTTGCACTGATAGACGGGTTCCACAATCTGAACCATCGCATGCTTCTCTTACTGGAGCGGATCTATGAGCGGATATTAAAATTCAGCCTGAAACATGTAGTTCTGATCGGTTTTCTACTGCTGCTCTGCTTTACAACCACACTCGGCCTGATCCCGCGGATTAAAACCGAGTTTCTTCCCAAAACGGATGAAGCAGCCATCAATGTCTATTCCTCGATGGCGGCAGGAATCCAGCTGAAAAAACTCGATCAACAGACCCGGATTCTCGAACAGGCAACCATCGAATCCGTCCCGGAAGCGCTTGCCATCGCATCCTTTATCGGCGATAGCGCTGATGACGCAGACCGCTGGAACCGTACCACGCTCCGCATCAAACTCTCTCCGAGAACAGAGCGAAAACGAGGAATTGAGGAAATCCGCAAAGCCCTCGACGATGCCATCGGTCCAATCCCCGGCATGAAAGTGCAGGTCAAAGCGCAAACCGAAATGATGGTCATGCGCATGATTGGTCGTAGAGGGGGTGGTGACCTGGTCGTACAGGTTGCCGGTCACAATATGCAACTAGCTCAACAGATTGTGGAGCAGGTTGTCGGCGTCATGAAGTCGACTCCCGGATTGATCAATGTCGAAGCAGAAATTTCAGATCAGCGTCCCGAATTGACTGCTTCGATTGACCGTGAAAAAGCAGGCCTGTTGAAAATCAGCGTGCAGGACATCGCCCAGACCCTGGAAACCACCATCCGCGGAACGGAAGCCACGCTCTACCGTGAAGAAGGGGACGAATTCCCCGTCATGGTACGACTCCGAGAGGAAGACCGCAACCAGATCGGCGACGTCCAGCAGGTCGGCGTCACGACGGCCGACGGTCGCACAATCCCACTCAAAAATCTTCTTAAATTTGAATCTGATGATGCACCAGTTGTGATTGAACGGCACAACCAGCAGCGGGTGTTGCGAATTTTTGCTGATGTCGAAGGACGGGACCTGGGCAGCATCGTCCCGGAACTGGAAGATAATCTGAACGCGATTCAGATCCCATCTGGTTTCTCAGTCAGCGTCGCCGGGGACTGGGAAGAGCAACAGAAAAGCTTCAGTGCCCTGCAACAGGGATTCGTCCTGGCGATTATTCTGATGTACATGATCATGGCTTCGCAGTACGAATCGCTCCGTGATCCATTTTATATTCTGTTCGCTGTCCCACTGGGTATGATCGGTGTCATCTGGGTTTTTGTTTTCACAGAAACGACTCTGAATGTGCAATCCTTCATCGGCATCGTCGTTCTCTCGGGGATCGTCGTCAATAATGCGATCGTCCTGGTGGATTACATCAACCAGTTGAAACGCCGGCATCCTGAAAAACCGACATCTGAGCTGATTCTGCAGGCAGCGACACGCCGCTTCCGGCCCATTCTCATGACCACACTGACCACCGTGCTGGCCATGATCCCGATTTCACTGGGCTGGGGTGAGGGAGGCGAACTGCAGGCCCCGATGGCACGAGTCGTTGTCGGAGGCTTGCTCGCAGGCACTCTAATTACCCTGCTGGCCATCCCGCTGATTTACCAGTCCTGCACTCCGGACGCGAAACAAACCGCGCGGCCAGCCACAGAGCCCGTTGCTGAACCGAAACTGAACGGCCAAACGGTAAAATCTGTCTGAGAAATGCGTTAGATCGCAGTCTGACATAGCATCATTTCTGCCTGACTGTCTATAATACGCCTCAATTGAACAGTCGGGCCGAGAGCGTCCGTTCTCAATCTGCTCTCTGCAACCAGATCAACATCTGCCTCATCTCCTGTGGATCGTCATTCTAATGAAGATGAATCAAAAAACATCGCCACTCACGCAACCGATACCCTATAAAATCCTGTTTCCCTGGCTGCATCTGTTTCGCACCTTCCGACTGGCGGTTGATTTCCAGAAGATCCTGCTCGCAGTCGCCGGCCTGCTGATGCTTTCGCTGGGAAACTACCTGTTCAATAAACTTCCATTCGCACCAGAGGCGCCCGCGTCAGCAGGTGTCGTTGCGGTTCAACACACAATCCAGTTTCCGCCTCCTTCAGCTGGCGTGGTATCCGAATCTCTGACCCCTGAGCGATTGAGTGGACTATCGACTTCTCCCTCGGGAGAACTCTTATCCCCTGCGACTCTGCTGGAACCCATGGGGTTCTTTACCAGACCGGTGCTGACGCTGTTTGAAACAGGCGCCAGTTGGAGTGCCCTGGCCTATGCGACGACTCAGCTCTTATGGGCCGTCATTGTCTGGGCCGTTTTTGGAGGCGCGATTACCCGCATTGCAGCGATCCAGTTTGCCCAGGAGGACCATATTGGCTGTCGGGCCGCGTTGGGATTTTCACTGAAACGAATTTTGTCACTGGTTAGCGCCCCCCTGCTCCCCTTCGCTGGAATGGGCTTTTTCTGGGTGCTTTGCCTGCTGATCGGCCTGTTTGGCAACATCCCCGGTGCCGGCGGAGTGATCGTAAGCCTCCTCTGGGGACTTGCCTTCCTGTTTGCCTTTGTGCTGACCCTCATCCTGCTGGTGACACTGGCGGGCTGGCCGCTGATGATGACTACCATCAGCGTGGAAGACAGCGATGGTTTCGATGGCCTGAGCCGGATCTTCAGCTACTTGTTTGGCCGGATCTGGTATTTTCTCTGGCTGACAGTCGTTGTGCTTTGTTACGGGGCTGTCTGTCTGTTTTTTGCTGCGGTTCTGTTGCAGGTGATGTCGTACCTGGCTTTCTGGGGAGTCAGCTGGGGCATGGGCAGCGAACATGCACAAAAACTCTTTCAGCAGGAGCAGCCGACTCTGGCTGCAACGATATCCATTGGCTGGGGCTCTATCCTGAATCTGCTGTTCTCAGGCTTCGTTATCAGCTTCTTCTGGTCTGGCAGTACCATCGTCTACTTCCTGCTCCGCAAGTGTGACGATGGAACGCCGCTGGATCACGTCTATGTGGCAGATGAAGACCAGGAACAGACAGACGAGCTTCCACTGGCTGGCGTCGCGAAATCAGGCGAACCCATCATCGAACGTCCTGTGGAACCCGAAGAGTCTCCCACTGACGAAAACCAGACACCGTCAGAATAAGGATTCCGGAACACAGCGTGACGCTGATTAAGCCAGCGGGCAAAATTGAGCGGACTTAAGGTCTGGGTTACCAGCGGAACAGACCAGTTCCCCAGGCCAGACCGGCACCAAAGCCGCTCAGGAGGATTGTATCTCCCCGGTTAATGCGGCCAGCATTGAAGGCTTCATCCAGAACGATGGGAATTGAACCGCCGGAGGTGTTACCATAGCGATCAAGGTTATTGTAGACCTTTTCACGGGGAATCCCCAGCTGATCGCAGGCGGAATCAATAATGCGGATGTTGGCCTGATGCATTAAAAACAGATCAACATCGTGCACGCTCATACCGGTTTTGGTCAGCATCAGATCGATGGAATCAGCGACAGTACGAACAGCCCACTTAAAGACGCTGCGGCCGTCCATATTCAGGAAATGCCGCCCTTCTTGAATATCTTCCGCGGTAGCCGGATTACGGGTTCCCCCAGCGGGACGATCCAGAAGCGAACAGCCACTGCCATCTGATCCGGTCTGATAACAGGTCAATCCCTGATGCGGATCACCTTTGGCCAGGAGCACAGCTCCAGCACCATCACCGAACAGAGGAGCGACCCTGCGGTCTTCCGGATTGACAATCCGGCTGTTACAGTCACCACCGATGACCAGAGCCAGTTTGCTGTTACCGGTCGCGACGTACTGAGCTGCGGTCACCAGTGCATACATGAATCCAGCACAGGCAGCCTGCAGATCAAGGGCAGGTGCATCCAGTCCGAGACGGTCCTGTACCAGGCAGGCTACGGAGGGACACTGAAAATCGGGAGTGAACGTTCCCACGATCAACAGGTCGATGTCTTCCGGGTTCACGCGGGCAGCACGAATTGCCTTTTGTGCCGCTTCATAGCAGAGATCGCTGGTTGCAATTCCCTCAGGAGCATGTCGACGCTCCAGAATTCCCGTTCGCTGTTCAATCCATTCCGGGTCAAAACCATACCGTTTCTGCAGGTCCTGATTCGTTACCACATTGTCGGGTACGTAAGAACCACTGGAAACAATCTGGACCCCCAACAATGAATTAGTTCGTTGACTAATCACCTGGCGACCACGCTTGCTCTCTATTTTTTTATTCTCAGGTGCCAGATTTATTTGCTGGTCTAATAACCCGGACGCGTCTAGAACTGATTCCAGATCGTTTGAGTTTACCTGATTTTTTGTTTGAACTTTTAAAGACATCTTGTGCATGTTCCTGACATCCTTATTCAGTCTCTTTCAAACTCGCAACGCGGGCAGAGTTCGAACTCCATTCAACACGCGTCCTGTCGTGATGCAGCACAATTTCCATTTAGAACAGAATCTATTCAAAACAAGATTCTGAGACAAATGCAGATGCACTAACTGATTACCAAAACGCTTACGCCAAAGTAACCAATGAGTTGTCATGATTGGGTGCAAGCCAGGCAACAACTCCTGTCTCACTTCATAGTCAGCAACATAGCAGACCACAATCGCTGACCGTTGACCGCAAAGTATAGCGATTCATAAAATTGGAAACTAGCGAAATTTAGAAAAATCCAGCTAAGCTATAATATAGGCAAAATTCTGTGCCCTGAAAATAAATATAAACCCCTATTTTACCACATTTTGCTCTTATTTCTCTGGCCGGATGAACGTATCTGCTGGCCATGACAGCACCTGGGGAATTCGGCAGAAATCAGGCCACATCTTCACTGGCGGTACAACCGGTGATCTGATAGTGCAGCAGGCTCTCAAACTCCTCATCCAGATCTGAGGCACGTTTGACTTCAATACTCACCCCGTACGCTCGCTTTTCCAGAACCCGGGTTCGCGTCCCTGTTGCGTTTTCCACCTCACAGCTGATCGATAATACCCCTTCCAGAGGAGGATTCAGGCTCACATGCACCACCTGCAACCGCTGATTTCTCGCAAAACGGACCTGCATCCCTCCCTCAACCGTTTCCCCACCTGCTGTATCAATTGAACGATTCATCCACTGGGAACAGTTTTCATCATCTAAACGCGTTTCAGAGAGGTCACCTGCACTCTCTCTCCGCTCCAGCAATGCTGCAAACAACGCTTCGTTATCCCCTGCAGATTCCATCACTGGGCTTTCCAGCAAAGCGACATCTGCAACAGGTGACTCTTCATCTGGAAATGGAAGTAGATCAGACTCCTGCCAATGAACCGCTTCTCGATTGAGCCACTCCAGAACGCCGGCAAAAGCCATGAAATAGGTCAGTGAAAAGAAATAAATGCCGGGCAACGACAGTCCCGCAGACGGATGCATCGCCAGCATCCCGATCAACACAGGTAAGACCAGGGCCAGCGTGAGTAAGTGCTTGCGATCCTCAAGCTGAAGAATGAGTCGTTTCCGATGCAGACTGAATAACACCAGGGCAACAGACGCGGAAAGCAGGCCGCCTGTGACCAGCAAAGGCACAAAACTCGCTTCGATCTGTAACCAGCCGGTGATGCGCAGCACCACCAGCCCGACGGCAATCAGCAGATTCCCACCGAGAAACAAAAAAGGGAAAAGCCACCTCTGTTGAGATGACTTCCCCCCTGTGGATCGTTCCCTGATCTGAGTTATACTCGGATTTGAAATATTCATGACGAGCGTTCTCCATAAGGCTCGGCGTTGCTGATTTCAGAAAAACAATGATCCGCTGAAAATCAGGAAATGGCAAATTGAGGCTCGGGAACTTCATTTCCCAGGCCAGCAGCGTCTCTCAGTTCAGCAGCTTTGTCGGTAGCTTCCCAGGTAAAATCGGGATCGTTCCGACCAAAATGTCCGCCCCAGGTAGTCTTTCTGAAAATGGGACGACGCAGCTGCAGGTGTTCGATGATCCCCTGCGGATTCAGCGGGAAGAGCTCACGAACCAGTTCAGAAATTTTCTCTTCTGGAATCACGGAAGTTCCCTTGGTGTCCACATACACGCTGGTCGGCTCGACTACACCAATCGCGTAGGAAAGCTGAACTTCACACTCCGTAGCCAGACCTGAGGCAACGATGTTCTTGGCAATGTAACGGGCCATGTATGCTGCGGAGCGGTCTACTTTGGTTGAGTCTTTACCACTGAAAGCACCGCCGCCATGACGGCCCCAGCCACCATAGGTATCGACAATAATCTTACGACCAGTCAAACCAGCGTCACCGTGAGGTCCGCCGATCACAAACCGTCCGGTCGGATTAATGTGATACTTGGTTTCATCATTCAAAAAGTCGGCAGGAATGACATCCTTGATGACTTTCTCGATGATAAATTCGCGAATTTCAGCCTGAGTGACCTCATCAGTGTGCTGGGTTGAAACTACAACCGCGGAAACACCGACAGGTTTGCCGTCTTCGTATTCGACAGTGACCTGGCTTTTGCTGTCCGGCAGCAGCCAGTTCACTTCACCGTTCTGACGGATTTCAGTCAGTTTATTCAGAATGCGGTGCGACAGAGCAATCGGTACCGGCATGTACTCTTCCGTCTGATTGCAGGCATAACCGAACATCAGCCCCTGGTCACCAGCCCCTTCGGCGTCGACGCCCTGGGCAATATCTGCACTTTGCTGATGCAATTTAACCAGTACTTCGCAGGTATCTGCGTTGAAGCCGATGTCTTCGCTGGTGTAACCGATATCGCGAATGACATCGCGGGCAATTTTCTCGTAATCGACGTTGGCGTTGCTGGTAATTTCACCGGCAAGCAGAACGAAGTCTGTGGTACACAGAGTTTCACAAGCAACGCGTGAGTAAGGATCTTCAGCAAGCAGTGCATCCAGAATGCCATCGGATACCTGGTCTGAGACTTTGTCAGGATGTCCCATACTGACAGATTCACTTGTGAACGAAAATTTAGCCATGCGTCACTCCACCCTTAAATTGCATTGTACCTGGTCAGGAAATGGATCAAGCTCTCTGAGGCTGATCAAAGCATCTCTCGAGCCACTGTAAGAGATTTCGTCCCATGTCAGCGTACGCAGACAGCGGACGCTACCGTATTTCTGAGACAGTGCATAATTGTAGAAATTTGCAGAGAACTCAACAAGCGTTTCTTGACTCCCGCTCTGTGATTTACGCAAGGTTTCTTAAAAGAATTCCCTGATTTTTCTATGCCGGACAGTTCGTCTGCAACCTCTGAATCAAGCAGCCTTTTCGGCAGACTGTGCTGCTTCATTCAGTGACCGCATTAACAGTTCGGCTGTCCGCAGTGTGGCCCCCCGCTGACTCAGGACGAACTCCTGCGCTCTGCTCCCCTGCTCCCGGGCAGCCTCAGGATTCCTCAACCAGTTCGTAAGCTGTCCTTCGAGTTCCGCCTGATTCCGAACCACCGTTGCCGCCTCATGCTGCAGCAGAGCAGCAACGATATCCTTAAAATTCCATGTATTGGGACCGAATAACAAGGCCGCACCGTATCCGGCAGGCTCAATCATATTCTGCCCTCCTCGCTTCGTCAGGCTGCCTCCCACAAAAGCGAAATCGGCCAGTCCCCAACAGGCTTTTAACTCTCCCAGTGTATCCAACAGACAGATCGGGGGTCTTTCCGAAGTCGAAAAGGGGATGAATCGACCCTGATCTTCGTCAGACTGCTGACTTCGACAAATCAAAGGCAAGCCGTAACTTCTGACCAGCGCTGCCACTTCCTCAAAACGTTCCTGATGCCGCGGCACGAGGATCAGACGCAGATCCGGATACTGCCGACGGAGTTCCAGGTAGACATCCAGCGCAATTCGCTCCTCCGGATCCTGAGTACTGCCCGCGATCAGCACCATGTCTCTCTTCTTCAACTGAAAAGTATCTCGTAATTCCCGGGTCAGCGGATTACCTCGCTCTACTTCAATTCCGTCAAATTTGATGGAGCCAGTCACCTGAATCTGCTCAGACTTTCCGGCCAGCCGCGAAAACCGCTCTGCATACGCATCAGTCTGAACAGCCATGAGTTCCAGACGATTCAGTAGAGGACCAATCAGAGCTCGCAACCGCCAGTATCCGCGGAAACTCTTTTCACTCAAGCGACCATTGATGATGGATACAGGAATCCTCATCCGGTCTGCTGCCAGTACAAAGTTCGGCCAGAGTTCCATTTCAACCAGGATAACCGCCGAGGGACGGATCCGCTGCAGGGCTCGTTTTACGGACCAGGAGAAGTCCAGCGGGAAATAGCATACCGTATGGCCGGGAAACTTTTCCCGGGCCACCGCATACCCAGTGTGGGTAGTCGTCGTGATCACGAATTCCAGTTCCGGATGTTGTTCACGCAGAATTGTCAGCAGTGGTGGAAGCTGCAGCACTTCGCCTACACTGACCGCATGGAACCAGAAACAGGGACGATCCCCTTCACGTTCGTGTAGCTTACCGAGAAACTTCTGGCTCCAGCCTGAGCGATATTTCTTCAATACCAGAGCACGGTAGGCCAACACGGGAGAGACTGCGATCAGCAGCAGACCGTAAACCAGGTTCAACAGATACGAAACCAAACGCACGGGAGTCCATTCCCCTTACGAAATTAACAGGCTGGAAACCGGAGCCGATCAGGCCTGGCCGCAACACTTCTTATATTTTTTCCCACTCCCACAGGGGCAGGGATCATTTCGACCGACTTTGGGCTGATCGTTTACAATGGGCTCAATCGAACGCTGTTCCGGTTCGGGAGCATTATCCTGCTCGCCTGTCGGATCATCATATTCAAAATCGTCGGTCACCTCTTCATGTACCGTTGAAGTGACCTGCCACAAGGACCCAACGAAATCAGGACTCTGCTTTTCCAGACGGAAAATCGCAGATGTGACCTGCTGCCCAATGCGTCCCCACATTGCGTCAAAGGCCTTCATCCCTTCGCGTCGATATTCGACCTTGGGATCTTTCTGAGCATACCCCACCAGTCCAATCCCGGACCGCAGATGGTCCATGTAATACAGGTGATCTTTCCAGGATGTATCCAGAACTTCCAGGATCAAAGAACGCTCAGCCTGGCTTAATTCAGGCCGATAACGCTTGTTGTACGCCTGGTACAGACGAGTCCGGACTTCATCTGTGGAGAGTGGCTCCAACTCTTCTGTAGTCACATCCAGTTCCAGCTCTTTTTGTGCCCAGGTAGCGAGTTCCTGAAGAGTGGATTCCTTATGTTCGGCTGGTGTTCCCATGACCTGCAGGTCTTCCGAATAGGCTTCGGAAAGATATTTCTCAATCCGGGTAGAAGCCTCTCCATTGACGAAGACCTTTTCGCTTTCAGCGGAGAGAATCTTCTGGATTTCGCTGACCTGCTTCCCCTTCAGTGCTTCCAGATCCAGATCGGAATGGAAACGGGAATTGGCCCATTTCACCAGTCCCACGCGGCTGTTGGCTTCGTTCCCGGGTTGCTGATTCCCCAGGAAGTTGTACATGCCCACGGTGACCGGGAAGGTCACTTCTTTTTCGTGGTAAAGCTCTTTCACTTTCTCCAGAATCTTCGTTTTCGATTCCGTAACACTCAGATTTTTAAACTCCTGGGGATCGACTTCCAGGCCGAACTGATAATTCAGGTACCCTGACAGGGAACGAATCCCCCAGTCTTCATCCAGAAAGTTTTCCAGCGGAGTAAAATCGATTCGTTCGATTGCCTTCAAGGCATGATCGTAAAGGAACTGATGCAGCCCATCGCGACCGATTTTCTTCAGCTCACGATCATTCAGATTCAGACCATAATGAGCATTCGCCCATTTCGTGAGTGCCTGCCAGTTCCAGTCATCTTCATATTCTTCCGGTAGATTTTCACTGATCTGTTCGGCGATCAGGTCATCAGCCTGTGAGGCAGCTTCGTCTTTGAGGAAGCTGACCAGCTGGTCGTAGGTCATATCCCTGACGTCGGAGGCGTCCACCTCGATATGGGCTTCCTGAGTTGACCAGGCTGCAATCGTATCCCAGCGATAACTGCTGTCGAGCAGCCGATCAGTTTCTTCATCAACCTGCCGCTGGATCATTTCAATAATCAGCTCACGGCAGTTACACCCATCCAGAATCCGCTGACGATAGCCATAGACGTTCTTACGTTGTTCGTCCATCACTTCGTCGTATTCGAGCAGGTGTTTTCGTTGCTCAAAATGCCGTTCTTCTACTTTTTTCTGGGCGCCTTCGATTCGCTTGGAAACCATCCCGCTTTCGATGGCCTCACCCTCTTCCATGCCCAGACGTGCCAGAATGTTTTTCACCCATTCACCGGCAAACACACGCATCAGTTTGTCTTCCAGTGAGAGGAAGAACCGGCTGGAACCCGGGTCCCCCTGACGTCCGGAACGACCGCGGAGCTGGAGATCGATACGTCGGGAATCATGTCGCTCAGAGCCGATCACATGTAATCCGCCCAGTTGCATCACTTCTTCGCCTTCGACATCCATCCCTTCCCGTTTTTCGATTTCCTTGACCTTGGAGTCCCATTCTGCCTTAGGGATCTCAATTCGGGAGTCGTATTTCTGGCTCAGTTCTTCCCAGGCGAGATGCTCGGCACTTCCCCCCAGGATGATGTCAGTACCACGACCGGCCATGTTGGTGGCAATCGTCACGGCACCTTTTCGACCAGCTTGTGCAATGATTTCTGCTTCACGCTCATGATTCTTGGCGTTAAGCACATTGTGGGGGATACCGTATTTACTCAAACGATGGCTGACAATTTCAGACTGCTCAATAGACACAGTACCGACCAGGATTGGTCGCCCTGTCGCATGGACCTCGCGAACTTCATCAGCGATCGCATTCCATTTTTCTTTTTCCGTCTGGTAGATCACATCCGGATGGTTAATTCTCTGCATCGGACGGTTCGTTGGGATCGTGACCACATCCAGCTTATAGATTTTCCAGAACTCTTCTGCTTCGGTCATCGCAGTACCGGTCATCCCGGCCAGCTTGTCATACAGCTTGAAGAAGTTCTGCAGGGTAATTGTGGCCAGAGTCTGTGACTCTTCCTTGATTTTAACCCCTTCTTTGGCTTCGACTGCCTGATGCAGACCATCGCCCCATTGACGACCAGGCATCAGACGCCCGGTGTTATCGTCCACGATGATGACTTCGCCCTGCTGCACTACATAATTCACATCACGTTTGTAGAGATGATGTGCCTTGAGTGAATTGTCGATCAGGTGCGGCCACTCCATATTACCTGCTGTATAGAAGCTTTCTACACCTGCCAGTTCCTCGGCATGTTTCACACCAGCGTCGGTCAGGTGACAGGTATGTTCTTTTTCTTTGACTTCAAAGTCTTCACCGACCTTCAGTTTCAACGCAACGGAATTTGCCCGTGAATACTTGGTAACATCATCCTGGGCGGGACCTGAAATAATCAGAGGCGTACGGGCTTCGTCGATCAGAATGTTATCGATTTCGTCCACGACAGCAAAATTGAGCGGCCCCTGCACTTGCAGCTCTTTGACCGGCTTCATGTTGTCGCGCAGATAATCGAAACCAAATTCGTTATTCGTCCCGTAGGTGATGTCGCAGGCATAGTGCTTCTGCCGCTCCTCGGGTCCCATCCTCGACTGAATCGCACCAACGGTCAGTCCCAGAGCGATATGAATTGGTCCCATCCACTCCATATCACGGAGTGCCAGGTAATCGTTCACGGTGACGATATGCACTTTGCCGGAAAGTGCGTTGAGGAATGCAGGCAGGGAGGAAACCAGCGTCTTACCTTCTCCGGTGACCATTTCCGCAATCGTCCCTTTGTGCAGGAAATAACCACCAATCATCTGCACCGGATAGTGACGCATATTCAAATTCCGACGGGCCGATTCACGCACCGCAGCGAAGGCATAGGTCAGAATATCGTCCAGCGTTTCACCCGCAGCCAGCCTTGCTCTTAATCTGTCGGCGGTTTGTTTCAGTTCCTCATCGGTCAGTTTCATCAGCTCCGGTTCGAAGCTGTCTATTTCTGCCAGCATGGAACCGGGAGTGATTTCATCTTTGCCGTCTTTGTCACGCACGAAGCCCAGTTTGCGGATCTGTCGCTCATTAGAAGAGCCAAACAATCCTGTCAGAAACCGCTCTAACCATGCCGTAACTGTTGTCAGCCACTCACCCAGTTTGTCAAGGAATTCCATTATGTAACCCGAACTCGAATTCTCTAAAATTTAGACGATTGCTGCTTCCGGGCAGTCAGGGCTCACTGTCATACTGGCAGGGAGCCCATTATCACCCCGCCCGACGTAAATAGAGCGAGGTCTCCTACCGTCGACGGTCCAGAAGACATTTAATTTTTGTAAGTTCTTCTCTTTCCGAAGTTTATTTATTTTGAAAAATATGGTCAATGGCGGTCTCGCCTTCTGACCAGCGGTTTACTTCGAATAAAAGAAAGGATTGGTCATACAGAATTGCAACCAATGTGCCAAGTCTGGGGGATTTGTAATATCTACGTCTGGCTAAAATCAACGAATTTCGTATAGTTCACAGAGCAAGACCAAGTGCATAACGACACCTAACCCCCTGTGGAGACTGCACATGCAGAACAGTCCCGATGAAGAAAAATACCAGGCTGGTCCGCCACCGCTGCCCCCAGCTCCTGATTTGGACATTATCGTCAGTACAGATACACATCGGACTGAACGAATCCCCGCCGGTCAAAGTCGAACACGCAAATGGCCGGTCCTGCACGCCACCAGCGTGCCCGCCATAAATCTCGACACCTGGCGAATTGAGATTGGAGGCCTGGTCGACACGCCTCTATCGTACAGTTGGGAAGAATATCAACAGTTACCGCGCACCCGAGTCTTTGCGGACTTCCACTGTGTCACTCGCTGGTCCCGTCTGGGAAATCTCTGGGAGGGGGTCTCGGCGCGTGAGATCATGCAACGAGCAGGCGTACAACCGACGGCCCGCTATGTCATCGCCACCGGTTATGATGGCGACTGGACGACCAACCTTCCCCTGGCCGACTTCCAGTCTGAAGATGTACTGCTCTGTGACACGCACGATGGCACACCCCTCGATCCAGATCATGGAGGTCCACTGCGGCTGATCGTCCCCCTGCTCTACGCCTGGAAAAGTGCCAAGTGGCTCAAACGGATTGATTTCATCGCGGAAGATCAACCGGGCTACTGGGAGCAGTGCGGGTATCACAATCATGGTGATCCCTGGGTGGTCGATGAAAACAATCCTGACGGAGAACGTTTTCAGTCGAGAGACCACATTCCCCCGGGGTTTGAAGCGTAACTCAGAGGGCCCCTTTTAAACTCAAACACGCAGAGCTCCTGCCGTCTGTTGGACTAAAATCATTCTGATCCCCTTCGAGGAAAACACCCGTGCTTCGACCATAAACAGTAGATTGATCAAATGAATCTGAGCCCTGCCACCGAAAAACAGTACATCACAAACATTTCGAGACTCAGCCGCTTTACGGGCGGTTACTGTCTGTTTTTTGGCACAGTTCTCTTTGTAGTCAGCCTCGTAATGCACCCTACGATTCTGATTGTCGCGGTACTGCATCTCATCACGGGCCTGCTCTACTTCCTGCTGGCGAAAGGGATTCAACAGAGATCAGAACGGAGTATTACCGCACTGACGCTTTTTTCTGTCGTCCTGACTGCAGCCAGTTTCACAGCCATTCTATATCTGGTCCTGGAGGACTGGAATATACCGGCACTGATTGGACTGACAATCTTCCTGATCATCAATCTGCAGCTCTTCATCGAACTGATCCTCTGGAAACGACTTCGCAGACGACTTTCCAGCAAACAGGAAAGTCAGTCACAAGATTCACCCCCAAATTAATCAGCATCATTGAAAGCTACATTTCCCAAGGCCTCAGAGTTGCACAGAGTGCAACTCGCGTTAATTCATCAGGGCTGAACTCCTGAAACCGATCCAGTTTCAAAAAGGACTGCCTGTCGATACTGGCCAGGGCGACAAAACAGTGCTTGATCATCCAGCCGGTATAATATCCTGGAACATGACTCTCGCGAGGATCCGCTTCCCGTTCACCATCACACATCTCACAACAATAAGTCTGATCACATTCGAGCAGGTCCTGATCATCCAGGCTGATAAATCCATCAGGCCATTCATAAACTTTCCAAGGCAGTGTAATGCGATGATACCCAGACACCGTGAATATTTCATACCTGACGGTGATCAATGAAGCCTTCTGAATTTCTGCGAAGACCTCTCGCTCCACATCCTGCTTTTTGGCTTGTTTATATATCTTAGAGAGGAATTCCGCATGCCATGCTGAAACGGGGTTTTCCAATGTGGCAGCAACGATCGATAAATAATCTCGCTCACGTTCATCGTCTGGAATAATGCCCGACCATCGCTGGAAGTCATCCATTAACGCCGAATCTTGAAACAACTCTCCGGCAGCCTGTAAGAAGGAAACCGCTTTTCGGACAAACCGGATTTGTTCTTCATAGCAATTCAATAGAGGACTCTTTACCAGTACAGGTTTACCAATCCAGCAGAGTGCAAAACGGTTCCATTTCATCAGCGATAAGGGCTGATCTGAGAAGACACCAGTTTCCCCCAGAGGTTCGTAAGACTATGATCAGTAAAACATATTCAAACGAGCCCCGTCTGGAACTTGAGTGCGTGCTTTCAAACTCACTCTAAACTCAATGATTACTCAAACCGAAGACATCGACTTTGAAGGAACTTCCTGCATGCTCCCCTTATCGTACTACCCTCATTACCAGATCAGCTCTCTGTTAATCATGATGGCGAGCCTGTTGTTTGCTGATAACACACAGGCTGAGGAACTGAATGGTAACGCAGTCATCCGCCATAAAGCAGGTGATTCGGAGATCGTCATTACAACGACCAATCGGTTAGCCGGGGCCATTCATTCTCTGACTTGGAATGGGAAAGAATTCATTGACAGTTTCGATCATGGTAGACAACTACAGTCTGCCGCCAGCTTTGACTGCGCCAGACCGGGTGAATTCTGGGCTGAGTGTTTTAATCCAACCGAAGCTGGCTCTCGCTCAGATGGTGCAGGTCCCTCCTCTTCCAGCAGACTGCTTCGCATCCAGGCTCAGGGAAATCAACTCACAACAACGACTCAGATGGCGTACTGGCTGGCCCCCGGGCAAAAGTCATCAGGCAGACCCGCACTCAACGAGAAGGTACTTTCTAATCATCGACTGACGAAACAGGTTCGCATCGGCTATCAGCACCTTGATCAGGTGCTCGACTACCGGGTGACGTTTACAATCCCTGCAGAAGAGCAACATCATTACGCTCAGTTTGAAGCCCTTACCGGTTACATGCCTGCCGAGTTCGAGTCATTCTGGAAACTCGATCCAAAAACAGGAACGCTCAACCCCCTGGACGATGGACCGGGCGAGCAGAGATTCCCCGTCATCCTGAGCACCAAAGATCAGCAATACGCTATGGGCGTCTTCTCTCCTGATCAGCCGGCTCCCGGCTTTGAACACGCCGGCTATGGTCGCTTTCGATTTGCCCCACAGAAAGTGGTAAAATGGAACTGTGTGTTTCGTGTCCACGATCCCCAGGGAGTGGTAGCAGGTTCCTATTCGTACCAGGTCTTCGTTGTGGTGGGTACTCTCGAAGATGTGCGACGAAATCTAATGGACCTCATTAAAATATCCAGGCAAAAGACCGAGAAATAACTTTGAGTGAAGTTGTCCCAACACTGGAACGAAAAACATTCGAAATTATTTCGACTCTGATGTCGGAAGTGTTCGATACGCTTGATACCGGTAATACTTGGGGCGATCATCCAGACGGACGTGGAGCCAGGCCACGCCTGCTCCTGCAGTACTCAACCAGACAGGTTGTTCACTGACTCGCTCCTGCACGACACTGCCGATCGTTTTCCAGAATTCCAGCACCTGTGCCTGGGGGGCTCGACGAACAAAATCCGCCAGATGACAGTAATCAAGCTCGGCTGAAACTGGACAGGGAACAACCAAGATCGCATCGCGGCCCAGATTCGAAAAACTCACAACAGCTTTATGCGGAACGATTGAGAAATGCTCGGCAAACGCACCACGGTCCACTCGACGATCCAGCACGGGACTGTCAAGCACCACAAACTCAAAAGGGCGACTCAGGGTTGAGGCTGTGACTGGAGGCGTCTCCCAGCGGAAAGCTGTGAAAGGTAGCGCTGCCAGCATCTCGGTGAACCAGAGTCTGAATTCCGTGTCCTCCTGCCACAGTTCCAGTACGTCCGCAAAACCAACAACCTGTGAATCATCCACAATCTGGAAACTCAGCATCCCGGGCTCTGACAGCGACTCTTGTTGAAGCTTCCACATGATTTGCGGTGTTCTCCCTGACCGTGACTCCTGTCTGGAAATATGATTCGCGACAGGTATGATAGGCTTCGATCCAACCATCGCATTGTAAGAGAGTCAGTCTCAATCCGGAAAGAGTTTTCCGTGAATCTCGCTTTAGACGTTTATTACCATCCAGACGATTCAGCCACAGTCGCAGGACTTCTGTTCGACGACTGGGAATCAGACCAGATAACCGAAACGCTCCTCAAATCGATCCCCAAGGTCGCGGAGTATGAACCGGGACAATTCTATAAACGCGAACTCCCTTGCCTGCTCGCTTTAATCGCAGACGTGAAACCCGAACTGGAAACCATCGTCATCGATGGTTTCGTCACACTGGGAGCAAATCAGCGTCCCGGACTTGGGATGTATCTCTATCAGGAACTGAGGGAAGAAATCCCCACCATTGGCGTTGCCAAATCCCGCTTTAATCAGACTCCCGCGGAGACGGAAATCCTGCGCGGCAACAGCCAGAATCCACTGTTTATCACCGCACTGGGAATTCCACTGACGGAAGCGCAACACAAAATTCAGACCATGCACGGTCCGTACCGAATTCCCACTCTGTTAAAGCAGGTCGATCAACTCTGCAGAGTAGAAAGATGAATGGGGTTTAAACCTGTGGTGCCGCAGCCAGCACGGCTTCAGAAACTCCGGAAGAATACTTCATAAAGTTCTGATTGAATGCGTGCGCCAGTTTTTTCGCGGTCTCCTTGTAGGCAATCTGATCCGCCCAGGAGTTATGAGGCACGAGCATTTTGGAATCCACATCAGGGCATTTGGTCACGGTCGCGGTTCCGAAGATTGGATCGACTTCGGTCGGAGCGTGATTCAGTGTTCCGGAATGGATCGCATCAATGATCGCACGCGTGTGCTGCAGACTGATTCGATTACCGACACCATAGGCACCGCCGTTCCAGCCGGTGTTGACCAGCCAGACGTTGGCATTGTACTTCCGGATTTTCTCCGCCAGCAGATCCGCATATTTACCGGGATGCCAGACCAGGAACGGCCCACCAAAACAGGGAGAGAAGGTCGCCTCTGGTTCGTTGACTCCCATTTCGGTGCCGGCCACTTTCGCAGTGTAACCGCTGATAAAGTGGTACATCGCCTGCTCCGGGGTCAGCTTACTTACAGGAGGCAGTACGCCGAACGCATCACAGGTCAGGAAAATCACATCGGTAGGATGATCTGCCACACAGGGGATTTTCGCACTGGGCATGTATTCGATCGGATACGCCCCGCGGGTATTTTGCGTAAAACTCGTATCATTGAAGTCCACGTGGTGATGCGACTCGTCATAAACCACATTCTCCAGCACCGCCCCATAGCGCAGTGCCTGGAAGATTTCCGGTTCATTCTCGCGGGACAGATAGATGGCCTTTGCGTAACAGCCTCCCTCAATATTGAAGATGCCGTTATCGGTCCAGCAGTGTTCATCGTCTCCAATCAGATACCGCTTGGGATCGGCTGAAAGCGTTGTTTTCCCCGTTCCCGACAAACCGAAGAGCACCGAGGATCGCCCCGTCTGTCGATCGGCTGTCGCCGAGCAGTGCATAGAGAGAATGCCCCGTTTGGGCATCAGGTAGTTCATGACCGTGAAGATGCCTTTTTTCATTTCGCCGGCATACTCGGTCCCCAGAATGACGATCTCACCATCCTCAATACTTAAATCGACACTGGTTTTGGATGTCATCCCCGTGGTGAATCGATTTGCAGGGAATGTACCTGCATTGTAAATCACGTAGTCCGGTTTTCCGAAATCCTTCAACTGCTCATCGGTCGGACGAATCAGCATGTTATGCATGAATAGTGCATGATAGGGACGTGAGCAAATCACGCGGACCTTGATCTGGTATTCCGGATCCCAGCCGGCAAAGGCATCGATTACGTAGAGATGCGGGCAGATATTCAGATAGTCGGTCGCCCGCTCGCGATTACAGTAGAAGGCATGCTGATCCAGTGGGTAATTCACATCACCCCACCAGATATCTTCCTGGGAATTCTTGTGTTTGACGACCCGTTTGTCTTTGGGAGAACGACCTGTCTTCTCACCGGAGTAGGCAATCAGCGCTCCCGTGTCGGAAATGGATGTTCCCGGCTCATAGCGAATCGCCTCTTCGTACAACATCGAAGGATCAGGGTTCCGCATGACCCAATCTACATTGATTCCATGCTCCGACAGATCAAACGACTCCATTTTCATCTCCATTTTGAGAACTCAAATCACAGCAAACACAGTCTGCCCATCTCAGCCAGTTCAAATCAGACAACCTAAGGAAGAGGCGCGTCGTAAGTTTAATATCATGCTGCGCTTTCACCAAGAGTGATTCTCACCTGCAGGTCCGGTTTTCTGAGAAGAAAAGGAGTTCAGAGGCCTATCGAGCAGCCAGACGCTTCAGTTCCGGTTCCATCCGCTGCATCGCTTCATCAAAACTGACCAGAGGTGCATATCCGAAGTCAAGTCGGGCACGACTGATATCATAGTAGTGAGAACTGCTTAGTTGAGAGGCGAGAAAGCGGGTCATCGGCGGTTCACCGGGAAGGTGTAACGTACGGTACAAAAATTCCAATACGCTGCCGATCCGCTTGGCAGCCTTGACCGAAATCCGCTTTTCCACAGGCGGCAGTCCTGCCAAAGCCAGCAGTTGATTGATCCAGGTCCACATCACCACCGGTTCTGGTTCATTGATGAAATAGGCCTGTCCACCAACGGGAGAATCGCAATACAGACGTGCGGCGGCCTGCAGATGGGCCGCTGCCGCGTTTTCTACATAGCTCATTGAGATCAGGTTCTCGCCCGTTCCCACCTGCCTTAAGCGACCGGATTTCGCTCGCTGAATCAGTCGGGGAATCAGATGATTATCACGCGGGCCCCAGATCAGATGCGGTCTCAAAGCAATGGTGGCCAGACCACGCGTCCCATTGGCCGCCAGGACAGCCTGCTCAGCCAGCATCTTGGTGTGCGGATAATGACAGAGAAAGTTCTGGCTGTAGGGGAGTTTCTCACTGGCATTTTCATGCGCGGAGCCGTCATAGACCACACTCGGGGAACTCGTATAAATCAGACGCGTCACTCCCTGTGACTGACAGGCTTCCAGAACATTCAACGTGCCCTGAGTGTTAATGCCATAGAAATAATCCCACGGCCCCCAGATGCCGGAGACGGCTGCCGTATGATAGACCGTCTCAATGCCCGTACAGGCTCGCTCTACTGCAGCAGCGTCGCGAATATCCCCTTGGATGCTTTCTACATTCAACTCCTTGAGACGAGGATACTCTCCACGACAAAAAACGCGGACCGTCTCCCCTGCCTCGACCAGCTGTTCGACGATGTATAGCCCCAGGAAGCCGCCTCCCCCGGTCACGAGGACTTTCATGTAACCTGCCTTTCGGCCCAGGGAGCCAGCTTTTCACGAAAGATTTTCACATTATGTCTGATATCAACGGGCAACGATTTATGAAACAGGACCGTTTCAATTGACTGGGTGAGTGCATTCGCCTGCCCCAGTTCGAGCAGTTCCTCTGTCAGTTGTTTGCGCGCTGTCTGACTTTGAGGAAAGTCCCCCTGCTCCGGCTCTACGATAATCACCGGACGTTGCTGTGGTTTCCCACCAACGCCCACTAGAGCACTGCGGTAAATCCGCGGATGCTGATTGAAGATCGCCTCACAACAAATGGTAAACATCGGCCCCTCAGCTGTTTCAACCATATGTGCTTTCCGGCCACAGAACCAGAGCTTTCCATATTCATCCCGGTAACCCACATCCCCCATGCGGTGCCAGAACTGTGCTCCATCTGGAATTTTTGCCAGACGCGTCGCTTCGGGACGCAGGAAATATTCACGCGTGGCCATCGGCCCTTGCACGATGATTTCTCCGATCTCCCCGACTGGAAGTTCTTCCGCCTGCTCAATCGACTCGAGGGGTTCGTTATGAATCCGGATGATTTTAACCTGCACTCCGGGAAACGGAATTCCCACACAGGTCCCGGCTCCTGTCGCCGTCTGCTTTGAGGTTTCTTCCAGTACCTCACGCCCGCAGATGGAAGCAACCGGCAGCGATTCTGTCGCTCCATAGGGAGTATTGATGTCTGCTTCCTCACAGTTCAACGTCTGACGCATCCGCTTAATCACATGAACGGGAACCGGTGCCCCAGCAGAGAGCACACGTTTTAGAGAAGGCAGTTTAATGTCATGCTCTTCACAGTACCGGCCAATCCGATTCCACATCGCGGGAGAACCAAAGGCCTGCGTCACCCCCTGATCATTCATCTGACGGATAATTTTCTCCGGATCAACCAGGGCCGGCTTCGTCGGATCCATATCGGGCACAACGGTAGTCACCCCCATAGCCGAGTTGAAAAGTGCAAACAGCGGGAATCCCGGCAGATCGACTTCACCCGGCTGGATCTGGTAATAATCGCGCAACAAATCTACCTGAGACCAGAACATGCCATGCTCATAGGCGACCCCTTTTGGGGGACCCGTGCTTCCGCTGGTGAAGATAATCGCCGCCGGGTCGGTACGGTCGCGTTGAATGATTTCAAATGGCGTCCATTCTTTGCCCAGTAACCAGTCATAGTCGATCCCCGAAGTCAGAACCGGTTTGCCGACCGTCACGTTCAAGCGAGCTTTGGGAAAGTCCCGCCGCTTGATCTTGCGAAACAACTGTGCCAGCGGAATCGCAACAAAACCTTCGGGTTCCACTTCGGCCAGACAGCGAATAATATTTTTTCGTCCCATTCCCGGATCGATCAGAATGATCACCGCTCCCGCCTTAAACAGCGCAAAAGTGAGTGCGATAAACTCCAGGCTGGGTCGCACCATCAGGGCCATCCGGGTTCCCGGTTTCACTCCCAACTCAATCAGTCCCCGCGCCAGGCGATCACTTTCCTGATCCAGTTGCTGAAAGGTCAGACTGCTGTAAGTGTATCGCCCCTGCCGGTCCTTACCCGCGGGAAAGACCACCGCTTTCTGGTGCGGCCAGGCTTGAGCAGACTGGCGAAGACGATCGGCGATATTAAATTGATCAGACATGACAGACAGGTACGCAGCTTCCGAAACAGGGAAAGTCCTTTACTGGCGAACCAGAATTTCTCCCTTCCCCAAGGTCAGAAAATCGCCGCAGTAGCGCCGATATTCACTGCTGAAATAGTTCTCCGGAACCGGAAAACCAGTTTGCGCCAAATTACGCAGAAAAAACGAGAGCCATGTCGGCCGATAAAGGCATGAGTAGCGGAATGTGGGTAGCAGATCCGGCTCTCCCGCTTCTCCCAGCAGCCCGAGTGTCCCTCTTCGCATTCCGGCTCCGGCCAGCGCCCCCATTTTGCCAAAAGTAAAAATGGAACCGGCAATCATATCAAACCCGGTCGCATCGCCGGCATTACCCCCGATGACAATCGTGCCACGACGCATCCGATGCCCGGCTTCATTACCAACATGGCCATTGATCGTGATGGTGCCTCCCCGCATCCCGCGTTTACTGCCGGGATAGGCGGCCCCGAGAAGGTCGCCGGCATTACCTTGAATGCAGAGTGTTCCTCCCTGCATCTCGGTCGCGGCACAATCGGCGACATCTCCTTCAACGAGAATTTCACCGCCTGTCATCTCCGCCCCCAGATGCATGCCGGCACTGCCTTCCACACGGATGCGACCTCGCGAGAGACCGGCACCAATGTATTTCAGGCGCGCACAATCACCGGTAAAGACTAATAGATCCGGTTCCGCATCACTCTGCTGGACATCAAAGAATTCCCCCACGGTAGCCTGGCGATTGCCTGACAGCACCGGTAGCGCACAGATCTGGCTCAGTGACTGACCACTCACTGATTCATGACTCACCGAGTTTACTTCGAGAGAGACCGGGCGTGACTGTTTAAGCGTAAACGTGAGGGCCATTCGGGATGTTCTATATCAGCTGTTGACGGTTTTCTGGCCCATGTTGGCCAGACCTTCGATGAAACGCCGTGCTGACAGATAATCGTTGGGTACCATGTCCCGGATCTGTCCCCGCAGCTGATTCTTCATGACCTGTGCTTCGTCATAAATCTCCTGTGAGATTTCCGAAGTGGCACCGGTCGAATCACGCAGTTTGAAGAGCTCCTGCATTTTATCGCGAGAATCTTTGTACTCTTCTCCCATCAACGCTTCAGGCCAGGCAATTTCCCCGGTCGCGGGATTCAACTGACTGGCACTCAGTGTCGTGTCAGTTTGCGTGAAGCCAGGCTCGTAATACACGGGAGTTCCGGTCTCGCGACGCTTCTCGTTCTCTGCTACCCGTTTCTGACGGGCGGCTTCCTGTTGCGCTTCCCGTTCTTTCTGTTCCGCGGCCCGTTGCTGGTTATAAGCACGCTGCGCCTTTTGAACTGAAACGTAGGTATCAGCAAGTTTCTTCTGGTTTTCGATATACTTGCTCTGAGCGTCCTGGTAATTCACCAGCGCCTTGGTGTGATCCACCTGGGCCTGTCCTCGAGCACGGACCAGATCGGCCATTCCCTGATAACGGGAACCGAGTGCATCCACCGGAGAACCCCAGTTGCCGGTGTAGTATCCGCCATACCAGGGACTGTAAATCGCCGGGCTGTAGCTGCCGGGCCAGTAGTAAATATTGCTGTTTCTATACCAGGGACCTGCCTTCAGGAAATGACCAGCAGAAAACAGTGTTATGATTCCCAGTAACAACATGCTCATTTTCAAAGTGACTGTTTTCATGTTCGACCTCAGAGCGGAATTTGAGTGTAGTTCACGTGACTGCCCGAAATCTGATTCGCAGCAGACGGCTTGTGTGATTTCCTGATGAATCCGAGTGGAAATACTTGATTTTTAAACTCGGATCATGATATCAATTATAGCATAATGTTCTCGAATCTTTTTCGCCAGTCTTTCATCTGAAGGTAAGATGAATTCTTTCTTATCCACAGACCACTGGTACTCGCAACGATCAGCTCCAGGAACCATGCTCATGCGTCAGTTACTTACTGCAGGACTCACTTTGGCGATCTGTCTGCTCGCGACTCCCCTACTACTTTCAGCCAGCATGGACGTCAACAAACTGGTCCAGGAACTGAAAAGCAATAATGAGGACGCTCAGGCACTGGCAGCACACCAGTTGGGCGAATTGGGGCCGAGTGCGAAAGCTGCGGTACCAGCGCTGATTTCTGTCGTTAAAGAGGGTTCTGTAGCCGCCCGCAGTGAAGCCATCACCGCCCTGGGAAAAATCGGGCCTGATGCCTCAGCTGCCGTTCCTGAACTGGCCAAAGTTCTGCGTGGTTATTCTGTCATTCTTAAGTACAACACTTTGCAGGCCCTCCGCCAGATTGGTCCCGGGGCCAAACCCGCTCTGAAGCAGATCATGCCTCTACTGGAGAGTAACAATTCTTACCTGAAGATTTCCGCCGCCTGGGCTGCTGCGAAAATCGATCCCGAAAATCAGGAAACCTTGAATCAGGTCATCCCCATCCTGCTGGAAGGCTTGAATATTTCGATCAACGAAGTCCGCAATGATGCAGCACTGGCACTGGCACAGATTGGTGCCCCCGCAGTCAAACCATTGCTGACAACACTGAAACACGAACACGAAGCAAACCACAATCAGGAATGCCAGCAGATCTGTGATGTACTGGCCCAGATGGGGGCTGGTGGCGAATCAGCAATTCCGACCCTGATCAAAATTCTGGAAAAAGTAGATGATCCCAACCTGGTCTGGCGAGCCGCACACGCCTTGGGAAATATCCGCTCGCAACCTGAGAAAGTTGTCCCCGCATTAACAGAGGTCCTCACAAATAAATCTGAGATCGTACGAGCGAATGCCGCTATCTCGCTGGGAGACTTTGGTCCTGAAGCCAAATCGGCTGTCCCTGCATTAACTAAACTGCTGTCAGATCCTGAACTCAATGTCAAACTGGACGCTGCCACTGCTCTGGGTGCCATTGGACCGGATGCAGCCTCTGCCGTCCCCGAACTGGCTTCTGCGATGCAGGCAGGTCCCGTCTCCCTGACACTCACGAGTGCCTCTGCTCTGGCAGCCATCGGTGATGCATCTGTTCCCGCATTGAATAAAATGCTTCAGGACGATTCCCCTTTAAAATTACTGGCAGTTCATGTATTGGGCGAAATCGGTACTGGTGCCGGGGCTTCCATTCCGGAACTGATCAAACTGTTAGATTCTACCGATCCTGAAGTAAAAATGTCCGCGATTACCAGTCTGGGAGAAATGGGACCTGCTGCGAAAAAGGCAGAACCTCAACTGCTGGAAATCCTCAAATCAGCCCAGGATCGCACCCGGAATGCCGCTGTCTTCGCCCTCTCCAAAATGGGCAGCAAAGCAGCTATCCCCGAGATCAAGAAACTCGCAGCTGAGTCATCTGATGACGAACGGTTACAGCTTGTCTGTGCCTGGGCGCTGGTCCGCAATAACCCCCATGACCCGGAAACGATTAAAACAGCACTCCCCGGTCTGACCAAAGCACTCACAGATGAGCGTCCCCTGGTCCGCCGAGAAGCCGCTAATGCGATTTCCCTGATGGGACCTGAAGCGAAATCTGCGATTCCTGCTCTGACAGCGGCGCTGAAAGAAGAAGAGAATCCACGCGTCATTCAGGAACTGATCACAGCCCTGGCCGAAATTGGCCCCGCTGCCGCACCTGCGATCTCTGCAATTGCCCCCTATCTCAATTCGGGCAATGTCGATCTTCGTCTGGTCGCAACTTATGCGATGGCCCGTTTCGGGAAAGTAGCCAAAGCGGAAGTTCCTCAGCTGGAGAAAACACTCAAATCCAGCAATAACAATATGGAGAATGCTGTCACCCTCTGGGCATTGACGAAAATTGATCCGACTCCCCAACGGGCTGAGAAAGCAGCTCCCGTGATGGCCAAAGTCGTAACCGATCATCCGAATCCGGATGCCCGTCTCGAAGCGGCAATCAGTCTGGGTGAATACGGGATCAAAACCCCGGAAATCAAACAGGCTCTGGAAGCCGCATCCAAGGATCAGGATCCACGCGTCAAAAAAGCAGCCGCAGCAGCTCTCAAAAAACTGAGCAGCTGATTCTCACAATCTGTTGACATAAATCAACATCTCCGCCGATTTGTTGATTTATGACATCAGCAGTAAAGCCTCTGCTCTGGCAGCTGGATTCCAGTGATTTCGATATTCAACGAGAGACACTTTCTACAAAGAACCTCTCGCTAAGGGTTTAGACGTAGACTACTCTCCAGTTTCAAAGTCTGCGCGAACCGATTATCGGTGATTGGGCCTTCAGCAGGTCACTGGCATGGATCTTGCGATTCTCTTACTACTGCAGAGTTAGAGAACCGGAAATCGAGACATCCTTTACCAGTATGGGAGCTGCCATGATCACCGTTGCTGAAATCAACGACATCGAACGCCTGGATCACTTTCGTCTGGCGTGGCACGATCTGCTTGGTAAAACCAGGGGAGCGACCTTCGCTCATTCTCCGGAATGGCTGGAACACTACTGGGCACACTTCGGAAAAGGGCTCAAATTACGTGTTCTGTTCGTCACACTGAGAAATAAAATCATCGGTATCGTGCCACTGGTAGTCAAACCGGTGGCAACACCGCTGGGCACCGTGCGCGTTCTGACCTACCCACTGGACAACTGGGGGACTTTCTATGGACAGATCGGTGGTAACTCGGCGGCGACAATGGTCTCAGCGATCAGACACATCCGCTCGACTCGACGTGACTGGGACCTGATCGACCTGCGTTATGTTGACCAGGAGGGCCACGACCATCGGCGGACAGCCAACGCCTTAAAGTCGGTCGGTTACCAGGGCAGTTCGGCTCCCTGGCGTCGTTTGTCTCTGGTCGACACCAGTGATACCAGTTGGATCGAGTATCTGGCCAGTCGATCCCCTGAAGCCAGAGAACACATTCAACAGTCAGAGGAAATCACGGCGCGAGACGGACACGTTTCCTTTTACCGCTCACGGTTGGAAGATCCACTGGCTCCTGGCTGGAATCCGCGCTGGGATCTCTGGTCTCAGTTTGAGCAGATGGATTTCCGACATGGGAATCAGACACTGATCGCCGGAGGCGCTCATACTCTCAAACAAAAGCTGGACTTCCTGCGGGATATCCATGGCCCTGCGTCACGCTCCGGAATGGCCCGCATCGATGCCTTGTTCGTCAATCATCGTGTCGTCGCATTTGCCTACGGCCTGCAACACGCTGCTGGTACCGATTACCTGGCCATCGGTCGTGCTCCTGATACCAATCCGGAAACGGTCACGACTCTCATCTCAAATATGATTCAGCAGTCAATCCGGGATGGTGAACCTGCCGTGAACCTGAGTTTATTGGGTCCGTCTGCAGCCAGCATGTGGCAGAACAGCGTACGACACAGTTACCGCTGCTCACATTATCCACTGACGGTTCCACGGTCACAATTATTGAGGCTGAATCGCTGGATGAAGCAACCTGTAGCCAGTCCCAAAGCCAATGGCAGTCCAGCAATGGTCAGTGACAGTCAGGCCTCTCGGGAAATCGAGTCGAGCATCGAGCTGGCTGCGATTGCGCCGGAGGACTGGCCCGAAGAGAACACTATGCAAGCGGAGCCTGATTCTGAGCGTCCTCCCTTTCGCATTGTCGGCTGATCAACGCTGAATCAGGAAGTCTGAAGATCACTCCGGATTGGGGGCGAACTTGACAACCATCAGGGTACGGTCGTCACCATCATTCCCCCCTTCGAGGTGTTGCTGCAACTTGGACCAGATCCCACGCATCACTTCGTCTGCGGTATCTTCAATGTGATTTTCCAGGACCTTCATGATGCCATCAGAGCGGAACATTTTCCGTTCGCTGCTCATAGCTTCGCTGATTCCATCGCTGAAACCGACAATGATGTCATTCTTGCAGATCGGAATGACGGAATAGTCGTAATCGTTTGATTCCGTGACTCCCAGTAGCATTCCGTGAGAGGTCAGAGTGGTGATCTTCCCTTTGTGAACCCAGAAGGGCGCCGGATGTCCCGCGTTGGTGTAAGTAAACGTCCGGGCCCGGGTATCGATCACGCCGTATAGCATACTCATGAACTGATGTGGCAGCGAAGTATGATACAGCGCTGTGTTAATGCGGCTGATGACATGCTTCGTATCTCGGGCCTGTTCAATTGGCCCTTCTGTCAATGTGCGTAAAGCACCACGAACGGATGCCATGACCACCGCAGCCGGGATACTGTCTCCCGAAGCGTCTCCCAGCGCGAAACAGGTCACATGCGGAGAGAGGGGAATGAATTCACAGAGATCGCCCCCGACTTCGTGATGACTGATCGACTGAACTGCTGCCTGGAACTCGCGATCCCAGTCACGTTCCAGAGCCAGTTCGACAGGAAACGATTCTGAAATCACCTTCAACTCTTTCTTGAGTCGCAGCTGATTCTGACTTTCTTTGAGTAATACAGCCCGTTCCAGAATGGTACTGACCTGGGCGCCAATAGATTTCAGAATATGGACATCGCGTTCATTGAGATGTCGGGCCCGTCGATCGAAGGCCCATAGAGTTCCAAAGGGGCCCGTTTCCGACTGCACCGACACACAGACGCCCGTCAGGCATCCCTCAGGCAACCAGTCGGCCAGTTCCGGATTCTCGTGCCGATTCACAATCAGGGCATCGTGTGCGAACGCTTCCAGATCAGGGGGGGATTCTTTCAGTTTCCGGCGATGAAAGGGAATCTCAAATGTATGCAGACAATACTGGACGCGGAGCGAGAGTTGATTCGATTCCGAATTCAACAGGAAAAAGCCCGCAGCCCGAAATCCAGTCAGTTGCAGAGCTGCTTCCAGCAGTTTCTGAAGCGCGTCCTGCAGTCCCTCCTGGCGGGTAACCGAGAGGCCGACATCCATCAGCGTAGTGACTTCGCGATTCTTCAGCTCAAGCGAGGAGCCCATGGTTTCAATCTTGGAGATTAATCCGCCTACCAATTCAGCCAGCTTGATTGCCGTCACAAACATGTGATCATTGGCAGTCTCAGAAGGCAGCGTCAGGTAAAGGTATCCCAGGGTCCGCTTGCCGTCTTCAATCGATTCGTACCAGCAGTATTTCGCGTTCTGACAGAGTTCCGCTTCCAGAGATTTGCGTTCTCCCGGCTTGGCGGGCGTAAAATGCAACGGCCAGCCGGTGATCTCCGTAAACTGGTCACAGAGACCATGTATCCAATCCAGAGGTTGCGCGGTGAGTACCTGTTCCATTACACCTGATCCAAGACGACGAAACTGAGATGAGTCGTTCGAGCACGGAATGCTCCTTCGTCTTGTATCGGCCGCTATTCCCTCCTGGCCTTGACGCCTGTCTGACTGTAACGGTTACAGCGGTTAAGCACGCTGAATTCACTTCAGAATCAGGAAATCCCCACGTTCGATTGAACTTGAGTCGAGCAATTTCCTGTTAGCGGTAGCGTTCGATGATCGCACATCCGCAGGAGTCACTCCAGACGTTAACCGAAGTACGACACATGTCCAGTACGCGGTCGACAGCGATAATCACGCCTTGCGCTTCCAGTGGAAGTCCCACCGCCTGCAGTACAATCGCCATCATCACCAGGCCAGCGTGGGGAATACCGGCAGCCCCGATACTTGCCAGTAACGCGGTAATCGCCACCAGGATTTGCTGCTGGACAGGTAACACTTCGCCCGAGTAAGCCTGTGCGATAAAGAGGACTGCAACCGCTTCATAGAGCGCCGTTCCATCCATATTAATCGTCGCACCCAGAGGCAGCACGAACGAGCTGACCTCATTCGAGACTCCCGCATTTTCCTCAACACAGCTGATCGTCAGTGGCAGTGTTCCATTTGAGGAGGCTGTCGAGAAGGCGGTCATCAACGCCGGGCCCATTGCCCGGGCAAATTCCAGGGGAGAACGCCGTGCAATAAATTTCAGGAGACAAGGCAAGATAACAGCCGCATGTATCAATAGAGCTAACAGTACTGCAACCATATACCAGCTGAGAGTCTTGAAGATTTCAATCCCCTGAGAAGATACGGCATAAATCATGAAAGCCAGCACACCAATCGGAGCCAGACTGATAATAAACATGGTCATCCGCATCATGACTTCAAAGCCGGCCTGAAAAATATCAGTCAGCACTTTCGCATGTTTCCCTCCGACCAGAATGATGAAGATCCCGGACAGGATGCTGAATGAAATGATCGAAAGGAATTCCCCTTCCCCCAAAGAGTGGATAATGTTGGTGGGAATCAGCCGATCGACCATATCGATAAAGATAGAACTGATCGACTCCTGCCCTGAAGACAACGAGCCACTGCCACCAGGCAATTCAGCGCCAATTCCGGGGCGTATCAGATTCACCACAAAAATCCCGGTAAAAATTGCCAGCAGACTGGTGGAGAGATAATATAACAGCGTTTTGGAAAACATGGCACCAAACCGGGTGGCATTCCCCAGGCTGGCGATTCCGGTGATCAGGGAAGTCACAATCAGAGGAATGGTCACCATCTTCAATAGACGTAAAAACAGATCGCCAACCCATTTGGAAATCGCCATCACTTTTTGACTGATTGTATTCCCGAAGAGTTCGAATTCCGTCTTCCACTGTGGATACTTCGCGACCAGTTCCTCTCCGTTCGCTGCAGAATAGGTGGTGACCGTAACTTTTTTATCGACGGTACGGGTATAAGTCAGATGGACTTCATGTGCGGAGTCGACGATATGAATCATGCGTCCTTTGACTTCAAATGTCTTGGGCTTTTCGAGATCGCCTGCCACAAACTGTTTTCTGAGCTCCGGGTAGCGTTTCAATAACGCTTCCTCGTCGGGAAATTCCAGCGTTTGTGGAGCCTGTTCCGCTTGCTGCTGCACCACCTTATAGCCGCCATCCTGCGGACTGACAGTCAGTGTGAGACCGACCAGTGGTTCTTCCCCGGGATTGAATAGAAACCCCAATACGGTCCCAAGGATTAATGCAATCAGAATCTGATAATGCAGTGGCAGGCTCTTCATGAAACACCAATTTCCCTATTTCACGTTACAATGACTCACCAGACCACGTTCAGATTTTTAAGACCGCTCAGCAGCGCGATCAACAACACACGGACCATGACCAGAGGCTCAGAAGGGATCCTCTGGCTGGTCCGGAAATACCTGATTCAGTGGTTTTCATCCCGATTATTTTGTCGGGCTTAGCTGCGAGCGCAATCGCAGTTGAACGGTAGCCAGGCCCCGTTTTCCTTGCTGCTGGCTACAGACTGCTCAATAAAGAACATTCCTTCCACCCCATCATAAACGTTGGGATAGATCGTATTTTTCGGTTCGAAGGATTCGCCCGTAATCCGACTGATCATGGCGTCAAAAGCAGAGCGATAGATGTTGGCAAATGCTTCGAAGAAAGCTTCCGGGTGCCCTGCCGGCAGACGGCAGGCAGCAGCTCCGCTTTCGTTCATGAATGGAGCATTGGGATCACGGGTGTAAATCGCGTGTGGCTGACCGTTACGACGGACGATCATCTGGTTAGGCTCTTCCTGTCTCCAGGACAGAGCGCCTTTGGTGCCGTCGATTTCGATGAACAGATCGTTTTCGCGACCATGCGAAATCTGGCTGGCGGTAACAGTTCCCAGAGCTCCGTTCTGGAACCGGATCACAGCATGACCGTAATCATCCAGCTGACGACCGGGGGCGAAAATCTTCAGGTTACAGGAGATCTCAGCCGGCAAAAGTCCGGTCATGTAGCGTCCCAGGTTATAGGCATGAGTGGCGATATCACCAAAGGCCCCAGCAGCTCCGGATTTTGAAGGGTCGGTACGCCAGGCAGCCTGTTTCTGATCTTCTTGCTCAATACGTTTCCGCAACCAGCCCTGAATATAATTCGAACGAACTGCCTGAATTTCACCAAATTCTCCGTTCAGGATCATTTCCCGAGCCATCCGGACCAGCGGGTATCCGGTGTAATTATGGCTGACGGCAAAAACCACGCCCGACTTTTCAACCAGGCCTTTCAGTTCTTCTGCCTGGGCCAGGTCAAAGGTCATTGGTTTATCGCAGATCACATTGAACCCCGCCTCCACAGCTGCCTTAGCGATGGGGAAATGTGTAAAGTTCGGGGTGGCGATACTGATGAAATCGATCCGCTGATCTTCGGGCAAAGCGGACTCTTTCTCAATCAGTTCTTCAATTGAGCCGTAAGCCCGTTCGGGAGGAATGTCATAAGCAGGTGCCGATGCTTTCGCTTTCTCCGGATTGGAAGACAAGGCCCCCGCTACCAGTTCGGCCCGGTTATCCAGACAGGCAGCAATGGAATGCACACGGCCGATAAACGAACCCTGGCCCCCGCCAACAAGTGCCATTCGTAATTTACGATTGAGTTGACCGTTCATTGTTTCCATTGAAGCATTCCTCCCCTTGTTGATTCATTCCAGACCCGTGCAATAAGACGAGTTAGAGTTGAGCTGCGAAATGTTGAATCCCACCAGTCGAAGTGACCAGCTACGTACAAAGCAGCATACTTTTGACGGTTCGGAATTACAACCAAAGTGATTTTCAGGGCGTATTTTCAAGCCAGACCCCGTAAATTTACATCCCGTTTCCATCTCAGCTTTCACAGCAATCATGTCTGGCAGAATGCGGGACTCTTGGATACAATTTGAGATAACTGTATTTAGTTCAGACCAGAACAGTCGGTACGCCGAATAATCTGGTACCTGTTTTTGCATTTAATGAGGGACTCGTGCGTCGGGCTGCACCAGAATCCCGAGTTCAAACACACATGGGGAGGCAATTGTGGTTAAGAAACAATACGGGGAACGTCGCTTTCTGTGGCTGACGGTTGGAGTTATCTGTGGCCTGTGCATGTCCTATTTCTGGCCGCATGAGCCAGCTATGGCCGTCGCGACTGACCGGGATGGGGATCGCTTTGCAATTACAACAGTCCCCACACGCAACGGTAACGCGGAAGGTGTATTCGTCCTCGACTTCCTCACCGGACGTCTGCAGGGAGCAGTGTTGAACTCTCGCTCTGGAAAGTTCACCCACGCTTACTTCCGGAATCTGGCCGCTGACTTCAACGTCGATCCGACAGCAAAACCACATTACGTGATTGTTTCCGGTGATGTGAATTTACCCGCCCAGGGACGTGCCCAGTTCGCCGATGGCGGACTGTATGTTGCAGAAATGTCCTCCGGGATGGTGATCTGCTACGCCTTCTCGTTCGTGTTCAACAATGCCCCTTCTGCGCCGCAGCAGTTGCTGCCGATGGACCGGTTCCAGTTCCGTCAGGCACAGTAATCTGAATAACGACGCAATCAGAATACAACGAGAGCCTTTCACCGGCTCTCGTTTTTTATGCGCGTCACACGCTCAGAAGCCTGTTTGCACCTACTCTCGTTCGCAGACCAGAGCCCGAGATTTGCCATCCAGGCGGGCAATCACCAGAACGCCTGCCGCCTTGCCTTTAAGTGACAGCTTGCGACGAAGTGCTTCGATGGGAACCGGAATTCGACGGCATTTGATTTCCAGCTGGCCAAAGTCGGCCGAGCGAAAATACTTTTTCAGGTCACGATCCTGATTCGACAGTTCATCCAGAATCCGGAAGCGTCTGAAATAGGGAGAGTCTACCGGTTCGGAAGATGTGAGATATTCTTCTTCCGCATCAAGACGGTTCAAATCACATTCCGCCGCTGCCACATCCAGGAGCCCGGAGCGGACGACTGCCGGATCGGGATCATACAGATATCCCCCCGGTGGAGTGACGCTGCAAAACGCATCCATCGGATGCCCGGCGATACTGGCGACTTCACCCGATTTTGAAATCGCGGTCGCTCGAAATTCCGATTCTCCTGCCAGGCTGCCGAACCAGACGGTTGCTTCTTTACACTCCCCATTCAGGCTGATCAGTTCGGTCTCGCTCCCGGGAAATTTTCCCGCAAAATTACTGGCCGGGCTGAGTTTGATGGCCCCGCCGGCAAATTCCTGGATCAGTCCCTGCAATGTTTCCAGATCGGGTCGATAATCTTCAATGCGAATCACTTTCCCGCCGGAGTGGGGTCTACGATCCGGATCAATATGCAGCAGTCCCTCCCGATCTTTCACCTCTTCCAGAGGCTGATTGATCACAGTCACCTGGTCCGCTACCTCATAAACTTCACTGTTCCAGCGGGCAAACTGGCACAGAACCGGTTCCAGATCAACCCCCGTTACCCGGGCATGTTGCGCCAGGGCGACCAGATCCCCGCCCATTCCACAACAGAAATCATAGACAGAACCGGAAAACCGCGCTGCTTTGTAATTCGAAACCGCTTCAGGCGTGGCCTGTTCCAGGCTCTTTCTGTCGAACCACATCTGATCCGCGCGAGAGAACTTGGCCCGCCCGCGCTCACGCAGTTCTGCCAGGGTCAAAGCAGCACGCACAACATCTTCGGGATACTGTTCGCGCAGTTGTTTTTGTAACTGAAATTCGGTCCCGGAGTGGGAGGCGATCAGTTCAAAGATTTCCGGGGACTGCTGTAATTGCCTGAAACATTCAAGCTCAGAGTGGGACTCGCTGGACATGGAACTGGTTAACGACTTTCTGCCGCTGCTGAAGGTTGAAGCAAACTGGAAACAGCTTGTGTCAACCGGCGGGAGATCTGCTCCAGCCGGCCCGCGTCCAGATCACATTCGATATACCGCACGGAGTCCTGAACGACTGCCAGACCAATAGAAGCGGGTCTGGCCCCCAGTAGCTGTTCTACGGCCAGTGTATAGACTCCTAATTGGAATTCATACTCTGCGATCAGCTGTTCTGCGCTCATTCGTGCCATTCGGGAACCGGTTTTATAGTCAAACAGCATCCAGTCCCCCGACTCGGTTTGAACGAGCGCGTCAATGCTGCCTGTGACTGTCACCGCCTGATCGTTGTCCGCCTCGGCTCCGGGGGGCCAGTGCAACAGAAAATCGAGTTCCCGATAATGGACCCGCGTCTGTTTCAGAGTCTGACACAACTCCGAGGCATACCAGGCGGATATCTGGCGTTCTACCAGTGGTTGCAGTTTCTCACGTATCTGAGGTGGCTGTTCTGCGAGGACGGCAGCGACGATCCGCGGTGCCTGTTCGGGCTTCTCCGGTTCCAGCCGCTCGATGACCGCGTGTGTGATTGTTCCCAGTTGTGTCGCCTCCTCCGCCGACAGCACCTCGTTTAACGGTACCTGGTCCACTTCCGGTTCCAGCAGGTGTTGCAGTTCGGCGTCAATTACTTCCAGTTGCGAAACACTCACATGCGACAGCGCCCCCGGTCGTGGAGCAATCAGGCCATAAGATTCCGGAAATGGTTCGGGAGCCCCCTGTTCCAGCGCGGCGACGAACTGACTGGGTTTCAATTCTCGCTGTTTCTTCTCTGGTCGCGTGAGCGGCTGAGGCATCTCGTGATGAACACGAATCGCAGGAATCTGGTCGGGGGCAACATCACCCAGCGTCAGTTTACCCAGATAGGGATCGATCGCGGGGGCGCCTGTGGTGAGATCAAAATGCCGGGCCAGCAGCTTCATCCAGGGTGATTCAATTTTGCGATCATACGGTAAGCCTGCAGACAGAATCAGGTAATCTGCCGCCCGGGTTACGGCGACATAGAGCAGACGCACGGTCTCTTCTTCGTCGGCCCGCTGTTCCAGTCCCCGGTGCATTTTAAAAGCAAAATTGTCGGGAGTCGTTCCCCGTTCGGCGGGCAGGCTGAGCAAGCCTCCCCATTCCGGGTGCAGGAAGGGAGCGGTTCCTCCCGGTGCAGGCTTACGATCCATGTCAGCCAGAATCACCACGGGGAATTCTAGCCCTTTTGACTGGTGAATCGTCATCAGGCGGACCACATCACTGGTTTCAGGTAATGTCGCCGCCAGTTCTTCTTTACTCTCTTCCAGAATGGAATCACGAATTCGCTGCACGAAATCTTTCAGCGTAAACAGGCCGGTCCCTTCAAAATTACGAGCCAGCTCGATCAGCTTCCTCAGGTTAGCGAGCTTGCGGTCTCCCAGAAACTCGTTCATCAAAGCGGCATCGTAGCCGGTTCGCTCCAGAGCCAGATTCAACAGTTCCACCAGTGAGAGACGATCTTTTTTTGCTCTCAGTTCCTGTAGGACGCTTTGGGCATAACGTACCTGTCGCTGCTGCTCAGGCCGGAGCTCTTCGGGCGGCTCAACCTGCATCGCACGAGTCAGATTGTCTGCGTTTCTGACAATTGAATACAGCGTATCATCAGACAGACTGAAGAAAGGAGAGCGTAAAACGCCCAGGAGACTCAGTTCATCATCGGCGTTATCCAGATACTGGCACAGATTACTCAGATCGTAGATTTCCTGCTGCGCATAAAACGCGCGTCCGCCAACCAGGTAATAGTCCAGATCCTGCTGCTGAAATGCTTTCTCATACAGGGCCACATTCGACAGAGCCCGAAACAGAATACAGATATCCCCCGGCTCCACGCGTCTCAGTTCGCGTTGGCCGGTCTGATGGTTTTTGGCCCAGATCCGGGGAGTCTCGTCTTCCAGCAGCTGGCGTACCCGGGCTGCGATCCAGTCCGCTTCCGTCTCGCGGAGTGCCTCGGCCCCCTTGATCTCCGGATCGTCGGGAGCAGCGAACAGAAATTCGATCGCCGGCGTTGGAGAATGCTGTTCCCCGTCAAAGGGAGTCAACGGCTCATAATACTGCTCCATTGCAGAGGCAAACAGGCAGTTCGTGAAATTCAAAATGGCTGGTTGACTGCGGAAATTGACGCTCAGCGGCAAACGGCCTTGCTCCGGAATCTCCTGACGCAGCTGATGAAAGACTTCGGGATCCGCGCGTCTGAAACGGTAAATCGACTGCTTCGCATCCCCCACCAGGAAGAGCTTGCCTGTGAGAAGTTCTTTTCCACACAAGGCACGCACGATTTCGCTCTGAACGGGGTCGGTATCCTGAAATTCATCCACCATCAGGAACTCGATTCCCGCTGCCGCCCTCTGCTTTGCCTGTGGATCGCGCCGAAACAGGTCGCGGGTCTGCAACAGCAGGTCGTCAAAGTCCAGTAGCCCCTTTTCCGCTTTACTCTCCTGGTATCGACCGGCAACGAACTCTGTGACTCTTAAGACTCGCAGACTATATTCAGCCGCCTGTAAAAAGGCAGTTGGATCGGGTGAAAGAATTTCATAAACCTTCGTGAGCGATTTTCTGAGCTCGGTAAACCCGTCTTTAATCTGCTCATAGACCTCCAGGTCATCCCAGTCTTTCTTCGTCCCTGCTCCCTGTACTTTGGCGTGTTCAATCAAAGTCCCCAGCAGAACCGCACGGTTGTGTTCTGCTCCTTCCAGTAATTCGGGAAGTCGCGATGTCAGGACCTGAAACCGGTCCCGCATTTTCTTATTCACAGGATCCTGGGCCGACATCAGTCTGAGCAAAAACCGGGTGCTTTCCGCATTCGCGATTTCCGCCAGTTGCATGGGAATATAAGAATCGACCCAGAATTTTCGCATGCGGCCTGCCAGCTGTTCCTCTGACAGATCTGAAAACTGTTCGAATTCAATCCGAAACTGCTGAGGCACCAGGGAGATGAACAGTTCATAAGTTCGTTCCAGTCCATAGCGGTAAACCAGTTCCAGGCAATCTTCGTCTTCCTCCTGTAACAGATCGTGAATCGCTTCGCGGACCACCTTGCGTAAAAAGGCGTCACTGGTTCCCTGTTCCAGAAGCCCGAAGTGGGGATCGAGACGGGCACTGACAGCGTGTGTCCGCAGGATCGATGTACAGAAAGAGTGAATCGTGCTGATCCGTGCAGAGTCCAGCCCCCGAATGACGGTCTGCCAGTGTCCGACTTCTTCCGGGGGACAACTGCGGAGTTGCTCCAGACAGGTTTCACGAACCCGATCCCGCATCTCACGGGCCGCCCGTTCGGTGAAGGTAATCGCGACGATATGGCTCAATCGATCGGGAGGACTGCCGGGCTCGATTAACTTGAGAAACCGCTGTGTCAGAACAAACGTCTTACCGCAACCGGCTCCCGCAGAGAGCGCAATCGAGACATCACGCGGATAGATCGCTGCTGCCTGCTGCTCGGTGTATGTGGGTTGTTGCGACATGATCTGGGTCAGGCTTCCTCTGTTGAATTGGACTCGTCATCGGGGCCCGGGACGTGAAGCAGGTCAATCTCCTTACCGAGACTCTCACGATAGCTTTCCACCTGCGATATCCGACAAACTGACTGAAACGCCGGATCCAGGTGCGCCACCCCGGGATCAACCTGCACAGGAAAGATCCCCTGCCGAATCAGGTCTGCCAGATGTGGAACCAGACCATCCAGGGTGGTTTCCAGCAACTCCAGGTCTTCGCCAGACAGAGGGTCGATCTGCTTTCTACGATACGAATGCAGGGGCATCACGAATCCGGTCTCCTGAATTTTCCAGTATCCCAGGTGGAACGGTTCGGCATCTGCGTCGATCATTTCCAGCCGCCGTGCTGCGATGAGATACAAGGCCAGCTGCAGTTTTTTTCCGGAGCGAATCTCCTTCGCTGAGGGTACCGACCGCCCCGTTTTGTAATCGATGATGTTGAAGTATTTCTGTCCCTTGATACTGCCCACATCGATCCGGTCGATCTGACCACGTATGCGGGTTTCTCTCGCGCCTTCGCCGAGCGTCAGGTATTGATATCGCCTTTGATTAGGATCGGGTTCTCCGGGTACCTCACCAAAGGGCACCTCCCTGCCGACCACGGCCGGAACACGATCCCAGAGTTCTTCAAACAGACGGGCATAGGACTCAGACTGCTCGGCGAAAAAGCAGCCCCAGTCTTCCAGGATCTGTTTCTCGATTCTGGTTAACACCTGCTGCAGCCGAGTTCCCACAAAATTCTCGGAGATCCGCTGCTCCAGCAGTTCATGGAATAGTTGCTCAACCTGCTCGGCCGAGTACAACTGGTCGCGCCCCCCCTGCTCCTGCAGCTGCTCAATCAGCCTGGTCAGAATGCTGTGTACGTGGATCCCGCGTTCCAGGTAGTTGGTCCGCAACTCAGGCGGCTCGGGGACTTCAATGCCCAGCACACTCTGAGCAAAGAACTGATAAGGACAGGCCAGGTACAGTTCGAGCTGGGTGGTGCTGAATTCATATTCCGTGGGGAAACGTGCATGAATGGCCCGTCGACTGGCGGGGGATGACAGTATGCCTTCAAATTCCGTAAAGCCAGGCTGTTCAAAGCGTGCTACCGCCATTTCGGTAGCCGCGAGAATATTCCTGATCGTTGCCTGTAATTCCGGATCCTGGACGGCATTCAGAAAGACCCCCGGCCGGTTGTGTTTCAGCTGATCAATGGCCAGCACTCTCAAATCGCGACGGGAGAGTGTCTGCTCAGGACGTGGTAGCGGGTTGAGTTCCCCCGCCTGTTGTACCTGCAGAGTTTGAGGATCAAACAGATCAATCAGAGTGGTCAGATAGGGACTGGGAAACAGCGGTTGCCCCGTGGCACTGATTGCCGGATAACTGAGAATCAGCTTCCGGGTGAACCGTGTCATTACCTCGTAGAAGAGCAGCATTTCTTCCTGCTGCTGGTTCGCATGCAGTTTGAGTGAAAGCCCCTGCTGGTTCAATTCACCCCGGTCTTTTTCACCGTACAGGCAGTCTTCGCGATGTCCCCGCGGGAAACTGGCTTCGCTCAAGCCGCCTACCAGAAGATAGGGGATGTTTAAGTTTCTCAGCTGCGATGCATCGAGTACTTTAACCCGGCCCGTTTCCTCCGGCTGTAGAGAGATCGTCTGTTGTTCGAGCAGGTCAAGCAGCAGACTGCGAAATCCGGACAGGTCCAGGGGCTGAGCTTCTTTCTGATGGAACTGTTCAATCCGTTCGACCTCAGCAACCGCATGAAACAGTAACTGCTGAAATCGTTCCCAGACCTGCTTGTCACGTTTTGCCAGTGGATCATGCTCCGGATCCGCGTCGGCCCAGGTTGCTGGCAGACCAAATTCATTAGCGATGGAAATCAGAATTTCAATCCAGGTGACAAACAGTTCCCGACCTTCCAGCCGCTGGGTTTCCCGGTGAAGTCGTTGCGCCAGCTTCAAAGCGGTATTCAATTCGCGGGCGGCAGCCTTTCGCTCGGGACGGTCAGGAAAACGGGCACTGAGCTCCGCCGCTTTGCGACTTTCGTTTTCCAGAGCATGGATCAAATCCACTTTACCAGAGTCAATTTTGAGCTGCCTCAGCACGCGGGACAACGCACGAACCGCGGCTCCCTCCTGATACTCGGGCCATTGAGGAGCAAAGTAACTCGAATCCAGGACTGACATCAGGCTGTCAAACGACCAGTTTTCAATTTCGAGTTGCAGGAAGGCAAAGATCGTCCGCACGATGGGAAAACGGGAGAACGCCTGCTCTTGTCCCACAAAATAGGGGATTCCTGCCGCTTTCAGGGTTTCGTCGATCAGGTCACCATATTCCACTGTGGAGCGGAACGCGAGCGTGATCTCCTCTGGTAACACTCCCTTTCTCAATAACCCTTTGATTTCCCCGGCCAGCACCTCCAGTTCATTTCGCTGACCGGCGACCGCGAGCACTTTGAGTTGCCCCGATTCCTGAAAGGGAACGATCTCTCGCGGATTTGCAAACAGTTGCTGACTGATCTGATTCCGGGCGTTTCCTGCTTCGGGCTGGTCAAAAGAGACGACACTGATCCGGCCCGGCAAACGTTCTTCCAGAATCCGACGGGCGGTCACCGATTTGGCGAACAGGTCGCCTCGCCGCGATTCCTGTTCGAGCGGAAGCGAAATACAGAGCTTTTCCGTGCGTGTCGCCAGCACCTCCAGAATTTCATACTGCGTGTGCGTGAAATCGGCAAAGCCGTCCAGGACAATCAGATCGAATTCGCCAAACGGGCCCCACATTCCGTCCTGCAACGCGGTGCGCGCGGACCAGAAACGCCCTTCCGAATCGTAACGCCGCATTTCGTGTAACGCGATCTGGTATCGGTTGTAAATCTGGGCGAGTTCCCGGTCTTTCTGCTCGGAATCGAAACCGATGCGGTCACAGGCAGTCGAGAATTCCTCCGGCCAGATTTCCTCCCGCTTCAGTTCTGAAATAAAACTCGAAATCAGATCCAGAAATCCGGATGAACCCGCAATCGAACTGAAATAATGAATCTGCCCAGCGGCGATCAGGTCATCCACGATGCTCCGCAACAGATACCGTTTGGAAATCTCGGGCAGCGTCTGTACCGGTTCGTCCAGCGACTTCAGTATGGTCTCGGCAAAAGCCTCAAACGTATAAACATTCGGAGCAAAACAGATGGGGAGTTGTGGTCCCGGCAGACGGTCAAGAACCTGCCGACGGGAACGTATTGTGGGGGAAAGCCAGAGCGTGGCCCCGGGACGCTGACGTTCCAGCCCTGCCTGCAGTGCACGCCGGTACTCATCCAGCAAATGGTCTGTTTTGCCGGAACCAGCGGTTCCTGTCAGGATTTGTACTTCGGGTTGCATCGGAGTTGCCTGGTGGAATCAAGCTTTCATTTCACAGAGATTTCCCCTGCAATGTATCCTGCTGAACTCCAGAATTCAATTTCAGTCGGTTTTCCCGTGGAATAAGGTTTTCGGGGCAATGTATCCAGAGCAAATCTTGCCACTGGTTTCCAGATCGCCTACACTAATAGAGAAGCAAATAAAGATCCGCCGCGTTACGACACCCGACAAAACACATTCCCCATTCCTGAAATCTTTATTTCTGCCCGGTTTGAGTTGTGTTCTGTAATTCTCATAAGGAATCGTCCATGCCAAAATTCCGCTTGATCAGTTTGTGCCTCTTACTTGCTCTGATGGTCTCGTCCCCTTTCCAGTCCCTCTCTTACGCAGATGAAAAAGAGAAGGAAAAGGACGAAGATTACTACCAGATGATGAAGCTGTTTGCAGACACTTACGAGCAGATTGAACGTAATTATGTGAAAGACATTGACCGCAGGGTGCTCCTCGAAGCGGCCATTCGAGGTATGGTTCAGGAACTGGATCAATACTCCAGCTACATCAGCCCCGATGATCTCTCCCGCTTCAATCAGGTGGTCGAGCAGGAGTTCGGCGGGATCGGCATCCAGGTGCACATTGACGATCAGAACAACCGACTGACCGTGATGACTCCGCTGCCTGGCACCCCCGCTTACAAAGCCGGGATTCGGGCCGGCGACATCATCGATTCGATTGAAGGTAAGTCCACCAAGGGTTTCACACTCTCCCAGGCGATCAAAATTCTCAAAGGTCGCGAAGGGGAAAAGGTAAAGATGTCCGTAATTCATAGAGGCACCGACAAAGTAATTCCCGTGACAGTGGAACGGGAAATCATTCATGTCGCTACTGTCCTGGGGGATACCTACAAAGACGATGACGCCTGGGATTATATGTATGACAAGAAAGCCAAAATTGGTTACATCAGACTCACTCACTTCAGCCGTCATAGTGCAGAAGAACTGCGGTCTGCCATCGAAGATCTGCGCAAGCAGGGTATGAAAGGCCTAATCCTAGATCTGCGTTTCAATCCGGGCGGTCTGCTTTCGCAGGCGACTGAAATCTCGGACATGTTCATCGAGTCCGGTAAAATTGTCAGTACGGAAGGCCGCAACAGCCGGAACCGGAAATGGGAAGCCACCTCTAAGGGAACTTTCAAAGACTTTCCAATGGCGATTCTGGTGAATCGCTATTCTGCCTCAGCCAGTGAAATCGTTTCGGCCTGTTTGCAGGACCACAAACGTGCTGTGATCATTGGTGAGCGTACCTGGGGTAAAGGCAGCGTTCAGAACGTCATCGAACTTGAAGAGGGCGACAGTGCTCTGAAATTGACTACCGCCAGCTACCATCGTCCCAGTGGGAAGAACATTCACCGTTTTCCAGGAGCCAAAGATACCGATGTCTGGGGAGTGACTCCGGACGAAGGTTATCGCCTGCGACTGACCGATGATGAGCTGGAAGCGCTGGGTGAATACCGCCGCAAACGGGATATTCTGGATCACACTGCTAAACTGGATACCGAATTCAAAGACAAGCAGCTGGACCTGGCGCTGGACTACATCAAGGAGCAGCTGAGCGGTAAAAATAAACCAGCTGACAAGGACGCCGACAAAAAGGCTGAAAAGAAACCGGAAGCCAAAGAAGAGAAGCCGGCCAAAAAAGCAGCTGCCGCTCCCGGGCCGGCAGGAAATACGCTGGTCATCCGGACCACCTGATCTCCTCTGACAGTATTCTGACAGAGTTACACTGACACAGCGGAAAGCGACTCGCGGAGCCCGTTATCTCCAACAGTCGCTTTCTTTTTTCATTATCCGAGCTTCCATGAGCCCCACCGACGAATATCTTCTGGCAATCGAATCTTCATGCGATGAGACTGCAGCTGCTGTCATTACCCGCGACATGCGGATTCTCTCCAATGTCGTTTCCTCTCAAACCGATCTTCATGAAAAGTTTGGGGGCGTGGTGCCGGAAATCGCCTCTCGAGCGCATCTGGAACGAATTCTTCCTGTGATCGATGATGCCCTGAAGCAGGCTGGAATCGAGTTGCAGCAGTTAACCGCAATTGCCGTCGCGACCGAACCGGGGCTCGTCGGCTCTCTGCTGATTGGCCTGACCGCGGCCAAAACACTGGCTATGACACTCGATTTACCCCTGATTGCCGTGAATCATATTGAAGGGCATCTCTTTGCCTGCCAGATGCAGGAAGACCGCCCGCTGTTCCCAGCGATCGGCCTGGTAGTCAGCGGTGGACACACCAATCTGTATCACTGCTCGGAAACATTCGAATTTGATCTGATTGGTGCCACCATCGACGATGCCGCTGGTGAGGCGTTCGATAAAGTAGCAAAAATCCTGGGGCTTTCTTACCCGGGCGGTCCGTCTATTCAGAACGCAGCCACACACGGTGATCCGCGCGCGTTCAAATTCCCCCGCACGTTTCTCAAAGACCCGGAACTGCGTTTCAGCTTCAGCGGTTTAAAAACGGCGGTGCTGTATGCGGCACAGGGAAATCCAGGAGCGAAACAGCAGCCACCACCACTGGATGATCAACGGATTGCCGATCTGGCTGCCAGCTTTCAGGAAACCGTGGTTGATGTGCTGGTCGGTAAATGTCGGCAGGCAATCGAACGCTACAACTATTCTACACTCTGTGTAGGAGGGGGCGTGGCTGCTAATCGCCTCCTGCGTGAGAGGCTGGCTGAAATGACAGAGCAGGCAGGAATCCACCTCAGCGTGGCTCCTCCCGATTTATGCACCGACAATGCTGCCATGGCTGCGATCGCCTGGCATCACCTCGATCAGGGACGCATTGCAGATCTTGACCTGGATGTCACTCCAGGGCTGGTTCGTTAAATCGTTCCGATAACACATTCAGGGCTGCAGAAAACTGAAAGTGAAAATATCGGTAACATTCGTGAACTGTGGCGAAACGGAAATCCTGACGTAGCGTCTGTCTGGTGAGACGACGGCAGCTCCCGTCAAGCTGATACCTTCAGGTACGACACGAATCACAGGCTGATAGGCAACTCCGCCCACATTCTGCACTCCCGTTACCAGAGGGACCTGTCGTCCCGTCGAGATGCCTGCCTGGCGAGATACTCGAAAGCTCTGCAAGGATTCCCGGCTTCCATTGATGGCTGGTCGAGAGGAAATAAACCGCCCGGAGGCAGGCTGCAGGCTGCTGTTTTTCTGTGAATTCTGAGGCACTTCTGATTTCCGATTACGACGCCCCTTCTCCAGGTCGATGCGAATGATTCGATCTTCGCGGGTCAGGGGAACAATCATCGTTTGCACAACAGGGTGGTCCGAGCCCTGGTAGCGGGTTATCTTCAGCTTGGCCCGCTGACCGACAATATCGCCGGAGACATAACGCACGCGCACTACATAGGTTCCTGGAAAGCCATGTGCACATAGATAGTCTTCGTGGCAATTCTCCTGCTTGGGTCCATAGCCATCATTCAGGAGCACGCCTCCCCCTGCCGTCAATGGTGACTCAAACGAGCAGACAGTGCCCCGAGGCTCTTCCACAATCAGGTCCAGATCACCATCGCCATTCCAGGTAAGTTCCAGCTTGAGGTCTCTCTCCAGAGCCTTTCTGCGGGCCACCTGCACCCGTTCTGCCTCTGCCTTGCGACCGGCCTGCTTTAACGACTGCTCCAGATTAGCCAGAGCGTTCAAGGCTTTTTCATGCCACTGGTCATAATCCTTAATCCAGACATGTGTCAGAATTCCTGAGGCTGCCCAGAGAATGCCTTCCGGATCCTTGAGCTTCTCAGCCAGACGTAATCCCATGATGTAAGGCTCGGGGCGGTCTGGCTGTAAATTTGCGGCCTGCTGGTACAGCTTGAGTGCCTGCTGGTCCGCTTTAAAGCGAGTCAGATAGGCGGCCGAATAGACCATGCTGGGGACGTCAGCGGCAGAAAAATCGATACGGGAAAGCAGAACCCGTTCGATCTCAGGTTGCGGTCGCCCGACAATTTCCATCGTCAGTGCGAGGACATCGTACATCCAGGGTTGTGACTGATTATGAATCAATGCGGCATTGATGGCTGCGATCACATGCTCGTGTTTACCTGACTGATGCAGGTTGAAGATCAGGTCATTGACCAGTTCCGGCTTCGGTTTTCGCTTGGAAAAATAATCGTTCCAGAACTGCGCGGGGTTCTTAATATCCCCCGTGAGCGGTGACTTAAACTCCTTGCGCGAAGTTGATTCAGTACCAGTAAAAACGGAGCCCTTCCCTGAAGAAGGACTCCGTTTTGTTAACTTGGATTGACGGGGAGAATCAGGCGAGCCCGATTTCCCTGTTACTGCACCGTTACTGGTTTTTTTTTGAGTTGTTCGATGGTGCTGTTATTGAACTGAAAAGGCTTGTCCTGAACCTGGAACTGTGCCGGCTTGGAATTGGTTTCAGTTTCTCCCAGAATCCCATCCAGAATGGCTTTCATTTCTCCATCCTGAATTGGTTTAATTTCTGGTTTCTGAGCTGCAGCTTTTCCCTGGGGAGCAGCTTTCGCTTTGGCTTTCTGTGGAGGAGCGCTGTTCATCATCAGCATCTCAGGAGCAACATTGAAGAAGCCCTGACCACCACCGCCACCGCCGCCGAAGCCACCTTGGCCGCCACCACCAAAGCCACCACCACCACCAAGTCCACCTTGACCACCACCGAGGCCGCCCTGCTGGCCACCAAAGCCACCCTGGCTGCTACCGACTGATGATTGCTGTGTCGAGACTGAGATTACCAGGTCAGCGACCGGATAAACCCGGGTGCTGTAGATTTCCTCAGCCTTGGCACTCGTAGTGATTTTCATCACTTCGTCTTCGATGACATAAGTCAGACCGATGGGCTTGAGAATAATGTTCAAGGCACTCTTCAGTTTGATACCACTCAGCGAAACGTTGACCGGCTCATCAACTGTCAAACCATCTTCACCCAGGTCATTCGAGTTAATCAGGATCGTGATGTTGTGCAGTTCCGAGAAGTAAGTCATTACTTCAGACAGTGGGATGTCGGGGAAGTTGGCTTCCGTTTCTTTTTGCAGTTCTTCAAAGATACGCTGTTCAGCAGGGCTGTTCTGATGCAGGTCAACTGCGGCCCATTTCTTACGACGCTCTGTCAGGCTGGTCCAGACCGGAGCGGATGGCCAGCGAATCGGAGGTTCATCCGGGAACGGAACGTGTGAAAGCTCAACCTGGTACAACGTTTCCAGAAAGCGGTCAGCTCGCAGCGAACGCATGCGGAAGACTTTATCCAGCTGTCCTGCAGCTTCTGATGTAAACAGGGCTGCTGTTGCAGGACCGTTACCCGGTTCCATATTCACAGCAACACGGGAGACAGCTTCTGCCTCTTCGTAGGCGTCACTGTTACCATGCTTACCGTCCTGAATCAGCGAACGCACGCGGTCGATCAGCTGCTCCAGTTTTTCATCTTCCAGCAGAACCTGGTCGACCAGACGTTTCTGCTGTTCCAGCTGAGCAATCTGCTGCTGCTGGCGAATTCTGCGTGTTTCAGCGACTTCCATCTGGCTGCGGACATCGACCATCATGTTATTCAGGCGACGTTCCAGCTGCTGACGAAGATCGATATCAATATCAGAGGTTGATTTCAGGAAATTCAGTGATCGTTTCAGAACTCCCAGAGCACCATCCGGATTATCGGTGGAGATCTGACGTGCCTCTTCGATGGCATTGGAAACCTCGATTTTCATCTGGGCTCCCTTGATCTGACGAAGCTGCTCTACTTTGCTGATGGCGTCATCGATTGGCGGCTGAGGATCCGCTTTCTGAGTCGCTGGTGCAGGAGCGTTACCGGCAGGCTGTTTTGTATCAGCCTGGGCCAGTTGATCGTTCTGGAATTTCTGAGAGAGCTTCAACAGGGAGTCAGCACGGGAGTTGCCGGGATCAAACTGCTGCAGCATGTTACCAAGACGAGCAGCCTGTTCCATGTTTCCGCTACGGATCGCCTGAGTCCCGGCGAATTCCAGTTGAGCCATGTGTTCTTCATGTGAGGTACGGGCCAGATTCATCATCCGCTGGCCAGCGTAAGCAACTCCCAGTTCCTGACCTGACTGATAATTCACCCAGGGAACTGCGAGGAAACTGTTGACGGCCTGTGATGCGGGTACGTTGAATTTCCAGATACCTTCGAGCTGACGATTGCTCAATTCAACAGTCAGCTTGCCGTTCATCTCGCCGCGAGCCAGGTAGATGGTCTCACGATCTGAGCGGACAGGCAGAGCACGCGTTGTGTTGAGGTGCAGTTGTTTGTCAGAGACTCGAATTGATTCCGGATAGAATACTGGAGCCTGTACGGCCTGGGCCAGTTCTTTGCCGACGATGGTTGGCAGATCCTGTTTTCCTTCGGCCAGGTCGGTCAGGACAATACCGCCGGTGTAAACGGCCAGTGTATCCAGCATCTGCAGGTCCTTGCGAGGACCCACGCCGTAGCTATGTACGGGAATGTGATTGCTTGCAAATTGTTGGGTGAGTTGTGCCATTTCCGGGAGAGAAATCAGACGGGCAGAACTCATGCCATCGCCAATGTAGACGATGGAGCGAGGCTGTGCATTCTGCAGCCCCTGGAAAGCGGTTTTGAGGGCCTGACCGAGGTTGGTTGCCCCCAGTGGAGCCCGGGTGGCCAATGATTCAACGGCCAGTTTCGCTTCACGGCTCTGAGGACGCACAAATTCGCTCACGAAAGGAGTACATTGCACGTCCGCTGCATAAATGGCGACAGTCGCGTCGTTGGGGAGCTCGGTCAGAAAGGCTTTCAGTACATCCAGAGCCTGAACACGATGTTCCCCGACCTGACTGGCTGAGGTATCGAACAAAACCGCAATCTGCTCACCAGCATGACTGGAGGCCGGCAGACGATCGGCTTTGAATCGCAGGGCGTAATACTGTTCACCTGCAGTGTTTCGGTAACTGAGGATCTGGCCAATGTTTGAAATTTCCGGAACGGAGTTCTCGGCATACCCCTGTGGAGTACATAGCAGCATCGCAGCGGCTGCCCAAACAAACATTGTGATTCCAAATCTGGATCGCGACATGATTTCTCTCTCCCGAGTAACTTAGGTAAGAATGCTCGAACTTAAGCCAGGATTGACGATTGCCAATTTGCGCATTCTCCTCAACTGTGCATTCTATATACAGTCTCGGACACCATTGAAGGAAATTCCCCCGATTTTCTCTTAATTCTCCAAATTTGATGCGAGTTGAAAAGGCCTCATCGGCATTGACTGAAGTATCCGCGCAATTTGTAGTCCGATTATGGGGAAATTAAGGGTCACAGATCACTTAGCGAACCCGCCGATTTCACCAACCAGTTCTGTTACAACGGGTTTCATCTACTCAATTGTTCAGACTTCAGTCGTAACTACAGCCCCTGCCATCTCATGCATCAGGGGGATTCTGCTCATCTCCTGCCTGGCAAATGGTCGATCTTTGAGAGAGACCTCGGTTCCTGTCACTCCACATTCCAGGTTACTGTCGCTGGAACACACTAAACATACTGACAGATCAGTATTATCGGGAGGCATCCCAGCGTCTCCCCGTTCAATCCATGAGCTCCCGATTCCCCTTCAAAACCGCAGTCCTGCTGTGCCTTCTTGTATTGATACTGGGCTGGGGAGTCTTACGCAGTACGATCCGTACCTCCGGGGAAACGGAACTCAGTAAGAATGACATCAGGCAGGTCAAAGCCCGCAAACCCGTCATCGTAGATCAACTACCTGTCGACTGGGAACAGCCGGTCGAAATCGTGACGTTCCACAACCGACCGCGGTTTCCTCTCTCGATGCAAAAGGGCGACGACTACCTGCTCATTGTCAACAATCTCCAGTGGGATCCAGCCAAAGCAGAAAAAATCAGGCTGTCAATCGTCAGGGATCCTGCACAGCAGACAGCTTCGGGCTGCTACTTCCAGAACGCTCCGATGTTCTATGAAAAACAGGCAGACCAGGTTCGCCCTGTAGGCGCAGCACCTCGTTCCAGTGAAACGAACCGGGAAACCGAGACCCAGACCGACAAACCGGCCCCCGAGGATTCACGCTCTTTCTACCTGTTCGTGACAGATGGAGACCTTTCGGACAAAAAACAATATACCCGTGTGACAGGCAAGCTGATAAAGCACAGTCCGCGCGTAGCCATCTACCTGGATGAGCAGCAGCAGCCAACAGAGCTGGCAGCCGGGCTGATCGATGAAGTCATCAATTTACTGGAAGAACGGGTGCTGGACCATCTGGCGCAACACTGCGGTTCCCTGACCGATGTGGACGAGAACGGCCGGTTCACCGTATTGCTCTCCCCCTGGCTGGGAAAACTCCAGGGAGGCAAAACTTCGATCAATGGCTTCGTGCGCCCCAGCGATTTTCGAGAGAAGGTCGCTGCCCCATTCAGTAATCACTGTGACATGCTGTATCTCAATTCCGCTCTCAAACCAGGTCAGGAACTGTTCGACCTGCTCAGCCACGAGGTCACTCACGCTGTCGTCTCCAGTATTCGCATCAGACAGGAACAGTACCTGGGACACATGCTGTTGGATGAAGAGGACTGGCTGAATGAGGGTATTGCCCACATTATGGAGCCTGGGTTTACCAACCGGGATTACCGCATCAGTGAATTCTATTGCCAGCCGGAAGCATACCCGCTGATTGTCCCTGACTACTATCGGGCTCGTCTCTGGCGTAACCATGGCTGCCGCGGTGCGGTGAATCTGTTTCTCAAATGGTGTAATGAACTCGATCCCCGGCAGCGTTTCACCTGGGAATTCACCCATCATCCCCTGACCGGCGTCGACAAACTGGAAGACCTGACAGAGGTTTCCTTTGCGGAGCTCTTTCGTCAGTGGTCACTTTCACTGGCCAGTCAGGCACTGCAGAGTCGCTTCGCCTATGCGGGTCTGTCAGAACACGCGTCCCCTCTCCATTGTGGCAGGTTCCTGTTGGGAGGTCCTGCCTTACGCACCTGGGATCTCTCAGGCAACGATCAATACACGTTAAAAATCTCATCCACCGCATCGGCGTTCATACATCTGAGAGCTGATCAGAAACTGGACGTCCCGACAACGATCAGAGTGCGCGGTTTTCCCGGAATGCAGCTGACACTGGTCAGAATCCCCCGCAGCGTGCCACAGACATCATTGTCTGCAGAACTCGTTATTACTTCTGATTCGGAGCAAAACGCGACAAATAGCATCGAAATCAGGCTGCGTTGCCATCACCCGGCACAGTCGGAATTAGCTCTGATTGGCGCCGAGTATGTTGGCCCTGGTCTCTCGCGGTCCGATCGGCGGCCACGACACTTCAATACAGAAGACCTGCCGGAAACCTTATCGAGCACGACTGCCAGTCAGATTCAGATTTCCAGACCGGAAACGATCGGCAACGAATCAGGCAATGTCTCTGAATTTCAATTGAGAGTGCCGATAGCGACACAAAAACGGGACAATACCAGCCAAAGTCTACTGGTCAAAACCGTGGTTCGAACGCAGGCAGGTCAGCAACTGGTAGTACAGACCAAAATCGATCTGCCTGCCTCTTCAGGCTCGCGTCTGGCAGAAGTAGAAACGGCCCCCCGGCAGTGAGTTTCACCTTTAGAATCCGGTCGCGTCGTCCTGGTTTTCTCCCGAGTATTTCAGACGGGTGGCGAACAGTTTTTTCAGTCGGGAAACGGGATACATCCGGACGATCTTGTTTTTGTAAGTGATTCTTCCCTGATCGTCGCGTCCCAGGTGAGTTGCCACATCCGGTTTCGCCAGACCTGCATACAGACCGGCAAAGGTTTCTGGATCAACGCCATTTCCCGCTTCCAGATCTTCCAGGGCATTCACACCACCGCAAGAGGTCGCGAACGCGTTGAGACCTTTGGTCGCGGTCCGCATGAAGTTTTCCTGCTCCAGGGCTGACTGTGCTTCTACCAGCTGTTTCACACCCCGTTTGATTTTATCTTCGGTTTCCTCGGTGGGAGTTCCTGAGTTCTGCTGGGCATGCAGCGTTGGACTTTGGAAGCTCTGAGAAGCTCCCAGAACATAGCCTGCAGCAAGCAGCAGTAAACCCATCGCGATCTGGCTGAACCTGGACATCAGAGACTCCCCATAAAATCAATTTTTGTTATGCTTTGTGTGCTGTTAAGCAGATTTTTAAGCTGTTTAAATAATCTGAAGTCTTCAATTTGTCAGATTGAACCTCAGGAAGCAACAGCGGATGCACTTATTTACTAATAATTGACAGGCCCAGTCAATAAGAACCCTGAAAAATCAGAGTCTCTCCCCCGATACGACAAGGTCATGCAGAATGACACTCCCCGAATTCCAGAACAGTCTGTCCACTCTCGTGATGCAGTTTCAGGTAGCGAATTACGATGCACGCCATCTGTTGCTCGACCGCTCTGACCAGATCCTGGAACTGGCTGAGCAGACTCCAGCAGGTCTCCCGGACCGACTTTTAACGGAATGGCAGTCCATTTGTGCCGAGGTCAAATCAGTACAGCCCGAGTACAAGAGTCATCACAAAACATCGATTCTGTTCGACCGACAAGGCATGGGACAGCCCGGCGTACAAAAGGCCAAAACGCTGATCACCCGCATCGTTGCCCTCACCAGAAGCGTCGAGCGTCTGGAATCGTGAACCGGCTCTCAGAGTACAATTCGACCTAAATAATGCGAGAGCAGCTCCTTGTGCTGGACGATCATGACCGGATCTCCAGTTTTGCAGGCCTGCTCCAGTTCCGCTGCAATGCGGGACAGTTCGTCGAATCCGTAACCGGCTCCCGAACCTTTCAACTGATGCGCCAAGACCTGGATCTCCTCCCGCTGATCGGTAATGCTGGCCTGATTGAGAATCTGCTGTTTCTCAGCGATGCCATCAATAAACATCTCGATCAGTTCCTGGAAATCCTCATCATCACAAAACGCGGAGCGAACAGGGGCATTTTCTAAAGCGTCTAACATAGCTCTGTTCCATTGTAAGTAAGTTGGCAAATCTCTTCGGCCCTGGTAGGCCTATTCCGCGCCCCATCTCAGGGGTCCGATGTCGCGAAATAACAACTCTCCTTAATTAATAGGTTGAACTTTGGTCCCTGCTGAAAAAATGCTCAATTTATCCAGTTTACATATGAAGTACGTCGCTCGAGTGAATTAAATGTCGCGTTTGTATCAGTTTTGCCGATACCTGAATCAACAGGTTCTCAAAAACAGGCTGTAATAGTGCCGGATTCCCAAACTGCGGCCTGTCGGGAACGCATTGTCCATGCGTTCACAACCCAGGGGTCTGATATTGACTCAATCCTGCATCTTGACTTATACAGCTTTGGTCAAAGTTCCGACCATTGAGTCTGTTACAGCGATTTCGAGAACAAGTCCTGAGAGCAGCCCGGATTTACTCCCCTTCTCTTACTCCTGAGATTTAATTCACCAGTCATGCGATTGTTACAGCGCTATATACTTTTTGAGTTGTTGCGCGTTTTCACATTGATGATCACGGTCTTAACCGTCCTGCTGGTCTTTGTTGGTGCCTTCCAGCAAGCCACCAGCCAGGGACTGGGTGCGCTGCTGGTGTTGAAAATCCTGCCCTTTATCGTTCCCAGCATGCTCCCCTTTACGATCCCTGCCACGCTCCTGCTGACGGTCTGTGTGGTTTACGGTCGCATCTCGGGTGACCAGGAAATCACGGCAGCCAAAGCGGCCGGCATCAATGTACTCTCATTGCTCTGGCCCTCCTTTATCCTGGGGGGATTTCTGAGCCTGAGTTCGCTGCTGCTCAGTGATCAGATCATTCCCTGGGCGGAAAAGAACATCGAGAATACGATCGCCACCGAGCTGGAAACGATTTTCCTGGAAAAACTGCGTTCCCAAAACCAGATTCATGATCCCAACAGCGGCATTTCCATCACCGTTATGGGGGTCAGGGACAAAACGCTGCTCGTGCCGACGTTTCGTTATTCGCCCCCTGGTAAAAAACCGGTCCACCTGCAGGCGGAAGAAGCGACCCTGGAATTCGACCTCACTCACCAGCAGGTCATCCTCCACTTGGCAAAAGGACACATTGACTTTCCCGGGAAGCCCCGGTTCTACGTCGAGAAGGATTCATTCCCCTTCCCCCTGCCCAGTCAGACCTCGACGGCCAAGCCGCGCCATATGAGTGTCCGTTCCATTAAATCAGAACTGGGCGACATTGATAACAAAAAGAGTGACTTCGAATTTCAACGCGATATCGAAGTCGGCATGCTGCTGGCACTCGGCGAATTCGAACGCTTCCAGTCTCCCGAAGTCAATGCGGACCTCCCCCAGAATCAGCATGAGGAAAAACGCAAGAACAAATTGAAGACCGCTCTTTCCAGCCGTTTTGCTCTCAGCTGCAGCTGTTTCTTCTTCGTTCTGGTCGGCTGCCCCTTTTCGATCGCCCAGGCCCGCAGACAGTTCCTCACGAGCTTCTTCCTGGTCTTTATGCCGATCCTGCTGTTCTACTACCCCATCGTTCTCTTGATGATGAACCTGTCGAAACTGGGCAAAATCGAACCGAGCTGGTCACTCTGGCTGGGCAACGCAGGTCTCTTGATCGTCGCGATCCACATGCTGCGAAAAGTGCTGCGGAACTAAGAAATCGTCCAGCAGCATTGATTTCGCAGCTGGTTCAAAAGTCTGACTTACTTCTTTTCCCAGTTCGAGAAAAACGTCGTCAGCCGCTGGGTCTCGCCAAAGATATACAAGGCAGCGGAAATATGCCCCGCATCCAGCCAGACCAGTTCGGGCTGCTTCCCGATTGATTCCCAGAGCGCCACTGAGGTTGACGGAGGCAGAATCTCATCGTGTTTGGCAGCCACCATCAGCACATCCCGGTCTTTCAACAGGTGTCCGTAAGTATGCGGATCGACGGGTGACATGATTTTCACGAACGACTCAAACGTGCCCCCGTGTTCCAGCCACTGCTTGCGGAACAACCGGGCATGCGGATGCGGATTCTCCCAGATTCCCAGCGCCAGATTTCCTCCGCCAAGGTAAATCGCGACTTTGGAAAACCGCGGCTCCGCTTCTGAGGACAAGGCAGACATGATTCCGCCCAGGCTGATCCCGGTCACTCCCAGACGGTCTGCATCAACTTCTTCCCGACTGGCCAGCCAGGCTGCGGCACGACGGATATCCAGCACGGCCTGAGTCATTCCTGCAGCGGTATGTTCCGGCACGAATGAAATCATGCGTCTGCCACTGAATTCGCCGGTCCCCCGACGCTGGGCATAGTAAGGCATCTTAATCGTCAGTGCTGCAATCCCCTGTCGGGCGAGCGCGTTAGCTGACATTTCTGACAGTTCAAAACCTCCGCCCAGAATATGCAGACAGACACATGCTGGAAAGGGCCCCTCTCCCTCAGGCTGATAGTAATGCCCGTGGACAGTATTGTTTTCTTTCACCTCTGTCTTCACAGGTGATGGAAAGCTGACATCATACACTTTGACCGGTCCACTCATCCGTTTGAACTGGCACTGGAAAGGAAACGTATGCGGATCGAGGTGAAACCGCTCGGGAACCCGATCTTCTTTACTGGTCGTTTCAAAGCGAACCTCCCCCTGCTCTGGAATGTCCACATACAGAGGTTCCATCGGCTTGGATTCAGCCTGCACAGCAGGTGAGATCAGGGCCAGGCAGCCCAGAACAGCCCAGAGCATACTCCATGCTCGACGATGCAGTTTTAAGGTTTGTGGAATCGGCATTGTCAGTCTAACTTCCTGATTTATGACATGAAAATACGGGATAGATTCTCCTCCGTGAGAGTCTCGGGAGGCTGTGCCTATTCTACGCCAAAAGCACGGGAAACAGTAGACCGATTCTGCCTCAACCGAGGGCACTTGTCCCGGTCATTGGAAAACGTTTTTTTGTCTGGAGATCGAAAATCAAAGCTCGTCACCAGGCTTGGAATTTCACTAAATTATTTAATATCAGCGTTTTCGGGAAAGATAGTAAATTGACTCCCGCACCGCTGCTGATAATAATAAGAGTAGATTGGAAAGAAATTCTTAAAAAGAGTTCATCTTTCCGACAGGATTTGACGTAGTAATTACGTACTCCTGCTTACGGGGGCGATCGGATTCGACTGGTTCGCCGTATGTTAGGGTGGCGTGCCGTGGTTGATCAGTTGGCCACGTTAAAAGCTGATCACAACATAATTGCAAACAAGCAATTTTCAATGGCTGCTTAATTTAGCAACCCCGGCTTAGGAATCCCTGTCTGAGGAGTCCGAAGGCTGGTCACAAAATCAGACTGGCATCAGATCAATGTCCGCTCCGTCTGATGCGAGATTCGTGGTGGACTGGTTTCCGAAAGGCTTTGTTTGTTGTGCCCGAAGAAACGAGACTCAAACGATAAAATACGCACGTAGAGGCTTTAGCTGAGGGTTCACAGGACGCGGGTTCAATTCCCGCCGCCTCCAATTTGGCCAATTTGCGAGAAATCGCAAGTTGGCCTTTTTCATTGATTTACGGCTAATCCCTTGATTTTCAAAGCTTTCCAGCGTTAAATAGGTCCAATTAGAGGTCCAATTAAGCGGTTTCCTGGGTCCAATTAGACGTTAGTGGATAGAGCTTCGGAGGTCGAAATCAGCCAGCCCAACGGAAAGATCACGCGGCGGCACAGCCGTCAGAAATCGGGCCGAAACGGCGAAACCAAGGGGGAACGTTTTTTCCTTCAAGGTAAGCGGTGGCGGTTTCCCCGCGGTCTTACCCATCAGGAAGTGCAAACGCGTATTTCGCGGCTTCGGGAGCTATGGAATGACCATGAGCGATTCCAACACGCTCAAGTCTTCATCACCCCAGGAATCGTGGAAACTCTCCCAGAATTTGCCCTGGAGGATGAAGCGAAGCGTTTCCGGAAATGGCAACTGACTGCAGAAACCTCTGTCAGCGACTCCGAACAGGGGTTATCGTCTCACGGGTGGCCACCTTTCGGCAGCAGCGGGCGAAACGGCGGTGTAACTACGGGGGGAGCTGAAGCTGAATGGTCCCCCTGGCCTTATGGATTGCCGAGCAAATTAAAAAGGGCGTTCAACCCGTCCCACTACCGCCATTGCCCGAACTGCTGAAATCCATCTATCAGGAAGACCGCATTGATTACCGCTTTGGACATATCGCCCAGCTGTTTTCGGGGCCTCCTGAGTCGCACCCACCAACGACTGGTGATTTACGCTGGCAGGATGCGTTCAAGCTGCTGAACCGACTGACGGAAGCCTATCCATCCGTGCCATGGACCATGTCGCAGCGTCAAGTTGAAGAAACGGCCCAGTTCCATGAACAGACAGCCAGAGAGGCAATCGCGACAACAGCAAAGGTCCGTTCACAGAAGTCCCCCGAAACGAAGATCCCGCTTATTTCAGGAACCTTTCATCAGGCCCTCAAAGAATACTCCAAGTATAGAAAAGCACACTTTACCAAAGCTGGTGAGTTTGACGGTAGCGGCCACTACATGCTCGGTATGATTGAGAACTTTCAGAAACGACAACCTAACTTGCCCCTGGCAATACTGGACTTTACGCATTGCCAGGAAATTTATGACTTCTGGAGAAATCGTCCGCTGAACCTGAGAACAAACAAACCACTTTCCAAAAAGCACTGCTCCAGTCACATCGGTGAACTCAAGAGATTCTTTATCTGGCTCCACACCTCAGACAAGTTTGCCTGGCGTCGACCTGAAGATTTTGACCTGATCGAGACCAAGGTCCAAAAATTGCCCTCAGACCGACGGTCAATCCATGATATCGAAATTAAGACATTCAGCGTCGATCACCTTAAACTTTTATATAAGCACGCTCTGCCTGCACAGCGACTCAAGATAGTATGGTGCCTCAACTGTGCCCATGGTGCGGCAGAAATTGGACGGGTCGAATGGGAAGACTTGTTTCTGAATCAGCCCCATCCATGGACAAATGAAGGCCTTAAGATCACCAGCGACAATAATGATTCCTGGTGCGGACTGTTGCGGCCAAAGACAGACGTAGTCGGCTGGTGGTGGTTGTGGCCAGAGACAGTTCAATTGATTCAGTGGTGGAAATCAGATCTTCAGCGACGAATTAAACGGGATCTTAAGTCGTCCGAACGAATCATGCTTACGGACAAAGGAGCAAATCTGTATCGCGATTCATCCCGAAATGCCCAGTCATCATTTTCAAATGAATGGAGCCGCCTGCGGACACGCGTTGCTAAGGCGGAAGGTAAGGACGCGATACCAAAACTTCCCTTTGGTACCCTTCGGGATCAGTTCAGCAACTGGCTCGGCAGTGACCAGAACCGGGCCGTGATCGCCAGCGTCGCATTGGCACATGGAATCCCACACAAGGGCGACAAGCTGCTTTATAAGCACTACTCGAATCGCCCCTGGGCCCATCTCTTCGAAGCCCAAAAAGAATATCGTCAGGCTCTTCAGCCGATGTTCGACGAAGTCACTACGCCAGCTACCTGACAGTCACTTCAGCAAGTAATTCGAGCTAACCTGGGGCAATCGGTGAATTCTCTCTCCTTTTGCTTCCTTTCAAGAGAATAATAATGGAACTTTGTCCCACTGAGCTCTAACTTCGAATGGAACATTTACGGTTCATCCCGACGGTAACATGAAGCCGTGGATTCCCAATCCCGGACCAAGCCCGCCTCCCGAAGAAAATGGCAATACTCTTAAAAATTACGCATGCCCCCTGCTCTTTAACATGGTCAAATAACTGCAGACCTACCCGGGGACTTGTGATTGATATCTCGGTGTTCGGCTGGTTCAGTTAAACCCAAGACCATTGAGATTAAGTGACGTACAGAGAATAAAACCACTATGTTGCAACTTTAGCAACCTCCTGACTTTGCATCCACTCAGCTACATCCTTCTCAGCACGCTTCCCGAACTCCTGACCTCGCGACCATGCTTCATGGGCTTCTTCTGCAGTCAGAGGTGCCATATTAAGCCCAACGTGGGCGGCAAGCTGGCGAATCTGATCGGCCACAGCCGGAATAGCGGCTTCGTTGATGGCCATGGATTTCTGGACCAGCCACTGGCAGCCTGATTGAGACACATCATGTTCCAGTCTGAGTTTGTTCTTTTTCAGTCTGGCCCTGATCTCCAGCAGAGAAGCTTGTAACTTGTCCCAGGCCGAATGCCCCAGTACTGCGTTCAGGTCGCTGTTATTGAGCTTGAGATTGAAGCCGAGCCATAGTACGTGATCATTGCTGGTGAGGTCATAGATGGCGTCATGCTGACTTTCTTTGACCTGAAGCCCAGCAGATTGAAGGCGTTGGCAGATGGCCCCGTACGCGTTGACAGCGTCTTGTTTCGTGTCGGCGAAAACAGCGATGTCATCAGCATAGCGGACAAGAGTCGTGCCAGGGAATTGTTCGTTCCACCAGCGATCAAAGTAGTGATCGAGATAGACATTTAAACACAATGGCGACAGGCTTAGTCCTTGTGGAATCCCCCGCTTCCGTTTTCGGTCCAGAAGTTCTTCGATCAACCCTATGACAGGGGACTGGTGGAGACGTGATCGCAGGATCTTAAGCAGTCGAGCCTTGGGAACTGATCCGAATGCGTCCTTGACGTCGCAGACGACCATATGGTGCTTCCCCTGATCCACCAATAATTTCGCCGCGGCGATGCCGTGAGCCAGTGATCGACTGGGACGAAAGCCGATGCTCAGGTCATAGAAATTCGGATCCAGCATCGGTGTAAGCAGCGTGCATAGGTTTCGGGAAAGGATGCGGCTCGAATCGTCGGGAATCTCGATAGTGCGGAAACCCTCTTTGCCAATTTTGGGAATCTTAGCCTTGCGGTATTTCCCCCGTCGAAAGCTACCACTGAGAACTTCTTTCTGCAAATTACGCAGTTGATCCCAGGGAAACCAGTTTGGATCAGCTAATTCTGCAATATCGCCGAGCATTTCATACCGACCAATTTTATTGATCGCAACGGCCAGCAGCCTGGGATTAGCAGCAGCCTTTAGCAGGCACTGGCAGTGTTCATGCATTCGTTTTTTCGCGGTGCGAGCCCACTGGTTGAGGTCTTCGTGGTACGACTTGATGGGGTCAACGAATTCGGATCGGTTACCGAGATAATCTCGTTGAAGGTAATTGTGGCGTAGTCTGGAAACGGATTGATAGGGCATGTGTTGGGCCTTTCATGGAATGAATGAATTAAGAACCGGGGCGGAGCAAGTCTACCCAGCCCCGGCTGAAAAAATGAGGTTACGGCGGTAGCCGAACTTATTAAGAAAGCGAGCCTTGGCCCGCCTTCCTGTCTTCAGCTTCCCCTCGACCGGCCTAAACATGCCCAAAATAGTTAAGAGTAGGGATCAACACATGGTCTAGAGAAAATGACCGGAAACAGATCCTGGTAGTTTTCATTCATTGGCTATGCGGATCGAGAGTAGATGGAGTCACCTGTGGTGTAATATTGTTGTTTTATCTTTTCCCTCTCCATCCAGGGAATGAATTGTCCTCCTTCTGTTAGGGTTAAAGTGGTTCCGGGATCAACAGATATTGCCTTTGTTCTTTCCTGCATCCCCTGTTCAGAAACTGTATTTCTCTTGTGGAACCGAATTCTCGAAAGAGAGCTCGGTGCCCGAGAAATTGTTCGAGTTGGGATGCTGATTTATTCCTCGGTAGTCGTGTACTCCCGATGCGGATCTTGTGGATCGGCTTGAATAGGTCAGTGGGAAGGAATTAGGCAGAACTGGAAACATTCGTTTTCATTTCGCTTCATTGGGGCTCATTTGTTTTCGTGATCTTCTCAATTTAAATTCCGGATTTTAAATTGATTCAAAATGATCTTACTTCTTTGGTGATTTCTTTCGTGTCATTTCGCGTTGGTAGAATCGCATTGTATCTTGTTCGGCCCGGTTCATGATCGCATCGTGCATAAAGTCGCTGATGGACATTTCACATTCGGCTGCTGCCATCTTGATGAGCTTGCGTTCTTTTGCTGACAGTTTGACTTTCAGGTAGACTTCTTTCTCGTTCTCCTGAGTGGTTGCACTTTTCTTCTTTGCCATTGGATTCTCATTCATATATCATTGTTTGTCATGCGGCCAGAACACCCATATGGGGTGTGTTGACCAATTCGTTTTTCATGATACAATTTCAACCTGAGCAGTCAACGGCAAAATCACCAGTTCCGTTAGGAAGGCCCAACGAGTGGGCTCACGCACCACTTGTTTCAGGGTTTTCAATATGACCAGACCTGAGAGCGAATACGATTCGCATGCTTCTCACAATAATGGGCCTGCAAGCCAAACCGAAAGGAAGGATAACCGCCTCAACTACAGTGCAAGAAAATTTCTGCAATTTGTTCATGCCCCTGGGAGCATTATCCAGGTTTTCGTCAAGGAGGTGGACTTCCTACCTAACGGAAACCTCATCGGTTTCTATGACTTGGATCACCTGAATGAGCTTGCGGAGGATGTGAAGCAACATTCAGGCCAAGCCACTGCAATCTTCTACAGCTTGAACCCAGTCACACCATCTTGCCATAACCGGGCGAAGAACTGCCTGAAACCAGGCTCAGATACTCAACCAGCAAAGAAATCAGACATTCAGTGTCGACATTTAATGCTGATCGACATTGACCCTGTACGCGATTCAGACTGTTCGGCGACGGATGTTGAGAAAGAAGTTGCCTACTGGGTCGGGCGGATTGTGTCGCGTGATCTGAGAAAGGCGGGCTGGTCCAGACCGGTTGCGGTCGATTCGGGTATCGGTAACCAGATCCTGATATTGTGTGGCCTGAATTTACAGAATGCAGTCATTACAGAATCCATGGCCTGCTCTCATAAGGCTGCGAAGACTGGTAGCCCTGGCTGTGGCTTTTCCGGAAGGATGGTAACGCATTTACGCCGGAACAGATTGAAGTTCCCCAGCAGGTTCCAACAACAAGTATAATTTCAATCTTCAATAAAATAATCGGAATCAATCCGCTTAATGAAATATGACTGAGCTGTACTCACACCGACATTGAAGTCAATCATAAGCTGAGCGAGACGGTTGCCATCTATCAACACAACTTTGGGATCAATTGTCTCAACATATTGATGAGCATCACGGGAGAACGTGCTGGTCGTCAGAAACACGCCTTTCCTGGCCCGTTTACCATGTAAGGCACCTACAAACTTCTGAATCTCGGGTCTTCCGACCTGGTTTTCCCATCTTTTGGCCTGCAGATAGACAATATCCAGTCCGAGTTGATCTTCATTTATTACACCATCAATACCTTCATCGGCACCGGCAACGGTTAATGAACCTGCGGTATCCTGAGAGCCTCCGTACCCCATGGCAAGCATCAGATCCAGCACAAGCTTTTCAAAAAAGACCGGAGTCATTCGTTTCACTTGGTAAATTAAATCTGCTGCCAAATCTTCACGTATTTGCTTGTATGCAGTCTGTAATGCTTCTTCTGGTGTCTCTATCTCAGTCTTCTTCTCGACTGTGGTCTCATCATCATTTTTATCACGTGACTTAAAGTCTCTAAACTCATCAAATTGGAGTAAGAATGATTGATCAATTCGATCTACTGAGGAATTTAATACTTCACGACCACGGTCTGTTATTGTGAATTGACCTCGAGTGACCGTTTCCAATAATCCAGCACGCTCCATATAGGTCTTGGCCCAAGCGACACGGTTATGGAAAACAGTTTGCTGTCCGCTCGGCAACAACTTATGTCGCTCTTCATCAGAGAGCTCAAGATAATCCGCCAAGGTATCTTTCAATATGCGAACTGTATGAATTTTTCCATCAGAAATATGTTTTAAAAGCGGTAGCATAATGGTTTGAAAGTCGGGGATTGTCACGGTTGGCCCAGTCTACTATTTCGAAAGAGATGCGATTCGACCTTGTTCAATTATCACAGGCATAAGTATTGTCGCTCCACACTCACAATCAAGGTTATGTAGTGCTGTGATTCTGCTGCCACGACAACAATATCACTACGTTTATGGCTTTATTCTGAACAATATCCCACTTAGCTGGTCTGAGCACAACAATAAACAGAACGAGACACCGCAATAATCAAAAATCGACCGCCTGTTTAATCGCCTGCGGGATCTTCAATGTGATTCCCCCCCCTCCATATATTTAAAATCCGGAATTTATATATTTCACCAACCAGAAGCCAGGATCAAGTAGATCATGAATCGTTACAACATCGGTAAGCAGATCCTGAAAATGTATAGCCCGACGTCACCACACGGAGACGTTGCAGAAGTCAGCTGACCGCCCCAGCATCAATTGTGTTGCTGACCAGGAAGCGAGAGCTCTGATTCACAGCCCTACAAAAACCTCTCCAATAATCACAGTCGGTTTACGGCAACCTCCCTGGCGAGCCATAATCTCCGCCTGAAGCCGGTGGCTGCTCCAGCGGTGCCGGAGGGCCTCCCGGGTAAGCAGATCACGCCCCTGCCCTTCGGGCCAAGTGATGTTGCTCTAACGACCATCGTTTTTTGCCAGCAACCGGGGACTCATGGTATACAGTCAGACTAAAGAATCGAAAAAAACCAACAGTCAGACGACGGCACCAATCTATCCGATCGGCTGTCTGAGGGGTTTAAAAGACAGTGGACATGGCCTCCATCTTGAAGCTGGATGGCTTCCACAAATGCAAGAAGTTCTTGTTCTAATAGAAGTTACCAACTCCCAGAGTCACGAGTCATTTGTAACCGATATGTTTCTCTTACGTCATTCACAGAACCAACCGAATGAAGTTTTGGCCCTATACCATTTTGAGCCCTGTATACAAAAACGGAAGGTCCTTAATTTGACTTTTTGTAATCGTCGACGCCGTATTGACGCATTTTTGAAATGATTGTATCCGTTCGATACGGATTTTGTCTGTTTACGAAGACGAACCACACGATCGGCTATGTCTTCCTGAAATTCATTCGGCTCATTCATCTCGCCAGGATCTGGCAGTTGGATTGAGTAAACTCCCCATTTCAACGAATCGCGATTTATGGATTTCCTGATTATTTTGGCCCCTTTGCCGTACCTGTGGCACACCATTTTCATGAAACCACTTCACCAGTGGTAACCATTCTTCAGCTCGTTCATTATCTCGAACATGATTCTTCACGAGCGAAAGCATTTTATTCTTATCAGTTTTCGGAAGTTTGCAGTTGAGGAGCAGCCCATGCTCAGGGGTGCCGTTGTATCCAGGTGGTAGAAATGTCTTGGCTACTACATATTGACCATCATATTCAATTGGGCAATATCCCAGGCGATACTCGAAGCAGTCGTCGTCCGAGTCGTAATTCTGCTCTCCCAAAATTCCTTCCACATACACTTCGTGCGTGAAATAGATCGAACTCCCGCAGGCCCTGAAGAGAACAACGGCAGGTTGATTGTCGTGCAAAGTTGTCAATTCAACCCGTGGTACGTACGCTACAAATCGAACAATATCCATCAGGTCTGAAACGTGCGTTCTCCATCTGGGAGCGATTCGCTCACAGACCCGCTCTAGAGCATGCGTAGTGAAAACAAGATGCTTCGTGCCCTCCGCAACCTCAAGAGATGGAGTGTTCAATCCAAAATGAATATTTCCCTGCAAGGTCTTCTGAGAGATCACTCTCTGACAATTCAAAAAAATGATCTTATCTTTTGGCTGAATGATAAAGTAATTGTGAGGCATGAACCGGTTCTTAATGCTTTCAGGGATCAGTGAGTAGATAGCCTGCGAAAGTCTATTTTGTTCTTCCTGTAGCCAGGCGTCCCCAGCATTGGGGTTAAATTCCGCACGTTCCTCGTTCACAATTTCGCATAATGTTTCAAATGTGTGGAAGCCACAATGAGCCACACAATTCCAAGTCTTTTTGTCGAGGCTGTCAAAGAACTTGGTATCCTCAAAGTTGACTTTCTGGGCAGCAGAGTAAACCGCATCAGTGAATTCAGGGGCTGCCGTACAACCCGATGCGACCTTGAATTTCGGGAAGCGACTGCCTCGTTTCCATTGATCCTTGCGAACTGCATCCTGTTTTTGACGCTTACGACGCCTGAGTTCCTTTCGCTTTTTCTTTTGATGGCGTTTAACTGACTTTGTACCCGGCATTGATTTGCCTCCGCTTCTGTTAATGGATACTTGAAAATCCCTGAGTTGCTCTCTGTCGAACGAGCCTGTGAATTGCTCCTGGGACTCACTCTATGCATATCGAACCGGCGTAACACAAACTGGCTTCGGTTAGGGAATCCGTGGCAGCAAAACAAGGGCGACTTGAGGATGCTGCCTGAAACGTTAAAAAGCCGCCTGCAGACGAGTCTGCGGCGGCTTTGGAGTTATTAACACTGGAACCAACCCAACCAGACGTGTCGGCCATATCAGCCTCCTACGGACTGATACTTATCAGTCGCGATCACCTATAATCATTCCCAAAAAACATCGTAAAAGTGTCCATGATTGTCAAAAAGCCTAATTAAGATTCTTCCATATTTGTATCAGGGCTCAAAATGGTATAGGACCAAAGCTTTAATTTTCTCGTTCTCAAGCCGATGCCAGAAAGAATGCCGGACACAAATGACTCCTTCCCCTGGTTGGTAAAAATCCCACAAGAACAGAGATCTCTTGTATTTATAGAATTCTTCCCGTGTCAAATTGAAAGCCCATATCCATGTCCCTGAGATGCCTCACACAGCAGACATCGAATTTGTTTCCGGCGTCTGCTATCTACTTGTCTCACCAAGTAACATGAATATCCAGCTGATGGCAGCTACAGATCAAATCAATTGGCTCACACGCTCTCGCTAAACCGCTTAACGATGGGCTCAAACACTTTCCGCGTCTCGTCAAGACGCATTTCCAGGATTTCATCGTAGCTTTGAACCCCCTGTCTTACCTGCGGGATACCGTTTTCATGAAACCATTTCACCAGCGGTATCCATTCTTCAGCCTGGTCGTGATCCCGCACATGATTTTTAGCGAGTGACAGCAACCTGGTCTTTTCGCTGCTCCCAAGTCCGCTACCGTGAAGAAGGTCATATTCTGGGGTCCCCTTATACCCGGGTGGCAGGAATGTCTTGGCTACCGCAAATGGACCATCAATTTCGATTGGGCAATACCCAAGACGATACTCAGGCTCGTTACCATGTACATCGAAATTCTGACGCCCAAGAATCTCGTTTACGTAGATCCCATGAACAGTTGTGTGCGGATTTCCACAAACTGCAAATAACACAATCGCGGGTTGTACTCCATGTAGGTGGGTAGTTTCAAACGGAGGCACGTCCACTACAAAGCGAACAAAATCCATCAGCTGTACGAACTCGATTTTCCATTTAGGGGCAATCCGCTCACAGATTCGCTCCAGAGCGTGTGTCGTAAATCCCAGTGCCCGCTTTTCAGCATCAGATTCAAGAAATGGCGTTTGCAAACTGAAATGGATATTTCCTCGAGATGTTGGCTTTGTCATCAGGCCATGGCAGTGTAATTGTAATACCTTGTCCCTTGGTTCAATAATGAAGTGGTGATGGGGCATGAACCGATCTTTAATGCTAGCCGGAATCTGGGAATAAACAGCCTCGGCAAGTTTGGTCTGCGTCACTGCATATAAGCAGTCTAACTTATTTTTTGAAGTTGCCGCAAAGGGCCGCCCCGCTTTCCTCCAAACGTGCTTGACATATTGAAAGCCCATTGTGGCTATCGCCTCCCAAAACTCACGATCGAAGTCGTCAAAATTATTGCAATCATAGAAGTTTACCTTTCGAGCAGCAGCGTACACTGCATCAATGAATTCAGGGTCTGCCGTTAAGGTAGGCTCGACCACAAACTTAGGAAAGCGACAGGCACGCTGCCTTTGAGCCTTGTGAACTGCCTCCTGCTTCTGACGCTTTCGACGTTTGAGTTGCTTTTCCTTTTTCTTCTTTTGACGTTTAACGAACTTTGTACCTGGCATTGACATGTCTCCGCTTCTGTTAATGGATACTTGAGAAATCCCTGAGTTGCCCTCTTCCGAGAAGGCCTGTGAATTGCTCCTGGGACTCACTCTATGCATATCGTACCGGCGTAACACAAACTGGCTTCTGTGAGGGAATCGCCAACGGTAAATCAAAAGCGACTTGAGACTGTTGCCAGGGACGTGAAAAAGCCGCCTGCAGACGTCTCTGCGGCGGCTTGGGAGTTATCTAAGCTGGAACCAGGTCAAACCGCCGTGTCGGCTGTATCAGCCTTATACGGGCTGATACGGATCAGCTGTGATCGCTTAAATCCATTGACCAGGCCCTCAAACGCATCCAGATTGTGTGGACGGTAAAGTGCCATCCACTCAAGCCGGAGCACAGCCACCATGGCTTTAATGATGTTGTCATGCGTGACTTTTCCAAACATTTTTCCCTTAAGAGCTGGACGAATGCAGTACCTGTTTAGCTCTTTCGAAATTTCACAGTCTTTTGGAATGATCTGAATGCCAGAATGGCATAGCTGGACCTTGGGCTGACCTTGTGGAACATTCTCGTTCACGAACGGTACAACCATCTGGACGGTTACCAAGGCCTCACACCAAGTATGAGGACCATAATTAGATCGCAGAAATGGTAATTTTTCATCGTTTAAAGTAACACGTCCCCATGCAACAACCTGATACCCCTCACGTGCCGATACTGGCACTGCCAGTAACGCCCGGTAGGCCTTTACCAACCGAAGTCTTACAAAACACCAGGGGCACACCTTCGGATTCTTACAGGTCTTCGTCTTCGGAAGAGCGTTAAACCCACTCGGAGGGCAGTTCAAGGCGTAAGTATAAGCTCGCCTATTCTCCGGTTGGGCCGTAATCGCCCTGTAGTATTGATACCGATAGGCATTCAACAGAACCTGAGCTTTCGCCAGATCGGTACTGCCGTAATTCTGGGGCATCTTGTCGAGAATACAATGTCGAAGTAATAAGAGAGAAGTCGACTTGGCCTTCGGTGTTAGTTTGAAATCAATGGTGCTTTTGGGTTTCTGCGATTCCATGATCATGCCCCCTTCGAACTGAAATTATGGGGACTTAACCTGACAAAGTTGTCAAGTAAATCGTTTCTACTCTCCCTAGAGAGTATGTGTGGCGACAAGTCGCCCACGCATACAGAAGATGAAATCGCACATTGAAAGCATCTTAAAATCCGGATTTGAAGTTTCATTTTACTGCCTCGATTCGTGAAGTAAATGTTCCGCGGTGGTCTTACATTGAATCAAAGCCGGTTGAACTGAATTCTCCTTAGAAGGAACACTGATTCATTTCTTTGCGAGTCTTGTCTCAGGCCCGGATTTCATCCGGCCTGACATACTCTCTGAAGGAGAGTAGAAACGACTTATCTGACAAGTTTTGCAAGTTAGTTCCTGACTTGGGAAATCATTCCGACTTGATTCACCCATATCTATCGCGACTGCGTAACACGGGGTGGTTTCACGAAGCTTCCTCTTCTGAATGTCGCCCTGGCACCGAATGGTGGGGATACAAAATAACCTCACTCGAAACCAATAATGAATTCCGAGTGAGGCGAGAGGATACACAAGCGGTTTGTCAGTTATTAAGTGAAAAACCACTTCGCAACTACAAATTCAGATCGCTGGAGCGTAACACGACTAAAAGGTGCCGGTACCCAGAGCCAGAAAAGGCCGTCAACCACATTGACTAGAAGCAGGCCCCATGTGAACGGGCCCCACAAATAGGAAAGAAAAAGCCCGCCGACCGCGATTAAACGCAGCCGACGGGCCAGCAGGTGCACTCAGATCAAGATCTGAGCCATTGGCAGCGAAATCTCAGCATCAGACAATCTTAGGATGATCCTGGCTGATCACGATGCCATCCGAATCATCATCGGAACCGTTATCAGGACCATCATCAACTTCTGATTCCGTTTCATCAACCATGAAGAAGCCGTAACGATATGTGGCTTTTCCATTCTCGAATCGTTTCCGCAGCTTCTCCAGTCGGAACTCGACGCGTTGATCTTCCTCATCCTCAGAAGGTATTACGAACTTCTCATCCACATGAGCACTCAGCACTTTGCCTAGGCCCCGCTTTTGAGCTTCGTATGAACTCCGTTCATTCTTAGGAATGAGAGGATCAATAAGTCCCAGACGACCGACTTCAGCCACGACATCGCTGATGGGTAAACACTTATCTAATAAGTGTGCCCCCAGAACTGCGATGCTACTACGAATCGGATCGTCAGCCACACGTCGGTCAGCGTAGTTATCGAGGAAGCCCTCGATCCCGTTGACCATCAGAATGCCACCAATCACATGAGCCCATCCCGTACAGGGGTGGTACTTGGATTTATCCAGCGGCTTTCCTACTGCCCGCCAACGAGCGATCATGCCGTAAGCTTCCGCGGCAATCTCCTCTCGATAACGGGGCAGATACTCATGACGTGGATTACCAATGTCGCTATGACGGTCCGTTATGCTGCCTTTCGGCTTCAGGTGAATCGGGAGTCCCCGATTCAACAAGTCCTCTGACAACACCCCGAAGTTCGTCGACATCGACATCACGATCTCGTTGCGAATCCGTCGTGGTTCCGCCCTGCCCCCCGGGGAGAACAGCATCGGCGATGGATCCGTTACGAATCGTTCGACGAAAGCCGAAGCGATCTTCGACCTGCCACTCACACGGGCATTCTCAAGCCGAATCATTCCCAGTGAGGGATCCGTATTGAGACTGGCGATGATTGCCTTCTGAGTCGCCCAGTCTGCTGGTTCCCAGCTGACTGAGGTTTTAGGCGTCATCCCCGCGATAAAGTCCAGAACGGTATCCTTACCACTGTGGCTCTTCGATGCCGTCGCCAGGATGATCGGCTTAGCACCAGGCCAATGGTGCCTGAGTAAGACCGTCAGTAATCCGGCAACCGCATTCGCCCGGTCGGCCTGCGTGTGGAAATCCATCACGTCCAGGAACGTGTCAATCCGTTCCATTGAATCGGATTCTTCTGGAGATTCACCAACGAAGAACACTCGATGTCCAACACCACCGTCGTTGTAACCGGAATTCGTCAATGTGAATCCTGGCAGATACTCAGGTTGCGATGAAATTCGATCTACCGGGGCAAACCGAGAGAGAAATGCTTCGGTGTGAAGCATCTCATCCAGAGTCCCTGCCGAGATCCGACTGGGCTTCTGCTTTTCATTGTGAAACCGGTGCAAATCAATGCGATCGGCAATCACAGCGGAAAGCTGTTTGCCCTTGGTTATGCTTCTGGGCGTGCCATCAGGTTTGACCAGAAACAATCCACCATCGTGACCAGGCTGACGGAACAAATCGCCCGACATGGCCAGAGCCCTGCCGAGAGCCTCGAAGTTTTCCCGGGCTGGCGACTCGTCATGCCAATACACCTGCGTGCGGCCAGTTACGCTGCTGGTATTATTTGAACCATTTTTCACCTCATTTAAACTATTAGTTATCATAAGATTGTCCTTAAAGAAGGATTTTGTTGTCCCCACACACCTATCACACCATGCACAGTACTGGGATACTGCGTTCGCGTTAATCACCATGACTGTTGCACTTTATGATTGTGTTGTGGGATTGTGCGTTGGCCCCAATGGCCAATCATCACAGACAAACTGGTCCTTCCCTCCTTAGAGACCCGGAAGCTGTCGTCGCCAACGAGGCGACCCGAGTAGTGATTCGTTATGAATCGTAATCACATTTGGCAAGAGCTCCGGCCTTGTGTCGAATCTCAAGCCGCCTGTCACATGACATCCCAGTTTTATTGATGCCTGTGCCAGGATTGGGCCCTGGCGAGTGTCTTCCCACGAATATTTGGTTCGCAGGTCGACTTTCGGTGTTGTCCGGGCCGCATGGACCTCACCACCCCGCCTGCCCGTCAGCTCAACGGGCTCGACGCCGATCTTACCGTTCTGGTGATCGACGCCGATTGATGTGCTTTGCCTGGCTCCTCCTTACATTTACGTGTTACTCGGGTTTCCACTCAGGTTTCCTGGCCTGCTGTGACAGCCGTGTTGGGCGTGTCGGGGTACATAGACCATTTTTTCCTGACTCACCCAATTACTATCGCTGGGGCGTAACACGGAATTATCAGAATTTTCTCAAGCGGCATTCAGAATCTGGTTTCAGGGGAGAGAGGTAGCAGGATCTGGAAAGAATTTGTGAGAGGCGTGTGAGTTGTGCAGGGCTATATAAGAGAGAAAAAAACTTCGCGTGGAGTCTCAAACCTCATAATTTGAAACTCAGTGACTGCCTTCTTAATTTAATGAAAAATTCGATGATGCGAAGCTGGCCGGGTAACCAGAGCTCATCCCCGGGAACATTGTTTAAATTCCGGATTTTAAACATCTCCAAGGTCCCTACTCCAATTGTACTCCTCACATCGCGACCATCTTAATGGTGGCATTCTGTTACAGGCATTGTTACGCTTCAGTGGACAGATGCGACTACTGTCTCCGTCCACCGATAGGATTCTTTTATCCTCAGAAATAATTATCAGGTTGAATAGAAAACAATCATGACCACATTTGACAGCACGAAAGCCTCGCTCAAGGACCTCCTTCGAGAAATCAAAATGGGAGAGATTCAACTACCTGATTTCCAGCGTGGCTGGGTCTGGGATGATGACCACATTCGTGACCTGCTAGTGAGCATTGCCCGATCCTTTCCTATTGGTGCCGTGATGCTGCTGGAATCGGGTGGCGAAGTTCGATTTGAAACACGGCCCGTCGAAGGACTGGAGAATGAAATTTCCAAAGCGAAAGTACCGGAGAAGTTGATCCTTGATGGACAACAGCGACTGACGACTCTCACACAGGCACTTTCGTTGACAGAAGCGGTAAATACCCGAACCGCTAAAGGGAAAAAAATAAAGCGGCATTACTATTTCGATATCCAGCAAGCGGTAGACGCCCCTCACTCTCTGGAGGATGCGATTATAGCAGTCGATGAAAACAGACAGTTACGTACAAATTTTGGTCGTGACGTACAGCTGGATCTGTCAACACCCGAGTTGGAATGCCAGAACCTGCACTTCCCCTGCGATCATGTGATGAGTTCAGATGACTGGGAAAGCACTTTACATGCAGTCGCTCCCGACCAATTTGGGATGTACATGAATTTTCGGAAACAAATTTTGCAGCCTTTTCGTGACTATCAGTTACCCCTGATTCTACTAAAAAAAGAGACAACCAAAGAAGCGGTCTGCCTGGTCTTTGAGAAGGTCAATACAGGAGGTGTTCAACTTTCGGTGTTTGAGTTGATTACGGCCAGTTATGCAGCCGACGGTTATAACCTGCGGGATGACTGGTTTGGCTCAAAAGTTCGCAATGTCGACTCCCGCCGGAAACGTCTGGAATCCGATCCTCTTCTGGAAGGAATCGAAGCCACGGAATTCCTGCAAGCAATCAGCCTGATCTATACACATAATCGTCGTCAGTCAGATATTTCGGAGGGAAAAACAGGAAAGCAGGTTCGACCAGTCAGTGCGAAACGAGCTGATGTATTGCAATTGCCACTGAGTGCATGGGAGGAATGGGCTGACCCCTTGGAAAAAGGATTCAGACAGGTGGGGAGCTTTCTTAAAAAGGAATGTTTCTACAAACGTCGAGAATTACCGTACAGCACACAACTTGTCCCCTTGGCTGCGATCATGACTCAGCTCGGTGATCGCTGGCTGGAACCGAAAATCTACGACAAATTAACACAGTGGTATTGGTGCGGTCTGCTGGGTGAACTCTATGGGGGAGCCGTCGAATCGCGGATGGCGAATGACTATGAGGAAGTACTGAATTGGATTGAAGATGAAGAAGCCATTCCCCGAACAGTTAGAGATGCAAACTTCCAACCCGAACGTTTCGATACCCTCCGCTCACGTTTGAGTGCTGCCTACAAAGGAATTCATATTCTCGTTCTTCGGGAGGGCTCGAAAGACTGGTTTTGGAAGGCAAGTATTAAAGAGCTGGATACCGAAGAAATTGCTCTGGATATCCATCACATTTTTCCACGAGCCTGGTGCGAAAAAATGAATATCAGCAAAGATCTGTATGACAGCATCTTGAATAAAACCTCGATTTCCTACAAAGCCAATCGCAAAATCGGTGGAGAAGCTCCTTCGGATTATCTGCCACGCATCCAAAATGAAAAACAGGTCGCGATGGATAATGCGAAAATGGACGAGTTATTGCTCAGCCATGCCCTGTCTCCAGATCTGCTTCGAAGCGATTCCTTCCATGAATTCATAGAAGATAGACGAAAGCGGTTGAGTCAATTGGTAAGTAAAGCTATGGGTAAACCAGTCAGTCAATTCTCAGAAAGCGAAGATTACGGTGACGACGATGACTAATGGTGGCCAAAAAGAAAGAGCGACAAAGCCTGTATGGTGAAATAACCCACTAACACGCAGTGTTCCGGAAATAAGGGATATCGTTATCTCTGCAGCCGGGCAGACGGCGGTTCATTAGCAACACCAAAGGGAATATTCTTCGGAATTTCCTTCCACCTAGAATCGCAGGATTACAACGCTGCTTGGATCACCAATGCCCCGCATTAGCTGCACAAATCACCCCCTCGACAATCAACTTATATACCTCTATCTGCTTCAAATGGCTTTGATGATGAGTTCACTGCCGTTATAGCTAAGCAGATTATTTAGACACTTTCTTCTAAATGGTTATTCAAGATTGTTCGCACATCTTCGAGATGTAACTCCACAAAGCGGATAGAATGATTTACTCCATTTTCTATTGAAAAATCAAAAATGAAAGAAGGTGACTCTATTCCATCTAATGATGAAACGAATTTTTCGAGAGCAGCATCATCCTTTTTCAAGATGTATTTATACTTTGCGGCACACACTGGACAGAGTGCTAAATTAAGCTGATATACTTCCTCAGGATAATTGTCATTAACCTGGACAGCTTCAAAATAGTACTTGCCATTCAAAAGCCGAAATGGCATTTCATTCTCACACATCTGACATATCATTTTGTCATCATCATTTGTGTAAAGATCTCGAAGGTATTCTTTGGAATCCTCAAGAGGTTGAGATACTCTAACGGAACGTTCTCTGGTCTCATATGACCTGGAACCAGCACGTTCTTGCTGTTCTTTTACTTTACCACTTCTGCGTTCAGGGTTTTTCGAACTGCGTTCAGGAAATGGAGGTTTTGTGCTAGGCTTTTTTAAGACAAGTTGTAATTCAGAGAGTCTACTGGGCTCATTTATTAGTTCCATAATAAAGCTTGCATCATTTTGATTGACCCCCAACACCTCTTGCAACTCTATAATTCGGTTTTGCTTCTCCTCTGAATCACTTGGTTTAATACCGAGAGCATCGACTATCTTATCTTCTACTTTGAACTCTCTTGGCAACTCGTCAATTCTACACTCTGACGGTACCTTCCATTCTGTTTTTGTTTTGATCCATTTTGTTGAATCTAGTAATTTACCAAATTTTGAGACAAGATCCTCTGTTTCAGCATTACTAAAATCCTGCCGAGTAGCCGTTTCAATTTGCCCACGAATGAACTTGGAATACTTACAAGCAATTTCATTCCAGATGTAGACAGATAAGCCTGGAGTGATATTCTTCAAAGCATGTTCTAACCCAAAGACCTCTGCATCAGGGTCAAAACATTTTAGACCTCTACGGTGAGAGCCACGTTCGACAACTAAATCAATCTTTGCTGATTGATATTTATTACAATAAAATAAGCTCTGCCGGTGCATCCAGCCCGGAGAGTGTTTTACTCCTAACTCAGTCAGAATAGTTCGTTCATGCTGGTAGTCCTCACACACAAACCATGCTTCACCATTATCTCTGAAATACTGCTCTAACTCAGCAGAAGCCAGATATACCGCATTTGCTTTTAGAAACTTCTCATCTCCGGTTTTTGCATTCCGTGAAAGAATCCACGGTGTGCTCATCAATCGTCTTCTTAATTCAGAATTCTGTGGTGATATAACTAAATTGAAAGCTTCGCTAATTTGGTCTACATAGTCTTGATAATTCTCTTTTAGACTTTTGAACTCTTCTTCAGAGTGAGATTCAAATTTCCCAAGAACATTTTGCATGACTTCTGCACATATATCGGGCTTATTTAATCGAAGATCTCGCTCTAAAAATTCCTTTGCTTTCTGATTATGGTAAATCCTCCACTTTACCAGAGGCACATCTACTTCGGTTTTTACTGGAAGAAATACAACTGGAACTTCATCATGGGTATCTTTTTCAACTTCGAATGGAGGTCGAATCATGTCATCCTGACATTTGATGAATGGCTTTCGTCGAAGAAGCCCTTCTTTATAGTTTCCTGCTGCTCTCCAGAGAGCGTTTTGCCCTGAGAGAAATTCATATAATTGAATAAACCACTCATCCGACTGTTGTGCTAAAAATACTTCAGATAATTTGCCCGCAAATTTTTCGGGTGTGATTTCCTCAATACTGAGATGGTCTTCAAAATAATCATATAGTTCTTGATTTTTGTCCCTCGTAATATGCCCTGTTATCCACTTTATTTTTTCTTTGCTTAAAAGCATCTCTGTTAATTGATGAGTGTTAATCAAACTTCGGAGATCTTTTGTTCTCGAAATCTTTGCATTACATGACCTCGTAAAACTACCGTCGTCAGTTGGAAGTAGTTCAGAAACCTCAAATGCGTTCTTTGTAGCCTCATAGAGGGGACCGACAAGCCATTCGTCATGAAGCAGGACGTCGCGAATTGGCAAGCACTCTAGAAAGCTGACTGATAATAAACCTAAGTCTTTTACCACATGAAGAGTCTCAGAAAGCAGATCCCGAATTACCAGAACTAAGTTCTTATTCCATTCATTTTGCTTCGGAATATTGTCTCTTGCAGGTGTCGTTTTAAAAGGGCCTTGAACCAAGAACCCTAGGTGCGTTTCCTGGTCAGTGGGAAAAAAGACCGTCAGAAGAGATGACTGTATTGGAACTATCTCATGAGAGTTCTTTTTTCCTTCTTTTGTTTTGAGATGAAACGCAATTTCGGTCTTGAGATCATGGTATGGATCGGGAAGAGACTTGGAAAATATGAGCCATTGCTCATCAACCTCTTCTTCATTTTTTTGACCGATAACTTTAACGCGAGAGTGAGTTTCATGCTCCTCATTTTCTCGTAAGTAAGAGCCTGAAGATCCCCCTTCAATAATAAATGATATTTGTTCTAAATTTTTGAGAAACAGTAGAGTCCGTATCCCCAGGGATTTCAATCGATCTGATATTTCATCAAACGCTTCTTGGCTTGTGATCTGATTTAATTCTTCATTCTCTCTATCAAAAGGAAACACAAAAAGCGTAGAAAATGGTTTCGGTATTTTCCTCACAGCGATTTGATGAGGACGCACATAATGCTCGATGCAAAAATGATTGTCACCACAATGGATTTCCGGTTTTAGCGTGTATCCATATACGGATTTAAATCCTATACCAAAAGTCCCAATCTGGGTAAGGTCTTCGGATTTGGTCCCATCTCCTACACCACATATGCCTCTTACATCTTCTTCATTAAATAAGCGGCCGTTATGAGAGACTTCAAGACAATGAGCTTTGAGATGAAAGTTTATTTCAGACGCTTTTGCATCTTCAGCATTTTGAAGAAGCTCGTAAATAAAATGCGTTCTATCAGCGTACAAATTACCCAGAAATGACAAATGATGAGTTTTTTCACCATAGTCTTTTATGTTTTCACTACATATTTTCTCAAAATCAATTGTCATTATGCTCCGCTTCCACTCTCAAAATACCAAATACAATCGCACGAGCATGAATATCAGAACTACTTTCGGCTCCTTCAATATGGGCTTTCTGTCGTTCATAATCTCTGATAGCATTCGCGACTTGTGCCTGTTTCATCCTTCGAATTTTATCATTCGTTGATCTTTCTAACTGTTCGTGGAGTACATTCATCCTGCCTCGATGACTTGTATCCAGACTCTCTCGTCGAAAGGCACATATTTTGTGTTCTTTTTGCAGATGAGTTTCCTTGGCACTCTGCCACATTGCATGATGAGTCTTGTTTAGACTTTCGAATTGTTCTTCATGGAACAGATTAGAATCAGGTGATGGTAATGATGATCCACATTCCAGATAATCAAAGAAATTATCGCTCAATTCCTGATTATCAAATACAGGAACTAATCTAAGGTCTTCTCTGATTCCCTTATATTCCCAAGCATAGATGGAAAAGGGATAATCCCCACTTGGCACTTCATCAGTATAGATTTTAAAAGCCGTGTAAACAGGTTCGACAGCTTCAAGATAATTAGCCGCCTGTTTAACAAAGGGGTGTAGCGGGTAGATGAAGTGTGAATCACGTCTGTCAGAAGCACATGTAGAATCAAACGTCATAGCACAATGCTGGTCTGAGCCTTTAAGCCATTGCTCCCAAGATCGATAAACTGGATTTTTTTGCTGCTTATGGGAAGGGAGATTACGAAAATCTTCTAAAATAATTTGACGTGCTTCTTGTGACAGACGAAGTGTTTTCAGAAGTTTATCCCCCAAAATGTACTCACCTTCTCCACATCTCTTCGCAATATATCGCTCGATAAGAAATTGTATGGAATTAGGGGTCAGCCAATAATTTTCAGCCTGTTGGATATCATCATTGGTCTGGGATTGGGGCAAGCGGACTCCAAACAGCTCGTGTTCACGATCCTCCAATTCAGTCTGCTCCTGAATTTTCCTGACTTTGTTATCAGAAAGCTGATCCAGTTTTTCTGCTTTCTCTTCCTCTGTCAGATCAAAAGACTCAGCGATGGAGTGAATTTCCTGGGTAATTTCACCAAGTATCTCTTCACAATCTCCCAGACTTTCCTGAAAAACTCCAATACGTGAAAGGCATCGATCATAGATAGTAGCATCAACGGTCCCAGGCGTGATTAAGTTATTGATCACGACAACTTCGTTTTTCTGACCACGCCTGTCGATACGTCCAATACGCTGCTCAATTCGCATAGGGTTCCAAGGGAGATCGTAATTGATCATGGCATCACAAAACTGATAGTCGAGCCCTTCACAACCAACTTCAGAAAACAACATCACATCAAGAGCTTCTTCGTCCTCTTTCGGTTTTTCAAACTTTCCACGCAACAACCTGCGTTCTTCGTCTACAACATCACCATGAACTAGCCCTACCCTGTAACCTAATTCATCTAACTTGTTTTTCAGATATGAAAGCGTATGTCGAAAACTACTAAAAACCATCATTTTGTTATTGGGAAGTTTATTCTTTTCTTCAATTATTTCGCAGAATGCCTCTAGTTTTGGATCCCTGGGAGGAAGTGTTCTTGCCATCGCAGTAATTACTTCCGCCCTTTCCTTGAGAGATTGCAGAAATCTGTCCGGAATGTCTTCGACGATTTCTTCATCGGTCGTCTCTAACCATGCCAGGTGAGAAAGCCTCCTTGCGAGAATATCATTTATGAAAGGTGCCAGTCCAAAGATACAACTGGCAGCTTGCCGACGAATCGTAGTCATCATGAAGTTGACGTTTTGATCTCCATGAATCATGGTCAACGTTTCAGCTTCGAATTCCAAAAGCAGATCATGAAGAGCAGCTTGCTCCTCAGTGAATGGACATTCCACAGTTTCAGGTTTACGAATACAGAAGTCTTCAATATCCCTCCTTCTTGTTCTGTTAATCAGCCGAGAGAAACTATGAAAGCTCTCAATTTTCCGGGCAATTGCCAGACGTTCTTCCTGGTCCAACTGATTGTCAGTCAGGTCCTTGCACGTCGATTGAAAATCTGGATTTGAAACGAGAAGTGAACGCCCCCAATCTGTTCTTGCAGCACTCATCAGTGCTCGCTCAGCCCTTTCCTGCCAATCATCTTTACCTGATCGAACTTGCCTTAGAGCTTCATTTACATGTGGATTAGGCTCTGCCATGTGTGCAAAGGTCTCTTCGTCAATGACAAGGTCTGGACGAAGTGTATTCAAAAGTGTGAATAAGTCTTGATTCCCAAGTTGGACAGGTGTGGCTGTCATGAATACAACGGCTTCTGCATTTTCACAGAAGTAGCGTACTGCTTGATGTCTCTCGGTTGACGCATTTCTAATATGGTGAGCTTCATCAACAATCACTAAGTCAAAATGCGGAGGGGGATCGAGGTCAAGAAGACCTACCCTTTGTCGTCTTCCTTCATGAACCCCATGCAGCAGTCTTCTATCTAGCAGAGAATATGGAATGATTGCTTTTGAGAATTGATCTGGCCACTCCGCCTCGAGTTCAGCATCTGTAACACACTTTTGAAGTAATTTACCATCCAAATGAATAAAACGCTCATCGAAGCGTTTCATTTCAAGTTCCCACTTTCTTTCAGCAACCAGTGGTTTTGGACAGATAATTAGCACTGATTCAATATCCGTTCGTGCCTGCAATTCTCTTAAGATCAATCCTGCTTCGATTGTTTTACCAACACCTACACTATCAGCAATTAAAATTCGTGGCTGATCAGACCGGAGTAGCTTCAATGCAGGTCGGAATTGATAAGGAACAAAATCAATCCTCGCGGCATTTAAAGAATAGAGGGTAGAAAGTGAGGGATGCTTGACATGAAAAGATGTAAGAAGCGTATGTAGTTCTTTAATTGATACATTTTTTCGCTCATTCTGCTCGATTACTGGCAGTACTTGAGACGCATAAAAAAGGCGTCTCTGGTTTTCCATAAAAACTGCATACTGAGTTGAATCTCCCGTCCCCAGGATTTCTATGACAGCTCCTTGCCGGCTTGGATCACTCTTCAAAGAAATCATATTTCCAAGTTTTATCTCTCCAGATACTGGAGAGTTTTGCTGTTCTGGTTTCGGTACTGCTGAAGAGAGTTCTTTGGGCTCTTCTTCTTTTTGGGGGGAGTTTATTGATATGATCGAGGCCTTGAGTTCTTTGGCCTTAACTACTAATTCTTGATCTGCTTTTAATATTCCAAGAAATCGCTGGAGAGTATCTACGTCACGATACACGTCATCTTGTGGGATTCCTTCTGCCTCTACATGTGCCCATCGGTTTCTAACAGTCTGCATTTCCTTTGCGATATTTCTGTCAGTGGCAGTGAATTGTAACTTCTGGGAAATGAGGTACCAATTTTTATCGAGCAGTCTTAAAAGTGCTGCTAAATCCAAATTTTGTAATCGAGTCACTCCATCATTCTCAACGCGTAGTCTTTGTTGATGAGAAAGATTATTGAGAACCAGCTGATCCCACCAGTCCTCTCTTTGCGTTGAAAGTTTATCTAGTAACCAGTCGGAAAGAACATGCCCCGTAGAAAGCAGCAGTACTGTCATCTGTCCCGCAGTTGAATTAAAAGACATCGTTTGATTGTTCTCCCATTCAGATCCTTGTGACCTAAATCAAAAATGGTGGGTGACCTAAATCAAAAATGGTGGCTCAACGAACGCTGTGAATCGGCCAACCATCAATTGTGATTCTGTCCATGAGGTACATTGGCTGAAAATTGATACGTTTAGAATCAACTCATACTTCTAATTCTCCCCACGGTAAACAAGAGCACACTCAACATCAATGAACAGTTATGTAAATGTCTAATTGGTTCTGGGTAATAAAGTACTGTCCACTTCTCTCCAAACACATTATTCAAGCCTTTGCGGTTTTCATCATTTACTTCCGGATAATATTGCACTTCTGGTGCCAGAAACTAATCAAGAGCTTTGATATTTGAAAAACCAGCTAGATATGTTGCTTTTAACGAGCATTTACGCTCCGAAAGCATACCACTCAATTGCCGTACACGTTGCTCAGCTGTACAATCTGATTTGTGATTACACAATTGGAATGGTGATATGACAGCAAAGAAACGCATTCTTGTTCAATGGATCGGCCATAGTGACTTTCGGGCATTGGCTGGAAGTTTACCTGCGAACAGAGCAAAGAAAATCTTAGATCGCCTCAAAGGTTCTCCCTCTGAAGAGGAAAATCTGGGACCAACCAAGACCCTGCTCTCCACTCAGAAGTTTGATGAAGTACGCCTTCTCAGTAACTATGACAAAGAGTGGAATAAGTGGTTTCAGAGCTGGTTGAATACCCCCACTGATCTGATTCAGGTAGATCTGGAAAAACCGACCGATTATCGGGGGATCTTCGAGATTGTCGACCGGGAATTGTCCACATTAAAGGAGTCAAAAAGCTGGTCCAATTCTGAATTGTGTCTCCACTTAAGCCCTGGCACACCGGCCATGTCTGCCGTTCTGTTGTTGCTGGGGAAAACGCGTTACCCTGCTACTTTTTACGAAACATCCAGGGATGGGAAGTCATGGATCACAGATATCCCTTTTGATCTGATCGACATTATCCCTGAGATTTTGCGAAAACCTGACGCCTATTTACAGCATCTATCAACACGGGCACCGGCTGAAATCAAAGGGTTCGAAGACCTTGCTGGCGATAGCCGTGCGATCCGAGATGCGGTGGGGAGAGCTCAACGTGCTGCCATTCGAAGCGTTTCCATCCTGTTGATCGGAGAGAGCGGTACTGGTAAAGAAATGTTTGCCCAGGCCATTCATAAAGCCAGTCAACGCCATGACAAGCCCTTAAAAACAGTTAACTCTGCTGCCCTCTCTAAAAGTCTGCTTGAATCAGAACTCTTTGGTCATCGAAAGGGGGCATTTACCGGAGCTGATAGTGACCGGGAAGGCCTTTTTGAAGCTGCTGATGGCGGGACCCTCTTCCTGGACGAAATCGGTGAGTGCGATTTGGAAACCCAGGCAAAACTACTTCGCGTATTGCAGCCAGTGACTGGAGAAGGCCCCTCAGTTCGATATATCTGTCGTCTGGGAGAGAATAAAGATCGAAAGGTTGACGTTAGAATCATTGCGGCAACCAACAAAGATCTGTTTGCAGCAATACAGTCGGGAGAATTCCGGGAAGACCTTTATTACAGGCTGGCGAACCTGTTGATCAATCTTCCCCCACTCCGAGACCGAAAGTCTGATATACCAAAAATCGCGAATCATTTACTGGGAATGCTGAATCAGCAGTTCGAAGCAGAAGAACCGGGCTACATTCACAAATCCCTTTCTGCTTCCGCAATTTCATTTGTGAAATCACAACCCTGGAAAGGGAATGTACGACAACTGTACAATGCTCTCATGCAGGCGGCGATCCTGACCGATGGCAGTGAAATCGGGAAGAAAGAAATTGACGCATCCATTGCCCAAACTCCTGATTCAGCCCGGACTCTGAACTCGGTAATGGATCGTCCTCTCGGGGATGATTTTAATCTGGAAGAACATCTGAATGACATACATCGTAAATACTTAGCACGTGCGTTAGAGGATGCTCATGGGGTCAAAGCAGAGGCTGCAAGGTTGTTGGGAATTAAAAACTATCAGACACTTGACGCCCAGCTGAAACGTCTGGGAGTTCAGGATACCGGGGATAAGAAAAAGAGAACCAAACGAAAATAGACCAGAAGATTGGCACACCTGTTGCTTTACTCTTCTGGCATGTTTACAGAATCCGAATTCAATATGAAATCAATCAACTTTGAGTTTCTCAGACCAAAGTGGCCAGAACTGGCAGGCTTGGGGGGATTTGCAGAAGCTTACGCACATCCGGATCCCGTCGGTGCTATTTCCAAGCTCCGAGTCTTCTGTGAACAAATTGTCGAATGGATTCATGATAACCAGCGACTCCCCAAACCCTTCAAGGCAAATCTCAACGACCTTCTCCACAACCAGCCTTTTAAAGACGTCGTTCCTGAAGTCATTCTTGCTAAACTTCATGCACTTCGTATGGAAGGGAATAATGCGGCCCATGGAAACAAGGGAGATACGACAACCGCTCTCCGGTTAATCAACGAGTCCTACAATATTTCTCGTTGGTTGCACGTTAATTATGCCAGCGGCAATGTCGCAGATTGTCCTGACTATGTAGAACCACCAGAGGGAGGTGTCGAAGGATACCAAAAGCGTAAAGAGAAGAGAGCGATCCTGGAACGCATTACTGCCCAGGAAGCTCAAATGCAAAAACTGCTAGCTGATCTGGAAAAAGAACGTTCTGACCGAGAAAAAGAACGCTCAAGAGCAGATCAGGCAGAAGCGACAGCCCAAGAACGTCAGGCCGCTTTGGAAGCAGCTCTGCAGGCAACCCAGCAACTGCAGACCATTGATCCTATGGCATTCAATGAGGAAGAGACGCGAAATTATCTAATCGACCAGATGCTCACGGATGAAGGCTGGGATGTGGGTAAAGGGTTCACTGACACTGAAGAAGTCAAGAAAGAAGATCTCTTAACAGGCCAACCTACAGAATCAGGCCAAGGGAAAGCTGACTATGTATTATTTGATGATAATGGTAAACCATTAGCGGTTATTGAAGCCAAACGGACTAGTAAGGATGCCAGCTTAGGCCGTAAACAGGCAGTCCTCTACGCCGATGGAGTAGAGGAAAAGTATGGCCAGCGTCCCGTCATTTTCTATACCAACGGTTATGATCTCTGGATCTGGAACGACGCAGCTGATGAGCCACCACGCAAGATTTATGGTTTCTATTCCAAGGACAGCCTGCAACATCTACACTTCCAACGAACAGCAAAACTTCCTGTCAGTGAAGTCTCTGCCAATCCGGAAATCGCAGGACGAATGTATCAGATTGAAGCCGTCCGGCGTGTGGTTGAAAAGTTTGCCGAAAAAAAACGAAAGGCTTTAATAGTTCAAGCCACGGGGACAGGAAAAACCCGAGTTTCGATTTCACTCTGTGACGCAATGGTCAAAGCAAACTGGGCCAAACGAATTCTGTTCCTGTGCGACCGTCGCGAACTCCGACGCCAGGCGAACAATGCCTTCAATGAATTCCTGCCATCCTTACCACGCACGTTTGTTACAGGGAAATCTGCCGGAAATACTGTCGATCGTATTTTTCTATCAACCTATCCCGCCATGATAAAGGTCTATGAATCATTTGATGTCGGATTCTTTGACCTGATAATTGCCGACGAATCTCACCGCAGCCTCTATAACCGTTATCGGGAGCTGTTTGAGTATTTTGATTGTTATCAAGTCGGTTTAACCGCAACTCCCATTGCATATCTAAAGTCTGATCGAAATACGTTCAAAATGTTTCAGTGCGAGATTGGAGATCCGACAGCTCATTACACATTCGAAGAGGCAATCAACCATAATCCTCCCTACCTGGTACCGTTTGAAGTAGATAATCATACCACCGAGTTCTTAAGAGAAGGAATCAAGTACTCGGAAATGTCAGATGAGCAGAAGGCTCAACTTCTTGATGACATTGATCTCCCCGAAGGTGTTGACTTTGATCCCAGTCAGGTAAACAAGCTGGTCTTCAACAAGGATACAAACCGTCGGATTCTTCGCAATCTGATGGATAACGGAATCCGGGTCGGCAGTCGGATCGGCAAAACGATTGTTTTTGCCTGCAACATGAGGCATGCCCGATTACTGGAAGAACTGTTTAATGAGATGTACCCGCAGTACGGTGGAAAGTTCTGTCAGACGATTGTCAGCGATGATCCCAGGGCTGAATCTCTCATTGATGACTTTAAAGGTAATGGGACTAATCCGGATCTGACAGTAGCTATTTCAGTGGACATGCTGGATACCGGTATTGATGTCCCAGAATGTGTCAATTTAGTTTTCGCAAAGCCGGTTGGGTCTCCCGTGAAATTCTGGCAGATGATTGGGCGAGGAACTCGGCTATGCAAAGACCTGTTTGGACATGGAAAGGATAAAACCCACTTTCAGATTTTCGATCACTGTGGAAACTTTGAAAAATGGGAACAGGATTACAAGCCTGCTGATCCTTCACGAGATAAATCACTTAGCGAACATGTCTTTACTGCTCGTATTGAGCTGGCAGAGCTGGCTCTGGAACAACAGAATGTGTCTGCTTTTGAGATCGCCACAAGCCTTATCCATCAACAGATTGCCGATCTGCCCAGAAATAGCATCGCGATCAAGGAAAAATGGAAGCTGGTCCAATCCGTCTCTTCAGAAGAGACAGTAAAACAGTTTGATGCAGCCACGAAAGCGACATTACAACAGGACATTGCCCCTTTGATGCAGTGGGTCGACATCAACAAGTATGAAGAAGCTTATAAATTCGACCGTCTGATTGCCCAGCTCCAGTCTGAACTCATTCGGGGCGGAGGGAAATTTGCTGATTATCAGGCTACAGTAAAAAACCTGGTAAGCAGCTTGCGAATCAATCTGTCCCAGGTAAAAGCTAAACTTTCAGTTATTGAACGGGTCAAGAGTGACGAGTTCTGGGTTGAAGTCACCATCGAGGATTTGGAAGAGGTCCGTAAGCAATTGCGAGGAATCATTCAATTCCGTCGTAAAGATGATCCCAGCCGTTTTGAACCAGTTGTCCTAGATGTCACGGAAGACGAATCACAGATCCAGCAAAACAAACATAAGGTTCGCCTGGATAAACTTGATGACCTGGACATGGTTGCCTATCGCAACCGGGTGAATCAAGTTCTGCAGACGATCATTGATCAGAATGAAACTCTGCGAAAAATACGTCTCGGACAACCGGTCACTGAAAAAGATCTCGAAGACCTCTGCTCTCTTGTACTGACTCAGGAACCAGGACTCGATCTACACGACTTGATGGAATATTTCAAGCAGGCCAAATCACTCGATCAGGCCATCCGCGGAATCATCGGCATGGATGCGGAAGCGGTTCATCAACGTTTTACAAAGTTCGTACAGGCCCATCCCAATCTGGCTTCACACCAGATCAAGTTTTTGGATCTGCTGCAAAACCACATAGCAAAATACGGTTCCATTAAAACTGACGAACTGTTTCAACCACCATTCACTTCCCTGCACTCAGATGGCCTGGACGGCCTGTTTGAGGGAACACTGGCTGATGAGTTGTTTGACATTATCGACTCATTTCAGGAACAGAAAGAATAAAACCGTTACCGCTGGTAGTTACCGACTGAAAGACCAGGCTTAATAATAAAACAGGAATTATGCTGCACGGTTTGAACAAGGTCGTGCAGATTCAAGAACAAGGATTTTAGGAATATCAATGATTACAGGACAGTTACGCAGCAAAATCGACAAGCTCTGGGAAGAATTCTGGACAGGCGGTATTACCAACCCGCTGACCGTAATTGAACAGATTTCCTTCCTGATGTTTGCCCGTTTGCTCGACATGCGAGAAAGCACCGAAGAAAAAAAATGGTCCCGCAAGCATAAAAACAAACCGTTTCCCGGCGTGTATTTCTCCCCCGATCAGCAGCACCTCCGCTGGAGTCAGCTCCGTCAGGAAGCCGATGGAGAGAAAATCCTGAAGATCGTGCGGGATGAAGTCTTCCCTCATTTTCGTCATCTTGGACAGCAGGCAGACCAGGCAGGGGCAACCGTCCCCCAGAACACCTTCAATCAGTATATGAAGGATGCCACGCTGATGATCAACAAGCCGACTCTGCTGGTTTCGGCAATCACCATGATTGATGCCCTTCCGCTGAATCAGGGGGACACCAAGGGGGACCTCTATGAATACCTGCTCAGCAAGCTGACCACAGCTGGCATCAACGGTCAGTTCCGTACCCCCCGGCATATTATCCGCACCATGGTCGACCTGGTGCTGGAAGGGAACCATGAGGAAGCCATTTCCTGGACCGTGGGGGACCCGGCCTGTGGAACGGGGGGCTTTCTGGTGGAATTCATGCAGGCACTTCGCGAGCATTTTACCTCTCCGCAAGGCATTCATGTTGACGAAGAGACAGGAGAAAAGACTTATACCGGCGACCTGATTGAACCGGCCCAGTGGAAGCACATCAAAAGCGAGATGTATCACGGGTTTGATTTCGACGTTACCATGCTGCGGATTGCGGCCATGAACCTGATGCTGCATGAAATCGACACGCCAGACATCAACTACCAGGATACCCTCAGCACGAACTTCACCGATCGGAAGGAAACGCAGCAGTGGGCCGAAGACGCCTTTGACCTGATTTTGGCCAATCCTCCGTTCAAGGGGTCGCTGGATGAAGAAGATGTCCACAAAACACTGACTGGGAAGGTTAAGACTAAAAAGACCGAACTGCTGTTTCTGGTTCTGATGCTGCGAATGCTCAAGCTGGGAGGCCGCTGTGCAGTGATTGTGCCGGACGGTGTGACTTTCGGATCTTCCAAGGCTCACAAAATGCTGCGTCAGATGCTGGTAGAAGAGAACCAGCTGGAGGCAATCATCAAACTCCCCTCCGGGGTCTTTAAGCCATACGCCGGTGTGAGTACGGCGATCCTGCTGTTTACCAAAGGGGGTCAGACAGACAACGTCTTCTTCTTCGATGTCCAGGCCGATGGCCGGACGCTGGACGACAAGCGGGACAAGATCGGAGCCGCCGACGACTGGCAGGACCTGGATGTCCTCCGGAAAATCTGGCCGAAATGGAACGGGGGAGCGGGTAAGAAGCATTTCCAGGACCGCACAGCTCAAGCCTTTTGTGTGCCGAAAAAAGAGCTTAAGGAAAACGCCTATGATCTTTCGATTAACCGGTACAAGGAAATTGTGCATGAAGAAGAGGAGTATGATCCACCGAAAGTGATTCTGACTCGTCTGAAAAAACTGGAAGCAGAAATCGCCTCCGATCTTGAAGAACTGGAGGCAATGCTGGGATGACCTTACTGACGAAAACAGAGATGCGGCCTTTGGGCGACGTCTGCGAAGTTTTCGCTGGCTATGCCTGGAAATCGAAGCAATTCAATACCTGCGGACGCGGACTTCCGGTTATCCGGATTCAAAATGTTGGAACAAGCGATCATTCTGATCTTGTCTATTGGGAGCACGATTACAATTCGCGTTTCCTGATCAATGAAGGCGACTTGCTTCTGTCTCTGTCAGGGAGCTTTCGAATTGCCAAGTGGGATGGTCCGCTGGCATTGCTAAATCAACGCGTTGTAAAGCTCACCCCAAATGAAGAGTTGAATGAGCGGTGGTTATACTACGCAATAAGCCGCCAACTCGATCACATTGAACGGATGGGGAAACATGCCCTAGTAAACAATGTGTCAATTGCCGATCTTCGGAGACTTGAGATCCCTCTCCCGCCGCTGTCGGAGCAGAAGCGGATCGCCGACATCCTCGACAAAGCCGACGCCATCCGCCGCAAACGGCAGGAAGCAACCGTAAAATATGGAACGTTGGGGGCTTCGGCGTTTCTTGAATTTTTCGGAGACCCATTGACGAATCCGCAGGGTTGGAAACTCGAAACACTTGATATAGTCGCCAGTCAAGGGAGTCGCGGTCTAAAACGCGGTCCTTTCGGTGGAGCACTCAAGAAAGAGATCTTCGTCGATCAAGGATTCAAAGTGTATGAACAAAAGCATGCGATTGCCGACGACTTCACCATCGGTAGTTACTATATCGACGAAGATAAATATGAGGAAATGAAAGCGTTTTCGGTTCTTCCTAACGATCTGATCGTGAGTTGCTCAGGTACGATGGGGCGAGTAGCTATTGTTCCTGAAACAGCTGAACCGGGAATCATCAATCAAGCACTACTGAGAATTACTCCCGACACGTCAAAAGTATCATCACTCTATTTGAAAATGCTGCTTGAAACGACGCCTGTCCAACGGCATTTGTACGGTTTCTCACGCGGATCTGGGCTGAAGAACTTTCCCCCTATGTCTGAGGTTCGGTCGCTGCCAGTTCCCATCCCTTCCTCGGAGAGACTTTCAGACTTCCACAAATATATGGTCAAAGTAGATACAGCTGGTAAAAAGCTTGCCGAAGTGGAGAAGGACACGGAGAAGCTTTTTAACTCTCTCGTTCAACGTGCATTTAAAGGGCAATTGTAGATAAAACAACACACCGGCATGCTAGTTTATACTCCTGCTAATGAAGAAGCGGATACATGAGTGCCCCCGAGAAGTACATTCTGCTCGATGCCAATTTGCTGGCGGGATATTATGCTCCTCAGACGTTTAATAAGTATTCAAAGCCTGCAGAAGATAAAATTACCAATTTGATCGACGCCGTTCGGACTGGATGTGCTCCTCATGCTCGATTACTGACTCCTGAGATCTGTGTCTCCGAAGCCCAGACAGTCCTTTCCAAACATGCCAATAGCAAGTGGAAGGGAACTATGCCGAAGAGCGGGGATACGGAGGCGATCCATGGTAAGAGCTACAAGACGATCGTCAAAAAAATGCGGGAGGATCTTCATGGTGGAAACGTGATTGAGTCGATTCCGCTGGCACGGTATCACGTCCTGGCAAAACACCTGATTACACCTATTGATCACAATTTACATCTGAAACAACGCGTTGGAAATAAGCCGGTTAAAGAGATGGGTGGGACAGACCAGCTGATCTGTGGAATGGCGATCTGGCTGACACGTTTTCTCGGTCATGAACGACTTCATGTCTTCACTGCCGATTATCGGATGTACAAAGTCCTGGAGAAGGCACGAAAAATTACTCCCCGGCAGATGGAAACCTGGGGGATCATTGAAATGGCAGAGAAGAATATCGGTTTCTCATGGAGTGCTGATTATTTTCCACAGTATGTTTATCTGCCTCAAGCATCTGATAAGCAGCTTCGGGATATATTCGGCTCCTGGCCACTCCCTACCACAAAAAAGAAAACTCTCAAACATCCAAAGGCGGTTAAGGAAGCCGATGTGGAAACTCTGCTTGCTCTTTATAAAGCAATTGGAGTTGGACGGGACCGCCTCCCCTATTCCCCCAAAATTGAAATACTCACCAGGCAGTTTAATGATTCGACTGGTCACTCTCTTTCTGAAGCAGAGATATGGTCTTATCTTATCTCGCGGTTGAAAAAGGGTGGTGGAAAACTCAATAGATAGCAGGTTACACACATGTCAAAAGCAGTAGCATCTGTTGCAGAACCGATTGGTATGATCGAACGAGATGAACTCCGCCTGCCCTTTACGGTGATCAGGCGTCTGACCTGTGTACTGGGGCCGACAAAGGAAGCGGTACTTGCTGAAAAAAGAAACTCGAATCATCTGGAATCCCTCCCGGGCCTCTTCCTTCTGAAGGAGTCCGGGACATTTTTGTGTGCTTTAGCATCTAAGGAGACTGCGGAATGAGTCCCCGCTATGCCATCCGGGATAGTTGGTGTCGCAAGATCCCGCTGCTGCATCAGATCCTGGCAGGAACACGCTCACATAAGGAATTTCCTGATCCGACACATGTGATTGAGTTGGATGAGGCGTGTGCTACTTGGGAACCACTGCACTACCTTCTGAAGTCACTACTTGGCTGGCAGTCGCCCGCTCAGGGGCTTTCATGGTGGTACGAGCAAGGCCAACCCACCCGGCATTCCGAGTTACTACAACTGGTCACACAATTGTGGGGTGGGAACCACGCAGTGGACTACTACGCAGCATGGACCTGGGACAGCGGTGACCTGACCACAGGGGAAAAACCTCATGGTGCTTTTCCAGACGAAACATGGTGGACCGAGTTTCGCAGGCGACCTGAGCCTGCATGGCATGATCCTTATCACTGTGGAGGTAACCCGCTGCATCTGGGGCATAGCGACATTGATCCATTTGGGGGAATTGAGGGCAAACTGGAACTGACACAAGCCTGGGAACTATTCTTCGATGAATCTACACGGCGTGCAGTGGTCCTCGTGAATCATATCGGTGTCTGGCGGGATGCTCTGGAACGTGTAGAGGGACGGTTACCTGACATCGGGGACCACTCATGGTACGTCAGTGTATTCGACCACCAATACGGCTATTTCGCAAGAGTCGCGTGACAGGTCGCTGGTTTCAGGGAAAACACAGTATCCACATGGTGGGGAATCCGTCAGGATTAGAAGATCTGAGATCCGTGAAAGCCTCAAATCGCTCATTCTGAACTAACTCGGCTTATATGAAAAGCTCAAACCCAGATCAGTAGGAGCATAACTGAATTTACCTAATGGCCATACTTGCTCTGTTAGAGTCTGATTTACTTGATGATTACTGGCAGAGAATTTGGCTAACCAACGGGGATAGATGTGAAGCTGAGCGGGATAAATCTCAAATGAAGAGAAAGTAAAGAGTGAGAAAGAAATGAAAGATCGAAAACAATCAGGGCATTTTCACTACCCGACGCGGCTCGCCCAGATGATCGCTGATATTGCGAGACTCTATCAACCTAGCACTGCAATTGATCCAAATTGCGATGATCTAACAGTCTTGAATCACTGCGATTTTCTAGCTGCAAAACGAGCAATCTTCCGAAATCCAAACTCATTGGATCAAGCGGAAGCGACCGGCACTGACATTGATCTGGGGATAGGAGATTTTTGGAGAGAACCTTTGGATGAACTCTTCGACCTCGTTATAACAACGACACTCCCTTTCGGAGCTCGAATTGAAATTGGTGGACGAATAAAAAAGCTCGACGAGATAATTGCAAACAGATGTCTGGACATTGTCGCCCCGAACGGAATTTGTATTTTGATCGTACCAAGTCACTATCTCTACTTATCAGTATATAATTCTCTTCGCGAGCGAATTCTTGACTACATGTCTCTAGATGCATCGATCGAAATTACTCCCAGTACTCTCAGAGACTCTTTAGAAATCAGCATTCCACTAACTCTTCTAGTAATCAGAAATGGCCCTCAAAAGTCACAAGGAACTTTCTTAGCCAAGTATGAGTCAGGTAGCGAGTCAGAAATCGTATCATCAATTGAAAGCGGGACAGGGGATTTCTTTGTTCAATCAGACAAATTGAGAGATCGATGGGATAGAAGTTTTCACGATCCTGCCTATCAGAAATTAGAAAATAAACTGAAAGGTTTTGAGACGAAGGCCCTGAGAGACATTGCACAAATCCGACGAGGCAAGCCTACGACTCGCGATCAATACTCGGATTTTGGGGAGATTCTCATCGTCTCACCTCGTCACGTCCACTCCGGTGATCTGACAGTTACCGATCGAGACAGATGTGTTTCTAACGTCGATGATTCCGAACTTCTTCAGCCTGGCGATGTACTTGTTAGCCTCTCTCGACCATCGGTATGTGTTTATCAGCCAGATTCCCCTCCAGCCATAGCTGGCATGCAAGTCGCTGTTATAAGGAGCCTTCAAGGAAACTACATCGCAACTTTCCTCCGAAGTGAGATGGGATCATCAATTTTTCAACAACAGATGGATCGTCATTCTAAGGGTACCACGATTGAATCTATCTCTCCGTCAGATTTGATTAAAATACAAATTCCAATTCTTCCTCTCGAAGATTTGAATTCTATTAGCGATGAGGCGATTTCGGAGGCAGACTCCTCCGAACTAGAAGCTTTAAAAACTGAGCTTCTTAGAGTTCGTCACATGCTAGAAACGTCTGAAGCAAGAAGAGAATCAGCAGAATCGCAACTCGAAGAAGAAAAGACCACCAATAGGGAAAATAATGCTCACCATCAACTGGTCGAATCTCAGTTGGGCAAGATTCTTGAACAGCAAACTGTACTGAACTCTCAGATCGATCAGGTTTTAAAGATACTTACAGGAATGCGTGAGCAGATTGATTCAATCAAGCAGGGATCAAGAAAAGATGAAGAAAAACTTTCGTTGATCTGTACTCAACTTGAAGAGTGGACAAAACAATCGGTTTCACAGAAAAGAAATTTCGCAGGGTATGTGAGGATCGTTCAGAGTTGGCTAGATGAGTGGGACATACTCGATCAATTGACACAGCAATTTTTACCATCTGCCGAACACCTCTACGATGAGCTGGAAAGATTAAAAGCTTCGGATTTCTCGCCGTTTATAGTGCAGTACTGTAGATCACTTGAGAATGAAATATTGACGAAGCTGTTCGTGACTTACCACGAAGACTTCAATAAACGCATCTCGAACAAAGAGTGCTTTCTGAAATCCGACTTAATCGATTTGGAATCGGGGGATTTACATCCAAAAACTGGAAAATTCGCGAAGGCTTTGAAGAACGATCAGCAAAAGTACACACTAGGTGACATGAAATGGGTCATGGGCCTAATGAAATCAGGTGGAAAAACTTTGGCGTCCAGTCCATTGCTTCAGGATTTCAAGGCATTCTCCTTAAAATATTTTGATGAAAGGATCACGCAGAAGGATTTCTTAAAGATGCTTACAGAGATCACTGATGATTATCGCAACAAGTCTGCTCATCCTTACCTCATGGGTAAATCAGAAGCCGATAAGTGTCTTCAACTCGTAAGACGTTCTCTCACTGATTTTCTCGAATCTTATCAAAGTGATAGCAATCCCCTTTCGGACAAAGACAAATGACCAACTTCGCCCAAATCTTTAACAAGGTATAGATCTTTGCCCATATCCTGCGAGTCCATTAACTGCCGTGTATGCCACCTGCTTGTTAAATGATAATTTGGACACAGTAACAATAACCGGATAAAAACTAACATTTCGATCGAACCAATATTTAAATTCCGGATTTTATGCTACCAGCCACACTGTAGCCAACATCGAAAGCAAATCATGAAACGTTACCTGACCAAATCTCGATTCATCCTCGGCCACGTCTGCCCAACAAAGCTCTTCTACACGGGGAAAACTGAGTACGCGAACTCGCGGCAGACGGACGATTTTCTTCAGGGACTCGCGGAAGGCGGGATGATTGTTGGTGAGCTGGCCAAGCTCTACTTTCCCGAGGGACGACCAGTTTCGTCGCTGGACGATGCCCAGGCACTGGAAGAAACCAACCAACTGCTTCTCCAGGACAATGTTGTCATCTTTGAGGCTGCTGTCACGATCGCCAATCTATTCTGCCGGATCGAGGTATTGGTCAAGACAGGAAATGAGTTGCAGCTGATCGAGGTAAAGGCCAAGTCGATTGATGGAACTGACGACGATCCATTTCGGGGCTCCCAAGGCCGTATTAGCTCCGACTGGAAGGATTACCTGCTGGATATCGCTTTCCAGCGTTATATCTTACAGCAGGCATTCCCAGAGTTTAGTGTCACTTCCTGGTTGATGTGCGTTGATAAAAGTCAGGAATGTACCGTCGACGGTCTGCATCGACTTTTCAAGATCGAGAAAGACGGCTCGCGAACTTCCTGTGTCTTCGTCGGCGATGATGCTGAGAACTCAATTTGCCGAGAAATACTGAAGGCCCGAAAAGTCGATGGACACATTGACGAATTATGCAGCGAAGACTTCGATGGTCGAAACTTTGAACAATATGTCCGTTGGCTGGCTGACAATTGCGAACAAGACACAAAATTCTCTCCCGAAATTGAGGTTCGCTGTCGGAATTGCGAATTTCGTTGCACACCAGAGCAACGCAATGAAGGCTTACGGGACGGTTTCCGGGAGTGCTGGTCAGAAGTCCTCGGCTGGTCTGATGCTGATTTTGACCGTCCCACAGTTTTCGATCTTTACAATTTTCGACAAGCCGAGGATTTCATCAGTCAGCGTCGTATTAAATTGGAGGATCTTTCCGAAGGAGACCTTGATACGGGGACAGACCCGAAGCCCGGTTTACACCCCAGCGAAATGCAACGGATTCGGTTGAATTACCTTAAGACTGGCAGGAACGAATCTTTCGTCGACATTGATGGCCTTGATGAAGTAAAACGAAACTGGAGATTTCCTCTGCACTTCATCGACTTCGAAACGGCGGCCCCTCCTGTGCCACTACATCAGGGCTTACGGCCTTACCAGAGCCTGGCGTTTCAGTTTTCTCACCATACGCTTCAGGAAGATGGGGATGTTTTCCATACGGGTGAATACTTAAACGCAGTACCCGGGGCATTCCCTAATTTTGATTTCCTTCGAAACCTGAAGTCTTCGTTAGACGGTGATAATGGAACCATTTTCCGGTATGCGGCTCATGAAAACACAATTCTTAACCACATCGTCGAACAACTGGATGAGTTTGGTCATGAGGAGAGTGATTACGAAGAGCTGCGGAATTTCGCCTGTTCTATTTCAATTCCTACAAAGTCTCAACCAAATCCATGGAGGCCTGGCGATCGAGAAATGGTCGACTTACGGGAGCTTGTGGCTCGCCACTATTACCATCCCAGAATGAAGGGTTCACAATCCATTAAATACGTCCTGCCCGCTGTTTTGACCGAATCCACTTTTCTTCGCGACAAGTATTCAAAGCCCATATACGGCTATGAAGTTAATCCCGGCTCCAGCCGCAACTTTCCCAAAAAGGAATGGATTCAGTACAAAGATGACACAGTCATTGATCCCTACGAACTTCTGCCTGCTGTGTTCGATGAAGTTGACAAGAATACCTGGGACAATTTGTGGGCTGGTGACGAAATCCGAGGAGGCGGAGCTGCAATGGCTGCTTATCTTCGTCTACAGCAGGACGGGCTTCCCCAGGAATATCGTGACGACATTGAACAGGGCCTGCTTAGGTATTGCGAACTCGATACGCTTGCCATGGTGATGATCGTCGAATCGTGGCTCAATCACAGGAATTAAGATCTTCCACAACCCATCTTTAAATTCCGGATTTTAAGATGCTGATTCAATCTGCCCCTTCCGACATCCGCTCGTCACATGCCCTTTACTAATGGCATTCTGTCACATACTTTGTTACCCTTTGGGGGACAGACGTCACGACGTTCTCCCCCTACCAAGCGGGTACGAGATGAGCGAATATCTGAAAACGGAAGAGGCAGCAGAGTTCTTGGGCGTCAGTCAGAATACGCAGAGGAACTGGACCAAGCTGGGAAAGATTCCCGTTCAGTTTAATACACTGAACAATTAACGTCTGTTTCGGCGGAAGGACCTTCAAGCCTTCCTCGATTTGGTCGCCAGGCCGGTGATGCGGAAACCGAGATAACAACCAACAGAAGAACAGACGCAGGAAGTGACTTACTTATGAGCCAAGTGACTTACTTATGAGCCAACAGAATCTTTCTTCATTTATCTGGTCCGTCGCGGTCATTCTTCGAGGTGATCATAAGCAATCTAAGTACGGTCGTGCAATCCTACCGTTTACGGTGCTCAGGCGTCTGGACTGCGTACTGAAGCCGACGAAAGAAGCAGTACTCTCCGAAAAAAAGAAACGCGAATCAGCTGGAATCAACTCGCCGGTTCTGACCAAAGAGATCATGAACACGATGGACTTTCAGTCCGAACTGAGTACCCGGGCATTTAATTCAGCTGAGATCCGCGAAAGCCTTAAGTCTTCCATGCTGAACCAGCTCGGTTTGTGCGAAAAACTCAAATCCCGAGCTGCAGGAGCGTGATGAATGTTTACCCCTGAAACTCCGCCCGCTCAATCAGACTATGTGAATGCGATCAATGAAATCCGCGAAAGTCTGAGCGAACGCAGTTTGAAGGTTCTACGCTTTCAATTTCAGCAGCCTGGGCGGTCCGTCACCTCTCAGGACCTCCGTGATCATTTTGGGTACAGCAGCATCGGGGCATCCAATCTGCTTTACGGAAACCTCGGCAAGCAGTTCGCAGTTGCACTGCCGATGCAGACTGAGCCAGAAGACTCATCTCGATCTCGATACTGGAAAGCCTTGGCAACTGGTGATGGGAGTGGAGAGCACTTTATCTGGATCATGCGGCCTGAGTTGGCCAATGCTCTGGTTCAGACCAGTCTGGTTGATCCGTCGACAGATGGCTTGATTATGGTACCGGACATTGACGTCCATACATCGAGTATTTCGGCGGTCGAAGGTCGCCAAAAGCTCGTGATTCACCTGGTTCGAGAACGCAGTCGATCTATCGTTTCTGCAAAAAAGGCTTCAGCAGAATCATTGGCGTGTGAAATCTGTGGATTTGATTCGACAGCGGTATACGGCGAAGAGTACTGCGAAGTTCACCACCTGACACCATTGGCGGAGCTTAAAGAGGATGCGGAGACGAGTCTCGATGACCTGGCGATTATTTGTGCTAATTGCCACCGCATCATCCACCTTTACTCGCCACCGCTAACGCTCGATCAAGTCCGTGAAAAGATAAACGATGAACTGAGTTAACGCCTTGGCTGAACGCCCACTGGTAACGCGTCTCGATGTGTTCGTTCTTCGAGGCCGCAAAAATGAAAACCAATGAACAAGACTGAGAAAACTGTGAGCTGAATGAGAGAATGAGCAATGCAATCTGATGAATCTTCCCTCCAACCTCCGCAACCGGAGTCAAAGTCCCGTTTAGCAACCCGTTCCAGCCTGATCCAAGATCTGAAGCTCGAAGAAGTCTCCCAGGAACGCTGGCGAGAGTTCGAGCTGATCTACAAGCCTCTCTTGCTATTCTGGATGAGAAAGAAAAACGTCCCCGCATCAGCTGAGGACGAAGTCCTGCAGGAGTGTTGGATCTCGGCATTTAAGGCGATTGGCAACTTTGAGCGTGGAGAAGATAAAGGAACCTTTCGTGGTTGGCTGCGGACGATCGTTCATCGCCGGGCGGCTGACTATTTCAGAAAGGTGCCCAAGGACCAGGGCGTCTCCCCAGAACTGCTGAATGCCATCGCGACTCCCGAGCAAAAGGACGCCAATGAGCTCGAAGGCGAAGAAGTGGCACTTCGGGAGATTGAGGCTCGAGCATTGGAAGTTGTTCGCAGCACTCTGAAAACGAAAAACACCTGGGATATGTTTTGGATGACGACCGTCGAAAAGGTGCCAACAGAAGAGGTTGCCAAGAAGTTCAATGTTTCAAAAGCTGGAGTGCGGATGGCAAAACAGCGAGTTTTGAAGCGGCTCAAGGAGCTTGGGTTTGAGGTTTGACGACAATTATGGGAATTTGAGTTTTCGTGTTACGCCTCTCCGATAGTCATAAATAGGAGATCCTTGTGGCCCAAAATAACAGATAGCAATAGAACAGATGCGGTGAACTAGAGATGGCACAAATACTCAAATGTCCCACACGCGACGAACTCATTCGACTGAATAACGACGAGTTACCCGGAAATCTGAGTGAATCGCTTTTCGATCACATCGAGAGCTGTGGGCGGTGCTCGTCCATCTATGGTGAGCTTGAAGAACCACAGGACAACTTTGCGAGTCACTTTGCTCACATCTCTCCCGAAGACCTGGAGAAAGCTCGGGAGGGCATTGCAGCCGATGCACTTCGAGAGTCGGCAACGTCGCTCTTTCCAAAGTTATCTGGCCTCTTACGTGATAGAGAACGGAGGTCAGCCCTTCATCCGCCATGCGATGTAAGAGACTACAGGGTGCTGAAGCAAATCGGCATCGGTGGGATGGGAGAAGTGTATGAGGCCAAACACATATTATCCGGGCGACACGATGCAATTAAAGTTATCCGACGGTTCAGGCAAGATACTCCTGAAGCAGAAGAGCGTTTCCTAAGTGAAATCAGGACTGTTGCTCAGCTCAATCACCCCAATATTGTGATCACCTATGGTCCGTGGCGTGAGCAAGATGGCAATCTTTATCTGGCCCAGGAACTCCTGAAGGGTAAATCGCTCCAAGATTTGGTTAACCTGGACGAGTTCGGTGGACCGAAAGAGATCATCGACGCCATGATTGGCACATGTCGCGGTCTGGAGTATGCACACGACAAAAAATACTTCCATCGAGATATCAAGCCTGCCAATGTCATGCGATTAGAGGACGGCACGATCAAAGTCATCGACTTTGGTTTAGCGTCAGCTGCTGAATCAGGGGAGTCTGCAATTCTGGTAGGTGCTGGCACTGTCGGCTACATGTCCCCTGAGCAGGCACATGGCACCGGACCAGTCGACCATCGTTCTGACATCTATTCTGCAGGCCGCATGTTGAAGTACTTATTGACCAAAACTCCAATCGACCCTGCCAGCAAAAAACAGATCCGTGCGGTTAAAAAACTGAACAAACTTGCTGAGTGGATGACCCGTAATTCTCCCGGAAAAAGACCAAAGAATATCACGGTCGTCATCTCACGGCTTGAGAAGATTCGACGGGCTCTCATCAGATCCCGGGTGAAGACAGCCCTTACAGCTTCCGCAATCCTGGCCACAGTAGCCCTTGGCATTTGGGGGTTTGTCGTAAACTACGGCGACATTTCAGGAGGGATGGTGAACCGATTCATCGTCCAAGATGAAGTCGCAAGGCAGCTCGATGCACGGCAGCAGGAGGCCAATGAGGCACTGTCCAAAGAATGGAATAACGAGGTTGCCCCTCGCCTGAAGCGTAACACTGCTGAATTCCGCACCAATGTGGAATCGACGCTTGAAGGTCTCCGCTCTGGCCAGCCGGACCAAGTGCCCGCAAATGACTTGGCTTCGATCTTACAGCAGCTCCCCGGAATGGTGACAGCAAAAGTCCCGCAGCCCCCCACGTACGATCAGGGAGCGGATGAGCTCATCTACTCCGTTAAACTTGCTCCGGATGAAGCCGCCTACCGTGCCACCCTGCCCCGACTAAAACAAACACTCGATTCAATTGCGATTGGCAATCCTGAAGAAGTAACGGTTCGACCAACGTCACTCAGATCCGATAAATCAGAAGATGGCGTGCCTGTTTACTCGTTACCACAAATCGAAAGCGATCCGCGAACCGCTGGAACGCAGGGCATCGTCTCGTTACTTATTGACTGGAACAGTGCTCAGACCTTTCAGGTCTGGAGGCACTATGTTGTGGACTTTGGTGCGATCAATGTGAAGGGTACTGGATGGCAGTTCATAAAACCGACAAACCAACACTGGCTTCAAACAGTTGCTGCCCGAGGAGACGATGACTTTGGGAAACTGATGGCGTTTCCCCTCATGTCTCGCACCATTGAGACGCAGTTTCTTGATGACTCCGGTACCAAAGTCGATGTCGACTCCTGGGAGTGGCTCGGTCGCAATTATGTCGACGTTGGATTGCCCCAAAATACGCTGAGCAATGGTCTCCCGACAGATCGCATGCTCAGTGGCGTCCCAAACCTGCTGGTCTCGCCGATTCATCGGCATTTGGGACGTCCCGATGAATCTGTGCTGGTCACTGGCTGGACGCAGGGGTCGCAGTCGAAAACCAATAATTTCCATGTCACCATTGCTCCCTTCTGCATGGTGCAAAGCACGTTCGCTGGAACCACCCGGGCTCTCGTTTTCTCCCCGGCTTCGGTGCAGACGCGGAAAATCCGGCTGGATTCCGAGCTCTGGCAAAAGATCTCCACGGTCAAAGTGAGCAACCGGACAGCCACGGAGAACTAGCTCAAGAGCGGCGAAGGGACGCTTCTTCCCCTACAAATCTGCGTCAACGCCTTAGCAGGCGGCCCCTCTGCCGATGGGATTCCAGGGTTCACGTGTGCTTTCCGCACGCTCTCAGGCTGTCATTCGAGAGGTCCTCGGACCGATCAATCCTACCAGGCCCGATTTTGCGAAATTAGCAAGCTTCCGTCGTCCAGTGTTACACGTCCGCGATAGGCATGAGTGTGAAGAGTCAAAGATCGTTTCTTGACTCGCAGAAGAATCCCTCCCTATGGAGACTACTCATGTCAGAGCGAGCGAAGTTAGAAGTGTCTATCCCCCTCGAGGCCGCCACCAGTCGATTGATGAACAGGAAATTCCCGACTCATGTTCGCAGGTTAATGCATCATTTGGGTGGGCAGAACATCTCAGGCACCAGCGAAGAGGACGGAAGGAAACCTGGCTTCTTCATGGATGCGATTTTTTCCAACCGTCAGACCGCCTTGAGTGCCGCCATGGCAATCCGAGCATTATCACTTGGGCATTCTGGGACATCCGCGAAGGACTTTTGGTACACAATCGACGACGACGAGATGCTGCTGTTCAAGAACAAAGGTGACTTGTATGCATACGAGTCAAAGAGTTTTGCAAGGGTCTTGGAGGAAAAATTGGGAAGCAAAGTAACTGAAGCCTTTGGTGGTTTCGTAGGCTTCTAAAGAAAAGAGCCGTATCGAGTACCAGTTACAGCTCAAACCAAGAGCTCTAAGCAAGAGCTATTTATCCAGCCCGCTTCCTTCACCACGAGGGAAAGCGGGTTTCTCTTTCCAAGAACCGACATGAAGCTCCATCAGTGCCATAGCAAGATCAGGCAGTGAGCCGCCTTGGAGAATGCCCATCCAAACAGACACCTGTCTTCAGAATAGCTTGTGTTTCTACATATCTGGGTTAAAGAATTTCCTTTTCGACTTCCTTGTTACGCCGCCTCGAGAGGTATGAATGTGAACGGAACTGGTCCGTTCGGTCCATGCAACTCTTTTCGGAAGAACTCACAATGCGTAAGCCAGAACAAGAAAGCGACCTACAGGCCGCTGGCCCTCAGGACGAATCTGATGACACCTTTCATCGGATTGTCTACGAAGCCCCTGAACAGAAGCGATGCGAATTGCTGCACAGTATGTGGCGAGATAAATTTCTATTTCAAGTCGCGGATACCGAATTAGGGGAGATTCTATGCGGGAGTCAACCTTTAGTGCGTGTCTTTACGATCTCAAACAAGCTGGTCGCTCAGAAACTTAAATGGAAGCATGATATTGATTTTGTTGATGAAAAAGTCGTGGCTTCTCAAACCGAAAAGATCCTGAGTTCTATTCAGGATTCAGTACAAAGCAACTATGGAGTCGTCGCGAGTGGAGATGTTGAGACAGAGGTCTGTTCTGAGTTTCCGTTCTTAGAGTTTGGGAACGATGGGTTCGTTATCGGACTATTCTTCTCCCGTGACAGTAGGAATACTGCCACAGATAAAATCCTCACTGACTGGAAAGCCTGGGGGGTCGGAACAGAAATCAATCTGACTGAACTTCAACAACGCCAAGAGTGGCGAGAGAACTTCCAGCAGTGCTTTGATGACAGTGAAGTTAGGTCGCGTCTCAACGGCATGTCACACGAAGAGCGACTGCAAGAAATTCAAGTTCTTTGGCAGCAAGGCGTTGCTTTTGAAATGACGGATCCTGATATGGGTACGAAGTACAGCAGCGTCGGAAGCGATATATATTTCTACGTGGATTATTCTCTGGGTATTGTCCCACCTTGTGACCGTTCGGACTGTTCTTTCCCAATTGATGAGTCGATCATCCGCGAATACATGGAGTTCTTGGATGACGAAGATGGAGAAAGAATGCGAACGATCGTCCAGATTGAACGAACAATCCGCGATGACGTCGAAGTTAATGGCGGGGAAGTTTTCGTCTTTGAACGCATGCTTCATGAAAACGAAGATGGAACCATCATATATGAGGGGCCGTCATCCACAATGATTGGTTGTCGATTTCCGACCGAAGCAGTCCGTAACCAGTTCGCCAGGGAGATCTTGGACTCCCTAAGCATATATGGAGTGGAGATCGACGAAGATACGAGGGAGGTCATAATGAATCTCAACGAGAGGATTGCATACGCAGCATGGATGAAAGCCCGTATCGAAAGTGACCCGGACAGAGAAAATCAACTTCGTCTCATGAAAGGCCCTGCATTCGATGAACTAAAAGAACAAGTCATCAATAATCAGATTGCGAATTGGGAATCTACACAGAAAGAAAAAGACACTTGAGACAAAATCTTCCTTGGTCAGTTAATACTGAAAAACAACCACAATGTTCGATATCTGGCCCACTTCTTCAAAGGTAGAGGAAGTGGGCATTTAAGATCGACTGTGTTATTTTCTTGCCTCTCTTCATATGGAAACAATGAGAATCTTCTAACCAGATAATGTTAGAGCAGCTAAAGCCATAATTCAGAAATGTCGTTCTTTCAAATATCTCTTCCCATCTAAAAACAATCAAAGGCAATCTTCAATCCGGCCACGATCCACGCAATCTCTTAATTGAATTCACTCGCAGACAGTTTCTGTGAGGTGAGGGACAATTATATTTCATCTCAGTTTGTTTTTGGTTTTTCATAAGAATTTGTAGCCACTCTGATATATTGCACCGAATCCAGTTTCATTCGTTCCAGGTTATCCGTCAAATCATGCCCACCGCCCAGCACGATAACATTGATTCCCTGCCCTTTACGTAAGATCTTGAGCATCTCATCTTCCCGTTTCTCTTCAGCCTCCTGATCAACTTGGATCTTGCCATCTTTGGCAATGGGATTGGCCGATTTAAACGCTGCTGAATTTTCCAGTGGGATGATTGATTTCAATTCATTTGTAATCATCAACTGGGCAGGAACTCCCAGTTGCATCAAATCTCGTCGATACTGTTCTTTCAAAAAAAGATCAAATGCACCATCACCTTCTGGCACTTCGAATTCCCGAAGCGTTTTAACGAATGAATTGAACGCATTTAAGTTTTTCTCAGTGAGCCCTTCCAGGTACACAGATCGAACTTCGTGATTCTTGATCAGGTACCTCAGGATCTGCTTCTGCTCTTTCTGAATCGCTTCAACATCCTCCAGGAATTCAAAATACTGCCTTTCGATCTCTGCTTCAGATAATTTACCACTTGAGGAATCAGAAAGATCAGTAGCGAAATCATCTCGGGACACAAAGTGCCAGTTCAGCAGATGAATGATTATTTGTTTGGGTTTGGACTTGATCGGCGTATTTACGACGGAAGCCGCGGTGGGTATTTTACGCAACTGGGAGCTGAGATCTGCCCCTGGACTCGGTTCATCGGCGAAGGTAGCCGCGACTGCGAAGTGCAAGCATAAGAGGACACAGGCACAAAGAGACAACTTGGGCATGGCTGGGCAATTTAAAAAGGATCCATTCGTAAAAAAAGCCGCCTGTGTGCCTGCTCCAGACGGCTGATTTATTATACTGCCATGCACATAAAAGCAAACAACTATTTATAAAAAGAACCGCTATGATCTTTCGTCTCTCTCAAAGGCTCAAGCAGAAAATCAAAACAGGCACACTTGATGTCCATCCCTTAAATCGGAACCCTTTTGGTGACTGGTCATGCCACATTTTCCTAGCAAATCGCCGTCAGTACATTTTGCTGTGCAATACCAAATCATTCTATTGCTGTGTCATGCCAGCCAAAGGTATTACAAACCAGAAGCTCTTCGTCAAAAGCACTATGAACTGTATCCGAGATTTCACAGCGGATGATGCCAATCAGTGGACTTTCCGAAAATTCATTGCTCCTGAATTTGAAACAGTTCAGTTTGGTAAAGCATTAAATCGCTCTGTAACAAGTTCGATGAACCAACTCATTGAATATGCTCAAGATTTGCTGATAGAAAATGCAATGTCTCCACATGAGGTGGGATTTAAGCTGAATGATTTTTTGCTGTCAGCTATTGCGGAGAAAAAATCAGATGGGTATGGCACGCCCAATGATGCATTTCGGAGAATGGTGGATTCGAGAAAACTGGAAGCAGCAGAATCAGATCAGCGAGAAGACGAAATACCGGAAAACACAACCACATGGTTTGTTTACATTCTCATGTGTGCTGATGAATCCTTATACACAGGAATTACGACAGATCTAAACCGTAGATGTGAGCAGCATAATGCGGGTACTGCTTCACGCTACACCCGTAGCCGTCTTCCAGTGACTATGGTGTATCATGAAAGACAAGAGAATCGAAGTATGGCTCTCAAGCGTGAACTGGAAATCAAGGCGATGTCACGATCAGCAAAAGAATCGCTCATCAAGTCTATAAAGTGAGAATTTACCCACCACATCTGCCACATGCTTTCCCATCATTCGGTCCACAAATCCGACCACGCTTCGTATTCTTAAAGTATTCGCAGTTTTCATTGTGCCGCACATTGGATGATGTATTCAGCCAGAACTTTGTGCCGGGGGGGTACTCGGCCTTCTCTTCCTGGCCCGATACTCCCAGGGAGGAAGCGGATTGGCATCAGCCCAGAGACCTCGTTTCGCCTGACGTGCTGATCGTTCTAATTTCGCCAGGCGTTCTTCATTATTATATTTTTTATAATGCCAGGCCCAGCCGTCTTTAATCATCTTTGCATTGGCGTCCAGGCCGCCCACCATTATGACTCCGAGTGTGCGACCATAGCGGTCCTCCCCCGTCTTTTTTACCGTCACGGTTTTACCGAAAACCATCTTTGATAATGCCTGCTTGGATTTTGTCCCGAAGCTCTGGCTTGACTCCGGTGCATCAATACCTTCGAGTCGTACTTTAACTGTCTGGCGGTTGACCAGGACTTTGATGGTGTCGCCATCAGTGACTCCGATCACTTTTCCAGTGAGGGTACTGATAACCTTTGGTGGAGCAGCAGATACAAGCCCTAAGATGAGCAGAGTCAGGATGGCAACGATGAAACGCATACTATTCCTTCTTATAAAGTAGCTCGATAGAGGACTGGATCAAGTTGGCACAGCTGACTCAATGAACCGTGCAAAATATACAACCTGGGAGATCTTCCGAAATCAAAGACTCTGAACAATTGGAACTGTTCGGGAATGTCTTCTGAACAACGTAATTCATTGGATGTAACATAGAAGGGGAAAAACTTTCCAAGACCAGTTGCTTTTACTTCCAGCATTCGTTCAGAATCATCAGCCTCATCGAACGAAAGGATATCAAAACCCAAACCATCGCCAATGACTTTTGAGGCCCAGACAACCTTCTGAGCCAGATCGTCTCGGCCAGCCACATTGAGTCGATGTCGCTCAAGGTCAAAAACAAACTGTTCGGCAAGAGTGCCAAGTTTCCTGTTTTGGGCATCACGCTCGGCAAAGTCGATCTTTTTCGCCCTGCGTGATAGCCATGGTTTTTCAGCTGGCTTCGGTGGTTTGATTACCTCTGGAGGGTCGACAATTACTTTTCCAAAATCGGGGTTGGAAAGACTCTTTGGCTTGCTGGGGTTGAGCAATGGTGCAGTTTCAATCCTTCTCAGTACATTGGGATTCTCATCCAAAAAAGAATCGACTGCTGCTGCCAGTAATCCCTGATAGTTGCCACGAGGCTTGTAGCCTTCTATGTAAGGCCAGCCCTGTTCCACCATCACAGCACTGATGTTCTGGTGTTTGAATTCAATTGAGCCTTCTGATCGCCCGACTAATTTAGGTATAAGTGCTTTCCGATGCTCTGACTTTTTGTACTTCTTATCGAGCAACTCGGCTTCTAACATGTCGAAGTAATCAGCAATAATCAATCGAACTTCATTCTCATTCCAATCTTTACCAGTCTGTGGCTCTTCCTGCCCATCCCCTTTACGAACGACAGTGAAGCCGAGCTTCCTGAGTACAAAGTTCGCTTGTCCAGGTGCCTCTCCGCCACTGAACTCCTCAGGTAGGAGGATTCGACCGATAGAGTAGCGACAGGCTAAACCAACCACGGTTTTCGGAGCATATCGCTTCTGCTCGTAGACAAGTTCATAGCCGGTAGAGGGACCGAACGGATGCTTCACCCCATCATTCAGGTCCGCCAATGTCTTGAGGATATGATATTTAGTGAGACCAGCGGGGATTGATTGTGGCACGAAAAACTTACCTTTCTCACGCCGGTTGAGCTATTGTGGTGAGGACGACTGCCACAATTTGGTTAAATAAGTGTCTTCTTATTTGAATAGCCACCTATCTGATTGAATACCATATATGAACATTGTAGAATGCGAACATTTGTTATTCAACCATAATGAAATCTAGGGGTTAGCCATTTGAAGACCATCTAAACTGAAGAGCTGGTCAACGAATGTTAGTAATCTTTCCCACAATAACTTCCACATGATTAGAGAGTTTCCCGCCGTCCCTTACTAAGTGTCCGCCATATTTTAAAACCAGCCTCTACTCTTCCCAGAAATTCGGCTACCAAACGCTGAGGGTGGAGTGAAATTTTTGGAGACTTCACATGAGATTTCCTTCATATGCTCAATTCGTGGCTGTAATGGGATATTGTCCCGCAGATCCATCCGTGATCGACAGGGGAGGCACATCGATCTGGAGGATTTCAAAAAACGATAACCTTTGTCGTTTCAGTGAGGATGGAAGAAGCCGAGTCACGGCCTGCTATACTCGTAACGGCCAAATCGGTTACGTCTGGAACGTTGGTAATGATAGCGGGTGGAATGGACCTTTCAATTCATTTGATGATGCGATGGATCATGCGGACTTGCATGTCTTTGGGGAGTGAAACATGGCGAGGGTTCAAGACAATAAACACGAGGAGCGTAAAATGCACAGCGATGACAGTGATCAGCACCGTCAACTTTTGGAAAATGATCCCCCTGCATTCGTTGATCGTGTTGACACTCCATGGGAACAAATCCCTGACCTTGCCTCTTATAATGGAATGGCTTTCAAGCGAATCAGTCGTGATTTAAATCGGCTGTCCACAGAGCAGGAGGCGATGAGAACTTCAGGGGCATCGCTCCCAAGCTCCAGGGGAGTTCTCGTTCTGGGCGAGGCTGGTACAGGAAAAACTCATCTTCTGATGAGGTTGGCACAGAATCTTGCAAAATCAAATCACATCCTGTTCGTAAGGCGTCCCAACAATGAAGAGGCAATCGCACAACATATCTGGACTAACATCGTAAATAGTTTAACTCGTACTGTCGGAGGAGGAACTCGATCCCAGATTGATGATTTATTAGGACATGTCTTTTCGAGTGTACTGATTCCTGAGTTTGAAAGTGATATCCAAAAAGGAATTGATGTCGAACAACGTCAACGTTGGGTCAATACTTTAAAACAAGACCCATGTAATTTATTTGAAATGTTAGGAGAAGGTCAGAAGCGTTCGGATAATATGCGAGCAATTAGACGACGCACTCTCCGCTTCCTTCAAATCAATCAACCAGATGTTGACCAAAGTATTGCACATGCACTAATCACTTATTGTTTTGTTGCCCGAGAAGAACGTCGCCGGATCCTACTAACATGGTTGTCGGGACAAGACATTGATCCAGAAGATGCAAAATCGATGGGACTTCCGGAATCATGGGTCACCTTCAACGAGTCCTCGACAGACCTTTCTATTCAACAGCAGCGAGAGGAACAGGCTCTACGAGCAATCCAATCACTTGGAATCCTATCAACATATTACCAGCCTCTGATTTTAGCTTTTGACCAATTAGAAGGATTACGAGACGAGGAGCGGCTAACCCATCGCTGGGGAGACATTGTTAAGGAAATTTTTACAATGGCTCCAAACCTCCTAATTGTAACCTGTATTTTTCCATCGCTCTGGGAATCGTGGTTTGGTCATGTACTTGATGATGCAGCCAAGCAAAGAATCGCCCAACGTACCCTTGAATTGGAAAAATTCGGTCAACAGCATGCGACAGCGTTACTTGAAACGCATTTACGAGAGCATTTCACCAGGTACCGACTTCCCACGAGTATATTTCCATTCACAGAAGACGACATTGGGCATCTTTGCTTCGAAGCAACCTCACCACGAGTTTTTCTTCAGAAAGCTCGAACCTGGTTTGAGACGTGGCTTGACGAAGATGATGTTTCCAAAAACAACTTCGAAACTACACGAGTAACTGTCACTCAAGATTCGATAGACACCGCTATTCAGTCTGCCCTCAATCATTTTGAGTCCGAACAACGCAAGCAGTATGGATCAGAGATACCCAATGAACAAGATTTCTTCGGACGAATCAAGAATATCTTCAAGGACTTTCTGAAAGAATCTGACACCAATGTTATCTATGACAAGGCAAGTTGTGGCAAGTACGTGATGCCGCCGAACCTGATTATTAAACACCAGGAAAATAAAGAGTCCCTCTGTGTTGCCGTGATCAATAGCGTGGGCAATGCTTTTGCGGCACGTATAAGAAATCTGCGAAAGGTCGCAAAAAATAGAGATCAGTTTAATCACTTGATTGTAATCCGTGACCGACGATCTAAACAAATTGGAGCGAAGAGCCAAGAATATCTTGATGACGTGCAAGAGAACGGTGGTGCGTACGTTCAAGCTGAAATAGATGAGATCACATTGCTCAATGCGATTTATGACACAATTGTCGCCATCGAAGAGCATGACCTGTCGATTGGATCACATGAAATCGACAAGCGGCAGTTTGTCGAATATTTACGATCCAATAATGTATTCAGTCGGATGCAGCTTTTCCGTCAAGCTGGCCGTCTCTCAGAAATTATCGGTCATGCTACTAATGGAAATGGGGATGAGAAGACCGAAGACGATGAACTGTCTCATTTTGAAGGTTCTCATTTAAGTGCTCCGAAAGAACTTGCACCAATACCTTCCCCCACCGATAATTCACATCCTCCAAGGGCGAAAAAGGAACAAACACATAAATCAAGCGGTTTTCCTGTTAAAGTAGTTGTAGGTGATTCCAATCTCGCAAGCACTCACCTTGGGATAGTTGGACGATTACGGAATGACGGGCGGTGCCTTGGCCTCTCACTGACCAAACCACAATGTGCCGTCGTGCTGGGCTATATGGGATCAGGAAAGTCGTATGCCCTGGGGGTACTGATTGAGAATGCCCTTCTCAGCACGCCTACTCTTGTGCAACAATCTCGCCCCATGACCGCTGTGGCTTTCAACTTTAGACGGAATCCCGAGGCTCGCTTTGAATATGCTGGCTTTGGGCAGCCAAACACAGAGGCTAATGAAGTCCAGAAATTGATTTCCGAGTACGCCATTGACCCCGACAAAATCGGGACTGTCAATGTATTTGGCTACGAACCAGAGCTACTGCGACGAGCGGGCGATTACGAAGGACTTCCTACTTATCCGATTCAGTTTCGTTCCGATGAGCTCGGAGCAGATCACTGGGAAATTCTAATGAAACCCCCTAGTGCACAGTCCGAATACATGGCCATCGTCAGAGACATCATCCAAAAGCTATTTTATGAAGATCGGCTTACTTTCAAAAATCTAGAGAGGCACATTCTCACCGATGAGCGTCTTTCCAACGCACAGCGGCAACGGGCAAAGAACCGTCTCAGCTTTGCTGAACGCTGGATCGATGACGACCGAACTTACACATGGTCCGATGTCCTTCAAGCAGGATCGCTGAATATCTTTGATTTGCGAATGCAAACAATGGAAGCTTCGGAAGCCTTAAAGCTTTGTCTTGTGATTACGGACTTGGTGCGTCGGACCCGAAATGGTGTAAATAAACTCGTCGTTTTTGATGAAGCACACGAGTACGTGGACTGCAAGGAACTAGTTGGGGAGCTTGAGAACTCAATCACTCAAATCAGGCATGATGGCTTGTCATTTATCTTGGCATCTCAATTTCCTGAACGTATCCCCGAGCGAATTTTCAAGTATCTTTTGACTCGGTTCATCTTCAAATTACCGACTCAGAAAGCAATCAATTACGTCCGAAAAGCCGCACCGAATTTGGAATCTTTGTCTGCCCAGGGGGTTTCCAACCTCGATCTTGAACAAGGTATCTGCTTTATTCAGACCGACGACGATTGCAGCGATTCGATGTTGAAAGTACCGCAATTACTTGAAGTTCGACCAAGATGCACGCAGCATGGTGGAGCGACTCTCAGACAAAAGGGAAGTGAAGAAGAGAATTCCACAAACACAGAACACCATGAGGAACTCGTCGATGTGGAATTCGAAGAGGAAGTGGAACTCTGTCCGAAATGCGGGGAAACACTAATTCTTCGGCAGACCAAAAAAGGTCCGGCGATGGTCTGCGGAAGCTATCCAGCCTGCCGATATGCACGACGAGCTACTGAAAACTGATGCGTCTAAAGCCAAAGATAATCTGACAAATAAATTTAATGGGCAAATCCCAATAACCTAGAAGACATCAACATGACTGGCCGCATTTACCTTTTAAATGATCATTCGGATCTCATATCGATGGAAGAAGCTCCTTACGACTCTGAAGACATCCTCCAAGAGATGCTAGCCAATCACCCTCACCTTCTGGCTGGCGAACAGATCAATAGTGACGATCCAAGACGATGGCTTCTCATACCCCGTGATGGGGATTATTTAATTCAGTAATAGCCTGAAATAGATGATCACGAAAATCATCTGCTCCTAAAATCTTTTCAACATCCTCGTTTTCAATTGATGAAGGAGCGTCATCCACTAGGAGACGTTGAATTGATTCGGTTAAATCAAATGTTCTATCTTGAAGGACATTCAAGCCATCGTCTGAATCTACATAATCTCTCAAACGATTATGAAAGATTGCGGAGTATATTCGATCTAAGATCTCCTGATTGTCTGTTGGTCTCATTTCAGCCATAGCAGCTCTCTCTAAGCTTGAATATCGTGGAACATTCTGGATCTCTGCCAATCAGTCGATGGATAGACTCATTACCATCTATTTTGAATGACCAGGATCGAACTTTCCATCTTTTTTGTCATCTGCCGTTATTCTTTTCACAAGGCATCTAATCATTTATCCATAGTGCTCTCACATACTACACCAAATTACGCTCATTGATCTCTTCATGACCACCGAAAAATGGTGAATGATTTATTCCAAGCCACACATTGCCATTTCCTCATCTGTACACTCAATACCACAGAATTTCAGCAATATCTTCTGTGTTACGCTCCTGCGATAGAAATTGATGAAGACAACACCCGTTGTCGTTGAATTCAATTACTCATTTCAAGGAAGCCATATGACATTCGCATGCGAGTACACACATGACGAAATTCTTGAGTTCGACATTTGGTTACCAGGTGGCTCAAGATGCATAATTTGCATTCTTAACTCAACAAAAGGACTGACGGACCAAGAGTTGGATGAAGTTCGTGAAGCTTTGATTGATTTGGGGGACCTGGATAATCAGATTGACCGTATTTGGTACAAAATCGCCCCCCCAATAAGGATCTTTACGATCTCTTCTGAGGAAGCATCAGAAAGATCACAGGAGAGAAACGGCTGCAATTTGATATCCTGGGAAGAGTTTGAAACGCGGATACCAGAGATCAAATCAGGTATCCAAAGTGTAATCGCTAACAATAACGGGGTTACATACCCGGACGATTTCGGGCCAGTACGATATTTTGACTCTCCTACCAATCGCGATTTCGTATCAGGCTATTTGGAGAATTTTGGGGAGGATGACTGCGTGATTGGATTGTTTAAGTCATGGGATGCCCTCGCGAGAGCAACTGACGAAGTCATGTCAATATGGGAAGATATGGGAGTAGAATACCTTGAGAACGAGCAAGATACCTTGGAACAGCTTGACGACATCGTCGGGCCTCAAGTCACTTTCTGTATGCGATACGATTTCGAGCCAGTCGAATACCTGTCCACGTCTCAGCGAAAAAAAACGGCGTGCAAAGAAACATCATCGGATGAAGACCGCAAATATGAAATCGCCAAGGTAAAGATGATTCGAGAGATTTTACGACTTGAAGAAATCATTCAGGAGATGGTCGAAGAACGCGGGGGGTTAGTCTGGGTGTTGAGACGGGAGGCTCATTTAGTAACAGAGTCACGAAAGGCACCTGACATGCAAGTTTGCACAAAGTTTTGGTGTTTATTCCGGGATTATAGAACACGTGATCGCGTGGCCTGGAAAGTCAGGGAAGCAATGCAGGGGTACGAAGCATACACTTTGACAGTTGAGTATCAAGAGGTGCGATAGCTCGCGTTGCAGTTCTGTGCGTTGCTCCTTCCAATCGTGGATTTGGGATTGGACTTGGCCTCGATCAACGCTTCTCTGACTTGGCGGGCGTGGTCGAGCATTCCTTTCCACTGTGACTGGACTTCGGGGGGATGCTTGTTTGCTTCATCGGCAAGTGCTGTCAAACGATTGCCGAGTGCCGCACCGGTCATCTTACGACCGATGCCATAACCGTCCATCGGGTGCGGGGTTCTGTATTTGGCATCTGATGTAAGCTCCTGCAACGTTCGTGTAGAGGTTCTACATGTTTTTCTCACAAGAGCAACCGACTTACAAGCTGGGACATCGGTAAGCCTGCGAATAAGCCCGATGTCGCGTCGCTGGCGGTGTTTTAAGAGGCTGGGAGGTGGTTGGAGCCGTGTTGGGTGGTGAGGCGGTTGACGGCGGCGGAATGGCTCAAGCCCCCGAGTCGCCGCGTCCGATTCTGGACCACGCCCCGCGAAACTCGTCTGCGTCGTATGCGTTAGGTTGGAGCCAGAAAGAGACACGCCCTTCCTTTTCGCCACGATGTGCCAGTTGCCGAACTTCGTCAGGCGTAAGTATGAAAGCTGTCGGGTCAACTGAAACCTTGTTGACGATTACCCAAAAGTCGCCCATCACTTTATCGAGCGTTTTCCCAAGGGGTACGGGAGCACGTTTGCTGAGTGCCTTCACCTGCACACCAATGTATCTCTCGCCGTCTCCGCTATACGCCACGACATCGATGCCTCTTGCGTTTCTGGCTGTCGGCATCACATTCCAACCGAGGAGGGATAATTGGTAACACGTGAAGTACAATCCTGCATTGCCTACGATTTGGCCGTCTAGTTTCATGTTGTGTTTTCTTTTCTAATTCCTTCGTGGCAGATTTCAGCCAGGCGTTTCCACCATGAAACATTGCGTTATCGAGGGTATAAATGCTCTTCTCGACACCGACCGGCGATTCTGCAAGTTTGGTAAAGATCGTTCGGAATCCGTCAATGGCTCGATTGACTAACCAAGTCATCTCCGACTGACCAGTCCCTTTGCTTTCATGCACAACTTGGCTCCGGGCAGGATGGGAGTGATGTAACGCATACTGTTCTTCCTTGTATGGTGGCCTGACATAATACTGAATCAAACTAAAAAAGCTGCCCAGTGATCTTTAATCAGCAATGATTAGTTGGACTTCTTTTCCAGACCATTTTGAATTACTTTGGGAGTTTCGGGTATTTCGATTAAGTACTTAGTGCAATCCCTATTTAAAAGTGCCTGCTTCGGCACTGACACCTGCACAGAATTGTAATGTTGTCAATCTACGGTAGCAATAAAGGAATACAGATGAAACGAACAATCATTTTCGCCTCCATGTTCTTCTTGATAGCCACTGTATCCAAGGCTGACGAACGTAATCTCTTCACCTTTGACAAGCCTGGATCTGCTCAACCATGGCAGACGGTCAATGACGGCGTGATGGGTGGACGGTCCGATGGTCGCTTCAAAATCAACGACGACAAAAACATGGAGTTCTTCGGCACATTGTCGCTGGAGAACAATGGTGGCTTTGCCTCAGTGAGAGTCAGGGGCGGCAACCTTACATTGAAGAAAGACGACGTGATCGTGGTCAGAGTTAAAGGTGATGGCCGAGAGTACAAATTCAATGTCTATGATCAACCGAACCTCAACGGCTTTTCCTATCGGCAGTCTTTTAAAACTAAAAATAATGAATGGATTGAAGTCGAGTTGCCGGTCAGGAACTTCGTGGCGACCTGGAGAGGCCGGTTTTTCCCCAACCAGAAACTCGATCCCAGTAATGTGGCTGGACTGGGATTTCTACTGGGGGATAAGAAAGCTGGCCCTTTCAAGCTGGAAGTCGAGTGGATAAAGGTGAAGAAAACCGAAGAGTAAATCGTCCCCTTCCGGAGCGATCTGAAACAACGCTGAGGATCAAGCTCCTCTGAGAATAGAGGGACTTATGCGACCTGTCAGTAAATCAATGGAAAGTAAGCAGCATGCCCTACTTCATCTGCACAACTTGCGGAACGCAATTCAATAAATCCGACCAACCATCTGCCGAATGCAAGATTTGTACTGATGAGCGGCAGTATGTTGGCTGGAATGGGCAACAATGGACGACTTTTGCTGATCTTCAAGAATCGCATCGAAACGTCATTCGGCTTAAAGAAGCTGGTCTCTATGGGATCGGAATGGAACCATCCTTTGCCATTGGTCAACGGGCACTCCTCATTGTCCGTCCGGAAGGAAATATCCTCTGGGACTGCATTCCCCTCATTGATGATGGCCTCATGGAAATGATCGAAGGCATTGGTGGTATTTCAGCCATCGCCATTTCACATCCGCACTACTACACGAGTATGGTGGAATGGAGCCGGGCATTTGATTGTCCGATCTATTTGCACAAGGACGACCGGGAGTGGGTGATGCGGTCTGATCCGTCTATCCAGTTTTGGGATGGTGAAACGAAGGAGATCAGCAATGATCTGACGTTGATTCGGTGCGGAGGACACTTTGACGGGGGCACGGTCCTGCACTGGTCAGAAGGTGCCGCTGGAGAGGGGGTACTTCTTACCGGCGATATTCTGCAAGTGGTTCAGGATCGACGCTGGGTAAGCTTTATGTACTCTTACCCCAATCTGATCCCACTGCCAGCATCGGTAGTTCGGCGAATTGCTGACACCGTCGAACCGTTCTGTTTCTCTCGTATTTACGGAGCCTTCTGGGGAAAGATTGTTGCCACAGATGCAAAAGCGGCTGTCCAGAGATCAGCAGAACGGTACATCAAATCTCTGGAATAATAATTTCCGTATTGATGACTCTCACGTGATGATGAGCGACAGGATCAGTACATGTCACAACATCACCGAAACATAGTCCTCAGGTTCGGAACCAGTTCATACTCACCCTTCAGGTTCTTTATCATGGCCAACTGAGTTTCAAGTTCGTACTGAATCTGAGGATGCTCGAACAGGGTTTCCGGTGTATAACCGGGATCATCTTTTTCAAGCTTGCAGTCAAGGCCATCAATCACTGACTGAGCAACATCCTGGGACAATCCCACATCGTTTCTGCGACAGCAGAGAATACACATCCCGATGCTCTGTTGCACTATGGATATAATGGGATCAACATCTCGCATGGGATCGGCCCATCCGTCATCGACTTCCATGAAGTCCATGTCGAGGGCATTCAGTTGATCCTTTTCAGGGATCACACCATTCAACAATGAATCCCAGATATCGTTCAGGATGTCCTGTAATGTTCGCAGATCAGATTGTGACAGATTCTTAATGAGGTGATCGGCGTGTGATATTAACAGGCGGTCGGCACACCAAACTGCAAACAAACATCGTTCAAAATGACGGAGCATACGGAGTTGCTTCGTCATGAATTCATATTGGTCGTCCATGTCATTGATCGTCTTATTCATACGTCCTTATGATCCTTGGTGCCAATCAATTCAGGAATCATCCTGATCAGTGCCTTTACTGGCATAATTTCGAGACCGTGTATACCAGAACGCCCACAGCACAAATACCCCCTGCAACGGCAGTCGCAGCAGGTGAATGGTGGGTGAAGCCGGTAGGATCTCCTGGTTCTGGTAGAGGTAGATGTTGGCAGGAAACACAGCAATCAACAGGGCTATGATCCCCCAGGCTGCCAGATGTGAATATTTCGGTATCAGCAGCAGAGCCCCCAGCAGGATCTCAAAAACGCCACTGACCAGAACCAGTTCTTCATGAAACGGAAGATAGGGTGGCATTATTTTCAGAAAGAATGCTGGATTCGCAAAGTGCATCGTGCCAGCCACGATCATGAAGGTCGCGAGAAGGAACTTTGAGATTGATTTCACCTGACGCATCTGTGTTCTCGCTTGGGGATGGGGCTTCCCTACTTGTTTTTCTAACTTTAGATTGAAAAGAGCGGTATCCAGTAATTGTAGTCGACAGGGATACTTAAGCATATGACTTCCCTGTCAGCCAGACTGCTTCCAAACATCACTCCAATCCATCACCGGAATTTTCCTATCCTCTTTCTCTAAATCAGGTTACAGACCAATCCAGACCGTCTGCATGGCTCCCACTGTGTCAGTTGTGTCGGGTGTGTAGGTCAACTCTATATATACAGAATATTTTACGATCCCAGTGTTACGCTCTCGCGATAGGTATGGAAAAGCGATTTACGCCAGTATTTCCATATTTCCATTACTCGTCAGGAGCAAACCATGGCAGAAGATCAAGAAAAAATAACTGACTCCAAGTTCTCGTCAACAATCGGTGCCGCTTTCATCATGAGCCTCATCGGCTTGCTTTACCAATCGTATTATAAGACCGACAAACCGACTGTCGTAAAAGATTTTATTGCAGGATTTGACACAATCTCCGATGCAGAAACAGCTTTCCTCATCGGACTTTCTACATCAGAACTCCGCCAAAGACTTGGCAAACCCGATAATGTCAAATTTTCAGCCAGGAACTACCCGGTACCACAAACATCAGTCACTTCGGAAACTAAGCCCGACGAAACCTGGGTCTACTTCAGCAAAGTTAATCATAAGGCATCTGGTACGAAGATGAGCCTGACTTGTGATATCAGGGACGGTAAATGCATCGCCGCGAAAAGCTACTGAATTCTGGACCACACATAGTCTCCCCCACCGTTCTCACTGGTCATGACAACTCCCCATAGAAACAGACTTCAAAATAGTCGGACTAAAAATAATGAGCCAAGAACATAATTCCCCTCAATTCTCGCAAGTTGATTATACAACCCTGAAACAACAGTTTTCAGACATGCTGCTGGCCCCAGACTCCCCGGTGGCAAATGAGGCAGCATTCAAACGAGATCGGGAAAGTTACTTTGACCTACTTGAACAGCGTAAGAAAACCCAGGAACAGATAACGCTACTTAAGTCAGAGACTAAAAATGTTAGTGAAGCTGAGAACGCAGCCAAAGAAGCTGAGTCTCAATTACAGGTTAAACGGAAGCAACTGCTTGAACTAGCCACAACACTGGGTAAAACGGCTTTTAAGGGCCTGCAATCAGGTGATATCGCCGATGACCTCCGATTCAATCCCCGAAAGGAACTTGAATCACGAATTGAAGCACTGCGGAGACAGAAAGATTCAGTGACTTCGGAAAATCCAGCTGGGGTTCTTGAGCAAACCGCACTTAAAGCCAAGCAGTTGAAACTGACTGGTCAGATAAAGGCGGAAGAGTTCAGAATTAAGACGGTCAATCAGGAACTTGGTAAGGCTCTTCTCTCCGCGAAAGCGGAGGAGACAGTCCGTTGTAGTGAGACTGAAAAAGTTTTAGAAAAAATAAATCGACTGCGAGAGCGTATTGCAAAAGCCAAAGACAAACATCAGAAGTCTGAATTAAATTATAAAAACACCCAAGAGCGAGCTGCTGAACAACTCGGAGTGGACTCTGTTTCTACCGCCATCTCGCTACAAGCCGAACTCAAACAGAAAGAATCTGAACTTCGCTCCATCGAAATACAAATCGAAGATCTTCAGGACGAAGTCGCTGTGAAAGCTCTTGATTACGAATGGCTTCGCGACAATCCTGCTCTCAAAGAGATACTGGAACGACTCACTCAACTGAAAAAAGAGTCGACTCCCCGTAAAATATCCGTGTGGCCCCTCGCAGCTGTTGTCATCACAGGACATCTGTTTGCGAGTTTTGGCAGCGAACCTTTGAACTTGAGTCACTTTGGAATTTTGGTTCTCTACCTGGCTACTGGCCTTGGTGGACTGGGACTGCTCGCATATTACAAACCTGATTTAGTAGCTGGTGAGCGTCGTTACAAATCTCTCCTTCTACTTTTTTCATATTCAATCATCAGTGTAATCTGCATATTGTTATTTCAGGAGTTGGCAGAATATGCACTCAATAACTGGTCTGATCGGCAGAAATGGGCCAGGGGCCGTCTGATACTCTTCGATTTACCTCGGATATTTCTCGTGGCTGTGGGGACAGCCTATCAAGACACGTTCTCTATAATGCAAGGAACAGGCGTCCCGGAATCATTTTCGGTTTATTTCCGAAATCACATGTTGAGCATTGGTCTTTGCGAAGAACTTATCAAGTTGTCTCCAGCTTTAATTGCCTTTGCTGCACACACAGGTAGTTGGCGTTCCCGAAGCCAGGAATTTAACTCGCGATTAGTCTACCTTGCCATGATCGGGGGACTTGCATTTGGGCTTGGGGAAGCGGTGTACTATCACTTCACAATGTACGCTCCGATGCAGGTAGGCTGGGGCCTTTACGCTATACGCTTCCTCAGCCTGGTAACCATCCACGCCGTCTGGGCCGGAATCTCAGGCTGGATCCTGGCACACGTCACAGGCGGATGGATTCGCTCCGCTTTTACGACCGCAGCTCATGGATGGGGACCAGTTGGAGGATGTTTGCTGATTGCAGCGACAGTTGGAGTATCCGATGTTCTGCATACAAGTCATAACCTATCGAATGATCCCCTTTGGATGCTGACATGGGATGTAATCAGCTTAGTCATATTTGCCTGGTTAATTCGCTGCTCGAATGTGTCACAACTGGTTCCGGATCAAGCCAGGAGGCTCTGGAGGCGGGGCTTCAGCACTGCAGAAATAGCCGCGGTGGCTGCCAGTATGAAGAATCGTGTTGTGGAAGACATTGACAATTCGCCCCAGGCAAACACTGTTACTCAGACAACCACAGAAGTAAGTGAGGCTACCCCAAATGCGTCCAGTGAACCAGAATTGTGGAATCCGAATGCAGCTGGTTTCTGGTCGCTATTACTAACCCCCATATTCGGTGCCTGGTTGCATGCAAAGAACTGGACCAACTTGAATGAAACGGAAAGATCTAAAAAATCTTTTAAATGGGTTTACGGTAGCATCGGAGTGGTAGTACTGACCTTGATCCTGCCTGACTTGATATCAAATCTTGCCTTCGGTGCATTGCTGGTTGCCTGGTGGATGAAATCAGGAAATGAGCAGTACAAATATGTAAAAGAAAATCACCCTGATTATCAAAAGAAAAAATGGGGGACGCCACTGTCGATCGCTGGCCTCACCGTAATTGGCGTTTTTATTCTATTCGGTGCACTTGAGCTAGACAGAATTGAAAGTCAGAAGGAAGAAATACTTGTCGGACAGTGGGCGGAGGAATTCGTGGCCAATGCAGACGAACTTTCCATAACTTCTGCAGAAACAGGTCACCAATTATCACGAATGTCTATGAAGGGAGTGGCAATCTATTCAAATGACCGGAAAAGTAGGCATGAGTTCGAGTGGCTCAGGAGTGGAAAAGCAGCTGATGGCTCTCGTTTCCGGTATATTCTCCAGATTACGCTGATCGGACAGTGGTCGTTTGATGGTGAAAATTTAACTGAATACGTGGATAAGTTAAAAATTATCCCAGCAGATAACGCGACCAAGATCGCCTTTGAGCGATCGTCAAAAGGATTAGAAAATCTTAAGAAACTATATACAGACCGTCCCTTTTCTTATGCCGTCAACATTATTAGTAGCGATCAACTTGAGTTCGTCGATCAAGATACAGGGATTATCAAACAGTTGCGACGACTTCACGGGGAGTGAAAACTGCGTTTCGTTTCAAAGGCTGATAAAGACGGAAGTTACCGGCCCTATAAGCACTCCGCCCTTTAAGGGCCATGCTTCCCTTTTCGAGCGATATGCTGCCTGGGAACCTGGCACCGTATGGATGCCTATTCTTGAACACCTAAAAAAAAGCCTGCGGTCCCCAACGGGATCGCAGGCCTTTGGTGTTGTCCCCTGTGTCCTGAATGCAGTATCCGTATCCAGGGCACAGCACGGGAAATATTAGCTTCTGATACTCAGGTACTGACACTCTGATCAGAATTCAGGCTACGACGCCAGTCCTGGCTCTGTTCGCGAAGCTGGGCTATCAAGTCGCGTATATGTGAGACCGTTTCTGTTAAGCCACCACAAAGCGTCTTCATTTGAGTTAAAACCTGTTCTGGAACGATGTCCGGTTTCTGACCTGATTGATCCTGTTCAGCAATAGGTTTCTGCTTCGATCGAGACTGGGCTGGCTGGGAAGACACCGACGTAGACTCAATGCGTACGGCATCAGACTGTGGTTGCACAGCTTCCGCCTGAGTCAGGAGAGCCCAGACATAGGTCCGGTCCCCTTCTCTGCAGGAAGCGGGCGTATCGGGTCCACTCAGATTGATCTCCCGAAAGCCCAGCTGCAGAGCACGTCTGAAATAGTCCCGACTCGTATTGATCCGCAGGCTTTCACCGGATCGCTCTGAACGACACAGAACATAGTCTCGCTGCTGTTCCTGCCCCCCTTCCCGGGCACGTACCGTGACCTCTCCATTCAGGTCCAGAGTCACTTTATCAGCATCTCCCTGGTGAAATGGTTTCGGTTTCAGGGCTGAGCAGATAAACTCTGCATCCGCATCCGGAACTTGTAAAGTGGCCACCGTTTCTGGCCGTTTATGAACCAGTTCCAGCACATTGGGATAACGTGCCTTTTCGTTAATCTTCAGCCAGATGGTCCACGGCCCCGATCGGAAGGTCACCCACTCTGCCGTACTTCCGACCTCAACTGACTTGCCGCGTCGCAATTCCCGGCTGCAAAGCAGGCGATTGGCAGGAACCAGAAACTCACCCTCCCAGGGAAACTGGAAACCATCCTGAATCAACAGCTGCCTGCCATCTGTACCGATCACCTGCCCCTCAGAGCCACGCAGCTGTAGATGATCCAGGGCATACCGTGCCGAATCAGTTGTTGCCGTTTCACAGGCATCCCCTAAAGTAACCATCAGACGGAAATCATTGGATGCGAGACGTTCTGGAAGTTCCGGAAACTCCTCGCATTCCACGACTGGATACTCAATCGACTGTGGAATACCGGCATCCTGCCACTCCGCACAGATTTTTTCGTTTTCAACCTGCAGCTGAACCGGATCTGACTTCACGCCCTGGCAGCATCGTAACAGCCCAAAGGGTGAGACAATCTGCTGACTCTGCAGTCCTTCGAGAGGAAGACGATATTCCAACGCGATCTGCTGGTTTCGGGTCCGAATCCGTAGACCATGCTGGTCGACCAGGAATTCGACTGGTGGACCGGTTTGGCGGCTGGTAATTCCCAGTCCACGACTGAAAACGGTTTTTAACTCACGCATTAAAGAACCGGATATAGTAATCATCGTTTCTCCTGTGTGAACAGAAAAAAAGTCGATCCGGTGGCTGTCACCGGATCGGCAGGGAAACAGCGGCTATACAAAAGCGTTGATAATGCCAGGCTGATGAAAGAAAGCGACATTCCGCTCCAGATCTGCCTGATCCCAGTCCAGGATCTGCGGCGGCAAGTCACAGGGTTCGGGATCGAAACTGACAGTCATGGGATCCGCTAGGCTGAAACCACGAAACCGAACTTCCCGAAGATCTTCACCCGTCGCTCTGGCGACCTGCTGATCGAGTTGAGTTTGTGTCATTTGCGTTTACTCCTGTTAAGTTTGAGAAAACGCTGCCCCCTCGGAGCAGCGTGAAAACACACCGCCCCTGAGGGCACTAAAATAAGTTCACTTCATGTTTGGACAGCTGGTAGCCAGTGTGCTTCCAGCCAGTTACGTTCCGCGTCCAATGCAGCACTGCGATTGGGGAACGGCCCCAGCAGTGGTCCTGCGACCGGTGATAAATCCGCCGTCCATTGCCCGTCTGCATCGGGTTCGACATGCGAACCGCGTTCGATCCGCAACTGGCCCAGTCCCTGTAGATCCAGCGTTTCGTCATACAGACAGCGAACGCCGCCGTCCGGTTTGATCAATAATTGCATCCTTTCCCCCTTTAACGTGGACGACGCTGGATGTTTCGGCGGGGACGATCTACCAGTAACTGATCCAGGTCGGATTGAACCACAGACATCTGTGACGCAACCTGTTCTCTTAACGCCTGGCTGTTACGGAGCTGTTGTGGGTCAACACCGGTAATCACACGCTGGGCGTTCTCCACCAGATCATCCAGCTGTTCGTTCGACCGGATATTGAGACTGCGAAACCGGTCAAAGAACTCCGTCAGGTTGGTCACTGCCGAATCGCGAAAGACCTTCGGCTTTCCGTCCTGCCGTCCACTGAGACGTTCTGTCAGATGCTCCACCATCTGCGTCAGTTCGCTTAAAAACGCCTGCTCGGCCAGCTGCACCGCCTCGTCAAACCGGGACTGCACCCGCTGGCACTCCTGCTCATACAGTTCGGGATTGAGCTGCTGCAGATAATTCGGCGGTTCCACTGACGGGTAGTCATGTTCGATCGCAAACATCCCGATCAGCGATGGTGGATAATCGTCTGGATTAAACAAATCTCCCAGTCGCTTCCGGGCTGCACTCCGCAGCTCGTCATAGTGACGATCCAGTTCAAACACCGCTTCATCCAGCTCATCGCGGAAAGCGGCGATCTGCTGATCGAAATCGGAGATAGCATCCTGACGGATCAGACGGATCCCCGGCTCTGGAAACGGAAGTGAAACCCCTTTCCAGTACGCGACTGTGCGACCGCGAATGGCTGTGACCGCCTTGAACGCCGCATGACGCGTATCCAGCAGCTTCTTCCCCGCTGAAAGGAATTTCCCTTCAGCACCAAACGAATTGGCGGCCTGGTCTTTCTGAGACGAGCTCAGAGACTTACGGACTCCCAGCCAGTTGAAGCTCAATCGGGCTGCGGCCATGGCTGATCGAAGTCGACCACTGGCAGACGTCGAAGCCTGTGTGACAGGTTCATCTAAAACACTGGACATATTGGTTACTCCTCTGAAATGAAACTGGCTGGACGACTTCCCCGCGGGACACCACCCAGCCTGATTTAAAATCCGGAATTTAAAATTTCAGCAAATCAGTTGTTCGAAGCATCACGCTTCACACTGCGACGGGACCGGGACGCCTTCCCCTTCTGACGGTAGATGCCGGACTGACTGGCCGACAGACACCGCCCGCTGGCCCAGGTCCGTAATCGTCCCACTGACTCTGCAGCGGTGACTGCGACGGGAACCACGTTCTGAGCGGCTTGACGCAGAGGCAGATCAAGCAAGGCTGCCAGGCGGCAGCAGGACTTGATTTCCGCACCGGTCCAGTCGGTGTCATCTGGAGCAGACTGGTCCGAGTCGATCTCGAACAGATCCCGGTAGAGTGCCCAGATCGCGTCTTTCTCCTCACGATCGGGGAGATCCAGGAAGAACACCCCGTCAAAACGTTCACTCCGACTGAACTCCGGGGGCAACTTGGAGACGTCATTGGCGGTGCAGACCACGAACACGTCGGACTGGTGGTCGTTCAGCCACGACAGGAACGTTCCAAACATTCTTGATGCGACTCCGGAGTCGCCACTGCCGTTCATACCGGCAAAGGCCTTCTCGACTTCGTCGATCATGGCAATACAGGGAGCCATCGCATCAATGACTTTCAGGGCCTCCCGAGTGCGTTCCTCTGACTGCCCCACAAGCGACCCCATCAGGCTGCCAATGTCGAGATTGAGCACAGGACGACCCACCTCCCTGCCGAGTGCTTTGCAGAACTGGGACTTGCCACAACCAGGTGGGGACAACAGCAGAACCCCACGCGGGCGTTTCAACGGATTCCCACGCTGCGGGTGCAGCATGGCCCGTTTACAGAACGCCTTGAGGGCCGCCAGGCCTCCCAGGCTGCTGAAATCATCGTCGCTGCGGTACAGCGAAAGCAGACCGCTTTTCTTTAGCGTTTGGGTCTTCAGCTCCCAGACTGCGTCGCCTGTGATTCTCCCATCCCGAACCAGTGACAGGCTGAACGCATTCTCCGCTTCCATCCGAGTGAGTCCGGCTGCCGCATCAAGAATCACCTGTAACTCAGCTTCTGCAGGCAGTTCCCCGTCTTCGGTGGCAATCCCACGAGCGATTTCTTCCAGCTCCTGCCGGTCGGGGAGATCGTGCTCCATCGCGACAAACATGCGTTCCAGCTCGGTGGGGATTTGCACCACAGGCGACAGCACGATCACAATCGCCCTGTTTTGCTTTCCCGTGTTGATCTGCTGAGACAACGCCTGGACAACTTCTGCGGACTGCAGGAACCGGTGAAAGTTCTGCAGCACGAGAATGGCCGTTCCTTCAGGTGTGGCCAGAGCATTGATCGCCTTGATGGCGGTTAGCGGATCATTACTACTTCCGCCCTGCTCTGTCTGGCCGGGGACGCTGAGTCCCGTGTCGATGTCCCAGGTGGCCAGCTGCCACTCTGAATCATGGCAGAGTTGAGCAATTTCTGTTAATGCATCCTGGTGCTCATGGGACTGAATCCACAGTCCCGGGAAACATGCCGCGACATGTTCGGCCAGTTTCTGGGTTAATGAAGTGACTGTCGGCATAGCGACTCCTTTTTAAGTCTGTAAATGAAAAAGCCCCAGCTGAAACCGGGGCGTTGATAAAACAATTCGATTTTGGATGTGTAGAGCCAGCCTGTCAGGTACGATTCTCCAGGTCCGCCAACTGGCGTTCCATGCGGGCGATCCGCTCCTGAAGCTTCTCTACCTTGTGAAATGCACGTTTCAGGCGAGTCATCCAGCGACTGAGGGCATCCTGCTCTTTGATCAGGTCTGCATGCTTCTTACGAATACGGGCAATACGGCGTGCCTCGACTGCCGGATCCTCACGGGGCTGTCGTTGGATCTGTCGACGGACCTTGGCCATCAACCACCTCCTTCCCGAAGACGTTGCCGTTCATCGGCGACCTGAAAGAACTCCGGCGTTTTCCGTTCACTGGTCCGTTTTCCCAGGGCTTCCTCAATGAACCGGCTGGCGTCGATGCAGGCCGAACCTGTGAAGCCCCTGGTTTGGACACGCGTGGATCCGTTGGATTCAACAATGATTTCGATGGTACGAGTACTCATGCAGCACCTCCCACTGAAACGGTCAACTTGATGGAGCCGTCGGCCTGTGACTGCTCCGTAACGGTGTGCCCCTTCTTACGGGCTTCAATTTTTGTCTTTTCTACGGCATACCCTTGCAGGAAGCGATCTAGTTGCCTCTGTTCGCCCCAACGACCTTCGTAGTTGTCGAAGCGGGCCTGACCGGACTGTGTATCGAACACAGCCGGATATCGCCAGCCAGGCAGCTTGACGATCGTACCGGTGGCAGTGTCGCTGAAGAGCTTAGCCGTCCCCTGCGTGGGTGCTTCCAGTTTTAGACGTTGGCAGGCAGCACTGATGGCTGTCTCGTCCCGGACTTCGGTTTTGATTTCTACAATATGGCTCATGGATTGGTTCTCCTTATGTTGAATGCTGATTTAAAAAGCGGATCGACATCATTGGATTAGACGGCAATAGTTACGACGACAGTGTTTTCTCGTCTTCCTGGGCCAGCGTACCTTGATGCAGACGTGGGCCGGGAAGCAGAAGTGGTTCATCACTGGTCAAATCCAGTGTCAGCAGCTCAGCAACCGCGGCATGATCCGGTTCCTGTGACTGCATCTGCCAGATCACCTGGACGGCTACTAGCAGTGGCAAAAGACAGGCGATTACCAGACCGATATTCTGAATCACGGCAGCAATGATGGGATCACGGTGCCGTTGCTCAGCTATTTCGCGACGATCCTGTTCCAGCTGATCATGGCCTGTGTAAATCGCTGACTGCTGCTCGTTGAGCTGCGAAGTCAGCTCCTTTTGAGCCGTAATCAGCTCGTGACGGGCCTCTGCGTCCCGTTCAACCAGCTCCTTCGCGGCTTCCGCGAGCTGATGGCTTTCTTCGACGATCGCTTCCGACTGATCGGCCATACGTTGGTTCTGACGGATCTGCTCCGTCATCGTCTGCTGAGCGAATTCAGCCAGTCGCTCATCGGGTGACCTGCTACATCCGGCGATCGTTCCCAGAATAAGCACGGTCATGAGCATCGTGATTTTTTGGAGCCGGTTCAGTTGCTTCATGGGTATTTCTCCACTGGGTAAAGATGCGGGCCAGGAGCGACTGCAGAGCACGCCGCAGCCGAAACTCCCTGGCCCAGACAAATGTCAGCAACACGACCAGCACACTGCTGGTCGCAACAAGAGCGAAAGTCATGGAATCTCCTTGGGAATCAGATGTGCAGAAACTAAAAAAGCCCGCCTTCCGAGCATCTCGTGGTGAGATGACCGGAAGACGGGGCTGCGACAGTGAAAGTGAGGGGTTGGAAGAGCTAAGTTTCCCTTACATATAATAGTGACACCGATTGGAGCCGGATTTAGGTCCCTCACACGACGGCCCTATGATTGTCTGATGCCCCCCAGCTTATCAGGTCATATGGGGGGGGGAAATTTTTGATAAAGCAACAAACATTCTGTAAATTTCCGGGGCCTTCGGTCTCTGTGATCAGCATTAAATTGTCAGGTATCTCATGCCGGTTTCCCAGTCGTCGCTGAGTTCCACCAGGACCGCGGTCACCAGCCTCAGCAACGACTCCTCATTGGGAAACAGTCCCGCTACGCGGGTACGCCGTTTTAATTCCTTATTCTGCCGTTCGAGCATGTTTGTGGTTCGCATCCGCTTGCGATGACCGGCAGGGATGGTAAATACGGTCAGTCCTTCCAGGATGTTTTCTTCCGCCCAACTCGCCAGTTTCGGAGCTGTTTTTTCATGAGTGGAAACGAACCGTTTCAGTTCATTCAGCGCATCATCCAGGTCTCTGGCATTAAAGATATTGCGTAATTCATCGCTCACCTGTTTGCGCAAATGAACCTTGGGAACGTATTGCATCGCGTTTTGCATCAAATGAAACTGGCAACGCTGCCAGGGCGTGCCAGCGAGCATGTTCTGTCGTGCCGCTTTCAGGCCTTCGTGTGCATCACTGACGATCAGCTTCACGCCATGCAGTCCGCGCTGGTTGAGTGAACCCAGGAATTCACGCCAATGGACTTCGGCTTCGGAGAGCGACACAGACACTCCGAGTACGCTCCGATGACCGCTGGCCAGGACGCCGATCGCAATCAGCACGGCACAGTCCCGCACGCTGCCTTCCACGCGAACTTTTTCATAGCGGGCGTCGAGGATCAGGTATTCCACCTGCCCCAGCGGTCGATTACGCCACGTTTCCAGCTCTTCGTCGAGCAGTTTCGCTGCCCGACTGACCTGTGTACTGGTGACATCAAATCCACAGAGTTCGGTGGTGATTTTGGCGACCTTACGGGTAGAGACGCCTTGAACATACATTTCAGCGATTGCCAGCTTCAGTGCGCGTTCACTCCGTTCGCCGCGTTCCAGTGCAGAGGGATAAAAGTCGCCATCGCGTGTCTGGGGCACTTGCAGTTCCAGCTTTCCGAGGCGACTTTGAAATGATTTTGGCTTGAAACCGTTGGCATAAGAACGGCGTGTTACGCTGCGTTGATACGGTTCGGCACCGAGGTATTCGGAACGTTCCAGCTTCATCGCTTCGTTGAACAGGATCTGGAGTGCTTGCGACATTTCATCGAATCCATGATCGGCCAGGAGCTGGACAGCGTCGAGAATGTTGTTAGATTGTTGTTGGTGGGCCATGGTTGGAGTTCCTTTTCTGTTGTGGAAAACATTAAAAAGAAACCGATCTGGCCCACCCTTTCAAGGGCTCGCCGGAGTGGTGCTTGTTATTTTCGCTACGCTCAAATAACAAGCACCACTCCGGCACACAGGTAATTTACAGAAGAGATGTTACAGTAACAAATTTTTATCAGTGGTAAATCTAAGACATTACATTCAGAAGTCCCCAAACAGAGTGTATACACATATTCTCAGTGTGGCATATGCTTACCTGACAGCAAGTTTGCAGCGTTGGTACCGAATTATTCTAGGCTTACAGAAATCCTATTCCTTATCTCTAGAGAAATACTTTTATTCATAATTTCAGCCATAGATCGAAACTAATTGGCTTTATTCAATATTTGGGTCAGTCTATTCTCATAATACTGTATGTTTAAAACATCACACTTCTATGGAGATTACTGATGACTAAACTTGAAAATACTAAGCTTTTCAGAGGTGGTGTTACTGCACCGAAATGGGGTGAAATATTAAATGTTTCGAAGTGTTCTATTTTTCAAGGAACAATCAAATTTGACTTTGAGATTGACTCCAAGGGCGGGGGGAAGACTCAGCTTAAACTGGTAATAGAGGAAGATGATGTACTTGCTATTTTAAATGAATTCATTGACACTAATTCCGAGTGCGTTAAGTTCGTTCCAAAATTTGTGAAGCTAGTAAATAAGAAGTAATGGCTTTAGGTATCTTGTTAAGAATTTTCTCTTCGACTTCCTGCAAATTGTAATCAGCCATGGGAGTAAAATGAGTTAACAACGATACGGAAATTGATAAATGCCTATCGTAGTTGGCGACAGGTGCCATGGTTTTAGTTGCTCTGCAGATGACGGTCATTCGTCGCAGTCAGTATTCCAGCAAAACGTACCAATGTGCCCCAGAGAATCGAATCATCATCAGGAGATGATCAAGTGATATTTGCGATTTTAGACGAAGATGAAAAAAAGTTACTTGAAGCATACATCCTGACTAAGGCTATGTTAGGAGAGTGTGAAGGATGGGATCCATCATTTTTAAAGCCAGGTCAAACTTTATGGGAGTGGTTTGGGTATGAAACAGAAAAGCAATGTCGCCGTGATTTATTTCAACTGAGAGAGGAAATTAAGAATTTTCCATGTATCGAGATTAAATTGAATCAGAAAGAATGGTTCATAGAGTGGGAAGATGGAAAATATTTTTTGAGTTACAAAATGTCACCACTCAGAGAAAAGCTTGCTTTGTTTTCCAATGCCTTTGAGTCATTTATTAGTAATAAAGAGGTAAGAATATTTGGCATCGGAGTTCTAGTGGGAGCAACAGCCCTTTCTTCTATATATGCTCCTTGGCTGTTGCATAAAATATTCGTTTTTATTCTGTGCTTTTGTGTTTATGGACTAATGGCTGGGATAATATTCCTTGTATTCTTAAATGAACACTTAAAAAAATATTTGCATAAGAGATATCACGAAGTTTTGCTTATTGCTTTATTTATAATCGCTATTTCCATTGCAATTTCACTTTCTCTTTTCATGGTTGGCTCGATTGGGAAAAATCCTGTCAGTCCAGAGTTCGATGGAGAGCAAACATATCCATGATTGGCCTGTTTTACCTATGGGGACTTTCAGATGGTGATACACAACCAGCCCGACCTGCAAAAAACACTGCCATTGACCCAATAAAGTTGTGAGGTAAGTTAACCATGCGTTTTGTCGTCTGGAATACTGGGTGGGCGGTCCCTGGTTCGAAGCGTGGACTACTTCTTTCTAAACAAATCCAACAACAGCAGCCTGATGTGATCTGCCTTACGGAAGCCAAGGCAGGGTTACTACCCCAGCAAGGCCACGTAATCGGTTCCGCTCCCGACTACGGATATCCACTCAAACCAGGTCGGCGTAAAGTCATACTGTGGAGCAAACTGCCCTGGAGTGAAATTTCGATTCATGAACATCTCGATTTTCCTTCAGGACGCATCGTTAGTGGGATTACACATGGAATTCGTCTGGTGGGGGTCTGCATTCCCTGGAGTGCCGCCCATGTCAATGGAGGCCGAAGGGACCGGAAAAACTGGGAAGACCATCTTCTCTATCTTGATGCACTAAAGCAATTGGTGAAAGAACTGGATCACAATCTCCCCCTGGCGATCATTGGAGATTACAACCAGCGTCTGCCCCGATCAAAACAGCCAAAATATGCCTATGAAAAACTGAACGATGTACTTTCTTCCGGGCTTACGATACACACCGCAGGCAATCTGGGACCAGAAGGAGTCCAGCTGATTGACCACATCGCAACCTCGGAAGATCTGCAGGTACATGATCTGACCGTATTGGACCGGGAGACCACAGAGGGAGACAGGTTATCTGATCACTTTGGAATCGCTGGTTTCATTAAACCATCTAAGTTGAAAAGAGAATAATGTGTCCCCCACATGCGACGGGTTTCATTCGCGGGAGCACGTTAGGAGTCAGTATAACCTAAATACAAAACCCGCTATTTCTGTGGAACTTCTGAATAATACTTGAGCGATTCAGATTGATACCAATTTACCAATGAGAATGTAACCTGAGTTAGAGAATCCGGGGTCAAGTAGTCGGTATTGTACATTTCCAACTGCAGTAAACCTATGAATGCATTGCGGTGGCAAACACATCACTCGCTATCAGCTATCAGCTTGCTAATGTTCCACACCTGTATGAACACCGTACTGAATCAATGTCTGCACGAATTCGTTGCACAGATAATCGAAGGAGAGGGGTTTCGTATCGCGGTTCAAGCTCACGTCTCTGGGGGGGGCTCGGTGCATTGGTCTGATGGAGTTGGCCAATGGCCGCAGTGGTTAATGAAAATAGTCCGACTTGCCAGCGATCCAGCGTCCTTCGACTTCGCGTCCGACTATCTGACTAATCGCCTCCTTGCTGGCAGAAGAAAGCGGCTCCTCCGGACCCGTGGCTACTTTTCCCTCTCGAATAGTCACGAATTTGTTTTCATACAAATAGTCGCATCCAAATAAACAAATTGGCATGACAACGTATGGGTCGATTCGTTCTGCTTCGGAACACTCGCTACGTTTCTTTTTGTGGGCGGTTCGCAGAGCGGCCGATTCGAATTCCTTGCCGCAGATTGCACAAGATTCACACAGTTTGTCTCCAAAGATCCATTCTCGTAATAGATCCTGCTCTCGCCGCCGGTTCGCTTCATGTTCGGCATCTGTTCCCAATTCCGCAATGTCTTTCAGCCTGTTAACGAATTCCTGATAGCGATCGTCTTTTTGATTACCTGTAGAATCATCATCTTTATTGCAGACGAGCGAAAATTGGTAGGTCTTTCTGCCACCTGTTTTATCAATGTGGATTAGAGGCGAGTTGTGCACGGTTTTATTGATCAGCGAATCACCGTATTCCAAGGATTTCAGATGCCTCTTCAACTTTGGCGAATCGACTGGTTCTCGATCAATTGAATCGAAAAAATGAATACACTCGTTTTCAATATCCGAAAGCGTGCCTTTCTCACCATGAAAGGTCACAAATTCATTTTGAACTCGGGTCAACTTTGAAGACCTGAGAAACTGTTGAATAACGGCAACTGGTGGGAAAGGTAGTTTAGAAGACCGGCTCCGCAATCCGTTTTCAAGTGTCTCGGCAAGACGTTCAATCTCGCAACTTGAACCGGTACAGTATGCCTTCTCCATTAGATTGATCAAACGGTTGTCTCTATCTTCAAAAAGAAACCATGTCTGATTCTCGTGAAGACATTGCCAAGACTCAGGAATCCCGTTGATTAGACGCTTTATTTCCTGATCATTGAAATGTGTAAGCTCGAGTGCATCCAAGGTAATCATACCGTGTCTAGATGGGAAATTTCGCAATGTGATGATATCTCTCATCACATTTTTTTTCACATCCTTGTGGACAAACAGAAACTGTTCGAATTTCGCTGCATTCGAACGGGCAACTTTTTCACCCGTTGGCGTGTAGAGCTCGAATTCCTCGCACATGCCTAAATCCTTTAGTAGGACATGCAAATGAGCAGCCAAGTAATATTGAGGTATGAAACCAAATTTACAAAGTGCCGATTTGATTTCAGACCAGAAAGAAACGGGTTTAGACGAAACAAGTTTTGCAGCACCTTGAATGCCATCTATCTGCTTGATTCTCGAGTTCGTTGTAAAAAATTCTTCGAGGATCTGCCTAACCCTCTCCCTAGTACCAATTGAGTACTTCTCCGAGATAAATTCCAATGTTGGCAAAATGTCATTGGAAAATCCGTAGTAAGCTAACGCAACTTTCGCGTTTCTCGCTTTGTGTTCCGTTTGACGAGCAGAGGTCACAAATACCTCAAGGATTTCTTCTTCAATGCTTTTCATCATGGAAACCATCCTGAAAGTTCGTTGAATCTGCAATAATATTCGTAGGACGCTAGCGGATTAGCTCAGATTGCGAATAACTTAAAAAGATCATACAAGCTCGCGGCACAAACCTCACCAACCCCGTAGGGTCAAAAATCTCCACCGACGGTTAGATGCAAGAGATTCCTTACATCCGAAAACCGAATAATCTTATTCTCAGCCGATTGATCCTAAGCAAATCTGTCACAACTCAGCGATCGGCTTGGTGTGCATCCAAAGCCTCTCTGCTGATACCGCGTCTGGTTTTTGACGTCAAGCCCGAAAAGTGCCAGCAGACTGCAGGAGTGATGATCTTCCCTTTCAGTTTGGCGGTGTAGTGGTTGAATCCACCGATCTCACCAGAGTAATAATTGCTTGGCGGACGTGCTACGGCAGCTCCGGCCAGCGAGTCATCAGGTAAGCAAGATCTCGCTCGGTTTGTGCCAGTGGGTGTCCAAAACTCGCACAAATAAGATGACGGGGACGTCGTGACAAACAGCACAGCGAAGTCGAGAACCGCGATTTGCTTTTCGCTATCGAAGAGCTACCAAAGATCCAGTAACTCGACCACTTCATCGGTCAACAGGATTCCCGCGAAGTCCCCACGTACTACGAGTACAATTTTGTGTACTGGCTAGTTATGATCCAAAGTGTCAAATAGCATTGAGAGGCTAATAAAGTCACACTGTCATTAAGAATGGTTGCAATATCATAACTTTGACAACTCACTAACGAAAAGGAGTTTTATTGACATGCCACTCTGGGATAATGAATGTGATGTTCTTGTTAATCAGGAACTAAGTATCAATGGTACATTTAGAAAAACACCACTCCAGTATAAACATCAAGAAACACTCAATCGGATGAATGACAACAATTTGCCTGATGGAGTTAGACTCATTAAAGCACTTTATGCTCGAATGGTTGAAAACTGGGAACTTGGTGGGAGCCCGCAGAATACATCAGATGAAAACTGGCGTTTTACACAATGTCTTGTTTTGGGTAAAAATAATTACACTCACGAAGTAACTTTAGAACGCACAATGATCACTGTCTTGAATAATGAGAATTGGGTGAATCAAATCCCCGTCGATTCAGGGCTCCTTGAAAATTCTAATCGCTCTGTTGATCTAGCGTATAGAGAAGGCAATACGATTCAACTTATTGAACTGAAAGTAGACTCAAATACACCACTGTCTGCAGCAATTCAAATTCTGAAATATGGTCTTACTAATGCATTCTTTCGCACACATTCAGAGGAACTTGAGACACAGAATCTACAAACACCGCTGCTTAGTGCTGATGAAATTCAACTCCGCGTCCTTGCTCCGGCAGCTTATTACAATCGTTTCGATGAACAGACTGAATGGTTAAGGAATTTCGGGAATAGAATCAATGATGGACTTGCGGAATTCTCAGCTAAGCAACTTATGGATTCTGGTATGAACCTCACAACATTCCAGTTTGAGGTATTCCCTGACAATTTCCAATGGGACCCTACAAGACAAGCTGATGATGAACACCGAAATGAAGTACTGACCGCCGTAAATGGCAGGAGACCATTATAAAAACACCCTACTTTCATTTTAGTGAGCCATTACAGGCTCCTGTAAATCATTTTTTTGGACCTTAGGTATAAACGAAGAGGGCATAAGGTCTTTTCAAAAGACATGAAAGACATCAAGTTTGCTTTTGAAGTGATGACGCCCAAAACATGTGAGATATATAATTCCGAAAAACGCTGCAGATCAATTCCGACAGTTCGGCCTATTACCAGAGTTGGTATAGTTGGCCTGAATTGGTGGGTAGTACAGTTCTTGCCGTCGATGATCTTGACGGCCCCCCCCTTGCGACAATGAGTTGTTACCTTAATAGCTCCGAAAGATTTCAACTTTGAAAAGTGATTTTCCTGAAGTGGTGTTGAAACCATTTTCTGGAACATCGCTTGTCATTAAAAGGAGCTGTTATGTTAAGAAGCAACTTACCTGATAAATGGATCACGTGGGGAGAATCTCTCCCAGAATATTGGTCTTCAATTATCAACGATCCAGAACTTCACCCTGAAATACGAGACAATACAGTCACTGTGTATTATCGCGGGGCAGCCCTGATTCGAAATCTCTCCCCGTCAGGCGATACTTTCATCGGAGATGTCCGCTTCAAATACGTGCCAGTACATACCACCAATGGTTCAGAATACCTCCGTTTTTCAGGTAATGCTCAAGGATTACGGTTTGAAAACAATCTGGAAGCACAAAACTTAGGAGACTGTGGTCAAGATGTGCTAAATGAGTACAAACGAAAGATGCGATCTGTAGTATGTTATGGCGAATCACAGGTTCTCCATCACGTTGCTTCCCATCCAGCTAACGTGATTATTGATCAGGAAATTCCACTTCAGACTACTGGTAGCCCTACCTCTGAAAAACTCAATCTTAGTCATTATGACACACAACACCAATCCGCGGTCTTCGTAAAAATCAGCATGATTCATGATCCCAGGCTTAAAGCGGATGCCAACCAGGTCCCTGAAATCATCCAGCAATTAAAACGATTTCGCGAACAAATAGAAAAGCATCACCATGCAATGATCGAAACCTCTCAGAGGACAGTAGTAATCAAACGTCAGATCGGCCTGTCAGAACGGTTCGAAGCCATACCACCTTCAGAGCCTTCCCGACTGATGAAAAAAGTACTCCTGGTCATCGGTGGATGCAGTCAACAGGATATTGAATCTGTGCTTAACGGAAAGGGTGAATGGTCTGTCTTCCGCGAGGCAGTAGAAAAAGAGGCTGCCGGACTGATTCTCTGTGGAACGGCAGGCTGCCCGTTAGTGCTGGAACCAGGTAGCCAATCTCTGATTTTTGACACGTCTGTGTACAACGCCTCTTAACATTAAGCTGCTTTAGCAGATCATGCCTCAACCAAGAATGGTTCACCATCCTGAAGAAGTTGCACATTCTCAAAGTGTTCTAGAAATCGGCCAGGCTCAAACGTATGAACTGGAACAATGGCCTGGGGATTGATGTTCCGCACAAGTTGGACAATGTCTGCTGAAAGCATATGTCCGCTGGTATGAACCTCATGGATTGTTCCATCGACCTGCATTATGGAATGGCGAGTAGATTCCCAGCCTGACTGCTCCAGATAACCATGCCAGCGTGAATACAGACAACAGACATCCTGGGGAAGTCCCTCCTTAAAATCATCCAGCATCGAAGAGCGAAAGACCATCACATATTTCTCAGGACTTTGCATTATTTCGTCCAGTTTGATTTCTGCATGCTCGAATCGCTCCACCTGCTGAACTCTCCCCCTGCGTGTATTCGGCTGCCTGAGGCTCTCAGGGACGTAGACCCGAACCAATCCTGCTGACTTGGGCTGCGGTATTGTTGGGATCTCATTTTTCAGCAGATACATAATGAAAGCAGTATAGACATCAGCCACGAAGGTTCGCTTTGTTTTTATGGCCGCACGGATGAAGGCCACCAGTCGGTCTACATGCTGCGGCGAAAAGGATGCGAGAACCAGGCTTTCGCTTTCCCGAACGAGCTCTGTGATCTCCTTTTCGAGCTCGTATTCGTTCTTCGAATTTCCATCCGGAAAACCGAAGTGCGTGCCTTCCATCAACATCACATCAATGGTTTTGTCCTGGAGCACTTCGATCAACCGGCGGTTCATTCCCGGTTTTCTGCCATGGGACCTGAGATCACCGGAATACAAAATCGACTGCCCCTCAGCCTCTATTAAATATGCCAGACATCCATAGATGGAATGATCTACGGGGAACCCTGTGATTTTGAAATCCCCGATGGTGACGGGGGATTCTGGCAGGACCTCACGGAATTGTTCACGCGACAGTCCCACCTGAGCTGCAAACAGGCTTCCTGCCAGCATCATTTTGCTCGTACCAGAGCTGGCATAGACCGGAATCTGAGACTGACAGTGCTCAAGCAGTCCCGTGTGATCCATGTGTGCATGGGACAGCAGAATGGCATCAGGGCCCCCTGCCCCTTCATATAAGCCCGGAATCTCTGGCAATAACCCCTCATTTCGAAGCTGCTCTCTTGTCATCCTTTTGATTGCAAAGCTGTCCAGAGCCTGTCGATTGCGATTAAATAGGGGTAAACCTATATCCAGAATAATTCGTGAGTTGTCCGTACTGACCTCAATACAGCTCCCCCCCACTTCCTGAGTTCCCCGATGTACTGTAATCCTCAAATAAATTATCCTAATTCAATATTCTTGACCTGAATCTGACCGTCGTCAGTCTGTTCCAAGACCACCTCGGGACAGTCTGGGTTCTGTCCCAGGAACTCCAATTTCACAATATGGTCATCTTCATCAATAGTCAGCCGAGCTACAACGTCGTATTCCCGAACAGAATTGTTTTCGCGGAACTCCCCCATATACACTCTGTAGCCTTCATGCGTCCCCGACAGACGAATTATTCGGAATGTTGTCTTGTTTTCATCAAGAAACCAAAGCCCCTCCCAGCCCTTTACACGAAGAAACTCAATTTGCATCAGAGGATCATCCTCCCAGTAATCTGTATCCAGTTCCGAATTCTGTGGATTGGAAATTTGTGATGCCAGATAATCCGGCTCATGCTCTGGTATGCCTGTCTCCATCTGGATATTGAGTGCCACTCGAGTCCGACTCTCCGTTTTCATCAGCCTGGGCTCTGATGCTTTCCAGTTGTCTCCCAATGTCGCTCGCAGCTCAAACCACTCATAATCGTCTTTCAGTAGTTTTCCATCCCGGAGAGGGTACCACCAGTCCATCTGCCCAGCTGTGAAAATGGCAGCTTTTACCGTGGTCCCGAAAAAGGCTCTGGATCGGTTGATTTCGACCCAGATCCCTGGTTCTGATGAGCTCGGGTTTTCATGGACAGAGCCAAGATATTGATGATCCTCAGGGAGCAAGATCTCTAAAATAGCATCTATAATTATCTGCCGATCTTCCTCAGTCATTTCAATCTCTCCAAGTGAACGCAGAAGCTTCTATCAGTTCCTGTCTTTCACATACCATTTCTTTTCAAAAGCGTTCCAGGTGAGCGTATATGTTGCGACCTGCTCCAAGGGTGTTCCTGCTCGCGAGATCGACCCATAGACTACGTTAAAACGATAGGCTGGCCATTCTTTCCAGTCTTTCGTCAGATTCTCTGACTTAGCAATCGCTAAGGGATCTGGTTGATCCGGAACCACGCTTCGAATTTCGTAGCTGATGGGGTTCACCTGCGACTGCAAGCGGGCTTTGAAGGTGGCGGCCTCATTGTCCTGCCCCGACATCCATTTATCATATTCACCCGCCAGATAGGCTCTGGACGCCTGCTCTGACCCTTCTGGTCCCGTTCCACACCCCTGGATAAGTATGATGGCTGCGAACATCAAAGAAAAGGATTTTCGTGATTTCATTTTGGCTTCCTTCGAACACTGGAAAAGATTGAGTAAGTCTTTTCTTTAGTACCCGAAGGTAACGACAAAGGTGGGTCCTACTTTTGACTGCTTGTTTGATTCGATAAAAAAAGCCGATTCTGACCTATCACTCGATGTGTTCTTTCAGAGACCGCTTGATAATCTGGCCATACTTTGGTGTTATTGGCAACTAATAACAGATCCGGATACTTTGTGCGTTGTGCCGCTTGATACAAGGGCGACTCTTCACCCCCAAAAGAAGCATAATTTCCACCCCACGCATGATCCTGGAGAACCACAGCGAACGGGTTCACGTCTGCTTTCGACCACAGATTCTGACATGCCCAGACAGCTTCAGCCTGGATATGTAAGAAAGCCAGATACTCAAATCCGTGTTCGTCGGCACGATCCTGGTCTCGCTCGAGAATGGTCCAAAATACGGATTTTAAAACAGGCACTTGATCCCGAACCGGGTGCGTCATATCGAGCCTCATAAGTCGGCGGAATATTTCAGTGGATATTCCTGAAGCAACTACGGGAGTATAACCATTACAACCTTGGGGCGGACCGGCTTTTAAATCGTCACTTACCTGCTGAGCTGTTGTGGTTAAGTCGATATGGACGAAGCAATAAGCACTTTTTGTGGCATTAAAGATCGCGATCGCTCTCCCGTCAGTGCAAGCCCCGGGATAGTAGACCACCCTGGATGAGAAAAACCGCCTGATCGTTTCCGCAGTGAACTCTGGTTGATGACAAACCCATTCTGGCTGGTTAATCCGTAACTCACTCAGATACTCATCGACTGTCGGCATAAGTTGCCCTTCTGTCGTATTACGGGACATGAAACTGAATGAGACCGTAATGGCCAGATGTCATCACATTCAGTGCTTATGATTGGTCGAGTTAAGACTGATTGCAGCATTCAGTTCCTGAAGCAGCATCGTTCTGAGCGTTTCGGGAGCCTCCACCTTCACTTTTCCGGACCAGGCTAAGACCCAGTGCAGGATTTCATCGAGGCCATCCACGGTAAAATTGAGCGTCACAGAGCCATCTTGATGTTGTTTGACCTCTTGAGTATGGTGCCAGATGGTTTCCGCAACAATTCTGGCTGCCTGCGGCTCAAACCGTAATTTGACTTGATAAGACTTCTCTCCCCGATAAACAGACCAGGCATTTCCGAAATACTCACCAAGATCAAACTGGTCAGGTACCAATGCCGGTTCTTCCAGCATCCGTAGGCTTTTAAAACGAGCCACGCGGAACGTTTTCGCCTCTGTTTCGCCCTCTATATGGCCGATCACATACCAGGCCTGCTTGACTAGACAGAGACGATAGGGATGAATTGTCAGCCGTACTGTCTCGTCTTCGTAAGGGGAATCATATCTTCCAGAAACTTTATTTCCCTGAAGCAAAGCGTTTTGCAGCGTTTTTACAACTACCTGATGCTGGCTGTGATCGACCAGCTTGAGATCAAATACTTCAATCATACGAGCAGCATCGGCAATCAGTTGCTGAATCTCGCCATTGCCGGTTGCAGCCAGCTTTCGTGTTGTAGGACTGGCACCAGAACTGATATCCAGTCCCGAAGCCTTGGACAGTGCTGTGGCGACCACCTGTCCGATCGTTTCATCCTGAGTGAGCATCAATGTGGGAAATTGATAGTCTGCCCGGACCCGGTAACATTTATCAGCAGGATCGACATACCAGGGCACTCCAGCAAATTCCAGTACTTCCAGATCCCGCTGGATCGTTCGGGTAGAGCATTCCAGTTCGCTGGCAATCGCCTTCAGATTCCATCTCCCTCGAGACTGAATTAAATTCAGGACCCCCAGCACGCGTGCGATGCGTGCATTTTGCCGAACTCTCCGGTCACGATCCAGACGACGCGGGACACTGGAATCTGGTGGTAATTTTTTCTTTTTGGAATTCATCAAATTGACATGTTCTGAGAAAATAAGGGACCAGTCATGATTTCCATCTTATTACGCACTTATGACAAAGGTGGGTCATATCCATAAAATTACCAATGATCGCGAATTCATGCTTCCAGGATTTCACCTGTCTCTGTAACCTGCCAGACTCTTTTTGATTCAACATCCATTGCAGTAAGGATGCCTTCAAAGCCACACCCTGTGTCGATGCATCGGTAAAACCCCTCATCCCGAACCGAGCCAGGCGTGTGTCCCAAGATTACGGTTTTGCCGCTGACGTGTGGTCGTGGGGTAGATTCTTCGAGGGAGAGCCAGCGGAGTAGCGAAGAAGGTTGATCATTGAGTGCAGAGTACCAGCAATAATTCGCATGAGTGAATATGAAATCCTCCGTTTCATAATACGAACGGCACTGAGAAAGAAAGTCCCAATGAGTCTGAGGAATCTGTTCGATTCCAGAATTGCCGCCGTAGGATTGTATCGTGGCCTCTCCTCCGTGAAACCGCCACCGTTGTTCTGCATGACGATCGTCGCGACTGTCCAGCATCATTTCTTCATGGTTTCCCAGGATCGGAATCAAATGACACTGTTCCTGAAGCCCCAGGAGAGTTTCCAGAACGCCTCGACTGTCAGGACCGCGATTGATATAGTCCCCTAAGGTTACAATGACATCGCCTTTTCCAGGTGAAATATGATTCAGCAATGCCTGCAACGCTAAACTGTGCCCGTGAATATCGCCAATCGCGATCAGCCGCACGGAGACTTTCGAATTTTCCTCAGCCACATAATCTCTTTCTGTAATCAGTGCCCTCTTCCGTAGCAAGCATTATAGCAAAGAGTTTTATGCAAAGGTGGGTTCGATCGAGATATTACCTTGGCATTTTAAGAGCAACAGCCCAGGAATCCGCTTTTAATCTGACTACACTACCATACTTGATTGATTTAAATCGACGACTGTCTTTCTCGTCATGAAGAGGAAAAGAATGCATATGACCAAGATAAACACCATTTTTTGCATAGATGGAAGTGGTAGCCGGAATCAGAGAGTGGCCCGCCAGAAAACGCCAATTTATGAATTTTCAATTGATAATCAGTCTGTAAAAAGGGCGTTGTGGAAAACAGAATGTTCAGTCTTCGATTTCTTTAAGACTGAGGCCCAAAAAGCTATCTCGAATGATAAGAAAATATTGATTGCGGCCGACCTACCAATCGGTATCCCAGATAATCCATGCGATGTATTCCAGCACTTAGAAACTCCGTCATTTATAAACTTGTTAGAAAACTTTGGAGAACGTTGTCAGAATAGGGACTGGAGAGAAGTATTGATCGCAAATGGGCCAGAGAAAAGATCGCCACTGATGCCGTTCGTAAGTGTTCCCCGCGGTGCGGAAATCGGTGAATGGGCAGGAAAACGCAAGTGCGATCATATTTCCAATGGAAATAGTATATATCCAGTCGATAATTCATCAAAACAGGTTGGGCGAGCTGCATTGCAATTTTGGATTGAGGTGCTTATTCCATTGAGGACACAGTTTAAAAATCAATTACGAGTCTGGCCATTCGAGGATCTTTCTGGGGCCTCAATCGTGGTTGCTGAATGTTACCCCCGGCTATGTCAACAAGACTTGTATGGAAAAGTCATTTCAAAACGCAATCCTATTGCTGTTGTCCATGCACTGGATAATTTTCGAAAGTCGAATAAGGACTATTTAAAAGTAGATCATAAAGTCTGGATGCATGCCGCCTCTTCGGAAGATGAGTTTGACATGTTCTCGACAGCAGTTGTTTTAGGTAGATGGTTTAAGGATCAGCTAATCCCATTCGCGGTCCCCAAACAGGACGTTGTTCAGAACATGGAAGGATGGATGCTTGGTCTGTCACCAGAGGGTCAAAAAGAACCTTCCCCTAAAAAACGTCAGAAATATAACTCATCAGAAAGACAATTTCCTTGCCCAATCGAAGGCTGTAAACACGTTTTTCATGGTTCTCGGGGGGGCTGGGATCCTCATGTCGGTTCACCACGAATTCATCCTGAATGGAACCCCGATATCACCGACAAGCGAGAGCGAATGGATAAGTTTAGGATTGAATTTCCAGAATGGTTCGAAAACGGATAAATACATTCATAACGCTCATGATTTTGCCCCCTTAACCGCATCCAGATCTTGATATACTAATCAGGAATCTGGACCGATTGAAGAGGAGGCGATCATGCCCACCAAGCGTCATTCATCCGAACAGATTATTTCGAAGCTCCGGGAAGCCGAAGTCCATTCTGCCCAAGGAATGATGATTCCCCTGATGTGCAAAAAAATGGGAATCCACCAGTAGACTTACTATAAGTTGCGTCGTGAATAAGGTGCTTTACGGATGGACCAGGCGAAACGTCTGAAAGAGCTGGAGAAGGAAAATGCCCGTCTCAAGAAGCTGCTGGCAGAGTCGGAACCGGATAAAGCCATTTTGTGGGAAGCTACCTCGGGGATGGTACACGGTCGTACTTATTGATGTCCCCAATGCAAACCCATTTTCCTCACCGAGGTCAGTGATTGAGTTTTCAAACAGGTTTCGATAAACTGATCAGATGGTAATCTAAATGATTTCATTACTCTTTTTCCGTGCACTCGCCACGGTGAAGAGACCGAGTCAGGGGCTATTTTGCCCTCAAAACATTGATGTCATTTCCGCGATTTTACAACACGAGGACGGAAGATTATCAATCGACCTTTCCTTGCGACGAACTTTTTGCAGAAAGACAACATGAATCAATCATCTTCACAAGATTCCAATTCTCCCGAGAGTGGTACAGCTGACTGGCAAGACTACGGAAAGTACCGCGGGCGAGTTCTTCATCGGGAAAAACTGGCGAACAATGTCAGTCGATACATCGTCGAAAAACCGGAAGGATTTACGTTCCAGCCCGGACAGGCCGTTGAATTAGCAATTGACGAAGAGGGGTGGCGTGAAGATAAGCGACCGTTCACAATGACGAGTCTACCCAGCAATCCCAGGCTGGAATTCATTATCAAATCCTATAAGACGGAAGAAAATCCCCAGCACGATGGTATGACAGAGCACTTAGGACGTGATGTCGAAGTCGGAGACCGTGTGATTTTCGGAGATGCATGGGGAACGATTACTTACCGGGGTCCGGGAATCTTTATCGCCGGCGGAGCTGGACTGACGCCGTTCATTGCAATCTTCCGGTCTCTGGAACAGCAGGAGCAGATCGAAGGAAATCGATTGTTTTTCTCCAATAAAACGAAGAATGACGTGTTTCTACAAGGAGACTTGTTTCGCATGCTCGGTCGGTCCGCAGTTTGCACGCTGACTCAGGAGACACACCCGGACTATGAGTCGGGCCGCATTGATCGGGAGTGGCTCGAACATCGCGTAGACGATTTCTCACAGAATTTCTATGTTTGCGGTCCTCCCGCGATGGTGGAAGACATTCAAGAGATTTTGAAAAGTCTGGGGGCTGATCCCGAAGCTTTGGTCTTTGAAGGTAAAGAATGATTGGGCCGTGCCCAGTAGATAGGTTCCGTCTCTAGCCCATAATGCCGAATATTTCCCTTTAGCTTTGCAAACTATTAAGCTTTGGAAACTGTTCTTCACGCATTGTTGGAACGATTCCGCTGCCGTATGAATTGTGATTTCTTCGCCAATAATTTTATTCCGCGACTGGACATTTAAGATTACGTTCCTTCTTCAGTGTCAGCATTGATCTGGCCCCAACTCTGTACCTGTTGGAATGTGAGTGAACAAGGGTTTTCAGACCAGGCATGCCTGGTCTGAAAACTTCGCAAACCCCAGAGGCGTCCTGTTGCCCAATACACTGTGGGGACGTCGCCCGCTGTAATCCTTACGCCAGGAATCCCGTTTTTTCTGGGCAGCTTCCAGTGATAGGAACCAGTGCTGGTTCAGACATTCCTGTCTCAGTCGATCAATGTGTGGATGCACTCAATTGACTGCCGCACCAGGAAATTGGTCTCATTATTTTTTTGACCGATTTTGTAATATTTATTAGAATCATTATCACTTAAATTCAAACACGACTATAAGTGCTTGGAATTATCTTAGGAGAGAAGAAGAGACATGTCCGGCTCAATTTTTCGTCGTAAGGAAATCTGGGTTGACCTCTTCGTAAGTACATCTCTCAGCGTCCCTGTCGGCATTGTGGCCGCACTTTTGTCTCCGTTCACTTATCTGCTATTTAAAAAAACAGAGGATCTTCAATTCACAGTGACGGTGATAGACCATCTCTATGAATATTATGTCCCATATGCTCTGACTGGTGGATTCATATTTAGTCTACTGTTTGGTTTCGCAACCTCCGTGTACTGTCTGGTAGTGCGAAGGTATTATGCTTCTATTTTTGCATTACCGATTCTCGCATTTGGTGCTGGCATATTTGCGATCCGCATTGTTCTGAACCCCACTATCGCTGCAGGTTTGACGACACCTTTTGGGATGATGTTTGGACCAACAAGTGCGTTCTGTACGGCGTTTTCGATTTGTTTGTACGTTGGGATTTGGTCATATTGGAGCGTCTATCATGACACTAAAATTGAAAGTGAACTGAATCCGGAAACGGATTGATCATTCGCATTTCCTCAAAGTGGCTGGCTAAGGGATGGGAAGAATATTCTGCCGGGTTATTTTGAATTGAATAGTCCATTGAGAATTCGTATCGTGACTTTCTTTGTCCGATACTCGATGTGTCAAATTTCTGGAAGAGATCATCAAATGATAAATTCACCGATCTCACCAACGTCATGATGGCCTGTCTGGTGTGCTGTGCAGGTTGGGCCGGCGAGAAACATGACCTTGCCCAGTTAACCGGATCCAGAACTTGATATACTAATCAGAATTCTGGACTAATTGAGGAGACGAGCATGTTCACCAAGCATCATTCATACGAACAGACCACTTCGAAACTCCGGGAAGCGGAAGTCCATCTCGCCCGGGGGGTGACGATTCCCAACCTCAACGAAAGCGAAAAAATCACATCCCAGAAGAGGTCCAATTAGGCGTCCAAAATGGTCCAATCCCGGGTCCAATTAGAAAAACGCACTCTCCATAAACCACTTGTTTTCAGGTATTTACGACTTCCATTCTGGAAACCCGCCGCCTCCACTCAATGGCCACTTACCGAAACTGGTAAGTGGCCATTTTTATTGCGCTTACTAATTCCCGCCGTCCCACAACTGCTGTCCCAACACCCCCTATTTGGGTAAAAGTCCGATAAATAGTCCGATTAAATGTCCGATAAGGGGCTTTTCGGGGTCCGATTTCGCCCCTATTCTTGCTTATCGGACAGAGACTCCAATAAAATTTTGGGACAAAGGAGGGGCAAAATGGCCACCAGAACGGGCCGCCTGAACAAGCCGGATCGACAGGGACAATACGTTCGCCAGCTGGGCTGGAAACGGAATGACAGCGGTCGAAAAATACAGCATAAATTCCGCCTGGGATCAGACCGCCGCGAAGCCGAGAGACGGGATGGACTGCTGCGACAACTCTGGGAAGAGATCGAGGGGGCCGCGACAGAGCAGGAGCCGCTCTGGAATGAATTCACCCTGGATCTGGCCAGGGCCATAGCCAAAGGATCGGCTGTCTCCGGCCGAGTTCGTCAAGAGTATTCGCAGAGGGGGCGATAATAAAGCATTTGAAAAAGCGGGCTATCCAACAATGCCCGGGGAGAGCTATCGAGGTATGTGGTGGGTCTTGCACAATGAGCATGGTGCATTCGCTGCGCGTGGGGTGCATGGCCAAACCATCTATGTCGATCCTACCGCAGAGATGGTAATTGTTCGCTTGGCCTCTCACCCTAAAGCGAAAAATGCTCACATCGATCCCACCAGCCTTCCCAGCTACCAGGCTGTTGCTGAGTATCTCCTGTCTATCAATAAATAGCCCGCTGGTTTCATTTACAGAGCCTCGGTACCAGAAGCCAATCCGTTCTGCTCGCCCGCTTCCACTCCGCTCCAACAGGCAAGCAATGACCTGCCCCCACGGACGAAAACGACCGAAAGATTTGGAATTGCAGGGCCGCGTTTCTCGACGTTCGATACTTTCAATGGGAATATCTTCAACAATCCAGCCTGCTAAAACAACGACAGTAAAAACAGTATGCCACTTTCTGACTACCTGTCATTCTTAACTAAAATATTTTGCCTCAAATATCATTTTCATATACATTATATTCAGTCTTTTTTCCTTTGCGATATTGTATGAACTCCCGCACTATATCAATGTCACCAGTCACTTACTCTAAGAGAGATCTGTCAGATGACAAACGAGACTCCATCACCGACGAAATTATTCATCCTGTTGACCTTAGTACTGTTTTCCCTAATGCCAGTTATCGAGTTACATGCTGAGGGCGATCTGCCGAATATTACATCTCTTCAGTTATCGGTTGGGGAGGATGGTAACTGCACACTTAAAGTAGATAGTCGCGACACTGAAGAAGCCCATAAGCGAGATGAAAAAGTCAAAGGTGAAGAAATCAAGCTTGAAGCATTTGGTGACGCCAAGGTAAATAAGCTAGATGATGGCCGCCTTAATGTAATTTATGATTTTGCAACGATCAAAGATGCAACTCAACTGTTTCCTTCATTTCTCAATGATCAAGCAAAAAAACAGCTAGGTCAGTCAATCAGTATTGATGAAGACGAAGGTGTACTGGTCCTGACTCCAGCCAATAACAAAAGGGTTAATCTCCCTCTTCCTAGAATGCTTCGTCCTCCATTTACTGTAAGGATAGATTTGCTTGGGCATTCAGAAGGTATGTTTCAATTAACCGCATCACCGGGTGGGAATTTAATAGCAACATCCTTACATGGATCCAAAACACCTGAGAAAAGTGCATCTGTCGGTGATATTCGAGTTATCTCACGATCCGCAAACAGCAAGCAACTGAATTCTCTTCTTAAAGTGAACCATCAGAAAGCAGAACTAAGAGACTATCATTTCAAGGTAGATCCAGAAGCGGTCAAAAACAACGCAATGCTTGGAATTGGTTATTTCGGAGATCTTCCTATTGCCGTTAAAAAAATTGAAATCACAGCCAAAATTCCTCCTTCATTCGGAATTGCTTTAAAACAGGTTGGAACAAGAATCATAGCTCAACAGGTTGTGGATGGTAGTGCGGCACAGAAAGCAGGAATTAGAAAAAATGATGTTATCGTGGCCATTGGAGATAAAAAGGCAAAAAGTGCCAAAGATGCTCTAAATTCATTCTCTGAATGTGAACTTGGAAAAGAGGTCGTTCTGAAGGTCCAAAGATACGGCAAAGACAGAGCAATTAAAGTGATTCCCCAATAGGTATGGGGGTTTGATGTTTCAATCGTACTCAGGTCATCAATCATTAAGTTGGAATGAGTGTCAATCTCTGACTCTCAGGTTCAATGAAGCAGCCAAAATCTGAAATCAAGGTAGAACTTGTGAGTTCTGATAGAACTTCAGGCTACGTACAAGTGGCTGTACGTCTAATCAAAGGTGGCACACCGTGTCCAACGATGAAGATGAGACTCAATGATGGCAGCAGCCTCTGGGGAGTCACAGGCTACGGTATTGACCTTGCCCCTTATCTGCGACCAGAACGATCCGAACCATAAGACCAGATCATGATTAAGCGTCTGCTTTCTCAATCCAAGTATCAAATTAACCGGGGCTCTCAGAATTAATTCTCAGGCCAAAAAACTGCATGCCCCCTCTGTCAAGAGTACTCGAGCAAAAATGCCTGAACACTGCAATTGACAGCAGTACAAAATCTAAGGTAGAGGAACTGGTGCAGGAGGCGGTGTTTTTGACTTATCGTCCTTATCAGCCTGATAGACTGAAATAACTTCCTCTTTCAAAATCCAGCCCCGTGGGTAAGGGAACTTCAGCTTCTCTACCCAGAGCCACTTGTTATTGGACTGGACCACCCTGATCATTTCTCCTTTTGCAATTTTCGCAATGGTCTCCGACTTGGCTTTGATTTCCGTTGCCTTTACGGCCACCGCAATCAGCCAATCAGGCTCTAAGGAAGATTTGTCCTTCAATGCCTCTTCCCAGTTCCCCAGGGATGCATACGCATCCGAACGCCCCGATAACGCCTCGTGATATCCGGGCTTCTTATCCAAAGCAGCAGTAAAGATTTTTACTGCGTTTGAAAATTTTCCTTCCTTCAACATCGCCAACCCTGCTTGAGTCTGCGAATACCAATCCAGCATCCCCGCGTATTCCGCGGAGATCGCCAGAATTTCATCCAGATATGCATCCCTCTCAAAGCGTTCCTGGTCATCCCAGGAGATGCGTTTGGGCGTAACCTGCTGCTCCTGCTGTGCCAGGAAGGCCAACTCATTCAGCGGGGTGGTTTTCCGCTTGATCTGCTGACCATAACGTTTGACCTCTGCAAGGTACTTTCGAAATTCCAGCGAGTCAGTGCGGCGTTGTTTCGAGTGACTCAACAATTCTCGGATGATATCAGAGCTAACCAGTTCATACTGGGAAACCGGAGTCGCATCCATCGATTCAACCTGAAATGATTCCCGGTTCAATTCATCAAAGGTTTTCGCATACTCGGTAAACGAAGGTATCCACAGGTCAGTCTTGACGCCATCCACATGCAGACGCTTTCCCCCAGGCCGAAAAAAGACCCGGGTCGCTATCTGTAACCGGCCCAGTTGCGGAGGCTCTTTTTCCTGAGAGACCTTTTTCCCAATATCAAAAAAATCCTGAACCATCACACTTCCAAACGTGGAACTGTCGCCGATGATCAGGCCACGCTGGTAATCCTGAATGGCGGCGGTCAGAATTTCGGCTCCCCCCGCACTGTACTTACTAGTCAGTACCACCAACGGACCTTTCCAGACCTGTGTTGGTTTTCCGCCATTATATTTCTTGATTTCACCAGCCTGGTCTTTCAGTTGTGTCACTGGTCGGTTTCCAATGAAGAGACTGGCAAACCGTAGGGATTCATTCAGCAGCCCCCCCGAGTTATTTCGCAGATCCAGCACAAGCACGTCGACATCCTGTTTCCGGAAATCGGCTAATAGCTTCTGCATATCACTGAAACTGCTCCGGGATGAGGCGTCCTTACCTGTCATGTAGAAGCCGGGAACGGCCACAAAGCCCACCCGAGTTTTGTGCTTATCTCCGGGAGCCTGTTCAATAAATACGGTACTCCTCAGGCCGGACAGTTTCACATTCTCGCGTGTGAGTTCAATAATCCGGGGCTCGGCTGCTTTTACAGGTTTGGAGACCACCTTGAGACGGACTCGACTGCCCTCAGGGCCTCGAATCATTCCTACGACTTTATCGAGTCGTAATCCCGATGTGGTTTTAAAATCTGCATTCTCTTCAGCGACTCCAATGATCTGGTCTCCACGGTGGAGCTTTCCTGACCGAGCTGCGGGACCACCGGCTGGGACTTCAATCACTTCAATAGTACCGTCCACCAATTGGAGACGAGCTCCGATCCCCTGCAAACGCCGCCGCAAGTTATCCTGATATTGTCTCATGGACTGGGTTGAGAAATAGCGGCTCCCGCTATTATAAGCGTTTGCCAGTGCTGTCAGAGCCGACTCCAGTAACTGTTCATCATCGATCCCCTCCTGGATCCGAAACTGGTTTTCGACATGATGCTTAACTCCCTCTTTGGCTTCGATCAGCCCCATTCCCCGGGCTTTGCGTTTGAGCAACTCCAGCTTCACTCGTTTCCGCCAGATCTCCCGAGCCTCCAGTTCGTTTTCCGGATAGGGAACTTCATCGTGACGCATGATTTCTTCATTCTGTGAAAAATCATGCTCCATCGCCAGGTACTCTCTGATGATTTTCAGATTCTGGCTTCTTCTCTCCAGATACCTGTGAAAAACCTCGTAGGCAAAGTCAATCTTACCCTCTTTGACTTCGTCATCGATTTGTTTGGATCGAGTTAGGAATTCATCGATATCAGACTGATAAAAGAAGAGTTTCACAGGATCCAGTTGTTCGATGTAGTTCAGCATCCAACGGCGTGCGATCGCGTCATCCAGTTCGTGTGGATGATAATGTTTTTGCGTCAGCAGATCCACGACCTCTTTGATAATCCGCCTGCTTCGCGTATCCTGCCCTTTCAGGTTATCCTTCAAATGGGGAGCCGTTTCGGCGGGAACCGGAATCACGCTGGCCGCATACATCCGCATCAGACGGGCTACCGGCTGCGAACCGGTGTCATCGATAAACAGCAGGACCCGCCCGGCCTGATACAACTGAGGTTTCCACTTGGAAGAAACCGTCATACCGATCTTTGCCGCTTCAGAAAGCCCCCCTTCCCGGGGTTCACCCAGTTTAAAGATTTGGGCCACCGCATCGGGTGAGACGCCATCGGGTAACGTGACATCGATACTCTGCACCACCCCCTTTCGCGTCGTGACCTGAATCTGTTTGTAGCCGCGTACCTGGTACTGCAGAATTTCAGTCTGGTTGTCCCGTTTTTCGCGTGCAGCCGGTTTCCCCCATTTTTCATCCGCTTCCAGTTCTGCGACCGTTGTGGCGCCGGCCTCCGCATTGCGGAAGAAAAAAGACTGCTGATCATCGGGCGTGGCTTCTGTCGGCGGTGTCGTGGGAGTGCCCGGCGGCGTTTGCGGAGTCACGCTGGCCACTTCGGGGATCGGATCCAGTTCTACCGGGGAGGCATTGACGTCGCAGCCTTTATTGACTTCATCGAGCGACTTCCAGCCCCAGCTCGGGTTTACTTCGATGACGTGACCGGCGATGAACTGTTCGCGGTAATATTGCCGAAGGTAGCGGGACGGATCGACACCCGGTGCTTCGGGAATATGGATGATGGAGCCGTCCGGCTGAAATGCCGTGTTGGGATAATCCAGACCCGGTGAGCCATCGTATTGATTTTCAGGACCATGGTGGACGACGTTGCCGCCGGAATAATGAATGGCTGCGTTGATTTCCTTGATCAGATTAATTTGCCAGGGATAGACACCACCGTACTGCTCCTCGTCAAAGATGCGTTTCTGTCCCGGCTCGAAGACGGGTTTGGTGGGAGGGGCACGCTCTGCAGGAGGCCCCCGCGGCGTTCCCACTGCCAGCAGATCGTAGTCCGCCGTTAACGGGTTGCCCGTGCTGTCTGCTAGCACGAGGAATTCCTGTTCGGTCACCGCATAATCGCTGGCATTCAGTTTCTGATCATGTTCCGGATCATAGTAGCTGCCATCACCGAGATCCACCACGACCTGTTCCGGGTTATTCGCTTCCCTGTATTTGACAACGATCAGCGGTTTGCCGTCATAAGGCGCCTCGTCATACTTCAGCGGGACCGAGATCGCATCCCGGTTGGCCATACAGGACTGGACCTGGTCATCATATTTCTTGATTTCCTCCGGGGTCACGCCGATCTTGCGCCCCAGCTTACTGAACCGCTGCAGGACCGGGATGAATCCCTTATGAGGTCCCCAGTCCGAACTTTTGCCCTTGATCTTCATGTTTTTGGTCGCGGCCCCCTGTCGGATCCGCATGGTGGCATGCTCGTTGACCGGGCGGACCAGAATCACCAGGTCCGTTTCGCGTGCGACCCGGGACAGGATTTCGGCATGCTCCGGCAGAACGTTCGAGCGGGCAATCGCTTCACTCCGGCTGACGACAGTCCAGTCCCGCGGTATATTGCCGGACTGTCCCGGCTTCACGTTACTCAAAGGCTGGCCTGCGGACAGAAAACCGCGATCATCGAACTGCTCTGCCGAGCCGGTCAACAATTCAATGATCCGGTTCTGCACTTCGGGATAGCGGGGAGCATAGCCATGCAGGACGTTACAGATGGTGGTCGTATATTTTGGACGCAACGTTCCCAGCTGACTCTGCAGGCGGACGGTACAGTCATTTTGCGTATTGCCAAACACCGCAGCCCGGAACAGGAGCATCAGCACCTGTTCGTCGTTCATGTTTCCGCCCAGGAAACCTTTGTTCCGCCGGTAATCCAGGGTCTGCAGGTAATCCAGCAGTCGGTTCGCGTCTTCTTTCTGCTGGACCTGGGTAAACACCTTTTCCAGCATATTGGGATGTTCGTAAAAGATCTCGCAGACGGCAATCGCTTCATTGCGGTATTTGGCTTCAAAGTCGTACATATCCCGCGCCGTCGCAACCAGCCCAATCGCATGCGACGGAATGGGGGTCGGGCCGATTTTCTGTAACGCGCGCGAGCCCGGGATCTGGTCCAGAGCGGCACCGGTATCCAAGCCCGTTTTCCAGTCGGCAAAACCATACAGCCCGCGCGAGGCAAGCCAGTCGAAGAGCCCCTGCTCCCCGATTTTGATGGCCCGCAGGGCGTGGAACACCCGCGGCATATCCGATCCATGGTGCGTGGAGGCAATTGTGAGCAGCCGATGAATATCACCCTGCTGGAAGTTCGCCGGACGCTTATAATCCGGGTTGTACTGGGGCGAGGCATACACCCGGGGGAGTACGCCTCCCAGGCTATGGCCGACGACGTCTGCCTGGGTCGCGGCAAGTTCTAATTGACTGGAGCGGAAATCAAGCAGTGCCTGTTCGATCCCGTTATGCGCTTTATCCCAGACTACGGTTTTGTTGTCTTCAAACCGGCTCGGGCCGCTTCCTTTCCGGCCGTTACTCTTTTCAAAATCGACCATGTAAACTGCCAGACCGGCATTGGTTAAGCGTCGTAACAGCGAAGGGCCGCGCCGGGTTGTGGTCTGCCAGCAGTTCTCTGGATTGTCATACGTGCCATGCACCAGCACAACCGGTGGGCGGGCAAGCTGGATCGGAAATTCTTTTGTGGCAGGGTTCGTTGACGATCCCGAGTCTGCAGTTTGCAGCGCCACTTCCACCGGGATCGATCGCAGTTCCACCTGGACCTCCCGCTCTCCGATATTGAGCGTCCTGCGGGTCGATTTCGCTGAAGACACACCGGAGAAATCTCGCGGGGGCGCATAGAGCGCAAAGGCATAATGCTTCCCTTCAAACTCGACCGTTTTTGCGTCGAGACTCTGCAGATCCAGTGAGGCGGAGGGTTTCTTGAACTTCTGTTTCAGCTGGAGACCATCCAGATGATCTAGGGAACCGGCCTGCTGATTCGGTAAACGAAATGTGACCGTCCCCGCTTTATTGGACTCGGCGCGGAGCAACAGCAGACTCACCCCATCAGCAACGGTGCCCTTGCGTTTCAGATCCCATTTGACCAGATCTTCTTTTTCCTGATTGATCCGGTTCTGTCGCGCCTGCTGGAGTGCTTCGCCTTCCAGTCCCTCTCCCTGCTCGATCTTGAGGGGCAATTGCAGATCGGACGCTTCTGAATTGAGAGTCGTATTCGCATCGAGCAGAGTCAGCTCAACCGGTTCAGCCGCGATCTCGGCCTGACGGTAGCGTAGAATCAGATCGTACTGATTGACCATTCGTCCGGGGATCGGCCCTCCCTCATCTCCAATTGTATCGGCAATATGCAGCGTGACCGTGATGTAGTAGGGTGTTTCTTTCCGCCGGGGCAGAGGCTGAATGGAGTTGATCAACCCACTGTTCGCGGGGAGCGTGAGCGTGTGGGTAAATCCGTCTTCACCTCCCGGTTTGCCTTTGGATTTCTGGAAATACGTATGCGAACTGCGATACTTGACCGGCGAGGTGGATTCCGCCAGCGGGATTCCCAGCATCTGAAACCACTGCAGTTGTCCCGCAGAAGAGACATCCTGAAAAGTCTCCTGCTTTCCCTGCTGTCCAAAGCCGACCAGGGGATCCTGGTGGAACAGCTGCGGATCACTCAGACGCAGTCCGCGGGGCGTCCAGGGAGTACCAACGCTGATCCGGTGTGTGGTTTCTAATGGAAACCCCTGACTGTTCGGGTTTTCATAGTTTCCAATGATGCGCGAGCGTGTGGAAAAGCGGACCGACTGTTTCAGCAGGGCTGCGATCAGCGGAGGAAAAGAGCCCTGGTTAATTGGCTTGACCAGATGGGCAAATTTCATCTCCTTCGGAAATTCATAGTGTACCTGGACCCTGACGGTTTTGTAGTCCCCTTGTGGTTTTTTGATTCGACGTGGCCAGAGCTTGCGAACAAATTCGGCGGTATAATTCGTGCCGTCTCCGCCGGGTGTCACATCCTGGGGAGTATGGACGATGCGGGTGCGTCTACTGCCTGCAGCATCCCGTTTTTTCTGATCCTCTTCAGGATCAATTACACGTAGCTGGACTTTATCCAGTACAAACTGGGTCGGCCCCAGATCGATGGCCAGTTTTTCCTGTGGCGGGTCTGCAGCAAAACTGTGCCCCAATGAAATCAGCAGGCACAGTGAGAAACAAATCAAGGCGTGAATCAATAAACGAGAGGGAATCATCAGCTAGTCCTCCCCAGGCGGGCATGGCATCAATCACTTAATAAAACTTGAGACGCACACCAGATGATTGCCAGTTATTTGACTGCAAAAAACCGGGCAGTGGCGGATTGAAACTCATCACAAGAAAAGTGAGAGGCTTTCATAGCATGAAAAAACTGCTGTCGTTCCTCGACAACAACACTCGCGATTATAAATTGGACATACAGGTTGTCAATAAGTTCCTGACAGTGAGTCACGCAGTTCTGTTGAAAAGAGAGTCGATCCTGGTTTTCGTAACCTGCAAATCGCGCCACACCGGGATTTTCCCGATGGCCTAACAGGGTCTTCTACCTAAAACTTCCAGTTTCTGCTCACTGCTTTTCTTCCATTCAGCTCTTGGGGGCAATGTGAAGAGCAAGCAGATGTCATATCTGAGTCCAATTCAGTGGCTGACAGAAAGCAGTCGTGGATAAAAAAGAATAGCTCTTCCCAGATCTGATTCACAACATTGGATTGATATCTGTCTGGGTGTTCCTGCTGGCCTGCTCCAGGTGTAACCAGTGACAAGCTTATACAACTCAGCTGCTGAAGACATCGTGATTACTGTTCATTTTGAAACACGAAGTATTCAGGTCTGATGTATAGATTCCTCTCAATCACAGATGAACCTGATCTCGAATTAAGATCAGGCCAACTAAAAAGCCAACAATTAATGGATGTTTCTATCCACTATTAATTGCCATCATTCTGAAAGCGATTTATGATGGATAGAAGAAGTTTTTCGGCACATTGATTTTGATCGCTTGTCCGACTGCTTCCTGGCTCGGATACGCGGTCCAGCTTCCACATTGGGGAGGGTGGCTTGATGAAATCCAAAACAGTTTTGGTCACCGCATTGCTGCTGCTTTCAGTCTTGGTGATTACATCTCTCGGTCAGCTCGTCGTGAATGGCGAAACTAATCAGCCTGACAGTCCGAAGAACAAGCATAATTCTCCCGTTGCTGAAACGACTGATGCTCTTTCAGTTGCCAGTGATTCGTCCCTTTCCGGTATCCTGATTTTTTCCGCAGCCGATGCGCAAGGAGTCATCAATCCACAGTCAGGCCGGCTGAATCTACAGGTGACAGATCTCAGTGCGCTGAGCGGTAAGAGTCCTCTCGAACTCCAGCGTTCGCTGCAAAGGGAAAGCACAGGGCCTGGCCTGCTCGGCTCTCTCTGGAAACTGAATTGGGAATCCCGGCTCCTTAAGGCCGGCTCAGTGGTGTCCCTGGTGGAACCGACTGGCATCACCTATTTCACATCGAACGCTGGCGAGTCGATCTATCATAGTTCATCAGGCGAACAGCTGACTTTTATCGGTGATCGCGTACTGCGGGAAAAGATCGATGGGGCAAACGAGATTTTCGATGAGGAAGGACGGCTCCTGGAACGGACCACCAGCCAGGGAAATACATTTTTTCTGACTTACAAGCCGGACGGCACTCTTGAGCGTGTGGAGGGTCCTGATGGAACTTTTCTTCAATTCATCTCAAACGAGACTGGTCAACTCGAAAAAGTCCAACACTCGAGTGGTCTCTCAGTCAGATATCAATACTTGTCAGGTGAGCTTTGCAAAGTAGAAGCAGATCATGGCCCTGATGTCGTATACGCCTATGCCACAGGGGGGCTGCTTTCCCGTATCGACCACCAGCAATTTGGCAGTATTCACTTTGAATACGATCAAAAGAAGCGGGTCTTGAAACGTCGCTGGTCCGATGGAAGCCAGGAAAGTTTCGAGTATGACGATGCTAACCGGACAGTACAGCATACTGACGCAGACGGCGTGGTCACGTCGATCCACACCAGTCCTGATCAGCGTCGGGAAGAATATACAGATGGGTTGGGGCATAAAACGGTACTCGAGTACGACTCAAATGGTCGTGTCACCCAGGCGATCGGTCCGACGAACCAGGTTGTAAAACTGACCTATGATGAACTGGGACGCACCACCAGAGTAGAGAACGAGAAAGTCGGCTCGGTTCAGATCGGCTATCGTGGTGAGAGTCGAGTGCCAGCAGCGGTATCCGGTCCGGGTAGAATCCACAAGTCGTTTGAATACGATGATCAACACAAACTGTTAAGCATGAGTGAGGGAAAGCATTCCCAGGTTCAACTGGAATACGATGCAGACGGTAAACTCAAAAGTTTGAATTCCTGTGCGTCGTGCGGCAAGGTGGACCTTTCCTTTCACTACAACGCCCGTGGCCAGATAACCTCTGTCACCGATGCGGAGGGGAATGCCTGGAAATACGAACGGGACGCTTTGGGAAATATTCTGCGGGAAGTGAGCCCCATCGGAGGAATCACGACCCGACGTTATGATGGGCGAGGCAATCTCGTCAGCCAGATCGCGCCTGAGGGAGGCGCCCGCATCTACCGATATGCGCCCGGCGGGCTGATGACCTCCATGACAGACGCCATGGGGGCAACAACCCGTTACCACTATGCAGGGCGACAGATTACCGTCACTGATTCAGAGGGGCGAAACACACAGTACGAGTACACACCAACCGGACGGCTTAAAAAAATCACTGCCCCCGGTAACAGGGCATACCAGTTCGAGTACAATGCTGCAGGCAAACTGAAGAGAACGCTCAATCCCCTGGGTAAAGCGATTGAGCAGCAATACGATGCGTTAGGCCAGTTGACTCAGGCAACAGATACGGCAGGTGGAGTGACGCGCTATGAATACGCCGCATCAGGCCAACCAAGTAAGGTCATTGCTCCCTCAGGGCTCAGCACCCATTACGAGTATAACGCAGAAGGCAAGTTGCAGACCTTGACTGATCACAGAGGCCGGCAAACACGATATGAGTACACTGACGACCTGCAGTTGGCGAAAGTCATACTCCCCACCGGAACGGAAATCAGTTATCAATACAATGATCAGGGACAATTGTCAGCCCGGCTGGAAAACCAGAAATTGATCGTTCATTACGAGTATGATCTGCTGGGCCGCGTGAACAGAGAAAACTATGCCAGTGGTCTGGAACGCTCTTTTCGCTACGATGCCTTGGGGAATCTGCTCAGCCGCCACGATAATGGGGGGGGACGGACTATGATTACGACAAGCAAAGTCGGCTGATAGCGACCAGAAACACAGCGGGCACATCCAGACGTTTTCGCTATGACCTGACCGGGAACCTGCTGGGGATCACGAACTCCTTCGGAGATTCTAAACGCTTCAGGTATACCTCGACAGGCAAACTGGCCCAGGTCACTGAAATGAATGGAGATACCGCCAGCTATGACTACGATCCGGCAGGAAACCTGGCCACGATCCATCACCCCGGCGGGAGTAAAACGCATTACGAATATGACGCTCTGGGAAATCCCACCAAGCTGACTGATTCACAGGGCAAACAGTCTGTCCTGGGTTACGACGACGCTGGCCGCCTGATTCGTCGTACCGATGCCAAAAGACAGACCACCACCTTCACCTACGATCGCGCCGGGCGATTGCTGCAAAAAAAGCTGCATGATGGCAAGGTCATTACCTGGCAGTACGGCACTGATGGAAACCTGGAGAGTGTCGATGATGGTGAGTTTCCCGTGCATTATGCCTATGATGCCAACGGGCACCTCAGTCAAATCGAGTATCCCGCGATCCATCAGAAGTTGAACTACCGGTACGATCGGTCGGGACTGCTGAAAGAATTTACGAGGTCGGGAGGGCAGACATTCAAATACGAATACGATGCACATCAACGCCTGACAGAGATCAAGCTGGATGAAGGCAAACAGATTGCTTTTACGTATGACACCAGAAATCGCCCCACATCCGTCACCTATCCCAACGGGGTCCAACAGAGCTGGAAGTACAACTCCGAGAATCGCCCCACTCGAATCACCCACACTGATCCAGCAGGCAAGATACTTTCCGATCTGAGCTATGAATACGATGCTGCCGGCAGGCTGGTCCAGACGATTGATACCCAAAAGGGTAAGACCCGCTACGGGTACGACGAGTCAGGCCAGCTCACCAGAGAAGAACCCAGCCAGGGGCCGACCATTCAGTACAGCTACCTGCCTGGCGGTAACCGTGACAAACGGATCACTGGTTCAAAGCAGACGGAATATGAATACGACCAGGGGGACAACCTGCTTAGTGCCGGGCAGGAATCTTTTAAAACCGACGCCAATGGAAATCTGATTGAGCGTAAAAGTCCTCGCGGAACGACTCGCTATACTTATGATTCCGAGAACAGGCTGGTGCAAGTTGACTTACCCGATGGGAAGCAGGTGGCCTTTGGTTATGCGCCTACGGGAGAACGTATCTGGCGGGAGGACTCGAAAGGCAAGACCTATTTCGTTACCGACGGAACCAACCTGATCGCAGAGCTGGATGGTGACCTGAAATCCCGGTCAAGCTATCTGCACGGCCCGGGAATCGACCGCCCCCTGATGATGACTCACGATCAGGATCAGTACTTCTACCTGACCGATGCACTTCAAAGTGTTGTCCGGCTGACAGACACCACAGGAAAAGTCATTGGGACAAACGAAATGGATGCGTTCGGGAACCTGGACCAACAGGTAACTAAGGTTCCAAACCCGTTTGCTTTCACATCCCGGGAGTATGATGCAGACCTGGGGATCTATTACTATCGAGCGCGGCATTACGATCCGCAGCTGGGGCGTTTTTTGAGTGCGGACCCGCATCCCCCCTCCATCGAAAGTCCTGCGTCCCTCAATCGCTTCGCTTATGTCCTGAATGCGCCCACCCGCTACACTGACCCACTGGGCCTTTCGGAAGGACTCGTGCCCGTTGATACTGCAGGACCAGTATCTGCCGCGAGTGATTTCAGCACCGCGCAACCAGTCAATTTACACCCGAATGAAGTGCCCTTTTCTCGTGTCTTACCAAATACACCTGCGAGCAGTCCATCGCTGTCCAGCCCACCCACTGCTTCTCAATCGAGCAGTCAGCTGCAACCGGTGCGACAAACACTGGCACCTCGCCCCCCAAGCCTGCCCCGGATCCCGACCGCACAGGCTACGCCTCGCGTGCCAGCCGCCTCTCGCCTCCCGGGTTCGCGAATCGCACCTCGTGCGCCAAATGTTTCGGGCAGACCGCCTATCGCTTCCAATATCTACGAACGATACCCGACAGTGCCGCGTGTCGGGGAGGCCTCCGGTCAGTACCCCACGATACGTCAGCCACCGCCGACCTGGGGGCAGCGCATCTCCGGCGCAATGACCGTCCTGAATCCCATCACCATCGGCACCGATTTTATTGCCTGCCGTGAGGAAGGCCATCCACTGGGCACCTGCCTTGGAGATGCGACGATCAAAGCCGGAACTTCGCTTGTGATCGGGGTAGCTGTCGGTGTTGCCGCAGCATCTGCCCCGGCCTGGGTCACGGCTGGCCTCGGTGCCGCCGCAGTTGTTCACGGCGTGCACGGCGCCTATACCGCCTCCACACGTCTGACCAATGCCATTGCGAATCGACCGGCACGCGCCGCCGATGAACGCCTCGATAATCAAAGACTCGTTAATACAGAACACCTGTCGCGAGTCATCACGGCCCTCAACCGGAAGCTTGACGATTTAACGGCTCACAGGCAATCGGGACTCACCGCTTACAAGACAGCCGAGCAGGAAGTGGAAAAAGCCCGGGCAGCAATCCAGACTGTCCAGCAGAGATTTGAAACCATCGCACAACTCAATGGCCAGAACCAAAACGCCTCTGATGCTTGCAAGCGAACCGGAGAGCTCTCGCAGGTAATCCACCGGGATACGGATCTGGCAGTCGATAAATCAAAACAGGTAGAGCAACTCCTGGATGCGGCTGATGATCGGGCAGCAAACCTGAAAACTGATGCGCAGGCCAAAAGTACGCTGGCGGATTACAATCAGGCCAAAAGTCTGGTTAAGGAGATTGCAGATCTCGTGAACCGGGTTCAGAGCAATAATGACAGGCTTAAAAAAGTTATTGCTGATGCCAATCAGGTTATTGAATCCCTGAAGCAAATAGAACAATTAGCTAACCAGGCTGCCTCGCAGGCTCAGCTGTTTAAGGATGCAAACAATCAAGCATCTAGCCAAGTTAATCTGGCTGAGAAGAGTTTCTTGCAACTTCAGACCCAATCCGCTGAATTACGGGGCCAGATCATGCGGCTGCGTAACGTCTTTCCCCCCGATTATCCTGAAGCCATGCAGAAGTTTGTGGACCTGCTGAGACGACTGGATGCGATTGTGACCGTACCCGACATGGATGGTTTGCGGGCACGCCTCAACTCAGTCAACTCTTTAGCCGCACAGGTCGCTAAACTATCCACACAGGTTAATAATTTGAATCAGGCTGAAGGAGGACTGGATGCGGCTGGGATCGGTCGCTGTGCTGCAGTGGAACCAGAAAATGATAAGGTCGTGCAGGCCAAAGCAGCGCTGGCGGTCGCGATTGCACGCCTGGCACGCAGCGCCGGACTCCCTGACCAGATCGCATCGGCAACAGCCACGATGACAAATAGTCCCCCCAAGGGGAAACCTGCCGATGCCGATCTCTCCGGGGCAGCGGGTGCGGTGACCATGATCAAGCCCGGTGGAACCAGTGGCAGTATGGATGCGGATCTGTCCAAGGCAGCAGGGTCCGTCACCATCGTCAAACCCGGTGATGGTGAAGGTTCTGAAACAAAAACGCCCCCTGCTCAGCCAGAGGGGCCAGTGACAATGATCAAGCCCAAACCCAAACCGGTTCGCCCCCCTAAAACCAAGCCTCCCCAACCACAACCCACCAGGAAAGTTCCTCCTCCTGAAAAGAGTGAACTGAAACCATTCTACGCCGTTTATAACGTGCATGCCTGGGCAAATAATACCCAGAAGACGGGGAAGATTGCTTTTCTGGTCACTGGAGAAGTCCTCCGCGATTTTGAGAAACACAAAATCGCGGAGCCGGAAAAACCGTATCAATACTTTCGTCCCGGCAAGTACCATCAGAATGTGAATGTCAAAACAGCTGATGGCTTTACTTTTAATGTCCCCATTTTGCTGTCGTATGATCGGACTTCGCCTACACGCCCCGGTGGTGTCAATGGGGCGGATATCGGCTTTGGCATTGATTTCCCCGGATTTGTCGGTTCCATGTCAAATCTCAAGGCCCCCGGTGCAGGATGGAGCTACACAGATCGTGCCGGTTCCGTGATTAGAACCGGTTCACTTATCTATGATGGGCCTGCCAACTGGAAAGGAACCACATTGAATCAGTTACGAAATGAAGCACAACGCTTCCTGAGAGGTTTTCTTGACCGATAAAGTTCCTCTACAGGAGCCAATAAACTATCGGAAATACTTGAGCAATATTCCAACTGCACGGCATGCTTGAAGCAGAGAAGATCGCTGATAAGAGAGATGAGGTTAGGAATGAATCATGATTTAAGTTCAACAAAGATCCTGCAACTTGTTTTGTGTCTCCTGACTTCAAGCGTGAGTATGGCTGCTTCTGCTCTGAATGCAGCCGACCCTCCCCGGGTTGCATTTCACGGAATCGTGGTCGGCGAGACAACCGAAACAGAACTGCTCAATAATAAGCAATGGGGCCAGGGTCAACTTTTCCAACCAGCGCTGGGCAGCAACAAAGAGAAAGTGTTGGATTATAAGCTGGGGATCTGGAAGAAAGTCCTGGTCACGATCTCCGAGGACCAGATTGTAAAGACGATTGATGTCACGCCTCCGGATCGAGCGCGCGCGGACGATCTGGTCAAGGTTCTGAAACTGGGTAAAATGATTCCTGTTGAATCGATTGATCAGTCGTTAATTCCAAACCCCTTAGCCGGCCTGAACATCTTCCAGGATTATCAGGTATTCCGCTGTGAAAATGCGTCCGGCGTATTAATTTTTACCGAGAAAGTCGATCAGAAATTATATGCGAAACAGATGCGGTTTTACCTCACGCCCCTGGAGCATGCGAAACAGCACATCGCCAAGGGACAGACTTATATGAAACAGGAAGAATACGGGAAAGCGGTCAGTCATTTCAGCGAGTCAATCCGTCTGAACCCGAACAATCTCTATGCCTATACCCTCAGAGGTATGGCGCATACTGAACTCATCAAAAAACATGAGGGTACTTTCAACAAGATCAATAAGTTACTGGAAGCGGAGCCTGATAATCCGGATTACTACAATAGGCGCGGAGTGGTCTACTCCAAACTGGGGGAATATGACGATGCAGCACAAGATTTTACAACGGCAATCCGCCTTGCGCCTAAGGAAGCCAAAGGCTATTTCAATCGCGCATATATGATGTTCCACAAGCAAGAGTACGACAAAGCCATCGTCGATTTTGATAAAGCAATCCAGCTCGATCCTCAGTATGCGTCTGCCTATTATGGACGCGGATATGCTTATTTCAGAAAGGGCCTGTCTAAAGCAGCACAGGAAGACAGAAGCCGTGCCATTCAATTAGATTCAAAAATCGCAAAACTCACCTATAAATCAACTATCATCGATTGACCACATCACGGGCCCGATTTAACTTGACTGTATATTTCTCTTATTCCGGCTCTCGGAGTCTTAGTTTGAGAGCAATTCAACCTGGCAGTGTGTGATAGCATTACGAACCTTTTTACGTGAGTTCTCGCGCCTCGAAGTGAACCATTCTTTTACAGAACTCCGCGTTGATTGACGGAGGCTGAATCGTATGATCTGCAAGCCCGGATCCTGAAAATGACGTGAGCAGAAACCTTCCCCATGACAGTGGAATCAGCCTGGATCAGCCTGCTTCATCCAGCAGCCGACAGAACAGGTTCACACATTTGACCTGCCCCTAGGAATGACACCAGTCACACGACTTGTATGTTTGACTTGTCAGGATCAGACGGCGTCCGACGACAGATCGACCACGACTGGGTCTTTCAAGACCGACACTAAGCAGGATCGTCGCCGGTTTTTGGATTTTAGCCCGAACAGCCGCCAGAGCCGTTCTACTCGCTTGTGATTCACTTTCCAGCCTCGCCGCAGTAACTCTGTCACCCGACGGTAACCATAACGGCCGTACTGACTCGCCAGATCAATGATCTCCCGAACCAGCTGGGGTTCATCTGAGGGAACCACAGGCTGCCTCCGTTGCGTGGAACGGGATTATCCCAGAACACGACAGGCCCGGCGTTCCGAGACTTGATCATGTCCCAGGGAATCTCTTGCAAAATTCACCGCCTTACTCCGTTTCGACGGACTCAGTAGTTTCCCGAGGCAGCTTCCCGCAAAATGGCTTTATCCAGTTCCGACTCTGCCAGCAGTTTTTTGAGTCGGGCATTTTCCTTTTCCAACTCTTTCAGACGTTTGGCCTGATCCATCCGCAAACCACCATATTCACGACGCCACTTGTAGTACGTCTGCTGGTGGATCCCCAGTCCCTTGTACATCAGGGGAATCGTCATCCCCTGCGCGAGATGGACCTCCGCTTCCCGGAGTTTTGAAATGATCTGTTCGGATGAATGACGTTTGGTGGGCATGCTGCCTCCTCCTCAATTGGGCCAGAATCCTGAGTAGTATATCAAGTTCTGGATGGGGTTAAGGGGGGCACGTCAAATCCATACCGGGAATCTTGGATAAATAAGTCGGCATCGGCTAGCTTTTGATAGCATTAACAACGCCTAAATTGATATGGTGAAGATAGACACCGATTTATTGTAGAGTCCATACTTTGACCGGTTCCAAACTCAATCTCTGAGAGAGTGCTCCGAAATGCAAAATAAAAATCTCCCCCCTGAGAATAAGAACAGCAAGCTGACGCGACGTGATTTCATTGCAGCTGCCAGTACTGCTTTTATTGTGCCGACTATCGTTCCCAATTCTGTCTTTGGTGCGAATGCCCCCAGTAACCGCGTCAACATCGCACAGATTGGTTGTGGAAATCAGAGTCGTGCCGACTTGCCCGGCATGTTGCGGCTCGCTGATGCTCAGGTGGTTGCCGTCTGCGACGTCAACAAAGCCAGTGGCGGATATGCTCGTAAAGAGCATTTTCTGGGACGCGATCCCGCTCAGAAAAAAGTGAATGAGTACTATGCCCAAAAAACGCGTTCGGGGAAGTACAAGGGATGTGATGCCTACAGCGACTTTCGTGATGTTCTGGCACGCGAAGACATCGATGCGGTCATGATCACTTTGCCCGATCATTGGCATGCGTTGGCGACTGTAAAAGCCTGTGAAGCTGGCAAAGACGTCTATTGCCAGAAACCCATGTCACTCACCGTTCATGATGGTCAGCAGATGATCAAAGCGGTCCGCAAGCACAATCGTATTTTACAGACCGGCTCTCAGTATCGCTCGAATAAAGTTGTGCGACGCATGTGTGAACTGGTACGCAATGGTCGCATCGGCGAGGTCAAACGCGTGGTTTCTATTATTAATAGCAGTGGTGCAGGACCGGGCCCAGGTTGGCAGGAAATGCCGGTACCCGCTGGATTTGATTATAACATGTGGTTAGGCCCCGCACCGCTGGCCCCCTATCACAGCGATCGCTGCTTCTACCGTTTCCGTTTCCACCTCGATTATTCAGGGGGACAGGTCACCAACACCGGTGCGCATTCAACCGATATCATCCAGTGGGCGCTGGACATGGACGGCACTGGCCCGGTGGAATTCGAGAACCAACCAGGGGTCGTTTGGCCGCCCAAAGGGCATCTATACACCACCGCGATGAAAACCGACTTTCGCGCACGCTACGCCAACGGGATTGAGTTTATCTGTCGTACACAGGAACCTGGGTTCGGAGCCCGCATCGAGGGCACCGATGGCTGGGTTCAATTCAGTGTCAACAATATGCGCGAGGTGGAAGCATCCTCGGATGCCATCAAAAATACGGTGATCGCAGCTGATGAGATTCACCTGCCCGTCAGCGAGAATCATTACCAGAACTTCATTGACTCCGTCAAGTCGCGGAAAGAACCCATCGAACCCGTTGAGGTCGGACATTCTACCGCCAGTATTTGTCACCTGGGTAACATCGCCATGCGGCTGAAACGAAAACTAAAGTGGGACCCGGAGAAAGAACAGTTCATCGGTGATGACGAAGCCAACCGGATGCTGCAACGCCCCTATCGCGAGCCCTGGAAAATCTGAAACGGAGACCGTGTTCCCAGTAGAGGCTTTCGATCAGATATATTTGTGGGTTCGTGTATTTCGTGGCTAGCAAAAAAGCAAATGTAAATTCTTGACATTTCAGGTGGTTCAAAGATGGAAACAAGTTATTTAACAGACTCATCTACATAATCCTATTGTCGCCCTCAGGGCAGGTCAGTTATGTTGCGTCAAAATCGAAGTCGAAATCGAAGTCGAAGTCGCTATGATTACGTAAGACAGAACCGTGTGTGCTGTTCTTCTGCCAGACAAATATTTCCAGGGGAGGCAGGTTCCAGAGAACCACGGAGCGATGCTTTGGCTGACCGAAATATTCGAATGCCAGATCGCAGACCCTACTGCGGAACTGATAGGTGACAAAGCTCCCGCCAGGCGCTAAGGTGTCATAAATCGATTCAATCAGGGAATGCCCCTCTTCGGGAGACATTACTGAAAAAGGTACCCCGGAAACAATCACATCGGGAGACGCAAGCTGGTAATGTTTGAGGATCTCCCGTAGATTTAATGCTGATCCTTTTTCAACAATCAATCGAGAATCTGTGAGCCGCCGAACCTGGTTCACGAATTCATTGACGACTTCAATACAAAGCAGAATAGACTGCTGAGGTAGTTGATTAAGCAGTGCCCGCGTGGTTTCTCCGGTGCCCGGCCCCAATTCAACAACCACCTGAGCAGCCTGCAGACACTCCAGTGAACTCAGTTTTCGCTGCAGGTAAATGGAACTCGGAAGAAACGAAGCCACCCGTAATGGATTCTCAAGAAAACCACGCAGAAAACAAGGTAGTATGGAGGGACGTGGAGAATCAGCTTCAATGAATGATCGAGAATTATCCATACTGAATATTTCTTAGGTTAGTATCACCAAGCTCTGAATTACGCGAATCAAATTTAGCAATGATTCCCAGAGATCTGATGCGGAATTCATTGTTCGCTACTTAAACGCAGTTAAACAGTATGTCATCCCCATGGTCTTTATTACCAGATCTTATCAGAAAAAGGACAAGACTGTGTCGAGCATCCCGGCATATAGTATTTCTTTATGTACCCGTTCGGACAGGTTAGAGATAAAACGGTCAACTCATTGTTCCCAGAAAAATAGATACTACTTTGGACTTTATCAGCTTCAGCTTGTTACAGGTGAAACAAAATCTGCAGGTTTGACTGCCAAAACAGAACAGTTGATTTGTGGAAGTAATTTTTCCGCTGTATTCCCTATTATCAATCCACTAATGCCCGTACGTGCGATGGTGCCCATAACAAGCAGCTCGATACTGTGCTTTTCCACCAGACTCAAAACTGCGATATCAGGTGGTGTGGAAGTGACGATGTGTATCTGTGGATGAGTTTTCAGCTGGAAATCAGTAAGCTGAGATTCGATATGGCGTTTGACTTCGAGCGGAGTTTTCAGATTGCTTTCCTCATGCTGGAAAGTAGAATGCCAGGAGTCAAATTCCGAATGTTCCTGTGAGTGAACTACATGGAGTTCCGAGCCGTGTAATTCCGCCATGGCGGCCCCTAGCTCCAGAGCGAGATCGCCAACAGGACGCAAGCAATGTGCAACCAGGATCGATTTAATCTGTGAATCTGATTGTGGCTGTGTAATCCATACAGGAGATGGACATAGTCTCAAGAGCTTCACACCAGTGCTGCCCAGCAATATTGATTTGAACGGGCCCAGATGTCGGGTTCCCGCTATCACCATATCGTATCCATCATGTACCACCTTCAGAATTATCTGTCGCCAGCTTCTGCCGAAACAGACCTCACTGTCAGCCTTGATTCCTGATTCTTTCGCTTGCGAAACCAGCCTGTTCAAGATTTCTTGAGCAGTTGTGACTATAGAGTCCTTCTCATTAGACTCTTCAATCATCCGTTGAGTTTCAGCAGAAACATCCAGGGTAAAAAAGAATGTGAGCTCTGCAGAATTCGATCCGGCCAACCAGATGGCGCGCTCTACCGCTTCCTGAGAGGCAGGTGAAACCTCATCTGAAACGAGGTGATCTCCTGATGACAGGTCAACACCCACTAGAATTTTTTTAAACCGCTGCATGAGTTCTGATCTACTCCATCCTTAATAGTGGATTGTTGCCCCTGAGGGTGATTTTCAGGTACCAGATCATATTGCTACCTGAAATACTTCTAAAAATCATCCTTTTATCAACCATTCAGTATATTTTTCGATGAATCATGATTCAACCAAATCCAGACCTTAGTAGTCGTGGCGGGGAATTGGCTATGCGACATGATAAGAAAATATCCCTCCCAGAGACTCCAAGGAATGGACAAACGGATCTGTATCATGCTGATGGCCGCAGTGACTGAGACCAGAGCTAAGACACCCGGGTGGGACAACTTTCTTCAAGCAAGGCCTTCCTATTGCCTGATTGAGAAAGATCGTTCCGGCGGATGATGACATCTGCCGGTGCAGTCACTCCCAGTTTCACTCGTTTCCCGCGAATCGAAACCACTGTCAGCTCGATGTTATCACTGATAACAACTCTTTCACCACGCTTACGAGTCAGGACCAGCATTGTACTCCTCCCAAAACTGGAAACGTTATGAGTGCCTGTTGAGATTACTGCGCAACTTTCCGCGAATGGCCTGAGCGCCTCTCTATCGGTTGCTGCGGGACGACTTCCACAAAATTCAATAATTTTATGAAGCCGGGAACATTTCGGACGGTTTCTTGAGCTACCTGCTTCTGATGCCAAGATGTTACCTGGCCACGCAGGATCAGAACCTCTGCTTGTGCTTCACATTCCAGGCAACGTATCTCTCCGTAATCACTGGAATGTAATAGATGACGAGCACCGGCGGCGGACAAGCTGCACACCCCTCTTTCGCCAGCGCTCGCCGGGAGAGTTTCGAGAGAAGGCTGCCCCTTTGTGAGCTCTGTCTCTGTTTGATGCCCGGTATTCATGGAAGTCCTGCGTTTGCTACCTGCGTGAGCATCTAAGTCAATCATATTCATTTGGTTCAAAGTGGCAGTACTCATTACAATCCTCCCTGCTAATTGATCAAAGTTTGTTTTGCAACCAGTTCACTTCTAGTGTCTAACCGCTGTTACCACTATCGCAGATCATCAGAATACTCAGACGATCTGCTTCGGCGAGTTGGGACAGATCTACTGGGATAATCCGTTCTGTTTCTCCAGTGCTCAGCTTAACTGCGACGATTTAAACTGCTGATTCCTGAACTATTCTGCCTCTTTTCGTCATAAACATGTTCCTGTTCGCATTACAGCATTGAAACCGCCTACGCCCCTCGCTGTGCGTCAGATTCTCACGCTTTTTAGTGGCGGAATTCTGACCTCAATGTCGTAAAATTATGCATAGCATGGCAACTTCTACAATAGATGTTAACACCATTTCAGGAATGGCGGATTCCGCTATTCACGGCAGAATTTTGCTTTGTATAATTTTCCTCAAGGTCCTTAATAGAGGTCCCCTTTCGGGCTCATCTAAAACCGTTTTCAGCGAGAAGCACGTCCAGGCTATGGTTGAGAAACAACATCGGCAAATGCAATTGGAAGACGAATTCCGCTACCATCAATTACGAGACGCCGTCGCCGACTATCACTACCACGTTCTGCTGGAAAACGGACATATTCTTGAAAAGCAACATGGGCCGAAGTGCGCTGCTATCACCGGCTATCGGCCCGAGGAATACGCCGCAACTCCCCGTCTGTGGATCGACCTTGTCCATGAGGGCGATCGACCTGCTATCGAACGACAAATTGAACTGGTCCTTTCAGGGGAACAGCCAAAGCCGTCTGAATTCCGTATCCGACGCAAAGATGGACAGCTCCGCTGGCTCAGGAAACTGATCATTCCTTACTATGATGCTGACGGTCAGTTAACCGCCTATGACGCGCTGTTGCGGGATATCACAGAAACAAAACTTGCACAGCAATCTCTTCGACAAAGTGAAGAAAATTATCGCTTACTCTTTGACGACGACCTCACAGGAGATTATCTCGCCACGCCTGAAGGTGAAATTCTGCTGTGCAATCGTGCGTTTGTCGACATGTTCGGTTTTGCAAGTCAGGAACAGGCTGTCGGTAGTAGTCTACAGGACTTTTACTCAGATCCTTATTCATGGGCTGCGTTCATCGAGAGAATCCGTGATATGGGGGCGCTCGATCGATTTGAACGCATTACACGTCGCAACGACGGCAAAGCCCTGCATGTTGTTGAGACCGTCATCGGAACCTTCGATGAACAGGGAAATCTTATCCGACTCAAAGGGTATGTCTTCGATGATACCCACTCCCGGGTTGAGAACGCCAAGCTCCGGCAACGCACGATTGATCTGGAAGAAGCTGTGCAGCAGCGCACGAGGGAAATACGAGCGGAACGCAGCCATCTTGAAGCGATTCTGGATTCGGCCCTTGACGCGATCATCTCGATAGACAGCCAGGGGGTGATCCAGACCATAAATCGTTCTGCGGAGAGATTGTTCGGTTATACCCGGAATGAAATGATCAACCAGAACGTGAGTATGCTCATGCCGGCTCCTTATAGCGAAGAGCACGACAGCTATATTAAACGGTATCTACAAACCGGCAAACCCCGAATTCTCGACTCAGTCCGTGAACTTGTTGGTCGCCGGAAAGATGGCTCGACATTTCCCATCGAAATTTCGATCACAGAAGTCGATCATCTGCAGGTATTCACCGGGATTGTCCACGACATCTCCGAACGCAAACAGCTTCAGGCTCACGTTCTGCAGATTGCTGAGGATGAACAGCGACGAATCGGGCAGGAACTGCATGATGGGATTGGTCAGGAATTGACTGGACTGGCTTTGTTTGCAGGCACGCTTGTCGAACTTCTGGATGCGATTCCAGAGGAATCGAACGAAGAAACTGCACGCCACTTACAAACAGCTGAGTTTTCCCGACTGCGGGCTTTAGCTGCGAGAATCTCCTCACAACTCAATGAGACGAATGTGCATGTCAGGCGTCTGGCCCATGGCGTAATGCCTGTGCAGATTGAGCCTCGTGGATTGCAGGCGGCACTCGCAGAGCTCTCAGCCTCGATTAATACACATCCTCGCGTCACATGCCGGTTCGAGTCCTCAGCAAGCGTCGTGCTTGCCGACAATGCCACAGCCACCCACTTGTATCGAATCGCACAGGAGGCGACCAGTAACTCTCTGCGCCACAGTCAAGCCACAGAAATCAGTATTATATTAGAAGGTGACGAAGATTATGTCGTACTTGAAGTGAACGATAACGGCATTGGAATCAGACCTGACAAAGACGGGGATCAATCGAATCAAGGGATGGGAATGGGGTTAAGGACCATGCAGTATCGATGTGGAGTCGCAGGTGGAACATTCCACATAGAAGCCGATCCCTGCGGCGGGACATCAATCAGATGTCTCGTACCGACCAAACTGATCAAGGAGTGCTAAACATGTCTATGCAAAGCATGCCTGCGAGAATCCTGATCATCGATGACCACCCCTTGGTCCGTGAAGCCCTGGCAACGCGCATCAATTTTCATGCTGACATGGAGGTCTGCGGTGAAGCAGGTACCGAAGAGGAAGCAATTTCACTGGTTTGTCAATTGAGTCCTGATCTGGTACTTGTTGATATCGCTCTGAAAAGTGGGCACGGTATCGAGCTTGTCAAGCAGATCAAACTGAGACACCCCAAAGTTAAGACTCTCGTCGTTTCCGGATTTCAGGAGTCACTGTATGCAGAGCGCGCTCTGCGCGCAGGAGCACTGGGCTACCTGAACAAGCAGGAATCTAATGAAAAAGTAATCGATGCGATCCACACTGTGCTGCGCGGAGAGCACTTTGTGAGTCCTGATATCAGCCAGAGGCTGATCAACCAGTCGCTGGGTTGCGTGGAAGCAGCAAAGACCCCGATCGAGAGACTTACTGATCGAGAGCTCGAAATCTTCCGGCTGATTGGTGAAGGCCTCACCAGTGGCATGATCGCAGAGCAACTGTTCCTGAGCCCTCACACCATCGATTCTCACCGTAACAATATCAAACGCAAGCTGGGTCTCAATAATGCTGCTGAGATGTCCCGCTCTGCTGTTCAATGGCTGCTGGAAAACGGGTAAACATGAATCTGTAACTTCCCAGTAAGTCCTGCTCATTCCGAGATGTAATCAGACTGCCATACTGATGAAGGAAGCCCATGGAGATCTTGTTTGAAAAGCATTTACACCAGCTCGATGCAGAAGAGATTATTACGCTGCTTGACAGCGATCCGCAAAAAGGGCTGGACCGATTTGAAGTTGAATCCCGGAGAGAACGGTTCGGTCCCAACGCAATCCCGGTTCGCGACGGGCATAGCCCACTGATCACATTTCTCCTGCAGTTCCATCAACCACTGATTTATATCCTACTGGTTGCGAGTGGTATTACTGCAGCTTTAAATGAGTGGATTGATGCGGGGGTGATCTTCACAGTGGTAATGGTCAATGCCACCATTGGATTCCTGCAGGAATCCAAGGCAGCTAAAGCCCTGGAAGCACTTTCCAAGATGACTGTCACTGAAGCACGGGTGTTGCGCAGTGGTGAAATTCATCAGATTCCATCGGTTGAACTAGTTCCAGGCGACATCATATTGCTACAGTCCGGCGATAAGGTTCCAGCCGATCTGCGACTGATGCGCAGCCGTGACCTGCAGATTGACGAATCAACGCTGACGGGTGAATCAGCGCCGGTGCCCAAGGCAGCTGAGACGCTACCCGCCAACACACCCCTCGCAGAGCGACGAAACCTGGCGTATTCCACAACTCTTGTTACCTACGGACAGGGGCGGGGAATTGTCGTTGCTACAGGCGCAAAAACTGAAGTCGGGCGAATAAGCACTTTGGTGTCCACGGCAGACGTTCTGGAAACGCCGCTGACACGTAAGATCTCCGCATTCAGCCGCCTGTTGCTGATCGTGATCCTGGTATTAGCAGCCCTCACGTTTGCTGTTGGTGTCATGCGGGGCCAATCGGGCTTTGACATGTTCATGGCAGCGGTCGCATTGGCCGTCGGTGCCATTCCGGAGGGATTGCCAGCCGCTGTGACAATTACGCTGGCCATTGGAGTTTCGCGCATGGCACGCCGCCGTGCGATCATACGAAAGCTGCCCGCTGTTGAAACCCTGGGAAGTACCACTACGATCTGCTCTGACAAAACGGGCACATTGACAGTTAATCAAATGACGGTGAGAGAGGTCTATGCTGCAGGACAGAAATATGAATTATCGGGAAGCGGCTATTGTCCCGACGGCATGCTCGATCCCAGGACCGGTGTCGCTTTGGCAGATAATGCTGCCGCACGCGAATGTCTGCTGGCAGGATTGTTGTGCAATGATTCAACACTCATGCAGAAGGAAACTCACTGGGATGTCAACGGTGATCCTACCGAGGGAGCTCTGCTCGTTTCGGCAAGAAAAGCCGAGTTAGACGATTGGCAAGCTCAACAATGTTGGCCGCGGCTCGATTCAATTCCGTTTGAATCGCAGCATCAATACATGGCGACACTCCACAACGACGAGTCTGGTGATACACGTCCCGTCTACGTGAAAGGAGCAGTCGAAGTTATCCTCGATAAATGCAACCTGGCTTTAGACACGAAAGGCCAGCCAGTATCTCTGGATTCGGACGTGATCCAGTCACAGCTCGAGGAGATGGCTTCACAGGGACTCCGGGTATTAGCTTTTGCGCGAGGAAAGCTTGCAGCCGAGAGTAATGAGATCGATCACGGTGATATCACCAATCTCACCTTTCTGGGGCTGCAGGGTATGATCGATCCACCACGGCCGGAGGCGATTGATGCCGTGCGGACATGTCAGGCGGCAGGTATTCGCATCAAGATGATTACTGGTGACCACCCGGTCACGGCCCGAGCAATTGCCAGAAAAATTGGCCTCAATGGGACTGAAATTGAGACAGAACAAGCTCCACTGGTAATGACCAGCCAGGATCTGGCTGAAAAAAGCGACCAGGAATTGATTGACATCGCCGAAAAAGTCAGCGTTTTTGCGCGTGCCACACCTGAGCAGAAGCTTCGCCTCGTCAAGGCGTTACAGACCAATGGTCACATTGTGGCCATGACCGGGGATGGAGTAAATGATGCCCCTGCTCTGAAGCAGGCAGACATTGGTGTGGCGATGGGTGTGGGGGGGACAGAAGTTGCCAAGGAAGCCGCCGACATGGTTCTGACTGACGATAACTTCGCTACGATCGAAGCTGCTGTGGAGGAAGGTCGTGGTGTGTTTGATAATCTCACGAAATTTATCGTCTGGACGCTGCCCACGAATATGGGTGAAGGGCTGGTAATCCTGGCGGCGATCTTTGCTGGAGTGACCTTACCCTTGCTTCCGGTCCAGATCCTGTGGATCAACATGACCACTGCCGTACTCCTGGGACTGATGCTGGCTTTTGAGCCCAAAGAACCGGGTATCATGCGTCGAGCACCCCGCAATCCGAAAATCCCCATTCTAGATAAAGTCCTGATTCTGCGTATCTGTATCGTAGGCTTTATCATGCTGGTCGGCGCATTTGGTTCCTTTGAATGGGCACTCGGGCAAGGTTTGAGTGATGCCGCTGCAAGGACAGTCGCCGTTAATGTTTTTGTGATGGTTGAAATATTTTATCTCTTCAACTGCCGTTCGTTGACCAAATCGATGTTAGCCCTGGGACTGTTTACCAATCGCTGGATTGTGGTCGGGGTTGCCACAATGATGGCCCTGCAACTTGCTTTCACTTATTTACCACTGATGAATTACCTGTTCCACACTGCTCCCATCGGCTGGGATGCCTGGTGGAGAATATTGCTTACTGGTGTTGGCGCTTACGTCATTGTGGGGTTCGAAAAGTGGTTGCGTCGCAAATGGGCTCAGCGTCCCAGCGTTTAGCTCAACCAAACCACCTGATCTTTCGGATCATACGTGCAAAGACTGACAGATGTGTCGAAGGAATAGTAAGGTGAATAAGGATTTCAACTTGACGTTTACTTATTGGTTGTGAATTCACTGTCATTGCAGACCTGAGTGGCTGCGCGCTGTGACATAAAGGATCGCTTGGGACTACGCCATGGCCTAACCGTCCTGAAGATGACCTTAGTGGAATCACGGTAGCTGAGGACGAAATAAAGATGATACTTGCCGATGACAACAACGCTCCTGAATCTGTTGAAAGGGAGCCTCCGATGAAATCCCAAGTCCGTTCCTGGATCGTGACAATATCAGTCAGTGCCGCTGCGGGAGCATTCCTGTTCTGGTTTATCCAGTTGATCTGGCAAAAGGCCGGTGAAATCGACAGTGCCCCAAGCCGCTATGGGTTCAAAAATCAAGTAATGCACCGCAAGTCAAAAGAAATGCATGACATTCTGGATGAAATGGTTGCAGGAGACCTGGAACGTGTGCAGATTTCAGCAAAACGAATGAAGCGCTACGGCAATATGATTAGCGGGTTTCTGAAAAGCGAATCCTACGACAAGTACAGTGTAGATTTTCAGCAGGCTGTAGACGAACTGGCCACTGCCGCTGCCCAGTCTGATTTCAACAATTCACAGGAAGCTGTCCTGCGTCTTGAGCAATCATGTATTGAATGCCACCAATTACTCAATAACCGTGAAATCAAGAGTGAGTGATCAAGCGAGATTTAACATTATTCAACAGGGACAGGAGCAACGTGACGAGTGAGTAGCAATGTAAAGATTGCAAAACAGCGTATTCCGTTACGAAAGTGATCACGGAAATGAAGCCAAGCTGCTGCGTCAGAACTCGAATCTGTCATGATCGACACAAAATCACAGCAGGCATTTCTTTCGCCCGACGCGGGGTTGTCATCAAAGAAATGCCCCTTCGTGGTTCTTCTAACGAACATTAATATTTTATTACCCATGTAATTGAGGATAAATCAAATGTCGAATCCACTCAGCACTGAAGAGCTCAATGGGATCGACGCCTATTGGCGGGCCGCAAATTATCTGTCGGTGGGTCAGATCTATTTATTCGACAATCCACTGCTCAAAGTCCCCTTACGGAAGGAACATATCAAACCAAGACTGCTGGGACACTGGGGAACGACACCCGGCTTGAACTTCGTGTACGCTCATCTGAATCGTATCATCAAAAAATTCGACTTGAGCATGATGTATATCACGGGACCGGGCCACGGAGGACCGGGTCTGGTAGCCAACACATACCTCGAAGGGACATATACCGAACATTATCCGAGCATCACGCAGGATGAAGCCGGTATGCAGCGGTTATTTAAGCAGTTCAGTTTCCCGGGTGGAATTCCCAGCCATGTCGCTCCGGAAACTCCAGGCAGCATTCATGAAGGAGGTGAATTAGGCTACGCTTTATCACACGCGTTCGGCGCCGCTTTCGATAATCCCGATCTGATTGTTGCCTGTATCGTAGGCGATGGCGAAGCAGAAACGGGCCCGCTGGCCACGAGTTGGCATTCCAACAAATTTCTCAACCCGATACACGACGGCGTCGTGCTGCCGATTCTACACCTCAACGGTTACAAAATCGCCAATCCCACGGTATTGGCTCGCATCAGCCACGAAGAGCTTGACCAGTTACTGCGTGGATACGGTTACACACCGTATTATGTTGAGGGCGACGATCCAGACAAGATGCATCAGCAGATGGCGTCAATCCTTGATCAGGTGGCTCATGAGATTCAACAGATCAAACGACAGGCGCGGGAGAACAATGATCCTACTCGCCCACGCTGGCCCATGATCGTGCTGCGAACTCCCAAGGGCTGGACGTGTCCGCGAGAAATCGATGGAAAGCAAGTCGAAGATAACTGGCGGAGTCACCAGGTACCTATGGGAGAAATGCACGAGAATCCGGACCATGTAAGACTGCTCGAGCAATGGATGAAAAGCTACCAGCCTGCAGAGCTGTTTGATGAACAAGGAGCCCCGCGACAGGAACTCACGGCACTTGTGCCCCACGGTGAACGACGGATGGGAGCCAACCCGCACGCCAATGGCGGCCAGTTACTGAAAAGTCTATGTCTCCCTGACTTTCGAGACTATGCCGTCATATTTTCCAGTCCCGGCAGCGTCAAGGCAGAAGCCACGCGTGTTCAAGGCAAGTTCATACGCGACGTGATGAAAGCGAACTTGCCAACCCGTAACTTTCGCATCTTCAGCCCTGATGAGAACGCCTCAAATCGCTGGGGAGATGTGTTTGAAGTCACGAATCGCGGTTTTGTCGGAGAGACCTTACCGGGTGATGATCACATTTCTGCAGATGGTCGGGTATTGGAGATGCTCTCGGAGCACCAGTGCCAGGGTTGGCTCGAAGGCTACCTGCTCACCGGTCGGCACGGATTTTTTAATTGCTACGAGGCATTTATCCACATTATTGATTCCATGTTCAATCAGCATGCTAAATGGCTCAAAGTTTGCAATCATATTCCCTGGCGACAACCGCTTGCATCGCTGAATTATTTGTTATCTTCACATGTCTGGCGGCAGGATCATAATGGTTTCAGCCACCAGGACCCGGGGTTTATCGATCATGTAGTAAATAAAAAAGCCAATATCATTCGCGTCTACCTTCCACCCGATGCCAATTGTCTGCTCTCGGTCACCGACCATTGTTTACGCAGCCGTAATTATGTCAATGTAATTGTGGCAGGCAAACAACCAGGGCCACAATGGCTCAATATTGACGAGGCGATCGAGCATTGCATTGCCGGCGTCAGTATCTGGGACTGGGCCAGCAACGACCACGGAGATGAACCGGATGTGGTACTTGCCTGTTGCGGAGATGTACCGACACTCGAAACACTGGCTGCAGTGGATATCCTGCGACGTGTGCTCCCGGAGTTAAAGGTCCGCGTCATCAATGTCGTCAATCTGATGAAGCTGCAAGATCCGAGAGAGCATCCCCACGGGCTGTCTGACAGGGAATTTGACATCATGTTCACAACGGACAAACCGATTATCTTTGCTTTTCATGGATATCCCTGGCTGATTCATCGACTGACGTATCGCCGCACTAATCATAAGAACCTCCATGTGCGCGGTTATAAGGAAGAAGGCACGACCACGACGCCGTTTGATATGGTTGTCCTGAATGACCTGGATCGTTTTCACCTTGTAGAAGATGTCATCGACCGTGTCCCCAAACTCGGGGCTAAAGCCGCTCACATCAAGCAGAAATTACGAAATAAGCTGATTGAACACAAGCAGTACATCACGGAGCATGGACAGGACATGCCAGAAATACGTGAATGGAACTGGCCACAGGCGGAGCAGTAAATCAGATGAGTATTCTCGTCCTCAACGCAGGATCAAGCACGTTGAAATACGCTCTGTTTGATGATGCCGCCAAAACAGAACTCGCTGGAGGAGTCATCGACTGGCATGGCAGCGACTCTAGCGCCACGTTTCACTTTCGTACATCGGGAACCGAAGACAGTCATACCCTTGTGGGAAGCCCTGATTACCGGATGGCAGTCAATGAAATACTGGATCGCTTAACTGCCAATGGTTTTGATAAACCAGTCACCGCGGTCGGTCATCGCATCGTCCATGGCGGGCCGGCGTTCAACCAAGCTGTTTTGATCGACGACCGTGTGCGTGAAGAGCTTGAGCAGATCAGCACTCTTGCTCCACTTCACAATCCACCGGCTTTAGCCGCAGTGGAGGCTGCCCGCAAAGTTTTCCCAGATGCAGTTCACATCGCTGTATTCGACACGGCCTTCTATTCCGCCTTACCGAGACGTGAGGTAGTGTATCCGCTACCTTATCAGTGGTTTGAGGAATACGGCATTCGCCGTTATGGGTTTCATGGCATCAGTCATGCCTACTGTGCGAAGCGTGCTGCTGAGATACTCGAACGGGAGGACGATTCGAATCTTCGATTGATCATTTGTCATCTGGGCAACGGTTGCTCGGCAACTGCTGTTCGGGGGGAACAGCCCGTGGCAACGACAATGGGATTTACTCCCCTGGAAGGTTTAATGATGGGAACGCGCAGCGGCTCCATTGATCCAGGTATTTTATTACACCTCATGGAGCAGCACCATATGAAGAGGGATCACCTTGACGAAATCCTGAACCGACAAAGCGGCCTGCTGGGAATTTCCGGCGTATCATCTGATTTTCGGGAAGTAGAACAATCAGCAAATGCTGGCCACAAGCGGGCGAGTCTGGCCATCGAAATGTTTGCCACTCGCATTCGCTCAACGATTGGTGCTTTCGCAGTGACGCTTGGAGGCATCGATGCATTGATATTCACGGCCGGTATTGGAGAACACTCCCGGACTCTTCGCAGCCGTGTGTGTGCAGGATTGCAGTCCCTGAACGTGTTGCTAGACGAAGATAAAAATCAGGAGCGCTCGGCCGATTCGGACATTGCGCAGGTGGATTCAACAGCGCGCATCTTAGTCATTCGAACTCGAGAGGAACAAGATATCGCTCATGCTGCGCAACGCCTTCGCGAGGAATCATCGTGATTTACCTGCCGCATTTGAGGAAGCGAAGCGTCATTCTGGCCTGTGCAGTCTGGTACTATGCAGACGGGTTGAGCGATCATAAAATCGTGCCAGATTCCGAAGATTTATGTATTGCTATCGTGGGGCAATAAAGGTGGAGTAGAGATCCAGAATCTTAAGCGAATTATCTAATTCTCCTGCTTATCTGTTTCTTTTTCTTTGAGATTCTGAACCGCGTCCGGAGCCGGAGCTTCCGACTTGAGGTAGCGGAAGTAATCGGAGTCACTGCTGAGAATGGCAGTGACGCCTTCGCCGAGGGATTCCGAATAGCTTTCCAGTGTCCGTAGAAAACTATAGAACTCCGGGTCACTACCGAAGGCTTCACTGTAGATGCGGGTCACTTCAGCATCGGCTTCCCCGCGAATGATCTCTGCCTCTTTTTGGGCTTCACTTTCAATCTCGGCGAGCATGCGTTCGGTTTCCCCTTCAATCTCCGAGGCGCGCCCCTGACCTTCACTCCGAAATTGTTCGGCGATTCGTTGTCGTTCGGCAATCATGCGTTCAAAGACCTGCCGTTGGACTGACTCGACATAGTCGAGCCGTTTGATCTGGATGTCGACCAGTTCAATCCCGTACTGAGGCATCTGCTGCTGAGCGGTTTTGAGAATATCCCGGACCATTTCCCCCCGTCCAATTTCCACTTTCTGAAGCAGGATCTCTTCTTCCCGTTCTCCAGTCATGGTCCGTTGCAGATCTTCTTCCGTGACCTCCCAGTCTTTGGACCGGACAATATTGACTAGCGGGCTGGAGGCGATTTTGTCGCGCACGACTGAATCGAGGATATCATTGAGCCGGTTCCGGGCTCCCGCTTCGTCCTGCACACTTTGCAGGAATTTGAGGGGATCGACAATCTTCCAGCGCGCGGTAGTATCAACAGAAATAAACTGTTCTTCAACGGTAGGAACCTGATTCGGATCACCGTCCCAGGAAAGCAGGCGTTTGTCGAACTTGCGAACTTCCTGAATGAAGGGAATGCGGTAGTGGAGCCCGGGCTCGGTAACGGGATCGCCGACGGGGGCACCGAATTGTACGACGATCGCCTGGGTCGCTTCGTCAATCGTAAATACCGAAGCACGAGCGACCACAGCCACGACGACAATCAGAACAATCATCAATGGAATGAGGTACTGTCGAAATGCGCCGAAGCGACGAAATGAAATTGACATGGTAAGCCTCTAACAGGAATGATAAATCAATAAGGGTAATTTGCGTTAGCGATTCTGGACAGGGTTATTCTTGTCCAGATTAAGCAGTGGAATGGGCGATTGTCCTCCAGGTTCAATGATATAAATTTTGCCGAGCGAGGGGAGCACCTTATCGAGTGTTTCCAGATACATTCGTCGCCGTGTCACTTCTGGTGCAACCTTGTATTCTTTCAGGATTGCTTTGAAGCGGGAGGTCTCCCCCAGCGCCCCGTTAACACGTTCAGCCCGATAACCTTCCGCCGTCGCGACAACCTGCTTCGCCTTACCCCGTGCGGCCGGGATTTGCTGATTCTGCTTTTTCTCGGCTTCGTTGATCAGTTGCTCCTTCTCCTGTTCGGCCTGATTGACTTCGTTGAATGCTGGTTTGACTGAATCAGGTGGGTTTACATCCTGTAATTCTACGGTTCCGATCCGGACTCCCATGTCGAAGGAATCGAGTAGATGCTGGATTTCTTCCTTGGCGTTCAAGGCGATTTCGACACGCTTGATCGTCAAAACGTCACTTCCCAGGTTATTGCCGACAATTCTCCGCATCACTGCTTCGGAAATATCCCTAATCGTCTTGTCGACCTGTTCCACCCGGTGCAGATACTTGTCCGGGTCGTCCACGCGGTATTGCACGACCCACTCCACGTCGACAACTTTCAAATCACCGGTCAGCATCAGCGATTCATCGCGATGCTCTTCGGATTTACGATAAACGGCAGAAGTTCCTTCCTGGGCGGCGGTCCGAAAACCGAATTCCTGTTTAAGCACGCGCGCCGTAGGCACGAATTCCTGCTCGTCGATGCCGAAGGGGAGTTTGAAATGCAGGCCCGGATCTTTGATTGCGATCACTTTGCCAAACCGCTTGACCACGGCTTGACCTTCCGGCTGAACAGTATAATAGGATGTGAAAATGCCCCAGGCGATGATCAGCCCCAGGATGACAAACAGGATAATCCACATGACGCGCGATACGTCGATGTCAGCCAACCATTCATCGAACTGACTTCGCTCTCCGGAATGACGCATGGCAGAGATACTTTCTTTAAAACAGTCTGATCGAGAGAGAACGGTACGAAACAATGACCAGTACTGGAAGATCGATCAGGTAACAAATACTTTCGACATTCCTCTAGTCTAGTTCACATTAACGGGATTGCAAACCGGGCTGTTTATCATGATCGCATACACGGCTGAATCCACCCTGCACCGTTATGCCGGCCTCTTCGGAGTGTACGGCATGCTGGGGATCGGACGTAGGCTAATCTGCCTCAGTTTCCTCGTGTTGGTACGGAATTGGAACCTTTTTGATTATATGACCTCGAAGGGAGGTTAAGACCCTGCGGGAATATTTCTGGAAAGTCCTGACAAATCGCTGACAATACGTTTCAGCAACATAGCATATGGCACTCACAACATCGTCCCCCGCGGTTGACTCGATTAATCTCGGTAAATGGCTAGAATGATTAGAGGTGTCTTTAATTCACACAAATCAACTGGAGTCGAAATATGTCCCGTGACGCCTATGTGGAGAAACTCAAAGCCCAAATAGACGAATGGAACGCTAAGCTGGATCAGTGGGAGGCCAAAGCACGAGAGGCAGAGGCCAACACGAAAATCAGCTACGAGAGACGCCTGAACGAGTTACGTCAACAGCGGAACGAAGCCCAGAGTAAGCTGGACGAGCTGCAATCCGCGGGGGAACAAGCCTGGGAAGATCTCAAAAGCAGCGCAGAGAAGGCGTTCTCCGACTTGCAGGCCGGCTTTGAGCGAGCATCCTCTCATTTTCAATAGGATTGCCACGTGAATCAATCGCAATACCTCGATCCCAAAAGGGAGGAAACAGTATGACCGAACGCGCTCGCTGGACCGGCCTCGTGGTCTTTATCGTTGTCTGTCTGGGAGCGGGCGGTCTGGGAGCCATCGCAACCACGCCCGAGATCGAGGGCTGGTACAAGACCATCGAGAAGCCGATGTGGAATCCACCTGACTCTGTTTTTGGCCCAGTATGGACTACGCTTTTCTTGATGATGGCGATCGCAGCCTGGATGGTCTGGAAACCGGAAGGGGTAAAGGCCGCGAGGATGCCTCTCACGCTGTTCGCAGGACAACTCAGCTTGAATGTTGCCTGGTCATGGATCTTCTTCGGCATGCATGAACCCGGCTGGGCGTTTGCGGAGATCGTAATCCTCTGGCTTGCTGTCACTGCGACGACTGTTACATTCTTTCGATACTCAAGCGTCGCCGGCTGGCTGATGGTGCCGTATCTTGCCTGGGTCAGCTTCGCCAGCGTGTTGAACTTCACGATCTGGAGATTGAACGCCGGGTAAAGTGCGGCGAGATCCCAACCATTCCGGGAACGCACAGCTTTGAAAAGTTAGCGTTTTGTCTCAAGCCTTGTCGCCCTGTACAACAAATGTATTGCAAGCCCCCAATTTGCAGAATAGTAATGTACCGAGACGACAACGATTTTTCAGCCCATGCCGGCCCGATAACAAAACTCATGTTGATCAGCAGGAAGTCGAGGCGCATAAAAAAAGCCGACGATTTCTCACCGGCTTCTGTGATCACTCTGATAAGGCATTGCAGGTCATTGACGACAACCCCAGTCAGACTTCATCATGGGGTTGGAGCTCAGATAGCTCGAACGTTCTCAGCACGTGGGCCCTTAGGACCTTGTCCTTCAGTGTACTCAACACGTTGACCTTCTTGAAGATCATCGAACCGGATTCCTTCAAGATTTGACATGTGGAAGAACATATCTGTTCCAGTTCCGTTGTCAATGAATCCAAACCCCTTGTCAACAACCCTCTTAATAGTACCTTCAGTCATTACTTCTTCTTTCGCTTCACTCAAAAATCATCCTGAACACATGCAGCAATAAATACATCTTCAAAGCCCAAAAAATCATCGATCAGGAAGACATAATAGTACACAATCATATGTTCAAAGTCAATTCCTGAGTAATCTTTAAGGCGGCTTCTGACTGCAACTTCTTCAGTTTGCAGGTCATCATTGAGCCTGGCTTCCAGGAGATGAATGTCCCGTTGTGGCTCTGCATGTCGATCCGAGCGGGTTTTGGGTTCTCGTGGAGTGATCTGTCCGGTGCCAGTCTCGTCACCGGATTCATGAGTGAAAGTGTTAGAGATCTATCTGTCTGAGATCTATGTCGACGGGGCCGCCGAAGGACCTGATCTGTTCGTAGCAGCTGCGGTCCTGATAGATCTGATCGGGGCCGATGTAACACATGCCGCACTTACTCTACGGATCAGCTTGAAACCACTTCCAGCAATCGTTTTTCGCCACTTATATTGCCGTCCGTTATTGCCATCCGGGAATGCGACCGCCAGTCCTGGGCTATCGTACTCGATGGATGAATCATTTTCTGTGCTCCAAACTCAGTACAGAATATTCCATCGACGGCAATGACGAATTAGTGCCCCCAGTAAAGTAAACAATTTGATCTACACGAATTGTTAATTAACCCGCCGTTTTGAGGTCAAATTGAAATTCATTTTCCCCGTCTTTAACTTCCACTTTAAGCGGACTGGTTTTGCGGTTCCGAAATTTCTCGGGAATATTCTTATAGACTTCCATTTTTTTAGCAGGCTGACCTGGCTCAGGAGGTACAGGGTCCGGATCGGGTGGTAAGATTGTCACGGTATAGTTTCCCAGTACGATATTGGAAATCGTTACACTTCCGTCTGCGTTTAGTTCTCCCCCGCCGCTTTCTCCTGTCTCACTATTTTCCAGATTCACTGAACCGGTCGTTACGGGTTCTCCTGCAAAGCTAATTGAAATAGTCACTCCACTACGCTGTTTGTCGTCACTGGGACTTTGGCTACATCCCACTAAAACAGTTGAACAGAGCAAGCACAAAAAACACAATCTATGCAATTTGTTTTGGCTTAGAAAAAATTTCATCGAAAATCCTTTGGGGTTCTCACTCACAAAATGATGGCTAAAAAAAGGCCCCCGCTGCAGGCAACGGGGGTTCTTTGTCATTATTTAAACACGTCCGCTTAAAACTCGCCGATGACCTGGCCATCATCTCTCACAGCAAGCTTTCTTAACGTGAACATGTCGATATTATCGGAGATAAACCGTACCCCACCGTCGGCCAATAACGCATGAATCCCTCCTGTATGAAATGAATTCAACACGGTATTCACTTCATATTCACTGCTCGCACTGGCATGGGCACTCGTATTCGAAAAGGCATTGGGCGGATGTCTGACTGTTGTCACTCCCCCGACATAACCATTCGTTGTTGGCACGGCAGCGAGATTTCCATTACGAGATTTCCATTATTAGATAAAATCGCCCCGTTGACTGAGTTGTTGACCCAACCGTGCCACCCCCCCAAAGGATTTGCACTCTCTTCTCTACCATTTACATTTCCAGATTGTTCCCCGATGACAATAGTATTACTTGTTCCGTCGGTGCAATCTCGCATACGTTTGGAAAAATAGATCGCCAGTAATCCATTATTGCAGTAGGCGCCGCCGCCAATCACATCTCCCGTACAAACCGTTGTTCGACTGGCTGGATCTGGGGTTGCGCCAGCGATTCCAACATAGTCCATCACCATGCTTTCATTTGCTAACGCGACTTCAGCATTGACCATTCCATGCGGACTGGAAGGACAAACGTAAATAGGCACTCGCAATGTTCGGAATACAGGCTGTAAACTTGAATGTGCCCAAAAACTTCCACTGAAATTGACCAGATTGTAAGCGGGTGCCTGATCAATATAAGGTAGAATCCCAACGCGCCAGTTTGCTCCCGAACGCTGAAATTGAGCCCCAATGGGGAAACTGTTAAATGCATCATGGTAGTTATGGAGAGCCAAGCCAATTTGCTTCATATTGTTTTTGCAGGTGCTACGTCTGGCTGCTTCGCGTGCCTGCTGAACGGCTGGTAAAAGTAAAGCAATCAGGATGGCAATGATCGCAATCACCACCAACAGCTCAATTAATGTAAAACCACGTCTGGATTGTCTCATATTTCGCATAGAATTCCCTCAATAAGATCATGAACATCCAAAAAAGAGGGATTCAAGCGCAAAGTCCCTGGCATTTTCTGAAGATAATTAATCATTAGTTTGTGCTAAATGATGATTTTGCAGTAAATAAAGGCAGGACTCACTACAGGTAGGACTCTCTCAATTAGCAGGTAGGACTCTCTCACTTAGACCGGGATCTCCAATTGGGGGCGAGAGTGAAACCGATCCATGTATATTTATTTACTGATAATAACAGTACGCCCCCCCCTGAGTCTAGCTTCTGCCAAGTTTTTGGCACCTTTTTGCGACCGGGAGTCTCGAGGCTCGGCTGGGCGGCGTCCAAACTGCACCCCATCGGACCGAAAACTGATTTCGGCGTGTAGAGTTCCTTGAGGAGCTGAGTACACTTAAGCCCACCTGTTCAATTCAGACCTCGAGAGGTTGTCGGCGGCGGACTAACCAAACGTTCATTCCGATCAAGAATCGCGGCGAGCAATCTCCTTTGCGTAGCCACTTCGGCTAGTTGGAACGTCACATCCCCGGCTTGGCGTGTCAGCCTGGCCCCGATCTTGATGAGCTTCTTTCCCGGAAAAGATGAGTGACCACTGCTCAACGTCTTAAGCTAATGCCAGTGATTTCAGATTTCGTTTACTTCAGGAAACTGGCGATCATCTGTTTTAGCTCTAGCTCTGCGGAGCCGCCGAAGGACCAAGGTCTGTTCGTAACCGCCGCGGCCCTTGGAGATCTGGTCGAAACGAATGTACCACATGCCGCATTCGCTGTAGGCGGCTACGACGACGAAGTGGTCGGGGGTTTTGTTCTGGACGAACAGCTGATATTCGACGAGCGTTTCGCCGGGGAGTTGGATCATTCTTACCGGCCCGATAGAGAGACAGCTGGCCTTAACGGGGCGGCTGGCGTCGCGGGCATTCCAGGCCAGAATCATCGCGGCTTAAATCTTTTGTGAGAAGTACGCTTGCTGATTCTGCAAGATTTTTCTGATTCACCTCGTCAGAGAAGGCCGGTTGCGATGTGCCGGGAAAGCGGAGGTCTGCTGTTGCAGTTTTTCGCGGACGATGCCTGGGACATCGCATGTAATACGGCCGTTGCCGTAAAATATTTGACTGTCGCTACACAGCTGGCAAAATAGATAACACATTTTCAGTAATAATTCAGACAGAGAGCCGTCCCGGCAGCAGGTCAAACCCCTGTGCGACAAATATTATGAGCCACTCTCCAGTATCTTCGAATGTGTAATCTCAGCAATTACTAACTGCCGTGGGCAGCTCTTAATCTACATTTGCGATTTCATCCTTCAACTTCTGCACAAGAGTGCAATAGCCATTTACACTAGAAAACTCTGAGTCTTGTGGACGGTCTCATTCCTGGGGGAAGCCAACCGATCGCCCGCACTACAGTGTTCAACCGAAAATGCTCTCGCAAATAGATGAGGCATCAGAACGTAATTTCAACGAGCCGGTGTATAGCATGTGGTCTCGGAAAATCGAAGTCCTTGAGTTTCTCTGAGATGCTTTTTGACATCGCCATAGTTGAAACTGGCCACTCTACGGCGGTTCGACTTGCTTCTGCTCCTCAAGTCGTCGACACGCTGCCTCAAAGCCTGTCAGGGCGGCTGTTTGGACCCGACTAAATTCATCGTGAAAATCTCGACCACTCTCGAACGCGGCTGGCCCCAGGGATCGCAGCCACGATTCAATTCCCTTGCCATGATGGTAGTAGTCACTCAACAGGAAACGTGCGACCAGTTGACCACAGGATGCGCACTTTACATAAACGGTTTGCGGCTGACCTGGTTCACTCACGAGCATGTTGCATACATCCGTGGACTGGCACTCCTGACATTTCTGAATGTGAACTTCCATTGCAACAGCCTCTCTTATTGAATGGTCAACTCATGCGACACAATAATTTAGAACAAACCAACGATGTCCCACCACCAATAGCCTGTCGAAAATGCCAGCATCGCTCCGACGACCGCGATCACCAAGCCAGGTTTGAGCATGTCGATTGTTTTCAACTCGCCAGTTCCAAACGCCATTGCGTTCGGGGGAGTCGAAATTGGCAGCGGCATTGCCAACGAGCAGGCAAAAGCCACACCAATCATAACGGGCGTGACGCTGGAGATGGCCAAACCCATAACGATCGGCAAGAGCAGGTTTGCAGTTGCGGTGTTACTCATCACGGACGACATCACAATTGCCAGTAATCCGAATGCCACCATCACGGTAAACACGCTGGAATCATGCAATGGAATATTGCCAATGATCCAATCATCCAAACCACTGAGGTCAATCGCCACGCCAAGACAACCTCCGCCCCCCATCAACAGCAACACGTCCCATGACAAGGCACGAAGGTCTTCGACAGACAATATTTTCAAACCGAAAAAAAGGACCAGCGGAACCAACGCGACAGTACCAGCCGAATATCCATGCGACTCGGTCGTCATCCAGCCCGCGATCGTCACAAGGGTCCCTCCAATGACGATCCATGACCGTTTATTCAACCCGTTGACTGGCTGATCTGCTGCAACCTCGACCTCGCGCTGCTGCCCGCGAAACAGGTAGAGCAGCAATGCCCACGTCAGAGTCAACATCACGACTACTCCCGGAACGCCGATAAGCATCCACATCCAGAACTGTGGTGCCAGCCCGGCCTGACGCATGTATTGCAAGGCGATCGCATTGGGTGGGCTGCCAATCGGTGTTCCCAGTCCACCCAGATTTGCGGCGAACGCGATACCCAGTAGCAAGGCTTGACGATACCGGTCATTTGGTGGCAGACTGCGAATGAACGGCAGGCACAATGCCAACATTGTCGCCGCGGTTGCCGTGTTACTCAGCCACATCGACAGGCAAGCCGTCAAGAGCATGACGCCGAACAACAACCGCGGGATGGAGCGTCCCGTCCGTGTGATGATGGCGAGGGCGATCCGATGATCTAATTGATACTTATGCAATGCAGAGGACAGCACGAAACCGCCCAGAAACAGCAAAATGATATCCGAGAAAAAAGGGGCCAGGAATTTGGTTGCCTCGACGGGATTTCCACTCTGCTCCAAGACTGGCCGCACCCAAACCAGACAACAGAACAGTACCACTAAACTTGTTACAAACAGTGGCACAACTTCAGTGATCCAAAGCGTCGCTGCGATCACCAGCACGACACCGGCAGCTTTTGACGGCCCGTCCATTCCCAAGGGGGACTCCACGATCAACAATACCAGGGCTACCAACGCAGCTGCCGAGAATACTACGTTCTTCCAGGAAACCCTACGCGAAGACAATTCCAGGCCCTTTCCAGCAAATTAGTATGGCGAGACTTCACCAGACAACAACTCACATTTACTTTGTCAGCGTTGCGCTGCACATTCTACCAGCAAATGATTTGCTGATGAAGTGTAAAGGGTTTCTGGACCATCAGGGGAATCATCATCCCCTGGGCGAGATGAAATTTCGCTTCACGGCGTTTGGTAATGATTTGTTCGGATGAATGACGCTGGGGGGCATATTCGCGTCCTCAATTGGTCCAGAATCCTGATTAGTATATCAAGTTCTGGATGCGGTTAAGGGGGCAGGTCAAAGCCACCTGCAGAGAGATCTGAAGCCAGCCCAGGGATCAAGCTCTATCTCCTGTTAGGCTTGAACTCGGCCATGACCCAGATCGACATGGCCGAGCTCCACCCAATGAACTTGACTGGAAGCGGAGCAAAACTGGGAACTGCGAGAATGTGCCCGTGGTGTCGTATCCGCTTTGGGCTGTTCAGAACAAACGCTGGTCACTGGAAAATACTCCGATAGGCCCCGCTCCCGGATCGCTGGGCTGGTAGACGGCCAAGGTGGCGAATAATCCATACGAATTAGACGCGGGGAAGTGTTGTTAGTATATTATTATCATAGGGGAGGAGGCGAGGCTGGATCGGTTCCAGGCTCCCTCCGAAGGAGATGTAAAGATAGACGCTGGCTGAAAATCTGCCTCTATGACCAATTCATCAAAATAGGTCAGTTTTTTCATTTCAAACCGGCTATTTCATTGTAATTGATCACACTCTGCAGAGAGAATAGAGGCGATTTTTAGATCAATCTGAGATTATGATCCCCCAGACCCTGAAACTCTTCAAGCAAGCGGGCCCTGATTGATGCTAGAGAACTTTGAAGTATTTGAGGTTGAACTGAGTACTCCAAATTTGATTGTGATTCCCCTGGGATCGACGCTGCAATTTCACTACAGCAACGTCCAGGTTGAATCCAACAAGGTATTAAGACTCTTCAACTCTCCAGAAATTAAGAATGTGATCATCGACCTTTCAAAAGTTGATTATCTAGATTCAGTCATCATCAACTCGATCATTCGTTACCTGCAGCAGGCCAGACAGACTGGGGGACAGGCCTTCTGCTGCAATGCCTCTGAGAATATGCAAAACATTCTCAAGTGCATCAGAGTAGGGACTCTCTGGCCGTTATTTGATACCCGGGAAGAAGCCATCGACTCCATCACCACAAATTTATAAACCTCTGATTTCTATTTTTTAGACGAAGAACATGCACCCGGTTTAAGGGGCAAGGTCAAAACGACACAACACTTAGTCTTGTGACTGGTGTCATCCTCGGGGGCAAGTCACTACTGTTGTGACCATGATAAGTTATTGAGGAAATTATCAGGTATGTACTGGACGCGACTTTTACTGATTCTAAGCTTGACTTCCCACCATGCGTGCCCACTGCATGCCGATGAGGCAGCGCCAGTCGCCAGATGGGATTTCTCGACTGAAGAATCGACTTCCTTATCCATTCATGGCAACGTGACCCGCGATCAGGCCGGTCCTGTTCCGCCTGAGTTTCCAGACTTCACAAAAGATAACACGGCGGTCCACCTTGATGGTAAGGGGGCATACATTGCTGTCCAAGATCCCGGGGACAAAAGTATTTTCGACTTTACTAATGGCGATACCATTACAGTTGAAGCTTGGGTTAAGGTTGAGAAAATTCGAAATGGACAGCCGATGTATGTCATCGGGAAAGGACGGACTCACTCTCCGCATGTTGCGCCTGACAATCAGAACTGGGCACTGCGCGTGGTTGGTGCCGGAGATGCCGTGAAACTCGGCTTCTTATTCGCAACACCTGCCTCCCCCGGTTCCAAAGGCCCCAACTGGCATCGCTGGACATCAAAATCAGGATTTGCCGTAGTAACCGGCTGGCATCATATCGCGGTGACTTATCGATTTGGTCAACCCGATTCTATTCAAGGCTGGATTGACGGTCGACCCACTGACGGCATATGGGATCTGCAGGGAGCAACCAAAGTGGCTCCCGTAGTTGATAACGATCAGATCTGGATCGGATCATCCATGGGCGGCAATACCAGCAACAGCTTTAACGGCTGGCTGGATACGATTGCAGTCTATCGAACCAGATTAAGTAACAACGTCATCGCATCGCATTTCCATCGACTCGGCGGCCCGCGCACCGTGGGACCTGCGCCCGAAATCATGCCCGAGATTTCCAATGTTCCACCGGGGCAGGTTCTGGTCACATTTTCCGAAAGCATGCCCGCCTCTGACCGCTGGTTGAATGAAGGCGAGAAATGGCCAAAGGAAACCTCCCGCTGGCTGGGGAATGAATTTCTGCTCCCGCGAATTCCATTGCGTTATGATGCCTGGGGCATTCGATCCAGTTGGAAAGCGCCGCTGCTGGTTCGCATGGCTGCAGATGTGGAACTGGAGCCAGGAAAACATCGGCTCTTACTGAGAGCTCGTGCTCTGGGGCGATTATGGATTGACGGCAAGGTTGTGGCACGCACAAAAGCGCTCACATATCGTCCTCCCAATGGTGAAGAACCAATCACGCCACTGGCCGAGCCCCCGTTGCCCGGTGTCCGAGTGAAGGGGTATCGGATGCAGGAAGTCTTTGGAGAGATAACAATCCCTGATGATGATAAAGGCAAAACCCGACTCTGTCGCGTGGTGCTGGAACTGGTAACCGGTGGAAAGAACCTGCGCACTGAAACAGGTGAAGTCTGCGTGGCAATTCAGACGGACAACGGAAAATCCTATGCAGTCATTCGACCTCAACACCAGGATGCGCTTCCCCTAACCGACGCCGCCATTAATCCCGTGTTGTCACAAATAGAGGCTGCGATCTCTCGACTGGAAGACGAGACCCGACTGAAGGCAGCTACGAGTCAGGATGACTTCTGGGAGACACGACATGCTGCCGCCCGAGCATGGGCGTCACAACACCCTGCTCCGGAAATTCCCACCGTTGCGGATTCTGCGATCAACCACCCGATTGATCGCTTCCTGGTCAGCAAGATTGACAAAGCACTCTTAGAATCTTCGGCCACCGATCGCAGTCAGGCAGAACACTTTCACAAAACAATTCTGCCACTCCTGCAAGAGAATTGCTTCCGCTGCCATGGAGACAAAGATAAAGGCGGATTAAGACTGAACACCAGAGAGAATGCATTGAAGGCAGGCGATTCCGAAATCCCGGCGATTGTTCCCGGTGATATTTCAGCCAGTGAGCTAGTGGAACGCATTCGAGCACAAGACGAAAGCATTCGTATGCCTCCGACTGGAAATGGCCTGAGCAAGCAACAGATCGCAGAACTGGAGAAGTGGATTCAACAGGGGGCGATCTGGCCTGCCGTTCCACTGGAGGCCTCCGAAGTGGCGTTGGCCCCCGTCATCAACGACGAAGCATTTCTGCGGAGGATTTATCTCGATACCGTGGGAGTCCCGCCGACCTTGGCTGAAGTTCGGCAGTTTCTGGAAGATTTCGATCCGGACAAACGCAACCAACTGATTGACCGGCTGCTGGAAGACGACCGCCTTGCTGACCATTGGGTCAGTTATTGGATGGATTTACTGGCTGAGAATCCGACCTTACTGAATGCCTCGCTGAACAGCACAGGCCCCTTTCGCTGGTTTCTGTATGATGCCTTACGCGATAATAAATCATTCGACAGAATCGTGACGGAACTTTTACTGATGCGCGGCAGTCCGCATGAAGGTGGCAGCGCCGGTTTTGCAATTGCTGCAGAAAATGATTCGCCTTTTGCTGCCAAAGGGCATATCATCGCGTCCGCATTTCTGGGAATCGAACTTCAGTGTGCACGCTGCCACGACTCCCCCTATCACAGCACGACTCAGCGCGATTTATTCTCACTGGCTGCGATGCTGAACCGTAAACCTCTGACGGTCCCCTCGACCAGCCGCGTGCCTGATGCATTCTTTGAAAAGAAAGCCAGAGAGTCTCTGATTCGGGTCACTTTGAAGCCGGACGAAACGATTCAGCCAGACTGGCCGTTTGCTAGTGTTACCGGAGCCGTTGATGGTCCGAAAATTGACAGGCTCATGTACAACCCACAGGACACGCGGGAACGGTTAGCTGCGTTGATCACTGCACCGGAAAACAAACGTTTTGCCTATGTGGTCGTCAATCGTTTGTGGAAACAGCTAATCGGGACAGGAATGGTGGAGCCAGTTTATGACTGGGAAGGCCGCAAACCAAGTCATCCGAAGATGCTGGACTGGCTGTCACACCAGTTTATCAGTCATGACTATGATCTGAAGCACGTCATTCGCCTGATTGTTACTTCTCAAGTTTACCAGCGAGAAGCGACTGGAAACAACGGAACGAAACCTGAAGCGCTGCGGTTCTTTACTGCTCCTGAGAAACGCCGACTGACTGCGGAACAGATTGTTGATGCCATGCATACCGCGACCGGAAAACAGTTGGACGTTGAAGAACTTACCTTTGTGCACGATGGTCAACGAGACGTCAGCAATCGTCTGTCATTGGGACGCCCCAGCCGTGCCTGGATGTTTGCGGATTTAAAGAATGAGCGAGACCGGCCGAGCCTCTCTCTGCCTTATGCCCGTACCGTCACTGATGTTCTGGAGGCGTTCGGCTGGACTGGATCTCGTCAGAAACCGATCATGCATCGCGAAACGGAGCCGAATGTACTGCAACCGGGAGTATTGGCGAACGGTACTCTTTCCATGAACCTCATTCGTGTGTCAGATCAAAGTGAGTTGGCCCAGTTGGCTGTCGACAGCAGGAAGTCTGAGGAAATCATTGAAGCGTTATATCTTCGTTTTCTATGTCGTCACCCAAACCAGGAAGAACTGAATACATTCAGTAACGCATTGGCTCAAGGGTTTGATTCCCGTCTGCTGCCGGCAGACGAAATCGTGCCTGTTCAAGAACCATCTCCCTTACCGCAGGTGACCTGGTTTAACCACTTGCGACCGGAAGCTAATACTATCCAGCAGAAGGTGGAGCGACGTGTCCGTAAGGGGCCACCAGCCGATCCGCGTTTACGTCCCGAATGGCGGGAAGTTTATGAAGACATTATCTGGAGTCTGATGAATCATCGGGAATTTGTCTGGGTTCCTTAGCGATCTCTATTCATTTTCTCGACCTGTGAGATGTTTCTGAGTATTATTTCTTGATTTAACTGACCTCAAACACGGCATTACGAGATGCAATCATTAAAAAATCAATGTGCGGTACCCTCTTTCAATCGACGCGAGTGCCTGGCCGCGGGAGTGGCATTAGCGGGCGGACTGGCGACCTCAAAATTCAGTCTGGGTGAAACCTCATCAAAACTGATTCGCGGCAAAGCCGAGCATGTGATTTCGATCTGGCTTGGCGGGGGGATGGGACAGATTGACACCTTTGATCCCAAGCGAAAAGGAGATCCCAAGACCAGGAAGGCGGGAGCCTACTATGACTCAATCGATACCGCAGTGCCGGGTGTGCAACTTTGTGAGCATCTTAAGAAGCTGGCTCCCCTGATGGATCGTGTTACGGCTGTGCGAACGGTCAATCATGAATCGATAGACGAACATGCTGCCGCCACAAATCGCATGCACACCGGTCGCTCTATTAGTGGTACAGTCACCTATCCCTCGCTTGGTTCGTTGGTAACCCACGAACGAGGCGCGGTCTCTGACGGCGCTCCTCCTTATGTCTTAATCGGTTATCCGAATGTGACACGTGGTCCAGGCTTTCTAGGGGCCGGCCATGGCTATCTCTATTTGACCAATACCAATGAAGGTCCGGCAGGATTGTCTCGACCAGATCATATCACATCTGACCGACAGGCGCGACGAGAATCATTCCTGGCTGTTTTACAGAAACAAGGAAAAGCAGCCAGCGAACAGAAAGTACGCGACTATGAAGCCGCTATTCAACAAAGTTTGAAGCTGAGTGGGCCGGAATTTAATCAGGCCTTTCAACTGGATAAAGAGCCAGCAGAACTGCGAACAAGGTACGGTGGAGAATTTGGTCAGCGCTGTCTGTTAAGCCGCCGGCTTGTGGAACGAGGTGTTCGATTCATTGAAGTCTCGCATAACCTGAACTTTCTAAACGGGGCTGGCTGGGATGTGCATTACGAGGGGATTTTGCAGCAGCACAAACTGATCCAGGAAATGGATACAGCAGTCGCAACCTTGATTTCCGATCTCGAACAGAAAAAACTCCTGGATAAGACTCTGATCGTCATCACGACGGAATTTGGTCGTCCACCGGAATTTGACAGCGGCGGAGGACGGGGACATCAGGGAACCGCATTCAGCTGTGTTCTCGCCGGCGGCGGTCTGGCACACCGTGGCGCATGGGGAGTGACCGACGAGCTTTCCAAGAAAATCGTCGAAAACCCAGTGGATCTCCCAGATTTCTTTGCCACGATTCTCGCCTCTCTGGGGATCGACTACACGAAGAATCTCTATGCCAACGATAGACCCATTCCCATTACAGATGGCGGTCTACCTGTCAAAGAACTGTTTGCATAGCCTATAGCCCTGCTATTTGTCAGGACATTCGTTGGGTACAAAAAGACTGTCGCCCGTTAAGTCCCATAGCCTATTGATCTTTGAAAACAAAATCTGGTGCAAGAACTGACGTGAAGGACTGTTGGTTGCGACCTTTTCGAAGAAAACGCACGTACGGTCAGCATGAAGAAATCACTTGCTTATTGATTTGATCTACGCCGCAATCCGCTTATACGACTTGATCAGCCCGCCGAGATGTTCCTCGCAATGGATCTCATTAAGCTTGATCACCTCGAATTCCGGCGGTTGATTGGCACAACAGGGCGGCAGATGTTCTCGTGAGCTGTGCGCTCGATGTTTGTTGTAATAGTCAACGAATTCCGAAACTAGATAATCGAGATGCGTCTTGCCAAATGCGATGAAATGATTCAGGGCTTCGTATTTAATCGTTTGCACAAACCTTTCGACCCGGGCATTCAGATTGGGAGATCGGATCGGTAGCCTCTTCGGCTGGATGCCTTTGTTCTTTAGAAACTGCTTGAACCTAATTGAGAACTTCGTGTCTCGATCATGGATCAGGCAGGTTGGCCTCTCATCCCGGTTGGCAACGTGGTTTACAAATGCTTCTGCCTGTTTCGTGACTCAGGCAGAAGCCGGACTTCGCGTTGAGGGTGTCACAAAGACTTCACGCGTCTCAAGATGCATGAAAACTAACACATATAAATCGACTAGCCCCCGCGGTGTCACGGCTCGTTTCGTAAAGAAATCACATGCCCAGAGCGTTTTCGAATGAGTTTTGAGAAACTGGTCCCAGGTGCCGGTACTTCGTTTCGGACTCGGCTCGATCCCTGCTTCCTTGACGATATTTTTCACCGTCTGACGACAGATCCGGGAAATGCCGAGTTTCCTAAGTTCACCCAGGATGCGAGTGTAGCCGAACCCCGTTTCACGGGCGATCTTGAGAACAAGTTCTCGCAGTACGGCACTCTTTCCTGACCGACCAATGAGCTTTTTCTTCCGGCTTCGTTTCTCTTCCCGTACCCAGCGATGGAAGGTGCCGGGAGTGACGATCGTGATCAGTTCGTTGATCGCCGTTCCGAGCGGCTTGCCATATTTCAGGAGCTGCGCACGTTCGTGAGGTTTTGTATGAATCTCTCCAGGGATACGGTCCCGCAGAATCCGGTTCTCATTTTTCAAATAGAGGACGTATTTAGCCAACAGGCTGTCGGAAGCAGTAGCGATCAATGTCAGCAGTGGATGAAAAAGTTGAATCATGGTGGTAAAATGGGTCTCGGTAGTAACATGCTGTAAAATAAGGAGATGTCATTTTATTTGTCCCCCACTGAGACACAGTTCACATTCGATGGACGACCTATTTCCGTGCTCTGCGGAACCTTCTACGACGGCAGGGCCGCACAGTTGACGTAGCTCACCTTAGATACCGGTGTCGCGGCTGTCTTAAGCTATTCCAGAAAAGTTCGAAAGCCTTGAGTCACCTCAAAATCACCGTAGAGGCTCGAACTTTTGTAAGCTCCTTTCGTTTCACGGCTCCCAGAATCAGCCCAAGTAAAAGTCTTTAAGAAGAGGGTTTTGTATGTGACGGGGCAGGTCAATGACCACCTTGGCTGCCTTGCCTGGCATAAGAGACCTCCCGGTCTCAGTTGAGAAACTGTAAATTCTCGGAAGTCTGCCACAAAACTCCGATTCCATGCCACACCGATTGGCGGATCGACATCTAGTCTCTCGTGGCTCCAGCCTCGCTACTCGCCCTTCTTTGCCGTCGCCAGTCGTGCTTGTGAATCCGCCAAATCGAATTGTCGCTGGGCCGTTTCGTATGCTCCGAGTGCCCCGGACCGCGAACGCTGTACTGCCTGTTGATCAAGTTGCACCAATGTCTGAAGCTTTTTCTGGTACTCGCTCATCTTGCCATTCGCAAAGGCCAATTCAGCCTCCAAGTCGATCGTTACACGTTTGAGATCGGCAATGGCTATTGGCGACAATCTGCCGTAGGACGCCTGCAATTCTTCCTGATTTAAGGCGACTAGGATTCCGAGGTATTTGATCACGCTCTCTTTATCGTCGTTGACGACTGCCAATTCGTAATAGGCTTGGGCCAGTTCTTTCTGCGACCGGCGTAATGTGGCCCGGTCGATCTGTTTTTGTGCGAAGAGCCGAGCGTTTGCTTCCGCCGATATTTTCACAGTCGCAGTCAATTGACCCAATGCGCGGATTTGCGCCTGCTTGTCCCCTGATGCATTCGCGAGACGCACGCGGCGATAAACCGCTTCTTGTTCAATGATCGCCAGTTGAGCCGCGCTGATCGCTCCTTGAGCGGCCGCGTTACGCGATTGCTGCAAAGCGGCATTGTCCTGCTCGACCAAAAACCGCAATTGTGCGACCACTTCGCGTTGGTTTCCTTCTGCTTCAGCCAACAGAATCTTCGATTCAGCCAATGCCTCGCGGACTTCCCGCACCTTGTCTGGAGAAACGCCACCGGCATCGTAAAAACGAAGCAAGTCCGACAACGCCTTCTCGGTTCTTGTAACCGCAGTCCGGGCATAACGCACGAGTGCATCATTCTGGCGACCTGTTTGGGAATACGCAGTCGAAGTCAGCAACAAAACAACACAAACAAAGAATAATCCAACAGCACGCATGGTGACGATTCCTAATCAAGTGACATTGCCCCGATCTTAGTACCAGCCTGAGTGAGAGAATCGGGGTTCATGGGGCCGGTGTTCTTCTGGAGTGAGGCCGTAGGCTGAACGGAAGAAGAACACTGCGCGTCAAATGCCGCAGGGGTCTGGTAATCCAATGCACTATGCAATCTAAGATGGTTGTAGTCAAGCCACCAGTGAGCTTCCGCCACGCTAAGGAACAACTCGCAGTTGACCTCCTCCCGATTTCTGTGGTTTCACAACCAGGTCAGACTGCAGGAGAGGTTATACTCTGCAAGCGGGACGGTTGAGAGATTTTATAAACGTTCGTTATTGCGAACATCTGCTAAATTACGCTCGATGAACACCTAGTCGTGCTGAACTGAATCCGTTCTTCCCATATTCGAATTCAAAACACCGTTTCCCCGTAAAGAAGGACGAAAACCGGAATATCATTGAAAGTACTCAATAGTACCACCACGAGTTCCAGCAGCATCTATCACCTATAAAGATAGACCAACTCCAGACAGAAATAATTTTACTGTAGATCTTTTTCTGTCATAGACCAACGTACGGACAAATCGGAAAATGACAGTGCCATTCAGCCCTGCCCCCTTTAATAATCTCTCGCAATGATCAGACGATCTTTTAGACTACATATCCAAATCCTAACGATCTTTTACCTTGTTCAGCAGATCCGCAAGTTCCTCCGTTGTGCCTGCCAGCGTGTTGCCCCCCACTATGCCATGACAACCGGACCATGCAGACATAGATTTCCTCCCGCTAAGGGCCAGTATTTCGGGTTTCAGCTTGTAGCCCACAAACTTGTCCCATCCAATACTGATCACAATGAATTGCCCCTCAATGTCGTCCCATCGCCAGGAATCTCTTTGAAATAGTTTCTCGAAAACAAACCCATCCTCTGTAACAATGACTCGTGGGCGACCTCTGATCATAGCGACCAACTGTAAAAGAATGCTCACCGAGACTGCTGATAGACATGCGACTACAGTCCAGCTGCCTACTCCCAAAAGACCGATTGAGATGCAAAGAATTCCGAAGACCATCAACAGGTTGCCGACCAGCAACACTTTGAGTCGCTTTGAAAGTGTAGATGGAATTATTGTTACCATCGAAAATCTCCATTTAGCTGCGGTTCCACGAAAGTCGGATGAACAGTAAATCGTTTTCTCGGCATTTTTCATACTCCCTAAACTATGTCCAAAATTGAAATGTTACCACATTTCAGGTGGACTCGGTTAAGGGGGCTAGGTCACGGTGATTAACGCTGACTCAATTTGCAATACCTTGAAGTGAGTTGTTCCCAGCCATTATAATTCTTGTATAGATGCAAGCTTCCCAGATTCATTGAAACTACAATATATTATTTCCAGGTCTCCGAAATAATATCAGAAACCAAGCCTACCGGAATCATTATGAAATACTCGTTCTTCCTGCCATTTGCGCTCATTATTGCATCGCTCACTCTGACGACTGATCACGACTGCCATGCTCAGGAAACAATCAGTCGCAAAGTGACCAAAGAGGACATGCCACGCATTCCATCCACTGCACCGGACAAGGCTCTGGATACATTCAAACTAGCCAAAGGCTTTACACTGGAAATGGTGGCTGCGGAGCCAAGTGTCGGGGATCCCGTGGACGCCTGCTTTGACGAACATGGTCGCATGTTTGTCGCGGAAATGCATGGGTATCCCTTTTCTCAAGAGCCGACCAAGCTGAACCCGGAGAGGGGGCAAAAAGTACGCCGGCATCATTCGCATGCTGCAAGATGGCGATGGTCGCTTGGACAAGAGTGTTGTCTTTGCTGACCAGAGCAGCTGGCCGACGTCTGTCTGCTGTTACGATGGCGGCGTGTTTGTGTTTCGGTCGCGCGCTGGACAGACAGCCATGAGCTTTCGTGTCTGACTGGACCCGATTCAGTCCATTCAACTATCGATTACGCCCGGACAATCAAATCGGAGTGATGTACTTTCAGTCGAATTAACAGTGGAAGTGCCAGGACACAGAACAATCCTGCACACCCCCAGGCGGCATGGCGATTCTTGGCAACGGCGTAGGCACTACATCCCCAGAGGTAGGTCGCGGTACCAAGCAGGTACGGCCCCAGAAACACCAGTGTTTCTGTCGGCTCAACCAGATTGATCAGGAATACGGCCGGGCTGCCGAACTTCAGGATCAGTCCACAAGTGATGATCCACCAGGCACGCTTTCGATTTTTAGGATCCATTTTCTTGACTCCAGATAAGGCTGGTTTATGCAATTGTTATTTACCGGCTGTTCAGGCAGCCCGCTGCCCCCCGCTTTCGGTAAGCAACTCAGGTGAAGGATGTAATTCACATGCTGTCTTCGAATGTCGTTTTTTGGGTCGTCGCCTCATTACTTTCAGAAATAATGACGGCATCATACGCTTGCAGAACCAGAGAAATTTTGCCAAAGGCGTCACAACCACAAGCGGCTGATTCTTCTGGATGGCTCGAACTGCTTTGGCTGCGACCGTTTCAGGTGTCGTTGTGAGCCAGGCAGGTGGAGTGCGAACCTGACGCGAACTTCCGATACGAGGTGAGTTCTGAAAAATCTGGGTATTTACAAACCCGGGACACAATGCTGTCACCCCCAGAGTACTGCGACCATATTCTGCCAGCAGGGATTCACTAAGTCCCAGCAAGCCAAACTTACTAATGTTGTAAGCCGTGAGTTTACTGCCGGCAACCAGACTCGCTAAACTCCCGACATTTAAAATATGGGATTCGCTCTGCGACAGCAAAGTTGGCAGTAGTTGGCGAGTCAACTCGATCGGCGCCAGTAAGTTGACACCCAGCAGCTGGTTCCATTGCTGCTCTGTCATCTCATCGGTGGGGCCATAGCAGGCGATCCCGGCGTTGTTGACCAGAATATCGAGCCCCCCCCACTCCGAAAGCAGGTCTTTCAGGCAGTCTGTGATCTGAGTCGTATCGGAAAGGTCGCAGTATCTCCCAATCACTGCCACGCCTGCATCCTTCGCCTGTTCGACGACGGGCAACAGGCCAGCCTCGTCGATATCCAGCAAATAGACATTGACGCCTTCTCGCGCCAGACTCATCGCAATTTCACGGCCAATCCCCGCAGCGGCTCCGGTAATCAGAGCCCTCTTTCCATTTAAAATTTTCATCAGGCAGCATCTCCATACGTGTTGACTGATTTAGAAATGTTTGATTTGCCATACTTGATCGAGGGAAAGCCTGTTTTACCTGATTCTGCTCTTGTAAAGTCAACCATCTCATGAATATTCCCCTTCACAGGGACAGCTGCGAACTTTCGGTCTTGCTGATGGACACGCATTGCAATACCGCTTTTCGGGCTCAGCGTCAGCTTAACCATTCGATCGATTCGAGATTGCGGTACCACTGCTAATCGAAACGCCTGCAGAATCATTGCTAGACTGATCTTGATAATCGTCATCCCCAGTGTGTATCCCAGGCAACTTCGAGGCCCCGCCCCAAATGGGAAATATTCATAAGTATTGGGCTTGATCGTAAACCACCGCAGCGGATCAAATCGGTTCGGCTCCGTAAAAAGATCCGACATATGGTGTGTGACATACTGACTACACATGACTCTATCACCTGGGCGGACCCGGACACCACCCAGTTCTGCCTCTTTGCGGGCGACTCGATAGGTAATTGGAACGGGTGGCAAGATTCGCATGGCTTCCTTGATCGAGGCATCTAGTAAGGGTAGCTGGTCTAATTGTCGGATCGTTGGCGCATCACCGGCCAGAACGTGGTGTAATTCATCGAATAATTCACCCATAATAATTGGGTGTTGAGCCAGCAGAAAGAGTGTCCAGGTCATTGCATTCGCGACAGTTTCAAAACTGGCTACGAATAGAAATGTAGCTGGACCAATCAGGTCAGGAATCAATTCAGAGTCGGAGTCGCCCTGATAGGCGCGGACCATCATCTCCAGAACGTCTGAGCGGGCAGCAATCGATGCCTGTCGTTTATCCAGCATTTCCTGAATCGTTGCGGTGATCTCCTCTCCACGCCGGATTAAATCGCGATAGGGAGTTCCCGGCAAATTTAATCGAAGCGAAGCTGGCGATACATAACTCTGTTGCATAAACAGTTGAAGAGACTCACCCAATGCGCGGGAGTCTTCCAGAGATTCACGTCCAAACAGCAACCGGCAGGACAGGTTTCCAGATAAGGTACGCATCTGCTCCCAGATTTCAACTTCCTGCCCGTCAGACCAGCGACCTATGAGTTCGTTCGTCAAGGCCACAATATCGGACTGATACTCCTGGACGGCATGCTTTTGAAATGCAGGAAAAACAGTTTTTCGCAGGGACCTCTGCTGGTTAACTTGGGGCACATTGAAACCAACGCGAATCCGATTCAGCCCGGAGTCCCGCGGGCCACGAATACCGACCGAACCTAGACGAAACGTCTTCTCATCCTGGAGGATTCGACGGTTGTTATCCGGTCCAAATCCAACGACAAATTTACGCTGTTTTCGTCTGTAAGGAACCGGGGATCCTACGGCGAATATCTGGCCGTATGTGCGATGCATCTCAGCGCAACATGAGAGTGGATCACGGAAAAAATGAGTGTACCAGGGTAACGCTTTGAAACCTTTGAGGACTTGAGGATGATCGCTGATTGCAGACAAAACGGTGTCCCTCTGTGTTTTATCACGAAATCTATACCACAAGCCCTGTAATGCTGCAGCAGTGTCGATCAAAGACTGTACCCAACCTTCTAATGCAAAAAGGTTTATATGTCTATCTTTTCGGATAAAAGTCAGTTAAACTTTATGGTTTTTTCCGATTGTCCTGAATATCGTAAATAATTCTCAGAAACGAGTCAGGAAATTGCATAACCAATTTATGACCTGTCTCCTTTAACCGCTATCGGAATTTGATCAACTGTTCTGGCTTCTGGATAAATTGAGTAGGATGCAAACATGCCCACCAAACGTCTTTATCCGAACAGATCATTTCCAGACTACGTTATGCTGAAGTCCCTCTCGCCCTGGAGACGATGATTCCCCTGATGTATATAAATCTGAGAATTCACCTGCAGGCATACGACAATAGACTTCGGGACTACGGCGGTTTTCGGATGGATCAGGCGAAACTTCTCAACGAGTTGAAGAAAGATAATGCCGGCTCAACAAACTGCTGGCGGAATCGGAACAGCCATGAAATCAACAATACATGAAATAGCGTAAACGGTTTCATTCGTGTGGACGGCCCGCTTCAACACCAATCGTATAAATGACAGGAGTACGGCTTTTGTAACCCTTACTCGCCCGAGACGTGGTGATGATGATGTTAACAGTCTGGCGGTCTTCAAAAGAGTGCCAGTGTGAGAGGTTCACATCTTTTTCATTAGGTTGTTTAGTGTCAATCACAACTAAGTTATCTCGAATGATTCCATAAGTCTTTGGATCGACCTCTCCGATGACCAGAGGCCAGCGGGGATGATTGGCCTGAGGGTTTATTTTTTCATCGCGGTTTTCAAGCCACCAGGTATCACTGATGTTTCCAATCCAGTACGTACGGCCATTTGAGTGAGTGATTAGTTCAGACATCGAAGAGGGAGATAAGAAAAGTTCGCCATCAGAGTAGGCCCAGGGCTCTGGCTTACTCCACTTGTGTCCGCCATCTTTAGAGATGCTGATCCACTTCCTACTGGGTAGTTTGTTCGATGGATCTCTCTTACCTCCATTACTGCCTCGCATAATGCAGATGATGTTACCATCTGGCATTTGAGCCAGAGTCGGTTCATACAATCCGCGGACTGAGCGTTTACCATCATCTTCGATCGGTTCAGACGACTCCCATTCAATATCGTTGTCTTCAGTCCAGCGTCCGATTAGGATTCTGGTTTGCAGCCAGTGCCAGCCCTCGCCGGGGTTCTAAAGATTTTTACCAATAGTCCCAAGTACCACAGACTCGACTTTTAGTGCAAGTACAACGCTTTAGTGGCGTATCGTTGGGGCAGCTCATTCCGTTTTGAAATCGCTGGCAATTTTGCACTCCGGCAGGGCTTTCTGCAGAGCGGCGATGCCTTCTGGCGTGACTTGGGTCTGCTGTAGTTCGAGTTTCTCCAGTTGCTGCAGCCCGTAGAGATGTTTCAAGCCAGCATCGGTGACAGGTATGGCTATCAGACTTAGATCATTGAGTTTTTTTAAATTAGCGAGCTGCTCCAGGCCGGCATCAGTGATCCTGATATTGTAAACTAATAATTCAACTAGATTTTTATGTCTGGCGATCTGTTTCAGACCGGCATCGGTGATGCCAGTCCCTCCCACATTGAGTACTTCCAGATCCCGCATCCCCTGCAGGTACATTATCCCCTCGTCCGTTATCTGACCATTTGTCACAGTGAGTACTTGCAAATCCCGCATCCCTTTCAGGTGCTTCAAACCCTCATCTGTAATCTGATGATTTGCATGAATAAATAACTTCTCAAGTTTTGTCAGGCCTGTGAGATATCCCAGACCGGCATCATCAATTTGTGAACTGGATAGATCTAGGGAAATAAGCTGTTCCAGCTCTCCGATACTCTGCAGAGCCGCGTGGCTAATAGACGATTTGTAGACTGCAATACTTATTAGGTTTAATTTTGTGAAATATTTAAATCCGTCCCCAGTGATCGTCGAAAGATTCATCCGGAAATTTTGCATTTTCCCTAGATCACTGAAATGTTTTAGACCGTCTCCTTCGATCTTAAACTCATGCAGATTCAGTCCGTTTAAATTCTTAAGATATTTGAAATATTTAAGATCCTGTTCCTGTAATGAACTCCCATTGAGCCCTAAGTCGAAAAGGCAACTCAGGTTGGCCAGACGCTGCAGATCGTGGGCTGCGAAAGTGGCATCACCCAGGTCGATCAGTAAGAAGTCAACTGGTTGATCTGGAAAATCTTTGATACTGGTAACCAGAAGATTCTCTGCATTGATGGCGACAGCCCCTCCCACACTCAGTATCCACTCGACGATCTCCCGATCCGACATCGGAAATGGCATCACCGGGTCTGACTCTGCTGTGTCAGCAACAGCCAGCGGCACCAGGCGGACCTTGATGGTTTCTGTTTTACCCGACTTGACGGTGAACTGGCGGGTGAAGGTTTCGAAGCCCCCTTTGGTCACTTTGAGGGTGTGCGTTTTCGCATCGGCTGTGACCTGAATCGGTTCCTGGTTTTTCCCCGTGCTGATCGTGATTTTCTGTTCGTCATCCACAGAGACCATCGCACCGGCCGCTGCTGGCTGATCGACTTCCAGTATGACTGTCCCTGCGGGTGTCTCGAGTTTGAACACGATCCCTGCCATAAAGACGAATCCAGCCAGCGCCAGTCCTGCGATGACCCTGCCCCGTTTGCTCTTTGACTTCCGGGGGCGTTGTAGCGGCTGGAAGGCGGTTCCGTTCAGGGTGTTATTCAGAAAATCGGAAGTCGGGTTGGGGTCCTGTGTGCCTGCTTCGATTTCTCCGGCCGGCATGACAATTGTCGGGCTGGACTCCCCTTTTTGTGACTGCAGGAACTTTTGCAGTTCCGGATCTGAAGGCTTCGAATTCATGGTTGAAGCAGGATTCAGCAGATCGCATTTTTCGATCGCGTCGATCACGGCCTGCATCGACTGAAAACGGTCTTCCGGCAGCTTGGCGATCATCTTCTGATAGATGGCATCGACACTGGGGGGAACCTGCACATTTGCCGAAGTGAGAGAGGGAATGGGCTGATCGCGATGGGCGAGGATGCGGTTGACGACCGTCTGTCCGCCATAGACCGAGTTACCGGTCAGTAAATAATAGAGCGTACAGCCCAGGCTGTAGATATCGGAGCGGTTGTCGGCAGTATGCGTACTCTGGGCCTGTTCAGGCGACATGTAATCAACGGTACCCATAACACTGCCCGATTGAGTCAGCGCGGTGGCCGGGTTCTCTTCATCCACTTCATCGATGCGGGCCAGGCCCATATCCAGGATCTTAATCGTCCCGTTATTGTCGAGCAGCATGTTGGAGGGTTTGATATCGCGATGAATAATGCCTGCCTGGTGCGCGTACTCGAGACCTTTGGCCGCCTGCAGGATGTAGTCCAGTGCCTGCCCGACTGAAAGCACGCCCTGCTTTTTCACCAGCTCGGAGAGATCGGTGCCTGACACATATTCCATCACCAGATAGTGAGTATCGTCGACCTCGTCTGCATCGTATGCCGTGACGATATTAGGGTGAGACAGTTTCGCTGCCGCCTGGACCTCGCGCTGAAAGCGACGGATTACATGCTGATCCTCCGCCATTGCCGTCGGTAAAAGCTTGAGCGCGACCTCGCGTTGCATCCGACGATGCTTCGCCAGGTAGACGTCGCCCATGCCGCCTGAGCCGATCTTGTCCTGAATCACATAGTTCCCAAAGCGGAGCTTATCTCCCTGTCCCTGGTAGACCATCTGGGCCTGCAAGCGGGTGACTTTTTTGTGCTGGACCAGCAGCTTACCCAGGTCCTCGGCTAACTCTACAGGTGAGGACTGTGAATCCTGTAAAGCAGCAATTTCCTCCTCAGAAAGAACACCACTTTTCTCCAGCTGGGATATAAATTGTTCCAGAGTCATTGTCATGGCGGGCAAACTGGCTCAATTGAGAAAGAAATAAATGGAGCAAGAGGGGTTAAACTACTAAAAACATGATTTTGGGCAAAGACCATTGGTTGGAGTGAGGCGGGTCAGTGAATCCTGTATCCTCCAGCTGTGTTTATAAACTGAGCTTATTTTTCGTCTTACGAATGCTAAGTCTTATGGAAACAGCAGGCTTGTTGACGTTAATTCATGTTTCCCCATTTTAGTCAGCAACCACAGATGGCACAAATTAAATTCTCTCCAGTCTGGTAAACAGTAATTCTGGCCAGCATGGAGAATGGAAACAAAGGATTAAAATACCAGAAATCCGTTATCGTCTTTCAGGGATGCAAAAAAGTCATCGGACTCCTCTGACCAGTCTGCTAACTTTCGTTCGCCCGGATCCAGCACCGCTTCCATCAGTCCTTCTTCCTGATGTTCATAACCCAGCAGGTGCCCCAGTTCGTGACGAATTACTGTCCAGAGATCAATCAAACCAGCAGCCTCACTGTCAGGCAAGGCGATTAACGACAGCTGGCTGTCATATTGAAACTCACTGTGATCCCAGGGCGTCTGATCAACAAACCAGCCATAGCCGGCCGCACTGGCATCCAGATAGATCGTGTCCCCTTCTACCCTGCCCAGTGTGTTCCCCGACAGATCGACAACCTCGACCTGAACCTGTGCCAGCTTCTGCTGTCCTTCCTCGGACAGTTTTGGTCGCATATCATCCACAGCACTCTGCAGAGCGGTCTGTGCCTGGTCTTGAGTCAAGATTTTTGTCGATTGCGGGGCATCGAGGAGCGATGAAACCTGCAGCTGCTGATCCCAATCCTGGGGGTAATTATTGGGATAAATCACTTCCTGCTGCTGCACTTTTGATTTATTGTAATTCGTGGCCAGTAAGATCAGGTCTCGAAAAGCGACGCGACCACTCCGGTTAAAGTCGCTGAACCAGGCATACTGTGAACTCGACTCCGCAGTGAAACTGTTGTAAACACTCGCAAACAGCAGCAGATCGCGGAAGCCGATCTGGTCATCATCATTCAGGTCATAGGGATTGGCCCAGATCACAGCAGCGGAATGATCCACGTTCGCGTTCTGGCTCACCCGCTCACTTCCCAGTCCGATCTGCGAATTCTGAATTTGGAAACCGAGATCATGCGGACCAATGCGTTGCCCCTCCAGATCCAGCAGAACGTTATCCTCGGCCAGTGATTCAAATCGGATTCGTGCGAACAGCAGCAGCGTATTGATTCCCAGGTCCGTTAAATCGGTTGTCGCTGACAGACCTTCGACCAGACCGTCTTCGTCGTTGATCGTTCCGGACTGATTCTGGGAAAATGCTGCCCCGAATTCGATGCCGGTCGCTGAGGTCAGATCCGTCAGATACGCCAGGTCCAGCGAAACCGATGCGATCCCCTGGGAGTTCAGGTCTTCGGTACTCACCCAGAGTTCGAGCCAGTAACTGTCCCACTCACCCAGCCATTCCACCTCAGCGGACAAGGATTCCGTTTCTCCATTCGCGTCAGTTACAGTTGGATTGTTCATGACCCGCAAGGAGACGGTTTCCAGCTCTCGCACTGTAACAACAAACGTTCGAGTCAATGTGGCATTGTCAGCGGTTGTCTCCAGATCACCATCCAGGCCACCATCTTCTACGATGACCGTAATTGTAGCGGTCCCCGTCTGATCAGCGACAGGAGTGAAGCTTAGACTGCCGGTTGCATCCGCCGACGAATAGTTGACCACCGGATTTGCAATTAACCCCGGATTATTGCTTTCCGCCGTGACACGCAAGGGCTGCACTTCGCCACCACCGGCGGTAATTCCACTCAATACCACCGTCTGCTCATGTGCATTCGTCCATAGCAAGAGATCGTCGAGATGATCCAGTTCGGGGTCATCATTCTGCGGGCTGACGGTGATGTCGAATGTCAGCTCAATGGATCGGTTATCTCCCGTGGTCTCCAGCAGATGATCCGCACCTCCATCTGTTATCACGAGGGTAATCGTAGCGGTCCCGGTCTGCTCCGGCGCCGGTGTGAAAACCAGGCTGTCTGTGGTATCGCCGGCGAGATAGTTTATCTGGGGATTCGGAATCAGGGATGGCTGACTGCTCGTGGCCGTCACGCTTAACGGTTGGGATGTGCCTCCCGCAGTCGTAATCAGAGAGAGAGGAATCGTCTGTTCGCCAGCATCCTCATTGAGAATGAGATTGGGGAAATCTGAAAGCTGAATAAACAGGTCTCCGAAGTTGTCGATCATGATCGGCCCCTGGTATGAGTCGACCGTGATGTGATTGGCTTCGATATCGATGTCCGCATCACCTGCCCCACCGATTCCTGTTACCGTCTGCAAAAATAGACTGTCGCTCTGGATCAGGGTGTTTTCACTTGAAGAATTATCAAGAATCGCACCGCCTGTTGAAATCAGCCAGACATCCCCCGCTGTAATGATCTTTCCCAGTTGAATCGCGAGACCTGCAGTGAGCTGGACGGTATTTGCCGTAGCATCAATGACACCGGTTTCTGCAAAACGGATCAGAGAATCAGCCTGGATCGCAACCATGCCGCTGGTTGTCAGGGTGCCATCGATGTTAATCTCATTGGCATTCAGCTCCACATTTCCAGGTCCAGAATCAATCGTATTCAGTGTCACCGAATCGTCGTTACCGGCGTTGATTGTCAGATTAGCCGTGAAAGTCGAATCGACCGGGTTGACAATGATGGTATCCGATCCTGTACCGCCGAAGACTTCGGTATTGATTGTCAGCGTGCCAGTCGGATTTGTGAAGACAACCAATTCTCCGAGCGTGGAATCAATTTGAGTCTCACCATCCCCCGTATCGCCATCATCAGACAGCGTGATCGTCTCTGCATCGCCAGTGAAACTGAAGCTGCGATCGATCGCGGCAATCGTATCCAGCACCGGTTCCAACCCCGTGTAGGTAATCGCTGCTGTCGTCTGGCCGTTATAGAAAATGCTGCCATCATTTTCGTTGATAAAACGATGTTCAACTGAAGTCGCTGTTCCACCGTAAATCTCCAGCATATCTTCCGTCGACTGCCCCCCTCCTTCGAACAGGACTCCTCCCAGAGGCGCAAACAGTCCTTCCGACGGATGATTGATGACCAGCCGGTCATCTCCTTCCAGCCCCAGGAATGTCAGGTCTGACAGTTCCGTGAACACCACAACCGGCTCGTCATTGAATTGAAATGTTCCGGAGTTGGCACCAGTTGCATTGATCGTTAAGACATCGTCACCCGCTGTTCCTTTCAGTGTCAGGCTGCCGGCCAGAACGTGTGTATGCACTCCGATATATGTAATATCCTGATAGGAACCACTGAAAGAGATCTGCCCCTGATCCGTCCCACTTACAGTGTGCGTAGCAACTTCGCCTTGGGGAACATAATAAATCAACTCATCATCCAGCGTCTCCGTCTGAGACCAATGATAGCCCTGAACTGTGATCTGAGAACTCAGACTGGGAACAATCTTATATAAATCCGCCTGGGAGTTGCCATAAACAAAAGTACGATAAGAGGATCCCAGTGTGATCAATTCCCCAGCCAGATCCAGCACACCTCCGAGTCCATCGGCACTGTCATAATTAATTTGGAAATAGATGTTATGTGCTGTCGTTTGTAGCAGGGCCTGTTCCTGAATTGTCACATCATCGTCGGAATATAGGGCAACATAGCCTGTCTCCGATTGCAGCGTCACCCCTGAGTGAACCAGAATATCTTCATCCGGACTGGCTACTGACGAGTCAAACGACCAAAGCAAGAGACTTTTATGAGCAGATACATTCTCGAGCACCTCCAGGCTCCCGACAGATCGAACTGAAACCCGCTCATTTGTGGATTCAACTCCCTCCAGTCCACTAACGCCCCCAATGATCAGATCACCGGTATTGGTGATGTCAATGATCCCATAAGCAACTGCCTCCAGAGTTCCGACCTCAGTCCGCAGAAAATCACCAATGAGACCATTAACTGCAGACAAAATCGCTCGCGACGCTCTAATATTTACACTGTCAGTACCGTTAGCAATGTCACCAGTTTTAGAAGTGATCTCGACGGTCCCCGAACTGATCACTTCCATGAGCTCAATCGTATTCTCTGCCAGCAGCCTGAGATCTCCATCACCCGTATTGAGCGAACTGTTTGTATTCGGAAAATCAATTGTAATCGCGACAATATCCAGGTCGCCTGCCCCGCTTACAGCTCCTGCGATCTGGACCGTTTCTCCATAGATAGTGATCTCACCACTGCCCAGATTTAAACCGTCGCCCAGCATCACATTCAGATTCTGATTATCATTGAGGATCGTAACATCCGCATGGAACCCTTCCCCCATGGAATTCAGAGTCATGAGCGGGTCATAGTTAGGATGACTTTCTACGCTCACCGACAGAGCTTCGGAGGGAGAACTGAATGTCAGCAATGTTCCATAATTGGAATCGATGGACGTCAGCCCTGATCCGGCGTCATTGACTGTCAAAGTCTGTGAGTTAATTGAACGGTAATTTAATTTGAGATTTTCCACAGTCCCCTGGTTGCGAACTTCTTCCAGATCAAAGTAACGGATCGCAGGAGTCGTTATTCCCTCATAGTAGACAGTCCCCACACCTTCAAACAGAAACTCCATTTGAGCCTCTAAACTGTTACCACCCACAATTTCCAGAGTGTCGCCCAGTGTCTCTCCTTCACTGCCTCCCACAAAGTTAATGCCACTGCCCGGTTGGAAGACCCCATCAACGGGATGATTGATTACCAGCTGATCATCTCCACTCAGACCAAAGAAGGTGAGACTTTCAATATCAGCAAACGGGTTCACCTGACCGTCATTCAATTGCCAGGTACCGGAAGCAGCCCCTGTGGCATTGATGGTCAACACGTCATCACCGGTTGTGCCAGTCAACTGCAGGTGTGCATTATCCACTACGGGCGGCACTCCAGCATTGATTACGGTCTCAATCTCATAATATTCAATGTTCTGAAAACCATCCGAATAGCTGATGACACCACTACCTGTAGTACTGCCAGCCGTATCTGTGCCGGTCACACCTTCCGGGGTGTAATAGTAGATGGTGTCGCCCGGAGAGGTTTCCGTTCCCGGTGCTCCACCTGCAATCCAGATCTGATTTTCCAGACCGGGATAAATATAGAATGAATCGGAAAGCGTTCCTCCAAATATGTTAACAAGATCATTACGCTCGACCAGTTGCCCCCTTAAATCGAGCCGTCCTCCCTCGCCGTCCAGAGCACTTGTACCAACCCGGAGATGAATATCACCCCCACTCAACAGGCTGTTATGCTCCAGCGTCAGATCATCGCTTGAGTACAGCTGAATAGAAGCATAATCCGACGCCTGTAATACAACCCCCGACTCAATCACCAGGTTGTGATCCGCACTCGCATTATCGACGGCTTCCATAGTATAAAGCCGAATATCTGAAGACCTGATGTCTTCCTTGACCGTCAACCCTCCATAGGTTCTAACACTAACCGCACCCGCCAGAGAGTTGATTCCTACCAGTTCGCTAATCCCACCGACAGTCAAATCCGTCAAGTTGATTAGGTCAACACCATAATAAGCATAGGCTTCCAGGAACCCA